>JAZKST010000105.1:0-5180 GCA_036625905.1 Haloarculaceae archaeon
GCGCTGTATGCAGCACGTCTGCTGAAAACTATCAGTTCTCGGTGAGCTTTAGGAGAGGCTCCCAAACGGGAGTGTTTTGACGGTCGGCTCACTCCGGACCTTATGGGCGAGCGGGAGCGGGACCCTCGTAAGGAGCTCGGCGAGAAGATCGCCGGCGAGGTGGCCCTGAGCGACGACCCCGGCGCCACCATCCGCAAGTGGCGCACTGAGTTCGACGTCGCCCAGACGACCCTGGCCGACGAACTGGGCGTCTCGTCGTCGGTCGTCTCGGACTACGAGGGCGGCCGCCGGGACTCGCCGGGTATCGGCTTCGTCCGGCGGGTCGTCGAGGGACTGCTCGACATCGACGAGCGCCGCGGCGGGGCCCGCATCCGCCAGCACGCCCGCGTCCTCTCCGCCGGGTTCGAGGCCGACATCGTCCACGACCTCCGCGAGTACTCCGCGACGATCCCGCTCTCGCGGTTCTACGACGCTATCGACGCCGTCGAGGTCGCTGGGGGCACCGCGACGACCATCGCCGGTCACACCGTCATCGACAGCATCCAGGCCATCACCCGCCTCTCCAGCGAGGAGTTCTATCGGCTCTACGGCCAGTCGACCAATCGCGCGCTCGTGTTCACCGCCGTCACGCGCGGGGAGTCGCCGCTCGTCGCCATGCGGGTGGTGACGCCCACGCCGAGCGCCGTCGTCCTCCACGGGATGACCCCCGAGGAGCTCTGGGAGCACGCGCCGCGGCTCGCGCGGGTCGACGGCTTCTCGCTGGCCGTGACGGATCTCGACCTGTCGGGGATGCTCGAACGGCTGGGCGAGTTGCCGTGACCGTACGCTACAGTAGTATCTCGAAGAGGATCACGCTCACCAGCGCCCCGATAGCGGCGACCGTGAGTTCCGGCAGCGCGGTCACCGCCTCCATCGGGACGTTCCTGGACACCAGCAGCCCGACGTACCCGCCCGCACTCGCAGAAAGCCCGTGCTTCGTGCCGAGTACCATCCCCTTGATCCCCTTCGCGACGGAGAAACTGGTCAGTGTCTCCCCCGCCAGCACGCCGAGGAAGGCTCCCACGAGGAACCCACCCGCCTCCGCCGGAACGCCGGACAGCAGTAGCCCGACGATGCCCTCCCCCAAGTAGCCCCCGAGCGTCGCCCCGAACCACGCCCAGCCCATCCGATTGTACTTCCCCATACCCCACATACGGCATCTATTTGTCATAACGTTTCCCCGAAAGTGAACCCGTCCACACGCGTCCCCGGAACCACTGGTGGTGTGGGCGCTCGATGGGGCGAGGACGTCGACGGTGCCTCGGCGGGGTCCCTCCGCAACGACCCGACCTCCCCGGCTCGCCGGAGGAAGACCAGGATCGGTTCGCCTACTCCGTCAGTTCCACTGCCAGCTCCTCGGCCACCACCCCCCCCAGGTCCGGCTTCGGGCCCTCGAACTCCCGGGTCGAGTCTGCCCGGACGAGCACGGCCCGGGTCTCCTCCCCGCCCATCACGTCGGCGTGGTTGCCGACGACGAACGCCAGCCCGGCCCGTTCGAGCGTCTCGCGGGCCCGCTCGACGAGCGCCGACTCCCCGCCCTCCGTCTCTGCCTTGAACCCGACGATGGCGAGGTCGGGGTGGGCCTCGCGGACCGTGTCGATGAGCTTCGGCGTCGGCGTCAGTTCGAGGGTCCGCGCCGCGCCCGACTTGATCTTCTCCCCGCTCGCCTCCACGGTGAAATCCGAGATGGCCGCCGCGGAGACGAGCACGTCGCCCCCTCGGTCCTCGATGGTCGCCGACACCGCGTCCAGCATCTCGGCGGCCGTCTCGACCTGTCGAACGTCCGCGTACCTCACCTCGGGCCCGTCGTGGACGAGGACCACCTCCGCACCGGAGACGTGGCAGGCCCGGGCGACCGCCCGGCCGGTCCTCCCGGAAGCGCGGTTCGTCAGCACCCGTATTGGGTCGATCCGCTCGCTCGTCGCGCCGGAGGTGACCACGACCGTCCGACCCTGTAGGGGGTTCGGCGTCGCCCGGCGGGCCGTCTCGGTGACGACGTCGGTCTCGGCGGCGATCTTCGCCTTCCCCTCCTCGATGCGGGGATCGACGAACGTCACGTCCCACTCCTCCAGCCGCTCGATGGACGCGAGGACGCCGGGATGGTCGTACATCGGCTCGTGCATGGCGGGCGCGACCACCACCGGCACGTCCGCCCCGAGCGCCGTGGTGGCGGTCGTCGTGACGGGCGTGTCGTCGATGGCGGCGGCCATCTTCCCGACGGTGTTGGCGGTCGCCGGTGCGACGAGGAGGACGTCCGCCCACCCCTCGCGCCCGCAGAGCTCGACGTGCTCGACGCGGCCCGTGAGCTCCGTGACGACGTCGTTCCCGGTGGCGAACCCGGCGGCCCACGGGTGGACGATACCCGTCGCCGCCTCGCTCAGCACCGCGCGGACCGACGCGCCTTCCCGCCGAAGTTCGTGGGCGAGTTCGACCGTCTTCACCGCGGCGATGGACCCCGACACGCCCAGTGCGACGTTCACGCCCTCGAGCATACCACGGGCTGTGTCGCCGTCCTATATCAACCCACGGACGTGGCGGCGACTGATAGGGATCCTCGTCATCGAGACGGTCGGGCGCTCGAACACGGTCGGTCCGGCCTGCCGGCCCCGGAAGCTTCAGGTTCCGACCGCCCGAACGGAGGGCCGTGAGCCGGGACGCAGTGGAGGTCAGCACCGTCGTCTACCTCCCGCCCGAGGACGTGTACGAGTTCCTCATCGACTTCCCGCGGTACGCCAGGTACTCGAAGCACCTGACCGAGGTCCGCCAGCACGGCGGCGGCGGGCCGGGCACGGAGTACGACCTCACCTTCGAGTGGTGGAAGCTCCGGTACACCGCCCGGTCGCGCGTCGATGCGGTCGACCCGCCCGACCGCATCGACTGGCTGATCGTCAAGGACATCGACGCCGCGGGCCACTGGACCGTCGAGGAGGTCCCAGAGGAGGCTCCCCCGGACCGCGAGACCGCCTCGCGGGTGGGCCTGCGCGTCGACTTCCGGCCGGAGACCGCGAACTCGAACGCGCTCAACCTCCCCGTGTTCGTCAGCCTCTCGTGGGTCATCGAGAAGGTCAAGCCCAGGATACAGGCGGAGGCCGAGCGGGTCGTCCGGCGCATCGTCGCCGACCTCGAGGGGGAATCCCGGGACGTCCACCTCGAGATACGCTCCTCTCCGGACGTCGTATGATGGGGTCGTGCGTGCTTCGTCTCCGTCGGGTCGCCGGGACTCGCTGGGATCGGCGGCCGGATCCGTCGAGTTCCGAGGTGGACTGGAGACGGGCACGCACGACCCCGCGATCGCTCGTACGGACGGCGGCCGCGATCACCTGACGTGTCCGTCCCCCTCGATCCGGATCTCGACGAGCCGCTGGAAGAACTGCGCGAGTTCGCGGACCGTTCGGATCGAGTCCACGCGTTCGTACCGCCCGAAGTCGTCGCACGCACAGCGACCGGTGCGCTCGTAGCCCTCGATGCACCCCTCGAGGCGGACCTGGATCGTCTTCAGCTCCCGGTTCGAAAGCCCGTCGACCACCTCGATGCCCGTCACCTCCTCGATCAGGTCCCCGTAGTAATCGAGACGGAGCCGCCACGCGCCCCCTCGTCCTCGAACCCGTCCGGCATTGGTGGCCTCCGCGCCTCCGGTTCGGTCCGTAACCGTACGTCCGGCATTCTATTGACCCAAATATTGAATACGATACTCATATGTACGTTTCGACAGCCGTATCGCTTCGAGGATAGATAGACTCGGTGGCGGTCCTCCGAGGGTCCGTACGGACCGTCGGAGCCCGTTCCCGTACGAAGGTCTCCGAGTGCGCCCGAACGTGCCGTTACTCCTCTTCGCGTCCGTAGTCCCCGCCGTACCTCATGAAGAAGTAGGCGAGTCCGAGCGTCGAGAGCATTCCGAAGGCGGTCGCGAGCCCGAGGGTGCGGGCGCTCTCGGGGATCTGCGGTGGACCGCCGCCACCCCCTCCGCCACCGTCTCCTTCGTCGCCACCGCCACCCTCACTGACGACGACCTCGCCGACCATCCCGGCCGTCCGGTGGGGCTGACAGAAGTACGAGTACGTCTCCTCCACCTCGAACGTGAACTCGTACTCGTGGCCGGTGTTGTAGAGGGTGTTCGCGTCACCTTCGGTGCCCTCCCAGGCGGCGTCCTCGGGCTGGCTCTCGACGACGATGTTGTGGTTGTCCGACTCCCAGACGAAGCGCACCGTGTCTCCGGGGGCCACGTTCACCGTCGCCGGCTCGTACACGAGGTTCCCGTCCGGGCCGACGACGACCTCCGTCGTGCTCTGTCCGGCCGCGGTCCCGGCACCCGTGCCCGCCGCGCCGGCCACCGCCGCCGCGCCGGTGGCCGTCCGCAGGAACCCGCGTCGGCTCACCGAGTCCTCTGCGCTCATGTACGCGTGTAACCGGCACCCCCTACTGAATATGTTGGTTCGATGCTGCCCCCGAGAGTGCGGTACGACGGCTCCGTCCACGGGAATACTTGTTTTTTCGAGTACATGGTTTTATAACATGAGTCGGCTACTGGCGACGGTCGTGATCCCGGTGCTGTTCCGGGGGTTCTTCGTCCTGTTCGTGGGCATGCAGTCGACTCAAACGGTAGCGCGGATGCCCCGTCCTCAGCGAGCGCCGACGGCGCGAGCAGGGAGGGGAGGAAGCACGTCGAAACAGTTTTGAAACATGATACTGCAGTGGCCGGTACTGTATCGGGGCCAAAACGGACCCGGTACAGGGGCCGGCGTAGACCGGCCCTGAACTCGGGGACTGTGACGCCACCTCGATGTGGCCGAGAACACCGGGAGGTAACGTCGGGTGAGTCGGCTTCGGACGCAGACCACGGGTAAGAACACCACGCAGGAATCCCCTCCGTGTGCCTGACCTGCCGACGTGAACCGCGCCACGCCCATGCACGGGGAGGGGACCGAACGTGCGGAAATCCACGGAAAGCCCCGTCCTCAACGGAGGCGCGAAGCGCCGGAGTAGGGCCGGGGTAGTTTACTGGGACTAATCCGTCTGGGTCTTGATGTCCGCCGAGAGCCCCTGTGCCATCTCGATCTCCTTCGAGTTGTTGAGCGTCCACGCCGTCCGCTCGGTGACGGCCTCGATGACCTCGCGGGCGCTCGGGTAGCCGTTGCCGGACT
>JAZKST010000106.1:0-5078 GCA_036625905.1 Haloarculaceae archaeon
CCATCTACGGCTACCGCGAGGAGAAGCTCGCCATCATCATGCAGCTGTTCTCCGGGGTCCGCAAGGAACTCCCCGACAAATCGCGGATACGGGGGGACCTCCACATGCTTTTGATAGGCGATCCGGGTACGGGCAAATGCGTCGAAGGAGACACAAAAGTGACACTATCGGACGGGTCGGAAGTTCGAATACGGGACCTAGTCGAGTCGAACCTCGACCACCCGAAGCCCGTCGACGACGGCGTCTGGGACGAGATCGACTTCGAGGTTCCGTCGATGGCCGCCGATGGATCGCTGACGACGCGCCGGGCGACGAAGGTGTGGAAGCGCGAGGCCCCCGGCCATCTCTACCGGGTACGGACCGAGAGCGGCCGACATGTGGAGGTGACGCCCTCACATCCACTGTTCGTGGCCAGGGACGGCAGCACCGATGCTACAGTCGCCGAGGATCTCGAGGCGGGTCAGTTCGTCGCCGTGCCGCGGTCGCTCCCGGTCACCGGCGACGACTCGATCGACGTCTCTGTTCGCCGCTCGCAGTCCAGGAACGCCATCCGTCTGGACGTCCCCGACCGGATGACTCCGGGGCTCGCCCGACTCCTCGGGTACGTCGTCGCGGAGGGCTACGTGCAGAAACACGAGTCCGGAAGTGGCACCGTCTACATCACGAACAACGACCGCGAGATACTGGACGACGTTGCGGACGGACTCGACCGTCTCGGAGTGAACTACACCGAACGCGCGCGCCATACCGGGAAGACGGCCAGGGAGATCGTCTGTTCGTCCAGCGAACTAGTCAGTTTCCTCGAAGCGCTCGAACCGGCAATTCTCGACGGCTCCGGGCACCAGCGCGTCCCCGACGCGGTGATGCGAGCGACCCGGCCGGTCAAGCGGGGGTTCCTCCGGGCGCTCGTCGACGCGGAGGGGACAGTCTCGCCGAAACAGCGCGAGGTTAGCATCTCCTCCACGAGTCGCGATCTACTCGAAGCCGTCCGCAGCCTTCTGCTGTCGTTCAGTATCGGATCACAGCTCCGACCAAAGGCAGGTGGTAGCTACCGACTCCGAGTGAGCGGCTCCGACTTCGCCCAGTACGTCGAGAGGATCGGGTTCGTCACCGAACGCAAGCGGAACGCTGCCCGGACGACGGCCGACGCCGACGCGAACACGAACCGTGACGTGGTTCCCGACGTCGGTCACGAACTGCGCGAAACCCGCGAAGCCCTCGGACTCACGCAGGCCCAGTGCGGACTCCCGCGGAGTACCTACCAGCACTACGAACGCGGTGATCGGAACCCGAGTCGGCAGAGCTTCCACACAGTCCTCGATACGTTCGAGGCGGCCGCGAGGGACGGTCTCGCTGCCGACGGTGGTGTCGACGTGGACTCGACTCTCCGATCGCTTCGGACCCTGGCCCACGACGATCTCGGATGGGACCGCATCGAATCCATCGAGCGCGTCGAACCGGACAACGACTGGGTGTACGACCTCGAGATAGAGGGGACGCACAACTACCTCACGAACAACGTCGTCTCCCACAACTCACAGCTCCTCCAGTACATCCGAAACTTAGCTCCGCGGTCGGTGTACACCTCCGGGAAGGGTAGCTCCTCGGCCGGTTTGACCGCAGCGGCGGTGCGCGACGACTTCGGCGACGGCCAGCAGTGGACGCTGGAGGCGGGTGCGCTCGTGCTTGCCGACCAGGGCATCGCCGCGATCGACGAACTGGACAAGATGTCCAGCGACGATCGGTCGGCCATGCACCAGGCGCTCGAGCAGCAGGAGATCAGCATCTCAAAGGCCGGGATCAACGCCACCCTGAAGTCCCGGTGTTCGCTGCTCGGCGCGGCCAACCCCAAGTACGGTCGGTTCGACGAGTACGAACCCATCGCCGAGCAGATCGACCTCGAGCCGGCACTCGTCTCGCGGTTCGACCTCATCTTCACCATCACGGACAAGCCCGACCCGGAGAAGGACCGGAACCTTGCCGAACACATCATCAAGACGAACTTCGCGGGCGAGCTCCACACCCACCGCACGAACGTCGCCACGTCGAACGTCTCCCAGGAGGAGGTCGACAGCGTCACCGAGGAGGTCGAGCCGGCCATCGAGGCCGACCTGCTCCGCAAGTACGTCGCGTTCGCAAAGCGCGAGTGCTACCCGACGATGACCGAGGAAGCAAAGGAGGCCATCCGGGAGTTCTACGTGACCCTCCGGGGGAAGGGGGAGGGTGACGACGCGCCGGTTCCGGTCACCGCACGGAAACTGGAGGCGCTGGTCAGGCTGGCCGAGGCCTCGGCACGCATCCGGCTCTCCGATACGGTGACCACCGAGGACACCGACCGCGTCATCGAGATCGTCCGCTCCTCGCTGGAGGACGTGGGAATGGACCCCGAGACCGGGGAGTTCGACGCGGACATGGTCGAGGCCGGCACCTCGAAGTCCCAGCGCGACCGCATCAAGAACGTCAAGGGGATCATCCGGGAGCTCCAGGACGAGTACGAGCGGGGTGCGCCGTTCGAGGAGGTCATCGACCGGGCCCAGCAGGCCGGCATCGACCGCTCGAAGGTGGAACACGAGATCCAGAAGCTCAAGAACAAGGGGGACATCTACGAGCCACAGACCGACCACCTGCGGGTGGTGTAGTGCGGTCGTCCGTCTCCCTCCCGACCCCGATCGACCGTCCCGCGGTCCGGAGTCAGGAGCGGGGCTCCGGGGCAGTTCGACGACGAAGACGCTCCCCCGTGGCTCGTTGTCCTCGACGCGTATCTCTCACCCATAGGAGGCGACGAGCGTTCGGACGAGGTAGAGGCCGAACCCGTGGTCGCTCCCGGTTCGGGGCTCGAACACCGCCTCCTTGCGGTCGTCGGGGACTCCGGGGCCATCGTCGCCGACCCGGACCGTGGCGGTCCTTTCGTCGGCCTCCACCGTGACCGTCACGCGCGGGTCGGGGGTGTCGTTGTGCTCTATCGCGTTGTTCAACAGGTTCGCGAACACGTTGTCGAGCGCCTCGTTCGCCTCGACGTGTACGCCCGGGTCGATATCGGCCTCGAGCTCGACGCTCGGTCGGGCCGCGCGTGTGGTCTCGAACCGGTCCCGGAGGACGGCACCGAGATCGACTGGCTCTATGGACCGCTCCGAGGCGAACGCCTCCGCAGCGGGCCGTATCGTGCAGACGAGGTCCGCGAGGTGGTTCGCCGGCCCCCGGATCGCCTCGACGTCGGCGGCGGCCTCCTGCTCGCCACCGTCGGTCCGCCGGGCGAGCTCGTCCGCGTAGGCCCGGATGACGTTGACGCCGTTGAGCAGCTCGTGTCTGAGCATCCCGTTGATGAACTCGAAGGCGTCCCGAGCCCGTCGCGCCTCCCGCGCCTCGTGGGTCGCCCTCGCTGCGTAGCGGCCGACGGCGACCCCGGCGAGGGTCCATCCGGCGACACGGCGGTTCGCCCTCGGACCCAGTCCCGCCGCACGCAGGTGGAGGCCGGCGTACCCGACCGCGAGCGAGAGCGTCACCCCGAGCGTCACCGCCAGGACCGGAAAGACCCGCCCGGTGACGTTCCCGAGCTCGTACCAGAAGTTGACGAGGAACCCCGCCAGCAGGGCCGCCCCGAGCGCGACGACCACCCACGGCCCCGTGCCGTACTCCCGGACTCCGGACGGCTCCATCGTCCGTCGGTGACCCGGACGCGTCATAGTCCTGTCGTCGCTGTCGAACGACGCCCCTGTCGAACGACCGCCCGTACGACACGGGCCCGCGTCGCCGCGCGAGTTGCAGCGGGATTTATGCGTCACCGCCGCCGATTGTCGGTCGATGACGGGCGCCGCGACGGGGAGTGACCGACCCGCCAGCGAGGGAGCGTGACGATGGATCGCATCTCCGCGATACGGAACGTCGAGGAGGCGCTCGCGGCCTTCGAGGCCGGCGAGTGCGACCTCGCGGAGCTCGAACGGAGGGTCCGTGGGACCCTCCGGACGTACGCGACGGAGTTCGACGGCGAGCTCGACGCCTACCGGGCGAGCGGCGACGACGCGGTCGACGGGCTCGTCGTCCTCGCGAGTTCCCGTCGGGACGCCCGCGAACGGGTCCGGGGGGTAGTCGAGACCGACGAGGGGGACGGGATCGGCGATCTCCGGTTCGAGGTCGAGCGGATCGAGTGAGCCACGCCCCGGTGGGGTGGGTCGTGGATCCTCCCCGCGACTACTCGTCTGCGTCCGTGTCCGCGTCCTCGCCGAGGAACCCCCGCACGCGCTCGATCGTCTCGTCCTCGTGGTAGGCCGCGATGGCGTGGTGGACGGCGAGTGCCATTCCCGTCTCGACGTCCGGTCGGACGCCGTGTATCTGCCGCTTGGCCAGGCCGTGGACGTACGTCGGCTTCTCGGCCAGCGACGATTCGAGGGTCGCCAGTTCGGCCGCGAACTCCCCGTCCTCGGCGAGCACCTCGATCAGCCCCGACTGGAGGGCCCGCTCGGCGCCGATGGACTCGCCGGTCATCACGAGGTACTTCGTCAGCCCCTCGCCGACCATCCCGGGGAGCTTCTGTGCCCCGCCCACGTCCATCGCGAGCCCCATCTTTGACTCGGGCAGGCCGAACGTCGCGTCGGGCGCCGCCACGCGGATGTCACACGCGAGCGCGAGCTCCAGTCCACCGCCGAGGACGTGGCCCTCGCAGGCGGCGACGACGGGCGCGTCGAGGTCCTCGATGGCCCGTATCGCGTCGTGGACCGACTCGAGTTCGTCGCGAACCGCGAGCGGCCGGTCCTCGGCCCACCCCGGTACGCCCGACATGTCCACACCGGCCGAGAGGTTCCCTCCGGCACCCCGAACCGTGACGACGCTCGGCGGGTCCTCGGCGAACGACTCGAACGCCCCGCCGAGCGCCGCGAACATCTCGCCTGTCAGCGCGTTCAGCTTCCCCGGCCGATCGAGCGTGACCGTGGCACGGCCCCCCTCGTGAGCGACGATGACGTCGTCCGAGTCGGTCTCCATGCACGCTCGTCACTCCCTCCACACAAATCACTTCCTGGGTGGTAGTTTCGATCCTGTCCCGAACGGACGGTAACCACTAAACCCCCGTGGGTGGTAGGCCT
>JAZKST010000107.1:0-5074 GCA_036625905.1 Haloarculaceae archaeon
CGTCCTCGCGGCCCCCGGCCGCGCTACCGGGGAACAGCGCCGCGACGAGCGCGTACCCCGGAACGAGGAGGACGAACCCGAACCCGAAGACCGCCCGGAGCGGCGTGTCCGCGAGTGGTGGGACGAGCGTCGCGAGGACCGCCGACAGCGTCAGCGCGACGGCGGCGACCAGGTCGGCGTCGGCGCTTGCCCACGACCGGTCGGTCTCGGAGGGTCGCGGTGTGGCCATCAGGAGCCCGCAGGGCGGTGACGGACAAAAACCGGTCGGTCGGTCCTTCACCGAGGCCGTCTCCCGGCGAGCATCGCCGTGTCGTTACGACGGTCCGTGCCGGGACGCCCCGGCGGCGGTCGACCCGCCGGCTCCGTCCCCGCCGTCCTCGCCGTCCCTGCCTCCGTCGGACGGGTGCCCGAGCACCGCCTCCGCCTCGGCGAGTGCGGCAGCCGCGGTCGACCGCGAGGCGTCCTCGGGGGCGAACGCCACCCGCTCGAACCGCTCGGTCAGCCGGCGGACCGCCTCGAGCCGCTCCGGGTCGATCCCCTCGGCCGCACACGCGCCGTAGAACTCCCAGTGGGTCGCGTCCGGACCAGCGGCGACCCGGTCGGCGAGCGCGCGCCGGACCGCCCGGTAGCCGGCCGTGGTCACGAGGTCGTAGTCGCCGACGTCCATCGCCTCTCTGACCGCCTCGAGTGCTCTCTCCGGGTCGACGCCCGACTCCGACGGCACCGTCGTTCCACCCGACCCGACCTCCTGGTGACCGGACCGTTCCGCGTCGACGCCCCGTCGCCGGACGAGGACCACAGCGCCTCCGACCGCCACGAGGAGCGCGACGAGCGCGAGCGGGAGAGTGGTGCCGTCGAGCGGGAGGTCCGACGCCGCGCCAGCCGACGGAATCGTCACCGTCACGTTCGTCTCGGTATAGCCCAGGTTCCGGCCCGATCCGGTGTGGACGACACGGACGGTCCGTTCGACCGATCCTTCCACGGGAAGCACAGCCGCCGGTACCGTGAGGTTCCCCTCGAACGACCCGTTCTCGTCCGTTCGGAGCGTCCCCAGCGAGCGCCCCGCGAGGCTGACACCGATCGCCCGCCGGTTCAACGGCCGGCCGTCGGCGGTCGTGAGCCGTCCCTCAACGAGGACGCTCCGGGGCGTCGTCCGCCGGACGGTCGCCTCGATCGTCGTCGCCGTCTCCCGGACGTCGAGTCCGACCGTCTCGGTCGTCGGGGATACGGCCCGGTCGGTCTCCTCGAACCCGACGACGAGCGTCCGCCCGCCCGTCCGGATCGCGGCGGGGAACCGCCCGTCGGGGACGGCCATGCCGCCCTCGCCGGTCGTGCCCGAACCGATCTGGAACTCCCCGACGCGCGTGACGACCGGGAGCCGCTCGACGGGGACGTCCCCGCCGTCCGGGTCGTCGGCCGTCACCCGCACCCGGACGCGGAACCCGTCGCCGTAGGCCGCGCTCGCCGGCGACGACGTTACGGCGAGGTCCGCGTCGGTCTGTTCGACGCGGAGGCGTACCGTCGCGTTCGACGGGAGGTACGGCGACTCCAGCGCCGGGAGGAGTCGGACGGCGAACGAGCCCGGGCCGGTGGGGACTGTCACGGGGCGGTAGACGAGCCGGTAGTGTCCCGTGGCGTTCGTCCGCGTCCAAGTCCGTGTGCGGTTCTCCGTGCTCCCGTTCGCGACCAGGGACAGCCCGACCCGGGTATCCGGGACCGCCGTCCCGTTCGCCGTCGTCACCCGGCCGGTCACCACCGGCGGGTCGAGGAAGGAGCCGGCCGGGGTCCGCACCCGGGCGGTCGTCTCCGTCGCGACGAACAGCTCCCCCTCGATCCCCTCGACCGTCCGCGTCACGTTCTCGGTGCTCTCGTCGACCGCCCGGCCGGCCGCGTTGGCGTCGGTCCCGCTCCGTGTCACGTTCCGGAGCGATCGGGAGAGGTTCCCGCCGGCCCGGTCCGCCTCCTCGGAGAGCTCCCGGAGCTCGCGGGCCTTCTCCCGCGCCCGGGCGGTGTTCCCGTTGGCCCGCGCCTCGCGGTACTCCTCGTGGGTCTCGCGGAACTCCCGGACCGTTCGGGCGTACTGTCGCCCGTCGTTCCGAGCCCGCCGGAACTCCCGGGCGGCGCCGTCGTCCCCGTCGTCCGCCGTCTCGCGGGACACCTCGACGTACTTCGACAGGGCGTCGTCGTAGCTCCCGTTCAGCTCCTCGCAGGGATCGAACTCCCCGACGCCGACCGCCCGCGAGCAGTCGACGATGGTCTCGCCCATCTCCCTCGCGAGGTGTGCCCGAACGGCCGCGAGGTCGCCGTCCTCGTCGCGCTGATCGGGGTTCCGATGTCTGACGACCGTCGTCGTGTTGTTCGCCCGGACGGTTACGATCGCAGCGGGCCTCGGAGCCACGTCCCCCGCGAGGGCGACCGCTTGCCCCCCTACGCCGGCCGTCGTGGCGGTACCCCCGGCGACGACCGGCGGGACCGCGGCCCCGAGGAGGAGGGTCCAGCAGACGAGGACGGCGACCGACCGACTGACGGACACGGTTCGGTCGAGAGAGTTCCGCGCAGGGCTAAAGCCTGTCCCTCCGTCGGTGTGGGTGCGTGGCCCGGAGGTCACCGACCCCCGCGGGACCGGCATCGCTACGTCGTGTTCCCACGACCGACAGCGTCAGGACGGGTACGGCAGTTCCACGACGGCGACCGTCCCGCTCGGGTCGTTGTCCTCGAAACGGACGTCCCCGCCGTACCGGTCGACGAGCGTGTCCACCAGGTACAGACCGAGGCCCTGACCGACGCGGACGGATGGGTGGTCCGGATCGACGCCACCTCCGCCCGAGGCACGGACGAGAGCGGGACCGCCCCGCAGGGGACCTCACCGGAGACGGACCGCACGAGCGTCCGGACGTTCTGGACGAGTTCGACGACGGTCTCCGCGCGTCGCTCGTTCGTGGCGAGGAGGGGCTGGCCCGCCCGATCCGTGTGTTCGCGGAGCAGGCCGGTGTTCCCGAGGACGACCTGCATCCCGTTGAGCACGTTGTGTCGGAGGATCTCGTTGACGAACAGGAGCGTGTCGCGCTGCTGTTTGACCTGCTCGGCCCCGGCGGTCTCCCACACCGTCGACACGCCGACGAGGAGGCCGCCGATGGCGCCCCCGCCGGCGGCGAGCAGACCCACCTCGATGACGCTCAGGACCAGCGCCGTCGGGCCGGATCCCAGGGTGGTGCCGATGTAGAACGCCTTGACGACTATGAGGTACCACAGCGACGGCCCGGCGAGCGCGAGGCCCACCCCGCTGAGGACCCACGCGGCCCAGTACTGTCCCGCGAAGAGCGCCCACCATCCCTCTTCCCGACCCGTCCCGGTCATGTGGCTGGCACGGGGTTCCGACCTGGAGGTGTTATACCCTCGGACGGACTCCCGGTGTGTGCCGTCCGGAACCGGATCCGATCATCGCGACGGCGGACCTGTGCGTTCTCCCGACGACCTGCATCAATCCATCCGCGCGTCCACGACGACGTGCTCCACGCCCGGGCTGTGGGACTTCACGACCCGTCGATCGAGCACCTCGACCCCGCGGCCGTGCCGGTCGGCGGCCTCGCGGAGCCGGGCGACGGGCCGCTCCCACAGTTCGGCCTCGGGCGTCGCTTCGTGGAGGTGGACGACCCCGCCAGGGCCGAGCGCGTCGAGCGCCGAGTCGAGGTATTCGTGGGCGTCGTAGTAGCCCATCACGACGCGGTCCGCGTCCTCCACCTCGACGTCGCGGCAGTCGGCCCGAAACGCCGATAGACGGTCCTCGACGCCGTTTAGGACGGCGTTCTCGGCGAGGTAGCGGAACGCCGTCGGGTTCACCTCGGCGGCGGTCACCTCGGCGCCGGCGCGGGCCATCGGGAGCGTGAAGTAGCCGATACCGGCGAACATGTCGAACACGCGTTCGCCCTCCTGTACTATCTCGCCCATCCGGGCGCGCTCGGCCTCGTTCCCCGGAGCGAACATCACCGCCGCGAGGTCGAGCGCGTACCGGGTGCCGTGCTCGGTGTGGACGGTCTCGGTGTCGCCCTCGCCGGCGAGCACCCTGACGTCGGGTTCCCGGGTCCGCCCGGAGACGCCACCGCGCGCGAGGACGGTGTCGGCCTCGCCGTGGAGCGAGAGGAGCGCCTCGCCGAGTTCCTCGGGACGGGGCGCGTCGCCGACCTTCACGAGCACGACGGTCCCGACGACGGCCCACGAGCCCGGCGCGCGGTCGAGTTCCGCCTCGTCCCACCCCCTCTCGCGGAGCACGTCGCGGAGACCCCGCGTTCGGGCGGGGAGGTCGAGCACGAGGGTCTCCAGCACCTCGGTCCCCGTCGGAGGCTCGGTGACCGGGATCGCGACGGTCCCCTCGTCGTGCTCCGCGACGCTCCGCGCGTCGTCGTAGACCCCCTCCTCGCGGAGGGACTCGACGGCCGCCTCCGACCTCGGCTTCTCGACCCGAGCGGCGAGACTGAGGTGGCGGGACCCGTCCGTGGCGTCGACCGGGACTGTCGGGTCGGACTCGTCCGTCGGGGGCTCGCGGCCGGTCATTCCGGGTCCTCCGGGTCCCCGGGGTCTGTCCCCGTCCGCGGCAGGACGTGCAGCCCCGCCCGCGAGCGGAGGACCGGGAGCGTCTCGGCGTCCGGGTCCGCGAACGAGGGTCGGGGGATGGTTTTCGCCTCGTAGGTCTCCGGGTCGAGTACCTGTACCGAGCGGTCGTCCTCGACGGTTACCACTGTGGTCTCGATGGCGTCCTCGCGGGTGCCGAGCTTCCTGGCCTCGGGGTCGAGGCCCTCCTCGTGGGTCGCCTCGTAGCGCGCGCCCGTCTCCAGGCGAACCCCCTTCAGGTTGCCGTGCGCGGAGGTGACGAGCACCGGCCCGTCGCCGTCGTCGAGGTCGACGACGTCCCCCGGCGTGTAGGGGGGGAGCCGCGCGACGAACGTGACGCGGTAGACCTCGTTGCCGTCGCTGTCCTCGGTGACGAGCGTCTCCGCCGAGGAGACCGACCCGCCGAACTCGCGGGTGATGCGGTGGGCGATGGCCTCGCCCATCTGGTTGGCGCTGATCTTCATGT
>JAZKST010000108.1:0-4816 GCA_036625905.1 Haloarculaceae archaeon
GCGAGCGGACGGCAACAGCCGAACAGCTCGTCGAGGAGCACGCCCCCGAGGGCGTGGACGCGACCGTCGCCGTCGAGTTCGGAAGCCCCACCCGGGTCATCACGGAGTACGCGACAGAGATCGGGGCCGACCTCGCGGTCATGAGCACCCGTGCCCGGGGTGGCGCCGGGCGAGTCATCTTCGGCAGTGTCACCGAGCAAGTCATCCAGGCCGGCGATACACCCGTCCTGGCGGTCCAGCGCTGACGCCACTTGGAGTATTGTAACCGGCCGGGAACTGGACGCTCCCTGACCGGCTACGGGGGCTCGATTTCACGAGGAGACGCTCTTACTTCCTACGAGACTCGCGATCAGAGGACGCGCAGCCGGTAGCCCTCGGCGGCCGACTCGTCGGTGACGCGCCCCGTCTCGACGGCTGCTATCAGGACCTCCGAGACGAACTCCTCCGGCACGCGAACGCCGATGAAGTCGTCCCCTTCCCGGGCCGTCGTCAGCCGTGCCATCGTCTTCTCGGTCCCGTCGTCGTTGTAGATGCTGCCGACTTTCTCGCCGTCGCGACGGAAGCGAAGTGTCACGTCAGTGGGTTCGATCGTCTCGAAGTTCACCTCGAACACGAACTCGTCGTCCTCGATCCGGGCGAGCAGGAGACCGGCGTGTTCGGTGACTGTCGTTCGCATGCACCCCGTTGTGGTGTTGTGGCCTTACGCGTTTGTTCTCGCACGGGTACGGGTTCGAAGTGCCGAACGGGCGTCCCTCTCGACCACCGCTAGGAAGAGTTACCCACTTAATCAAAAACCGCCTGGATATCAAAATTCCGACCATTAATCCACTTCCGAGTGCTAGCTCACCTATGAATGAATCAACTGACGAACCGACAGGAGTAGCACGAGAACTGGACGAGAGCGGCCTCGGCCCCGGGGCGATGGCAGCGATGGGCTCCGTTGCGCTCGCCCTGTACTACTACTACGTCCGTGGTGAAAAACAGCGAGGGCAGTTCGTCGGGCTGTGGCCGGCGACGATACTTGGTCTCGCCGTCTACCTCAAGCTGGACCAGATGAAACAGATGTTACACGACTCCGGGAACTGAGGGCGAGGTGCCTCTGGCGACCCACAGTGCTTCGGGCCGAGGTGATGGTATTTTGGCTGTCGACCTCCTGTAACACGTAATGAGTAAACTCCCAGAAACCCTCGCGGGTGTGTCCGACGTCGACTGTACCGGACTACAGGCTTTGGTCACGGGGTCGACGAGCGGAATCGGCCGCGCCGCCGCGCTGGCGCTCGGCCGACTCGGCGCGGACGTCGTCGTCCACGGCCGGGACCCACAGGCCGGCGCGGCGGTGGTCGAGGAACTCTCCCGGACTGGCGCCGACGCGACGTTCGTTCAGGCAGACTTCGCGGATCTCGAGGCGGTCCGGGAGCTCGCGAGCGCTGTGCGCGGAGAGACCGAGGGGCTCGACCTCCTCGTCAACAATGCCGGCGGGCTGTTCCGGAACGGGGGGCTGACCGACGCTGGCGTCGAGTACACCTTCCACGTCAATCACCTGTCGCCGTACCTGCTGACGGCCGACCTGCTCGATCACCTCCGCGAGGGCGCCCGGATCGTCACGACTGCCTCCGACGCTCACAAGGGGGTCTCGCTGGATCTGGACCGGGTCCGGGGCGCCGATCGATACACCGGATTCAACGCATACAGCCACTCGAAACTCGCGAACGTCCTCTTCGCGGCCGAACTCGCCAGACGACTCGACGCAACCGATCGCGAGGTCACCTCCAACAGCATCCACCCGGGCGCGATTCCGGGGAGTGGGTTCAGTCGGTTCCTCCCTGGCCCGCTCCCAGGCCTGTTCCAGCGACTCGAAGCGGTCCCCGGGGTGACGTCCGTCGCCGACGGGGCCGCAGAGATCCTGTTCGTCGCCGTCTCGCCACGCGCTGCGGAGGTATCCGGGCGGTACTTCACGAACCAGCAGCCGCGCACCCCCTCGGAGGCCGCCCGGGACAGCGAGGCTTCCCGGCGGCTCTGGTCAGAGAGCGCAACGCTACTCGGCATCGAGGAGCCACTGGCGGAACGCGACCGACAGCCCGTCGCGGCCGGCGATGGGACAGCCCCAGGTGACGTCTGACTCCCCCACCATGAGTCACGACCGCATTCACGCACGGGAGCCCGCCCACCACCGTGATCGGTGGTCGGTCGGGACTATCGCGTCGGTCACAGAGCGGGACGGCCACTGTGTCGTCACGGTCACCCACGAGGAAGGCGAGACGATAGACCTCGTCGTCACGCTGGCCGTTCGCGACCTGTTCCTGCGTCGGCTGGATATCGACGAGGGGGCGTCACCCGTCGGCGAGCGTGTCTGGTACCGGAAACACGGCGGTCACATGTCCCAGTCATAGACCTGGGATGCGTTTCTCACGATCACATCCACGGCTTTCCGACCGTTTGGGAGCGTTTCACGGACGGTCGGTGGCCCGACACAGTTAGACGAAACTTGGCAGGTGTGTTCCGGCTTCAAAATCGGTCAAGCACTAAGAGCCGCCGGCTCGACGGCGCTTAGCTCCCTCGTCTACGCACTCACACCGCTGCCATCACTGCTGGGATCCTCGATCTAGTGATTCGGGACGCCAGCGCGTGAAACAGAGGTTCACCCATTCGGGCTTTCTCGGGGGGAACGTTACCTGCCCAGCGAGTTCGTGTTCAATCACGCGACTCCAGCCGCTGCTGAGTGTGTCTTGAATCGTCTCATCCCACTTGACGATCGGCATTACGTAAGCGTAGTTGTGCGCGTATAGCAGCTCGAGGCAGGTGCTGTTGTAGAAGCCGCGGTCGGGGTAGACGGCCTTGACCTGCGCGTCAAGGCTAGGGTGATAGGATTTAGTCCCCGGTCGCCGCGCAGTTGTTTGGGCCGAGTTCCAGTTCTGTCGTCGCCGCCTCATCGGCGGCGGCCCGGCCGACATTGATATCGATGATCCGCTCGTAGTTCGGCGGCTTCTCGGGGAGGGCGGCGGTGAGTTGGCGCACAAACGTCTCGCGGTCGACGTTTAGCAGTTCGAGTTCTGTGCGCACCTGGCCGATGGTCGTCGAGACGGGTTCACCGGGGGTCACGTCGGTCGTCCCGTCGGCTCCGATGGAGAAATGGCCCGGCAAGACGGTGACTGAGTCGGGTTCGGCTAGCAGCGTCCTGTGAAGCGACTCGTAGAGCAGTCTGGCACCGGCGTCGGCGTCACTGTTGCCGAACTGCAGTTCGGTACGGCCGACCGAGTCGACGAACAGCGTATCGCCCGTCAGGACCGCCTCGTCGTCCACGAGATAGCTCACGATTTCGGAGGTGTGGCCGGGCGACGGGACGGTCTTGATGTCGTGGTCGCCGACCGCGACGACCTCGTTTCGCTCCAGAGGCTGGTAGTCGTAGGCGACGCCGCGATCGGCTGCGTCGGCTCCGAGATAGTAGGTCGCGCCGACGTGGTCGGCGAGTTCGCGCCCCCCGGAGACGTGGTCGGCGTGGACGTGCGTATCGAAGACGAACTCGATCGAATAGTCCCGGTCGGAGGCCGCTGCGGCTACCCGTTCGACGTGTCGCGTCGGATCGACCACGGCCGCCATGGAAGACGCCGGATCGCCGATCAGGTAGCTCAGACAACCCTTCGCACGCCGCTGGAACTGGACGATTTCGACGTCACTCGCCGTCGATATCTCGACGACGTCGTACACTTCGCTCCAGCCTTCCATGCCGTCCTCGACGACGGTGACGTTCTCGTAGCCGGTGTCTTGGAGGTGTTTGGCGATGTCGAACGACGAGACGCCCTTCGCACAGATGGTGACGATCTCGTCGTCCGGTGTGAGTCCCGTCCGCGACCGAAACTCCCCGGCGTCGAACTCGGAGTCGGGGTCGTACGTGTACTGGAGCGCGTCCCGGATGTGCCAGGCCTCGTAGCTCTCCTCGGGACGGGTGTCCAGCAGTGTGAAGGACTCTCCCGTGTCGATCCTGTCTCGAAGCCGTGAGGCTGTGATCGTTTCGACCATATCGCGTAGATAGGCACCGCGTGAGGTTATAGCCCAGGTCGTTCCATGTCAGCAACCGGTCGGCGATCGTGTTCTGCAGCACCTCGCTGGTTCCCTCGTAGATCTCGTCGAGCGTGGCGTCCCGGTAGAACCGCTCGATCAGGGAAGTCCGTCGTGTAGCCGTAGCCGCCGTGGATCTGGATGCCGCCTTTGCGACCTCTCGGGAGAGCCCCGAGGCGTACAACTTGGCCTGGGCAGCCTCTTTGATGAACTGCTCCCCACGGATCTTCTTCTCCGCGACCTGGTGCATGAGGAGCCGGGCGGCTTGGATCTTGGTGTCCCTGTCCGCGAGCTTGTGCTGGATCGCCTGGAAGTCGCCGATAGGCTCGTCGAACTGCTCGCGCTCCTGGCTGTGTTTGGGTGCCGCGTCCAGTGCGGCGTGGGCAATACCGACTCCGGGTGCGGCGATGGTAATTCCAAAATAACAGCACACGATCCCCTCATCGGATAGAGAGCGTTGGTTGCCTGGACGTTCGAATCACGCGCTCGGTGGTACTCCCGAGATGAACCTCACTCGTGCGACCATGTGCGCCCAGTGTAACGAGGTCCACGTCGTTCTCGTCGACGTAGTCGAGGAGTTCTCGGGATGGCCGTCCACGCCGGATCGGCGTCTCGACTTCGACTCCTCGTTCTCGGCCCATCGCTGCGATCTCGTCTAGCGCGGTGTTCCCGCTCTCTTTGAGGAGTCCGACGATGCTCCGGGGGACGTCCTCGTAGGCGTAGGTGTTCGTGTCCACGACGTAGAGGGCGTGAACCGTTG
>JAZKST010000109.1:0-4779 GCA_036625905.1 Haloarculaceae archaeon
TCGGTCACGATCGACCACTCGCGCTCCCCGAGGTCGCTGTGCTCGGCCCACTCGCCGAACGCCCGCTCCCAGGCCCCCTCCTCCAGGTACTCCTGGAGCTCGGCCCGACGGTACTCGTCGCCCTGGACGTCGACGTCGTCGTACTCCTCGGGGTCCAGTGCGGGCTGGAGTTCGGGGGGATCGGGGGCGGTGACGTCGAGGCTCATACCCGGCGGTACGTCGGCCGCCGGCATAAGCCCGACGCGAACGGCGTCCGGACCTCCGTGACGACGACACCGTCATCGGGAAGTGCTGCCTCCGCGAGCGGGGGGACATGGACCGCGAGGGCTCGACGGGCTCGGGATCGGAGTCGCGAGCTGGCCCGGGGACGCGAGCCGGCCCGGAACCGCGGACCGGCGCCCGGCTCGTGCTCCTCGTCGGCCTCCTTTTCGGCCTCGCGTACCTCGCGTACACGTTCACGACCCGGCCCGGCGCGGTCGCGCTGGACTTCGAGGTCTACTACTTCGCGGCCGAGGCGGTCCTCGACGGCGGGCCGCTCTACGGCGTCTCGCCCGTCGGCGTCGACTACCTCGTCTACGCCTACCCGCCGCTGACCGTCCTCGCCTTCCTCCCCTTCACCCTGCTGCCGCCGTTCGTCGCCTACATCGTCTTCACGGCGCTCAACCTCGCCGCCGGGGTCCTCGCCGCCCGGCTGACGATCGGGTTCCTCGACCGACACGGGCGGACGCTCGGGCGAGCGGACCGGGCGCTCGTCTACGCGTTCGTCGCGCTGTCGGTCCACGCGATGCCCTCGACCGTGTTCGGACAGGTGAACCTCCCGCTCGCGCTCGCGTTCGTTGCGGGGTTCGTCTGGCTCGACCGCGCCGCGGAAGGCGGGGACGGTCCGGCTGGACGGTGGGAGTCGCGGGCGGGCGTGGCGTTCGGTCTCGCGGCGTTCGTAAAGGCGTTCCCCGCCCTCGTGGGCGTCTGGCTGCTCCGCCGCCGGGCGTGGCGGGCCGTCGAGACCGCGGTCCTGACCGGGGTGGTCGGGCTCGGCCTCGGGCTGCTCGCCCTCGGGCCAGATACCTCCCTCGCCTACGTCACCGAGGCGCTCCTGCCGCGTGCGAACGACGACGCGTTCGCGGGCGGGCTCGATCCCGGCGCGGCCTACGTCACCGTCCGGCGGCCGCTCTCGGTGCTGTTCCCCGGGTTGGGGCCGATCGGGCTGACGGCCGCGGCGCTCGTCGTCGTCGTGCCCGCGGTCGGGGCGCTCTATGCCCGCCTCGACGCCGGGACCATCGTGGGGCGTCTCGTGGGTGCGTACGCCACCGTCGCGGGGATCCTCGCCGTCCTCCCCTCCTTCCCGGTCTACCACGTCCTGCTCTACTTCCCCGTGGTACCGCTACTGTACGTCCTGGAGGGACGGCCCTACCGGACCTTCGTCGCCGGGGCGCTGCTCTGGACCCTCTCGGTCCGGTTCGACGACATCCGTGCGGTCCTCGACCCGCTCGGCGGGGAGGGTATAGCGGCGGCCCTTCGACCCCTCTTCACGCTCGCCACGCCGTCGCTGGTCGGTCTCGCCGTCATGTTCTTGGCGTGCCGGCTCGCGCTCGGTCCGGACGCGATGGCCGCGGCCGACGGCGACCCGTAGCCCGTGGAGCTTTGCCCGCGGCCCCCGACGGGTCGAGCCATGCCGACGCTCGCGGAGACCCACATCGAGAACCGGTGGATGGTCCAGCCGAACCACGCGAACTCCCTCGGGTCGATCCACGGCGGGAACGTCCTCAAGTGGATGGACGAGGCGGGGGCGATGGCGGCGATGCGGTTCGCCGGGGAGTCCTGCGTCACCGCACACATCAACCGACTCGACTTCCGTCGACCCATCCGGGTGGGCGACACGGCGCTGGTCGAGGCGTACGTCTACCGGGCCGGCCGACGGGGAGTGATACGGTCGTGTGTGATCCCGTTTGGCCTCACGGCGTAGAGATCCGTCCCACCGGTCTCGAAACGCCGATCGTCCCGAAGGTCACCGGACGATAGTCACGCTACGACCGCACGAGAGACCGCGGTTCGACGCGGCCCGACAACCCTTTCCCGCGGCCGGCACTTCGCCCCGGTAATGAGCGACGTCGCCGGGTCGGCGGGCGAGAAGGGAGGTGGTCGGGTCACGCTCGTCGGGACCGCCCACGTCTCCGAGACGAGCGTCCGGGAGGTCGAGGAGACCATCGCCGCGGAGTCGCCGGATGTGGTCGCGGTCGAACTCGACGAGGGGCGGTTCAGACAGATGCGTGGGGAGACCCCCGAGGCCCTCGACGCGAGCGACCTCCTGAGGGGCAACACCGTCTTCCAGTTCCTCGCGTACTGGATGCTCTCGTACGTCCAGGCGCGGCTCGGCGACCGGTTCGAGATCGAGCCCGGCGCGGACATGATGGCCGCCGTCGAGACGGCGGAGGCGAGCGGCATCGACGTGGCGCTGGTCGACCGGGACATCCAGGTGACGATCCAGCGGTTCTGGGCGCGGCTCACGGCCATCGAGAAGCTACGGCTCGTCGGCGGGCTGGCGACGGGCGCCGTCGACCCCGTGGTCGTCGGCGTCGGCGTCGGGCTCTCCGTGGGTGTCTTCTTCGCCATTCTCGCCGAGACGTTCGCCGGACCGCTCCTCCTGCCGGCGACGCTCGGACCCGGGATACTGGTGGCCCTCCTCGACGGGGTCGCGCTCGCGGCGGTCGTCGGGCTCGGCATCGGGGCCGCGCTCGCGGCGGTGCTCGTCCTCACCGCACCCGACGAGAGCGAGTACGAGGAGTTCGACGTCGAGAGCCTCACGGACACGGACGTCGTGAGCGCGATGATGGAGGAGTTCCGCCGGTTCTCGCCGGGCGGCGCCGAGGCGCTCATCGACGAGCGGGACGCTTACATCGCACACAACCTCCTCGGCCTTCGCGAGGCCGGCAAGCACGTCGTCGCCGTCGTCGGCGCGGGCCACCGAGAGGGGATCGAGCGCTATCTCCGGAGTCCGGAAACGCTCCCGCCGATGGCCGACCTGACGGGCCGCGAGACGGGGTCGCGGTTCTCGGCCTACAAACTGTTCGGCTACCTGTTCACGCTCGGCTTCCTGGTGTTCTTCGCGCTGGTGGCGATGGCCGGCGTCCGGCAGGCGTTCCTCTTTCAGCTCCTCGCGGCGTGGTTCGTCGTCAACGCCGTCTTCGCGTTCGGCCTCGCCAAACTCGCCGGTGCCCACTGGACGAGCGCGGGCGTCGGCGGGGCCGTCGCGTGGCTCACGTCGGTCAACCCGCTCCTCGCGCCGGGCTGGTTCGCCGGCTACGTCGAACTACGGTACATCGACGTCAACGTGGGAGACATCTCGACGCTGAACGAGCTGCTGGACGACGAGGAGCGTCCGATCCGCGATCTCGTGGGGGACATGCTCGACGTGCCGCTGTTTCGGCTCATCGTCATCGTCGCGCTGACGAACGTGGGGAGCTTCGTCGGGAGCGTCCTGTTCGTCGCCATAGCGGTCCCGGCGCTGTTCGCCGGTGCGGGCATCGAGTCGGCCGGCGACGTCGCCGCGCTGATGCTCCGCGGGGCGCGCAACAGCCTCGACCTCGTCCTGGGGGGGCTCTCGTGAACGTCCGGTTCTCCACCCGCGAGCTGGGCGACCTCGGCGTCGCGTGGGTCGCGCTCGGCGTCGCGTTCACGTTCTTCGTCCTCTCCTCGGTGAGCCGGTCGTTCTCGCCGTTCACTCTGCTCGACTCGGCGGGGACGGGTCTGCTCGCCCGGGTGTTCCTCGTCTCGATGCTCACCGTCGGCGTCGCCTTCCTTCTCCACGAGCTGGCACACAAAGTGGTCGCGATCCGGTTCGGCCAGGTCGCGGAGTTCCGCGCGGACTACACGATGCTCGCGCTCGCGGTCGGCGCGGCGCTCGCGGGCTTCCTCTTCGTCGCCCCCGGTGCGGTCTACCACCGCGGGCGCATCACGCCCCGCGAGCAGGGGCTGGTGGCGCTGGCCGGGCCGGTGACGAACCTCCTGCTGATACCCGCTTTCGCGCCGCTTTACCTGCTCGCCGGTGGGTTCCTCGGCGAGGTCGGCACGCTGGGGATCACGATCAACGCGGCGCTCGCCGCGTTCAACATGCTCCCGTTCGGCCCGCTCGACGGCCGAACCGTCCGGTCGTGGTCGACCGCCGTCTTCGTCGTCGCGTTCGTGGTGAGCGCGGCCGCCGCGGCCGTGGCCCTCCTCTTCGTGGGGTTCCCCTACTGATGGCCGACCCACATTCCGACCCCGACCATCCCGGCCTCCGTCGTGCATCGTTCGCCGCCCATCTGCTCGACGACGCCGTCACCCTCCCGGTCGTCGGCGGTGTGGGGCTCGAGCCGCTGCTCGGGCTGCTCCCGTTCGTCGGCGACAGCATCGCCGCGCTCTGCTCGCTGTACGTCGTCTTCGAGGCGTGGCTGGCGGGGGTCCCGCGGCGGACCCTCGGGCGGATGTTGCTGTACGTCGGGATCGACTGGGCCGTCGGCTCGGTCCCCCTCGTCGGGGACCTCTTCGATGTCCTCTTCCGGGCGAACCGGCGGAACGTCCGGCTGTTTCGCCGGCACGTCGAGGCGGGACGACGTGACTTTTAGCGACGGAAACCCTGTTCCCGAGACGTGATTTCCATCGCCTCCCCGGTCGCCCTGCAGACGGCCACCCCGACGCCCGGCGTCGGGGTCTCCGAACTGGCGGACTACCTCCCGAACGTGGTACGGGGGCTGTGGTTCCTCGCCGGGTTCCTCGTCGTCGCCCTGCTCGGCTGGTTCGTCG
>JAZKST010000014.1:0-73533 GCA_036625905.1 Haloarculaceae archaeon
CCTCGTCGACCGTGTCGGCCTCGTCGACCGTCGTCTCGTCTGCGTGCTCGCTCGTGACGTCGCCGTTCTCGTCGTTCCCGTCGAGGTCCCCGCGTACGCCGTCGCCGTTCACGACGCCGAAGCTCTCCGGTCGACCGTCCCCCTCGGCGTCGGTGAACGGGTTCACGTCCGAGGTCAGGCGCTCGTAGACCCCGAGGAGGTCCCGAACGGTGTCGTTCAGACCCTCGACCCGTTCCGCGACCTCCTCCTGGGAGTGCTGGACGCTCTCGATCCGCCCCTCGCTGCGCTCCAGCCCCTCCTCCAGCTCCCCGACCCGGTGTTCGATCTCGACGACGTCCGGCCCGTCCTCGCGGGTGGTCGTCGCCTCGGGGTCGTCGGTACCGAAGGGGTCGTCCGCTCCACCCTCCGGCTCGTCCGGCTCCTCATCCCCGTCGTCCATCGTCCCCCCGAACCAGTTCAAGAGCCCCATGAGTTGTACTCGGTTTCATGTAGTGTCGCACGACCGACGGATGCGGACCGACCGTCGCGGCTCGCATCCCTGTCGGGGTGGTACCCGGGACGACTCAAAAGGTGCTCGGGCGAGTTCACGGGTCGAATCGGGCCGAGTATCGGGATTCGATTCGCGGCTCGAAACGGCGCAGGAAACCGGACGGGCGTTGATACCAGCGGCACGTCTCGTGCCGAGCACGGGGTGAACCCCGGGAACCGTCGACCGAACACTCGTTCACCACGATCCACCGGCCACCACCCGCAAACCGCGATCGCGGGGATCGGGCACCGGGCTCGGGACGGACGGTGGGGTAGGGGGTGGCGGTGTGGCGTCGGCGCGACACCAGACAGACAACAATGAAGACAATACACACGGACGACGACCGCCCGCGCGGGCAGGTCGGCATCGGGACGCTCATCATCTTCATCGCGATGGTGCTCGTCGCCGCCGTCGCCGCGGGCGTCCTCGTCAACACCTCCGGCCTGCTCCAGAGCAAGGCCGAGGACACCGGCGCGGACGCACAGGCACAGGTCTCCAACCAGATCGACGTCGTCTCCGCGACCGGGACCGTCAGCGGATCGAGCGTGAACGAGGTCGTCCTCGTCGTCAAGAAGTCGCCCGGGTCCGACCCGATCGACCTCGCGGACGCGACCGTCGAGTACACCAGCGACGCCGACTCGCTGACGCTGACACAGGGAAGTGGCTTCACCGTCTCCGCCGTCACCGGGACCGGCATGTCCGGGACCGTCCTCGACGAGAGCGGCGAGCGGGCCAAGCTCACGCTGACCCTCGACGGCAGCTCCGGTTACCCGTCCTCGCTCGGCGAGGGCAAGAGCGCGACGCTCGAGATCGTCGACCAGTCCGGCGCGTCGACGGTCTACGGCGTGAACGTCCCCGACGTGCTCACCGGCCAGGACTACGTGGAGGTCTGAGATGTTCGAAGACAACGAGAGAGGCCAGGTCGGCATCGGGACGCTCATCATCTTCATCGCGATGGTGCTCGTCGCTGCCGTCGCCGCGGGCGTCCTCGTCAACACCTCCGGCCTGCTCCAGAGCAAGGCCGAGGACACCGGCGCGGACGCACAGGCACAGGTCTCCAACCAGATCGACGTCGTCTCCGCGACCGGCGCGGTCGACGGCACGAACGGCGACATCGACACGGTCACGATGGTCGTAAAGAAGTCGCCGGGGTCCGACCCGATCGATCTCTCGGCGGCGACCATCGAGTACACCAGTGACTCCGAGTCCGCGACGCTGACCCACGCCGGGGCCACGAGCGCCACGGAGTTCACCACCGCCATCGAGAAGGGTGACAGCGCGACGGTGCTCGACGACAGCGGCGAGCGCATCAAGATCACCATCGACGCGAGCAGCATCGAGTCCAGCCCCGCCGGTATCGAACCCGGCGAGGAGGTGACGCTACGGGTCGTCGACCAGTCCGGCGCGACGACGGTCTACGGCGTGAACGTCCCCGACGTGCTCACCGGACAGAGCTACGTCCGGGTCTGAACCGCCCGATACCCGTTTTTTAGTGCCATGACACCCGATTGGACGGTGTTCCTGACGACCGCGGCCGTCCTCCTCGTCGTCGCCGCCTCGGGCCCGCTGGTCCCCGGCGTCGCGTTCACGACCGGGACGGCCGACGCGGCCGCCGACTACCGGGCGTTCGGCGAGGAATCCACCGGGATGGGTGTCGAGAAACGACTCGCGTTCGGTGCCGTGACCCTCCCCGACGGGGGGACGCTCGCACCGACCGGCGACGGGGGCTACCGGGTCGAGTTCGACCCGGTCGAACTCCTCGTCGAGACCGCCACGACCCCGGCGACGGTCCGGTACGCGGTCCGGATCCCCTCGCTCGGGTTCGGCCGCGAGGCGACCGAACGGGTGCCGGCACGGACCGGGCGGACGGTCCGTCTCGCCGCACCCGACGGGGCCGTTCCGGCCGACCGGGTGACCGAGGGACGCTACGGGGCGACGCTCGCCGTTTCGGTCGAACTGAGCGACCGGACGCTGTCGGTCGCCGAGACGACCGTCCCTCTGGAGGTCGAGCGGTGAGTCAGGACCGGGCCTCGGCGGTCGTCCACCGGGCGCTCGCGGTCGTCCGCGGGACGGGACGGACGGCCAGTAGTGTCCTCGCGGACGCCCGCGCGGACCACACCGCTCTCGCGCTGTTCTTCGGGTCGCTCGCCTTCTACACGCTCTACTGGCGCGTCGACGTGTTCATCGTCGATACGTTCGCCGTCGCGAACACGGTCGCGGCACTCTCACGCGGGTCGCTCGCGGTCGACCCCATCGTGTTCGGCCCCTCTGGGGAGGCGTTCCCGGGGCTCCACGCGGTCGACGGGCGGCTCTACGGCCGAAACTACGGTCACGCCGCGGCGGCGGTCCCGTTCCTGTGGGCGCTGCGCGCGCTGTCTGCCGTGGTCGACGTCCGGGTCCTGCTGTCGGGGCTGTGGAGCCTCGTCGTCCTCGGCGCGGCGGTGGGGGTCGGCCGTGCCGTCGGGATCGAGCGGCCCGCGAGGCTCGTCGGGAGCGCGCTCGCACTCCTCCTCCTCGGCGCGAACCTGACCGGTTCGGAGGGTCTCCCGCCGGACTCGTTCCCCCTGATCGCGCTCGGGCTGACGACGATGCTGTCGGCATCGCTGCTCGCGGTCGTCGCCTACCGGCTCCTGCGGTCGGTCCACGGCTACCGCGTCGGCGCGTTCGCGGGGATAACGACGGCGATAGTCGGCCCCGTGGGGTTCTGGGCGCCGATCCCGAAGCGCCACACGGTTACGGCGCTGCTGGCGCTAGTGGGCTTCTACGGGTTCTACCGGTCACGGACGGCGTTGGACGCGGGCCGATCCCGGTCCATGCGGGCGGTCCCGTACGCCGCCGCGGCGCTCACGGCATGGGTCAGCGCGCCCGAGGGGCTGGCGCTGCTCGCTGCGCTCGTACCTATCGACCTCCTGACTGCCCGGGAGAACCGTCCCCGAACGCTCGCGCTCCTCGGAGGGGCGTTCCTGCTCGCGCTCGTCCCGTTCCTGCTGACGAACGCGGCTATCTCGGGGAGCCCGCTCCTCCCCCCGCGGGTGCTGCCCGACTACGTCGTGGCCGTCGACAGTGGATCGAGCGCCGTCGGGACCGGGTCGAGCACACTCGCGAACGGACCGGACCCGGGGTCCGGGGCGGGGGACACGGCCGACGG
The DNA here is from genome assembly GCA_036625905.1 of Haloarculaceae archaeon. Lineage (GTDB taxonomy): Archaea > Halobacteriota > Halobacteria > Halobacteriales > Haloarculaceae > Salinirubellus. Next base: position 3,678 of record JAZKST010000014.1, read on the forward strand.
GTCGACGCTCCCGGGCGTGCTCGCACCCCTCCTCGGGGGTGTCGGAACCGCGCTCGACACCTTCCTCACCCAGCTCGACCGGGGCGTCCGGGCGCTCGAACCGCGGCGGCTGTTCCACGTCCTCGTCAGGAGCGGGCGCGTACCGGGGGTCGACTACACACGGACGGGTGGCCACACGGTCGAACTCACGCTGCTCGAGGCGGCCCCGGTGGTCGGCGGGCTGCTCGGCGTCCCGGCCGCACTCCGGGCCGCCCGGCTCTCGGTGCGGCCCGCGTTCGGGAGCCTCCGCCGCGACCCGGCTCGGGCGACCGACCTGTTCGCGGCGGGGTACGTCGCCGCGTTCGGCCTGCTCTACCTCCCCCGCCTGCCGCTCCACTCGACCGTCACCGTCCGGTACCTGGTCCCCATCGTACCGTTCCTGGTGTACGGGGTCTGCCGACTGGATCCCGTCCACCGGGTCGTGGGACAGGAGGGCGAGCGCCTGGCCGCCCTCGCGGCCGTCCTGACGCTCGCCGGCGTCGTTCTCGCCGCCGTCGCGCTGGCCGGCACCGGCCCCGGAACCGCCATGCAGGCCCACGCCGTCGCGAACCTCACAGTCGCGGGACTGTTCGCGGCGTGGCTGGCGGCCGCCCTCCGGACCGACCTCGATCCCCGCCTCGGTGCCGCGGTTCTCGCGCTCGTGCTCGCCGCCGCTGTCGCCTTCCTGCTCCTGTCGGGGGTGGAGTACTTCGGCCAGGATAGACAGTTCGCCCTCCCCGTCGCCCGCGCCATCGAACAGCTGCTCCCAGTCAGATGACCCGAGAGACAGACACGGAGACACGGACGACCGACGGCCGCACTGACCGACGAGACGACGGAGCCGTACCGCCGGAGAGATCACCGACTGACGGTGGGCTCGAGTCCGGCCCGGACGACCCGGACGGGTCCGCGTCCGGCCCGAGGACGCCGCCCGATCCCCCGACTCCTACCGAGCGGTCGGCCGACACCGACGCGGAGGGCGTGTTGACTCCGGCCGATCTGGAACGCGTCGCCCGGCAGGTCCGCGAGCTCGACGACGAACGCGTCCTCGTTCCCACCGGAGGGACCGACACGGCGCCGTCCTCCGGGGCGGACCCGGATGACGACCGCCATCCCGAGCCGGAATCCCCGCCCCGGCGAGACGGCGGCGACGTCGCGGTGTCGGCGGACGCTCCCGGGGGACTCACCGGGGCGAGCCTCGAGGCGGAGACGGCCTACGCCGTCGACGTCACGGTCAGGACCGACCGGGGCCTGGCGGCCGAGTCGTTCCGATCGAACGACGTCCGGGTCGTGTTCGAGGACCTCCTGCGGTGGTACGCGGGTCGGGTCGAACCGGAGCGAGACCCGGAGACCGTCGTGGGGCTGTTGCTGGCCGCCTCCGACATCGACGTGACGACCCGGTGAAACCGAGTCCCGATCGGCGAGACGGGAACGGATCGCGCAGGACCGTACGACTCCTGGGGATCCCGCTACGGCCGTTCTGACCGACGGTATCGTACACTGTCGGACGTGCCCGTTCGTGCATGGTCGTCCCGACGGTATACTACCGGTGAACCGTCACGACCGGCTTCGTCGTCGGTCCTCGAGACAGAGGTAGATCGCGTACCCGAGCGCGAGGTGCTGATACATGTTCCGTTCGAGCCTGGCGCGCACCTCGCGGTCGTCACCGACGTGGTACTCCTTCGTGCGGACCTTCTCCACCATCCGGAGGAGCCCTTCTTCCTCCAGTTCGTGGAGCTGCGGGTAGACCGTCCCGGGACTGAGGTGCGCGTCGAACAGGCGGGCGAGGTCGTCCATCAGTCCCTTCCCGTGCGTGCCGCTCTCCCGGAGCGAGACGAGCATCAGGAGCGTCTCGTCCAGGTTCTGCTTGACCAGGTCCTCGTCGAACCGGAAGTCCGTGTCGGGGAACAGGGTGTTCACGACGGCCGAGAGGACCTCCCGCGGCCCCTCCCGGCCGTCGTGCCACGGTCCCGCGTCGTCGCTTCCGCTCGAGTCGATGTCTATCCGATCGAAGTCGTCCAGCTCCCGCAGAAGCGACTCGATCGGGATCGCTCCCGGCTCCGACGGGTCCGTCTCGGGTGACGTCGTTCCTCGCATCTCTACCCTCTGTTCACCGCCAGTATTCCTAAACAAACAGGGGTGTTTTCAGTCTTTGACAAAACCCGAACCGTTTGCCCCTTTCTACCCTGTCCGGGCGACGACGGCGATGCGCCGTCGTGAACGAGCCCTACGCCGTAGAACGGGGCCGGAGTCACCGCGCGAGGAGGGCGGCGAAGCCGAGCACGAAGACGAACAGGAGCCCGGAGCCGAGGACGAACGCCCGGGCGAGCGGCGGGAGCCGCCCGACAGCGCCGGTTTCGAGGACGAAGGCCGTCATCGAGAGGAGCGGGCCGAAGACGGTGACGGCCACGAGGAGGACGGCGACCACGACGGTGACGGGTCCCGGCGCGAGTCCCGCGACCGGAAACGATCCGTCGTCGGTCGGATCGTCGGCCTCGGGCACGCCCGCGTCGACGAACAGAGACGCACTCGACGCCGGGTGACCGGGCGGTCGCACGCCGCTCGATGAGCCGGCGGGCGTCGCTGTCGGCGGCCGCCGCGTCCCGCCAGTAGACGACCAGGTAGTTGTACCGGTCGCCAAGCAGGGAGAGGCGCGAACGGATGGAGGAGACGGCGGCTATCCTGGCCGAGCCGAGGATCGCGACCGCGATTTCGCCGTTGACGGTCACGTCCGCGGCGAGCGCGCCGCGCGGACGCTCGACGATGTCACGATCCCCGCGGGACGATCGGTCGGGGTTCAGCCCGCGGTCGAGCATCTCGCGGACTCCTCGGCTCACCTCGGTCCCCCGACCCTCCGGGTCCAGCGACCAGCCGTCGAGCAGGTCAACCACGTCGTGGAACTTCGACTCGGGGTCCCCCCCGGGTCGATCATCCGTCGACGGATCGTTCGGCGACCGTCCGGATCTCGGGGGCGGAACCGCGATCCAATGTGACCTCGTAGTCGAGGGGCTGCCAAAGGATTCGCACAGTCTTCCGTTTCACCGACCCGTCGAGCGCGTACCGAGAGTCGCCTCGCCGACCGTGGGAAGCGATCCTCCGTCAACCCGGACCGTGCGGACGGCGCGGTCGTACGCCTCGACCGTCCCGGCCGGGTCAGCCGGGAGGACGACCGCACCGGCCCGGTCTGCGGTGGCGAGCTGCCGGAGACAGAACGACCGTCAATCGCGTCGGGACCCGCGGACGAGCGCGGTCGATCTCGCCTCGATCTCGCCGAGCTGCATCACGCGTCCCGGAGGACGGCGCCGACGTCCGACGGCGACATCTCTCCGACCAGTTCGGTCAGCTCCCGGTCGAGTTCGTCGAACTCGTCCCGGAGGGCCCGGTACTCCTCGCTGTCCTCGAGTTCGGCCTCGGACTTGTGACTGCGGAGCAGCGCGAGCTTCGAGGAGAGCGCGAAGTGGCGACGGAGCCCCTCGTCGTACTCGTTCACGCGGAGCATCCGCTCGACGAGATCGAGCAGTTCGTCCCTCGACACCGGCTTGACCAGGTAGTCGTCGAACCCCATCCCGTAGATGTCGAAGTCGGGCGTCACCGCCGAGACCATCGCTACCCGGCAATCCGTATCCTGCTCGCGGACGTGTTCGAGCACGCGGTCGCCGCTGAGCCCCGGCAGCCGCCGGTCGAGCAGCACCAGGTCCACGTCCGCGTCGTAGGCCGCCAGCGCCGCCTCCCCGTTATTGACCGTCTCGACTGCGTACTCCTCGGCCAGCCACGCCGCGTACAGCTCCGCCAGCGACCGTTCGTCTTCGACGACCAGCACCCGCGGCCGGGACCGAGGCGCCTCGTTCGTCATGTGATCACCATAGCCGTGGTCGACTCCCGGACCACCTAAACCACGAAGAGCGTTCTCACGCAGTGAACCGACCCGGAACGGCCGTATCTGCCGGCCGACACCCTTCCGTCCACCCGGGACACTCCTGACGCCGGTCGGTGTGGAACCGTCCCGTGACCGTCGGGGCGACGGGGACGCGGACGCGAACCGTTAAATCCCGTCCCGCCGGACGGCCGGCTATGCAAACCTCGAGACCTCCCGGACGCGAGCGACAGCCTCAGAGCGGAGGTGGGGCGGCGTGACGGGGGCCGAACGACTGCTCGGCCGGCCGCTGCTGGCGGTGGCGAACGCGCCCGACGCCCGGGCGTCGGCCCGTGCGCTCGCCCCCCACGTGGACGACCCCGAGCGCGTCGTCGTCGTCTCCGTCGTCGAGAAGGCCGGCGGCGCCCCGGACAAGGCGCCGATGGAGGAGGTCGAGGCCCAGGCCGAGCGGGCGTTCGACGCTATCCGGGAGGTGCTCGGCCCGGTCGAGACGGACCTCCGGTACGGCGTCGACGTGGTCGAGACCATCCTCGAGGCCGGCCGGGCGCACGACGCCTCGGCCATCGTCTTCACGCCCCGGTCGGGCGGGCGGCTCGTCCGCCTGCTCACGGGGGACGTCGCGCTGTCGCTGGTCACCGAGTCCGACCGGCCCGTCGTGGCGCTGCCCGACCCGGGGGCGGACGACGAGGGGCTCGCCGACCGCTACCGGGTCGAGGGAGAGGCCGAGTCCGGGATGGAGGAGGACGGGACGGGAACCGACGAGGACGCGGCTTCGAACACCGGGGAATGACGGGAGAACGGACGCGGACACCGTCGACGGTGGGTGGTCGCCCGTGAGCGGCGACGAGGAACTCGCGAAGGACCTCGGCCCGCTCGCGGCGCTGACCATCGGCGTCGGGACGATGATCGGCGCGGGGATCTTCGTCCTGCCGGGAGCGGCTATCACCCAGGCAGGCTGGTTCGCCGTGCTCTCGTTCGTCCTCGGGGGTGCCATCGCACTGCTGACGGCACTCTCGGCGAGCGAGCTCGGGACGGCCATGCCCAGGTCGGGGGGGGCGTACTACTACGTCAACCAGGGTCTCGGGCCGCTGTTCGGCAGCGTCGCGGGCTGGGCGAACTGGCTCGGGCTGGCGTTCGCCAGCGCGTTCTACATGGTCGGGTTCGGCCAGTACGTCGCGAACATCGTCGGCGTCACGGGCGGCATCGACCTCGGGTTCGTCGTCGTGACGTGGGTGAAACTCGTCGCATTAGCGGGCGCGGCGCTGTTCGTCACGGTCAACTACGTCGGGGCGAAGGAGACCGGCCGGCTCCAGAACGTCATCGTGATCATACTGGTCGCGATACTCGCCGTGTTCACGGTGGTCGGGGCGCTCCGGGCCGACCCCGCGAACCTCCCGATCGGCAAGGGACTGACCCCGATGCTCACCACCACGGGACTGATCTTCGTCTCCTACCTGGGGTTCGTCCAGATAACGAGCGTCGCCGAGGAGATACAGGACCCCGGGAAGAACCTCCCCCGGGCGGTCATCGGGAGCGTCCTGCTGGTGACGGTCGTCTACGCGCTGGTGCTGATCGTGATGGCTGCCGCGGTCGAGCAGGGGTTCATCGCCGGCCTCGCGCCCAACGAGATCGCCGTCGTCGAGGTGGGGCGACTGATCCTCGGGCCGATCGGAGCGGTTGCGCTCCTGATCGGCGGCCTGCTCGCGACGGCATCGAGCGCGAACGCGAGCATCCTCGCCTCCTCGCGAATCAACTTCGCGATGGGCCGGGACCGGATCGTCACGCCCGAACTCAACGAGATACACCCTCGGTTCGGGACGCCGTACCGGGCCATCGGCATCACCGGGGCGCTCATCATCGCCTTCATCGCCGTCGCACCCATCGAGACGCTGGCGGCGATGGGCAGCGTGCTCCACCTGGTCATCTACGGCCTCCTCAATATCGCGCTCATCGTCTTCCGGGAGTCGGACGTCCCGGACTACGATCCCTCGTACACGGTGCCCCTCTACCCGTTCACGCCGATACTCGGAACGCTCGTCTCGTTCGCGCTCATCGCGTTCATCGCCCCGGTGGTGATCGCGCTCAGCACCGTGCTGGTGGTCGGAGCGGTGCTCTGGTACATCCTCTACGCCCGGACCAGGACGACCAGCAGCGGCGTGCTCTCCGAGTACATCCTCTCGCGTTCCGAGGAGCTGCCCGACTCGGCCGTCTCGGCCGCCGCCGCCGTCCAGCCCGACGGCGGGCAGTTCCGGGTGATGGTACCGCTGGCCAACCCCGAACACGAGACCGACCTCATAAGCCTCGCAAGCACCATCGCCAAGCAGCGCGGCGGGACCGTCGACGCCGTCCACATCGTCACGGTGCCCGACCAGACGTCCCTCGAGTACGCCGTCGACCACCTCGAGGAGCATGAGGAGGACTACCACGCGGTGCTGGACGCGGCCAAAGCCGACGCGGAGACGTTCGGCGTCGACATAGAGACCCACACCATCGTCTCCCACCGGGGGGTCGAGGAGATCTACGACGCCGCACGCACACACGACGCCGACATGGTCGTGATGGGCTGGGGGGCGAGCGGCGGCTCCCGGGCCGAGTCCGGCCTCGACGAGATAACCGGGGACATCCCGTGTGACTTCCTCGTGCTGAACGATAGGGGGCTCGACCCCGAGCGGGTGCTCGTCCCGACGGCGGGCGGCCCGGACTCGGACCTCTCGGCGGCCGTCGCGAGGGACCTCCACGCGGAGTTCGGCTCCGAGGTGACGCTGCTCCACGTCGCCGGGGACTCGGCGACCGGGGAGGAGTTCCTCGCCGAGTGGGCCGAGGAGCACGGCCTCGGGGACGCCGAACTGCGAGTGGAGACGGGTGACGTCGAATCGGCGATCGAGGAGGCCGCCCGCGACGCGACGGTGGTGATCTTCGGGGCGACCGAGCGCGGGCTGATCCGACGACTCGTCTCCGGGTCGCTCGTCATGGACGTCGTCGACGACGTCGACTGCTCGGTGCTGCTGGCCGAGCGGGCCCGCAAGCGCCCGCTCCGCGAGCGGCTGTTCGGCCTCGGCAGGGAGGAGACGTAAGCGGCGAGGTGCCCTCGACGACGAGCCGGGCCGCGCCGGCCGGGTCGGCGGTCGCGGTGCGGGCGATGGCCTCGTCGGCCGCCCAGGTCGCCCCGTCGTGCGGTACGGTGTCGAATCGGATGGTACGCGCTGGCGCTCCGGGGATCCGAACCGTTCGCCCCCGGGCGCCCCGGGTCCGGTCGTGAGTCCGATGTGGGGTTTTTACCCAGGGCCCCCGCCGTTGTCCGTATGAATCGCATCCCGTTCGGCATCCGCCGGCTCGACAGCACCATCGGCGGCGGTGCGCCGGCCGGCAGCGTCGTCCTGGTCTCGGGGGAGGCCGGAGCGGGCGCCCGGGAGTTCATGTACACGAGTGCGGTGATGAACGGGCTCGTCGAGGGGGACCCGGGGCTGTTCGACCTCTACTACGGTGACGTCGACGAGACCGCCGAAGCGCCGGCCGAGATCCACTACCTCTCCTTCACCGCCGACGCACGGCAGGTCCGAGAGGAGATGGAGCTGGCGCTGGACGCCGAGCTGATCGACGCCACCGGCGGCGAGCTCCACTTCCACGACCTCTCGACGGAGTACTTCCAGCTCTCGCCGGTCCCCCGGGAGTGGTACGGGGCCCGGACCGCGAGCGTGGCCGACCTCGGCGCGAACGACGACCGGACCTCGGTCGCCGAGGCACTCGGGAACCAGCTGACCGAGAACGCCGCGGGGAACCTGGTCGTGCTGGACTCGATAACCGACCTTGTGACCGCGAGCGGCGCCGAGCTCGCCTGGGAGGACGTCCCGGTCATACTGAAGGGGATCTCGCGGGCGGCGTTCGACTGGAACGCGCTCATCCTCGCGCACGTCAACCACGAGACGCTCACCCCCCAGGAGCACGGACAGCTCGTTGACGCCGCCGACGGGACCCTCCTGTTCGAGTGGGAGGCAGGCGGCTCCGCCCGGGCCCGGACGATGGTGGTAAAGCAGTTCCGGGGGGTGCTCTCGCGCATCGAGGAGGAGGACATCGTCCGCTTCGAGACGGAGATCGGCGACGCGGGGTTCGACATCAGTGACGTCAGGAAGATCAGGTGAATTCGGCGGCCTCGACGGGGGCCCATCACAGGGAGAAGCGGACCAACGTTTTAATCCGGCCGACGAGTATTCACCCCAGATGGCCAGCGAGTCCCCCGAGCGGAGCCCGGTCCCGGTGACGCTCCCCCCGTCGCTCGACGAGTGGCTGGCCGAGCGCGCGGACGCGGCGGGCGTCGACCGGGGGGAGCTACTGGTGCAGCTGGCGGCCACCTACCGGGCGGCGGCCGAGGACGGCGACGCCGCCTCGGAGCTGGTGAGCGCCGTCGAGGGGACGGCGACCGACGCCGCGACCGAGCGCGTCGACGACCGGCTCGGTTCGTTCCGCTCGTCGCTGGACTCGCAGCTCCAGGCGATCCGCAAGCGGATCGTCCAGCTGAAACACGAGGTCGACGAGAGGGCCGATGCGAGCCGGGTGAACGAGCTCTCGACGCGAGTGGACGGACTCGACGAGCGCCTCGACGGGCTCGAGGGCACGGTCGGGACCCTCCGGACGGAGCTCGAGACGCGTCCCCGGGTCCTCGAGGACGAAGAGACGAGCACCGGCAGGACCGACGAGCACCACGGCGGTCACGACGGGTCGGTCGTCGACCCCGAACTGGTCGAGCGGCTCGACGACGTCGAGTCCAAGCTCGTCCGGCTCGCCCGGGCCGTCGTCGGCCTCCGTGAGGGGGGCGTCCCGGCCGGGGACGGGGACGTCCCCGGCGCCCCCGACATCGGGGAGTCCCGAGGGACGACGCTCCGGGAGCTGAAACGCACGGCCGTCCGCGAGGGAGTCCGGGACGCCCGCTGTGCAGGCTGCGGCGGGAGCGTCGACCTGGCGCTGCTCCCGGACGCGACCTGCCCGTACTGTGACGTCCGGTTCCACCGCCTCACTACCGACCCCGGTTCCGGGGAGCCGCGCCTCGGAGTCGGGGACGGCGTCGGCTCGGACGACGAACCCGGTGAGGGGACACCCGCGGACGGACCCGACGCCGACACGGGGGCGGACGATCGATGAGCGGCGGTCCCGGCGAGGGATCGGGCGTCCCCGACGGGGACCGTCCGGCGGACGAAGTCGAAACGGCCGACGCCTCGACGGGCGAGAAGGACCCCTTCGAGTCGCTCCCCGAGGCCGACGGCGAGGACCCTTTCGAGTCGCTCCCCGAGGCCGACGGCGAGGACCCCTTCGAGCGGCTCGACGACGGCGCCGACCCCGGCGAACGGACGCCGGCGGAGGTGGCGGACCTCTTCGAGTCGGTCGAGGTCGGAGCGGCCGACGACGACGTCTCCTGGGACGAGCTCGTCTCGGCCACGGGGCCGACCGACGGTGCGACGGACGGGGTGGACCCGACGACGGTCGAGGAGACGGTGGTCCCCAAGCGGCGGTACTGCCAGGACTGCGAGTACCTCACCGCTCCGCCGGAGATGGCCTGCACCCACCCCGACGGGGAGATACTCGAGGCCGTCGACGTCGAGCACTTCCGCGTGCGGAGCTGTCCGGTGGTCGCACACCGTCGGGAGCGGTCGATCTACGGCGACGCCGGGGACGGGACCGACGACCGATACTGACGGTTGTGACGATTTCCCGTCATCCCGCGGACCCGAGTTCCGTCCCGTCGGGCTCGAAACACCGGTTCCTCGTAGTCCGTCTCGCGGGGACGTTCCCGGGCCGCTTTTGTCGCTCGGGTCGCTACTCCGGAGGTATGCAGTTCTGTCCCGAGTGCGGTTCGCTGATGCACGCACAAGGCGACGTCATGGTCTGTTCGTCCTGCGGGGCGGAGGTCGAGAAGAACGAGGAGATGGCCGAACAGTACGTCTCGACCGAGGAACAGACGTACGACGACGTCATCGAGTCCGACCCCGAAGCCGCCGACGAGGGGAAACCCACGGCCGAGGTCCGCTGTGAGGAGTGTGGCAACGACCGCGCGTGGTACACCATCAAGCAGACCGGGAGTGCGGACGAACCGCCGACGCGCTTCTTCAAGTGCACGGAGTGCGGGCACCGGTGGCGGGGGTACAGTTGACGCGTCGAACGGACCGCCGGCGGCGTGAGAAAGGATCTTGCCCCCCGAGCACCCAGGGACGACCGTGAGCCCGGACGGGTCACGCGTCGAGGTCCACCCCGACAGGTACGCAGTCGTCGACTTCGACCCCACACTCACGTTCGAGTGCGTCGACGAGTGCACCTGGTGCTGTCACCACGGCGTCCTCCTCTACGAGAAGGACCTGCTGGAACTCGCCGCCCGGGAGTCGATCAGCGGTGTCATCGAGGGGTTCCGGGGGCACGACTTCGTCCGGAAGGAGGACAAGGGCCGCGGGGAACACGTCGGCGAGGACGGCTCGGCCTGTTACTTCCTGCGGGAGGACGGCCTCTGTGCGCTCCACGCGGAGCACGACTGGAAGCCGACCCGGTGTTCGGTGTTCCCGCTCGCGGTGACCGTCGAGGCCGACGAGATACACGTCGACGTGCGCGACAGCGCCCGCGAGCACTGCGAGGGGCTGGACGTCTCCGAGCGACGGGTGATAGAACACCTCGACGCGTTCCTCCCCGAGCTGCTCTGGGAACTCGACGACCCGGAGAGCGACGTGGCGCTGTAGCGCGTCGGACCTACGGTCGGTCCCGTCTGATCCGGTAGTAGGTGTGTCTGCCGTCGCCGCGTTCGATGGTCTTCGACTCGACGTGTCCCTCCGACTCGAGCTCCTCCAGGGCGGACTTCACCCGGCCCGAACGGCGGAAGACGGTCTCGTTCAGCCGGCCGAGGAACCGCTCGAACATCCCGTGGTCGGGCGCGGCGGGCTTGCTCTCGGAGGGGTCCTCCCCGGCGATGGCGTCGCCGGCCACCTCGCGGGCGTACACCTTCGCCAGCTCGTCGGCCGTGTACGCCTTTTCCGGGTTGAGTTCGAGGAACTCCAGCAGTCGCTCCTTGACTGCGCTGTCCGGCTCGGCGGCGGCGTCCGTCCGGCCCGACGCCCACTCCTCGGGTCCGATGGGCATGGGCGGGAGTTGTCCCTCCCCAGTTAAAATCTTCCCGGGAAACCTCGACGTGGCCGGACCGCGCGGTTCAAGCGCCCGGCCGCGGAGTTCGAGGTATGAGCGACGACGACGGGACCGACGTCGGGGACGATGCGCCCCGGGAGCAGGGCTCCGGGCACGGGGACGACTTCGAACGCGAGGAGTTCACCCACGACCCGGTGAGCCACGCCCGGGTGACGGCGGGGATGTCCGTCGCGGAGCTGGTCGAGCAGTACGGCCGGGCGGGTATCGGCGCCGCCGAGCTCCACGAGGCGGTCGAGGTGTACGCCGAGATGCTCGGGGATCCAGGGGTGACGAACTTCTTCGGCCTCGCGGGCGCGATGGTCCCTGCGGGGATGCGCCGGATCGTCTCGGACCTGATCCGTGCGGGCCACGTCGACGCGCTGGTGACGACCGGCGCGAACCTCACCCACGACACCATCGAGGCCATCGGGGGAAAACACCACCACGGCCGGGACGGCCAGCCGGGGCGGACGATGCGCGAGCACGACGAACAGCTCCGCGACGAGGCGGTCGACCGCATCTACAACGTCTACCTCCCCCAGGAGCACTTCACGCTGTTTGAGGAGCACCTCCGGGACGAGGTGTTCCCGGCTGTCGAGGAACGCGCTGCCGACGGCGACGTGACCGTGAGCATCGCCGAGTTCGCCGGCGAACTCGGTCGGGCCAACGCCGAGGTGAACGAGCGCGAGGGGGTCGAGGAGGACCCCGGCATCGCCGCGGCGGCCCACGAACACGACGTCCCGGTCCACGTCCCCGCGATACAGGACTCCGTGCTCGGGTTACAGGCCTGGCTTCGCTCGCAGGTCGCCCCGTTCACGCTCGACGCGCTCGCGGACATGAGCCCCCTGAACGACCTCGCCTACGAGGCCGAGCGGGCGGGCGCGATGGTCGTCGGCGGGGGCGTCCCGAAGAACTACGTCCTCCAGACGATGCTCGTGACGCCGGGCGCGTACGACTACGCCGTCCAGCTGACGATGGACCCGCCACAGACGGGCGGGCTCTCGGGCGCGACGCTCGACGAGGCCCGCTCCTGGGGGAAGCTCCGAAAGGAGGCCCGGAACGTCTCCGTGTACGCCGATGCGACGGTCACCCTGCCGCTCCTCGTCGCCGGCGCGCTCGACCGGATCGAGCGATCCCGGACCCCGTAGCGGCAGGGTAACACGCCGGGATCCCCCGACGAAATCGACGCGGTACTCCGTACGGGGGTTCATATGCCGGGCCATCGCACGGGAAGAGGAGCAATGAGCACGCGCGACGCGGGGTCGGATGCCGACTCGGTGCCCGAGGCGTACGGGAGCTTCCCGGAGTTCGAACTCTCCTGTGCCGTCGACGACGAGGAAACCGGCGAGGTGACCGTCTTCCCGGCCGACGAGCCGGACGACGTCTGTACCCGGTGGATCAGCGTGGATCTCGACCACGCCGTCCCGCTCGAGGAGACCTGCTGAACGCCCGGACCTCCGCCCATTCGGACCGTTGTAACGATGTATCGGTGATCGCCGACCCCGTCCGGGCGATCATCGGTAAGCGACTACGACCGTCCGTATCGGTCCGCCCCTCGACCGCCGCACGCCGACGGGGACGACGCCGCGCCGCCGAACTCATTATCCTCCGCGTCGAACGTCCGGACGGCCGATGACGAGAGGTGGTTCCGAGCCGCGGTGGCGCGCGGCGACGACGAACCCTATGAGTGCCGAGGCCGACTTTCTATCCATACGTTTGCGAGGGGACGTGAACGAGTGCCGGAGAATCACGTCTGCTACCCTCTGAGAGAGGACAGTCGCAGTATGAGGGCGAGTAGAGCACATTCCGAGCCACCACAGAGGCCCGTGAGTCCACCGGGAGGGATTCACATCACTCGACGGGGGGCGCGTAACGCTCGGGTGAGCGCTGACCTTCTGGGCAGCGTGTCCACCGTCGAGTCGGCTCCGTTGATCGCGTGCTTGCCGAGCGAACCCATACGGCGACGTCGGACCGCGGTTCCAACAGGCTCGGTCTGTTGGCGATTCGTCCGGGCGGACTGCCGGACGCTCGACGGCAGCCTTGACGACGACCGCCCCGGCTCGCTCGCAAACACTCAAATCCCCAAAGCACCTAGAAGCGGCGTGAAAAAGTCGCTTCTCGTCTACGACGGTAGCAACTCGCTGTTCCGCGCGGCCGTGGAAGCGGCGACCCATCGGTCGAACGAGGTCGCGGCCGTCCGCTGGAGTTCCGAGCCGATACAGGCGTTCCTCGAAGCACAGTTCGACGCCCGTCCCTTCGCGTTCATCCTCGTCGAGGGCAACTCCGTCCACGTCGGCGAGGAGACCGTCGCGCGGGTCTTCGGTCGGATGGGCCTCGCCGACCCCCTCGTCGATGGGCTGAAACGAACCTACGCGGCCGGAGGCGTCCCCTTCGGCCGGCTGATCCACGGGCGAGAGGTGGCGGACCTCGATGGGACGTTCCCCCTGTCGGGGGAGGCCGCAGCCCACCTCGCGGAACTCCGCCAGGTCCGGGCAATCCCTGTCCAGGATGCCTCCACCGAAGAGCCCTGATCACCCCTCCGCGAGCGCCCGCTGGACCGCCACCTCGACCGGCGTCTGCTCGATAGGAACGACCGACTGCAGGTCCCGCTCGGGGTCGACCGTCACGGGGTTCCGCATACTCTCGACCAGCGGCCGGGCGATGGCGTACTGGACGTCCGTTGTCAATCGGAGCCAGTGCGAAGAGAGTCCCGGGGACATCACCGGCACCGGCACGATCAGGACCCGCTTTCCCTTCTCCTCGGCGGTCAACGTCAGCAGGGACTCGTAGGACCACACTGTCGGCGCGCCGATGTCGTAGATGCCGCCCCGGGTCTCCTCGACGTCGAGGACGCCGACTAGGTAGGCGACAGCGTCGTCGATGCCGATGGGCTGACACGGCGTCCGCACCCACTTCGGAACCGCCATCACGGGCAGCCGGTCGGTGAGGTCGTCGATGATGCGGAAGCTCGCGCTGCCGGCACCGATGATGATCGCCGCCCGGAGGACGGTCAGATCGAAGCTCCCGGCCTCGAGCACCGACTCGACCTCCCGGCGGGAGGCGAGGTGTGGCGAGAGCTCCCGCTCGTCGCCGCTGATGCCACTCATGTAGACCACCCTGTCGACGCCGGCCGCCGACGCCAGCTCCCGGAACCGGCGGGCGTAGGTCCGGTCTAGCTCCGCGAAATTCTTGGCCGTCAGCGAGTGGATCAGGTAGTAGGCCACGTCGATCTCCTCACAGAGCCCCTCCAGCGATGCCGGATCGCCGAGGTCGCCTTCGAATATCTCGACATCGTCCGGGAATCTCGACTGGCTCGCGCTCCGGGAGAAGGCGACGACGTCATGGCCGGCCGAGCGCAGCGACTCGACGAGCCGGCCACCGACGAACCCGGTCGCTCCAACGACGAGTACGCGCATTATCGAACGTACGGGCCACTACGGCAAGGGTGTTCGGTTGGCTTACTGGAGCGGGCCTCGCCAGATGGCCGGCAACCCCCGGAGCCGCTGACGGTGCGACCGACACCGCTCTCTCTCGTCTTTCGAGTCGAGGAAACGCCTACCCAATCCAGCCAACAATTGACATCCTCCTCCACCTGAAGGCGGAGGAATCCCGAGGGTGGGATATTAGGGTTTGCAGTCCACCACTTGTTCCTGCGGTTGGAATCCGCTGGACAAATCCTGAAGGTAGACTCCGGGCTGTGCCAACCAGTCGGTACTCCTATGCCCGCCCAAATTGGGCGCGGACTCGGAGCTACTTCCGTTGATATCGAGACGGATGTTCTCCGCCCCGTTCACGTCCGCGTTGAACGCCGCATCACACGGCTCGCAGACGTACAGGTCGGGTTCGACACGCTGACTATCGTCTTCTCTACCACAGACGCAACACGTCCTGCTCGTTCGCACTCGGACACTTCCACGACCTCGATGCCCTCAACTTTCGCTTTGTATTCGAGGATGTTGGTGAAGCGGTCGAACGCCCATCCATGCAGGTCGAGGTTGCCGTGCTTGCCCCAGTTCTTCGACTCGCCGTTCTCGTCCTCTCGAACACCAGCGAGTTTGCCGACGTTGATGCGACCAACTCCTCTCTCGACACACCGTTCAACGATGTGTTTCGCTACGGAGTGGAAGAAGTGAGTTCCGAGCTCCGACCACTTCTCGTGAAGACGAGTCGCCCGCTCACTGCCCGAGTCGTCGCACTTGGCGATTTCCTTCGGCAAGTAGTAACTGTGGATAGATCCCGAGTCGTGAGTGCCGAGGCGGCCGACATTGGGTGACAGATACATCTCTGGTGTCACATCGACCGTGGTCGCGGTAGACACGGGCCGGTCGCCCCGCTATCGACCACGACCGATCGGTCGAAGACGGCGCCGTGACGTTGTCGATCGAACGGTCACTACCGCACCGCCTCTGCGTGTCTCCGTATCGCATCGCGGAGCGGAGTCACGTCGTAGCCGAACTCCGCCGCCGCCCGCTCGTGGCTCACGTCGGCGACGAGCGGTAGCGAGTCGGCGTCGCCGTCGAAGGTGACCGATCCGCCGACCTCGTCGGTCACGGCGTCGGAACCGAAGACGATGCTCGGACGGACTGCGACGACCCCGTCTCGCCCTCGCTCCGGTCCGCGTAGAGCCTGGCCTGGTACTCGTTGAGCTGTTTCGTCGCGCTGTAGAACAGGAGCGGGTACGCCGTGTACGCCGCTGGCGGTCGGGCGTCCTCCCGGATCGTCCCAGAGTAGTCCTCGGGGGAGCCGTACGTGGCGATGGAGCTCGCGTACACTACCCGGTCCACGCCGCCGGCGACTGCGGCCCGGAGGACGTTGTCCATCCCGACGCAGTTGACACGGACCGCCCGCTCCGGTGACTGGTCCGACTCCGACGGTATCGACGTCGATCGGAATCCCTCCTGCGATATGGACCGTGTCCGAGTGAAACAGGCCGTCGTGTTCGTCAGTAACTTCGCCGATGGCTTCGAGTGATCGAACGATCCCGATTTCGTTGCTGGCGTTCATAACTGGACGGGATCGTCGTCGTTATCCGTAGGTGCTCAGTCGAGACCGTGTCCGGGCGAATCGCGTCTGCGATGGCAGGTGGATCGACGCGACCGTCCCGATCGGGAGTTACTCGCGTTACGCCGATATCGCGGGATTCGGGATACGGCTGCATCGACGTGAGAACCCCCCTGCGGTTTGGTAGTCGCGACGCGAGCCGAGTAGGTCGTTCGTTGTATCGCTTCGGGCGCAGCATCAGTTCTTGAACGCTTCGATCCGGAACTGAAGCGACCCTCCACCATAATCAGTGGTCGTGGTTCCCTCCATTGGAGAATCCCCATCGGAACACAAGTCACCGACCGACGAAGCTCCTGTATGGACCTCGGAATGATCCTGGAGACCAACGACCCCGAGCGCGTCTGGAACGCGTTCCGTCTCGCAAACACGGCGCTCGATGCGGAACACGCGGTCGAGACCTTCCTCCTCGGGGATGGTGTCGAGGCACCGGACCTCGATCACGAGAAATTCAATCCACACGGTGTGATGCTCAAGTACACCCAGAACGGAGGTGAACTCTCCGCCTGTGGGACGTGTCTCGACTCCCGCGGTCTCGAAGCCGACGATCTTCGACCCCGGGCGACGATGGAAGATTGCCTGCGAATCGTCGAGGACGCCGAGGAGGTGCTTACCATCGGGTAGCCGAGGACTCGTCCCCAGCGGGATGCTGGCACCTAATCGGCAGTCCGTTCGGCCTGCCGGGTCTGTCCTACTTGCAACGGGTCGGCCGTCGACGTCGCAGTGACCAGTCGCAAGAACTGTCCCGCGTTCGTGAGGAGCTTGTTCTCCGCCTTCCGGAGATGCTCTTCGTACGTCGAGCGAGCGACGGCCGTCTCGTCGGCCAGTTCCCGCAGCGATGTCTTCCGGGGCTGCTCGTAGTAGCCGCTTTCCAGCGCTAGCTGGAGTGCTGCTAACTGCCGGTCAGTGAGGTCCTCGAACAGTTGATTCGCAGGGGCCAGCATGCTGTGGGGGATCTGTGTCTCCGAAATCGAGGTTTTCGAGAGCAGATCGATCTCCCTGTCGGACCGCAAGTCGCTCAGCAGCTCCCGAATGTCCGCGCTATCGAATGCGACTACCGTGTAGTGTTCCCAGCCCTGGCGATAGATGGTTGGCGACTGATACAGGCAGTTGTGTTCTTCGAAGCGGTCGACGATAGACTCCTCGAGCGAACAGAGGCAGGACTGCGTGACGACGTGACACCCGTCGTCGTTCTCCGATTCGTGCAGAACGGTGCCGATCCGACCGATCTCCTCGAGCAACTCGTCGCTCGGTGTCGTCTCTGAGGTGATCTCGAGGACCTGGCAGTCGCTCAGCGGCCACTCGCGGATCGTCAGATCCGGGTACCGTTCCGAAATCGTCCGGTACGGACACTCGTGTTCGACCCGAATCGAGGCCTCGTACAGACTCATACGGACGACTTCGATCCGGTCAAAAATAACGGTGCCGGTCATGTCCGGCGCCACCTATATACTGATACACTTTTTATTCCGGGATACCGATGCAAGAGCTACCGGCGGAAAAACTCAGCGAACTGTTACGAGATGGCGGTGGTAAGCCGCTCGTCCTCGATATTCGGCACGAAGAGGACTTCGAGGAGTGGCATATTCCGGGCAGTCTCAACGTCGATGCCTACGACGAACTGACTGACGACCCCGAACAGGCCAAGGAGGCCCTCTCGGACCTCCCCCGTGGAGAACAGATCGTTACTGTCTGTGCCGCCGGTGTCGTCTCAGAGACCGCGACAGAACTGCTTCGAGAGCTGGACTACGACGCAGTGACGCTCACGGACGGAATGAACGGCTGGAGCCGCGTCCAGCGACACGCCGAAGTACCAGCCGACCTCGATGGCACGCTCGTTCAGGTCGCACGTCCGGGGAAGGGCTGCCTCTCGCAAGTCCTCGTCTCGGACGGTGAAGCGGCGGTCTTCGACCCGTCACACTATCTCGACGAGTACGAGACGATTCTGGAGGAGTACGACGCCGAACTCGTCGGCGTCTTCGACACGCACGCTCACGCCGACCACGTCTCGGGGGCTGCGAAACTCGCGGACCGACACGGCGTCCCCTACTACCTCTACCCCAAGGACGCGCTCGCTCTCGACACGACTCCCCTCGAAGATGGCCAGACCGTAACTGTTGGCAAGCTCGACATCGAGGTAATCCACACGCCGGGACACAGCGAGGGAAGCGTCTCGTTCGATGTTGACGGTACGACGCTGATCACGGGCGACACGCTCTTCCACGAGAGCGTGGGCCGGGTCGAACTCGGCGTCCAAGCGGGCATCGAAGGTTCCAACGTCGAACAGAACGCTGCGACCCTCTACGAGAGTCTCCAGCGGCTGTTGGGCCGACTGGACGACGCCTTGGTCCTGCCGGCACACGACCCTGGCTCGCCCGAACCACCGGTGACCGCAACCCTCGCCGAGGTCAGAGAACGGAACGATGACCTCGGCCGCGACCGCGAGGATTTCGTCCGGGAACTCGCGTCAGACATCCCGGATCACCCGCCGAACTTCGAGCGCGTCAAGAGGACGAACGTGGGGCAGGAATCGGTTCCGGCCGACGAACTGGCCGAGTTGGAACTGGGTCCGAACAACTGCCCAGCGGAGTGATCTATGAGTACGGCAACTGACCTCAAACAGGGGATCAGCGAGCACCTCGGACAGTTCTCACTGCACGTTCTGCTGGTGTTCGCCACCGGCCTGACGGTCGGTTCCGAACGGACCGTCGTCCCCGTTCTGGGGGAGGAGGTACTCGGCGTCACGTCGTTCCTCGTTATCGGTTCGTTCGTCGTCTCGTTCGGGATCGTGAAGTCGATCCTCAACCTCTACGCTGGCAAATGGGGCGAGGAGTACGGCCGCAAGCCCGTGCTCGTCGCCGGATGGGCGACGGCACTCCCCCTGCCGATCATCCTGATCTTCGCTCCGAACTGGGGCTGGATCACCATCGGGAACGTCCTGCTGGGTATCAACCAGGCGTTGACGTGGAGCATGGCGATCAACGCGAAAATCGACCTCGCAGGCCCCGAGCAGCGTGGGCTGGCAGTCGGCATCGACGAGTCGTTCGGATACACTGGCGTCGCTGTCGGTGCCTGGATTACGGGCGTCATCGCCGGGCAGTGGAATCTCCGGCCAGAGCCGTTCTACTTCCTCGCCGTCGTCGTCGTGTTGGCGTTCCTCATCTCGGTCTTCCTGATCGAGGAGACCGTCCAGTACGCGCAGGCCGAAGGTGACGACGACCACCACGACGCGAACCTCCCGTTCAACGAGGTGCTGAAGCGCGCGACCTACGGTGACAGGACGCTATTCGCCGCTGCGCAGGCCGGCCACGTCGAGAACTTCGTGGACACGCTGTTCTGGATCGCCGTCCCGCTCTATTTGACAAGCCAGGGTCTTGGCATCGCGGCAGTCGGAGTCGTGGTCGGCGTCCACAGCGCGATCTACTTCCTGCAGATCGCGACTGGTGGGCTTGCGGATCGCATCGGTCGCCGGCCGCCCGTCATCGTGGGGATGTTCCTCGCAGGTGCGGGTGTCCTGGGCATGGTACTCGTCGAAGGATACCTCGCGTGGGCCGTCCTGGCTGCCGTCTCCGGCCTCGGGATGGCGTTACTGTATCCCAACCTGATGACCGTGCCTAGCGATGCCGCCCATCCGACGTGGCGGTCTGCGGGCATGGGCGTCTACCGGATGTGGCGTGACTCCGGCTATGCCGTCGGCGCGATCCTGATCGGGCTCTCGATGGAGTTCGTGAACGCCGAAGCCGCGTTCTACATGACTGCACTCCTGATGTTCGTCTCCGGGGCGGTCGTGTATCTCTGGATGGAAGAGACCCACCCGGACTTCGGGACGCACGAGCCGCCTGCACCTGCGACGGAGCAACCGGCCAAGACGGCTGTTCAAGACTAGTTCAGCATACGTTCTTTCCGCGGTAGCGACCGTGTCCAACGTTCTCTTGGCCTCAGTACGGACAAGATTACAGACAACTATCTACTGAATATGCGCGCTCTATTCAGGAAAACTCGGACACGTCTCACAGCAAGAGGGTTTCGACAAGGTCAACTCCGAGTAAGCCCCCACGCACCGTCCAAAACGGAAGTCGGTCTGCGCGATGATCGAGAAAATCCCAGTTCGAGGCCGATAAACGACGATGAAAACACCGATATTTCGCTCGCGCAGTGCCGTAGGCATTTGAATCGCGAGTCCAATGCCGCCTCCCGGATTTGAACCGGGGACAGCCCGATCTTCAGTCGAGTGCTCTCCCAGGCTGAGCTAAGGCGGCGCGTATGGACCGACGCCGCTATCTGAAAAAAGGATTTCGAAAGCCGTCTGTGGATTCCCCGTCGAGACGAGGCCCCCCTACTGTGGCGCAACGGTGTCTCCGCGAGCGAAGCGAGCGGAGAGTCGGAGCGACCCTACTGGGGAGCGACTGTGATCTGCTGGTCGCGGTCGATAGCCTCCTCGAGTTCCTCGGCGATGGCCGAGCCACGGGAGACCTGTACCTCGCCGCCGCGAGAGACCGTCGCGGTGAACAGGTACTCCCCGCCTGCGCGCACCTCCACGGTCTCACCCTCGTGGCCCTCCAGGGGGACGATGACGTGCCGGGAGGTGATCTCGGGGGTGACGATGTGACCGGCGTCCCCGCCGCCGTTCCGGCCGCTCGTGCCACTCCCGCCGCCACCCGCACCGCGTCCGCCGGGCTTCTCGGCGAAGGTTTGGACGTCGATATCGATGCCGAGGCGGTCCTCGATCTCGTTGATGCGCCCGCCGCCCTTGCCGATGACGTAGGAGATATCATCCTCCTCGACGTAGACGACCGCGAGGTTCTGTCCCTGGAGCTCGACCTGTACCTGCCCACGGGCGACGGACTTGATCTCCCGCTCGATCTCCTGTTTGGCGATGCGGTCGACGCCGGTGTCACGCCCCCCCTCGTCACTCTCGCCGAGCGGGACGGTGACGACCTGGCGGTTGAACGTGTATATCTCGTAGGCGGGCTCGCCCGTCTCGAAGTCGCTGATCACCACGACCGGGCGGGCGAGGTCCTCCTGCATCAGCCCGTGGGGGACCTTCACCTCGGTCGTGACGTCGTAGACGGTGTGGACCTGGCCGGCCTCGATGTAGACCACGGTGTCCACGACCTGGGGGATCATCCCGAGTTCGACCCGGCCGACGAGCCGCTGGAGGGCGTCGATCGCCCGCGTGGCGTGGACGACGCCGATCATCCCGACGCCGGCCATCCGCATGTCCGCGAACACGCGGAAGTCGGAGGTCTTCCGGACCTCGTCGTAGATGGTGTAGTCCGGGCGGACCATCAACAGCGAGTCGGCGGTGTTCTCCATCGACCCGCCGAGTTCGGTGTACTGGGTGATGTTCGGGCCGACCTGGAGGTCGCGGGGTTTCTCCATCGTCTTGACGGCGTAGTCCGAGTCCGCGAGGAACTCGGCGACGGCCTGGGCGAACGTCGACTTGCCGGCGCCGGGCGCCCCCGAGATGAGGACGCCGCGCTGGCGCTCGGCGAGGCGGTCCCGGAGCGCGTCGGCCAGCGCGTAGTCGTCGAGGTCCGTCTTGACGATGGGTCGCACGGCGGTTATCTCGAAGCCGTCGGCAAAGGGCGGCCGGGCGACGGCGATACGGAAGTCCCGGAACTGGATGATCCGCATCCCGGGCTGGTCGAGTTCGACGAACCCGTCGGGCGATCGCCGGGCCGACTCCTCGATGTCGTGGGCCCACTCCTTGAGCTGGTCCTCCGTCGAAACCTCCTCGCGGATGGTCTCGTAGTGCATGTCCCCGATGTCGCCCCGCTTGGCCATCGGCCGCACCCCCGTCTTCAGGTGGAGGCTCATCGTCGAGTCGTCGAAGAACTGCTCGATGGCGAGCGAGCCGACGTCGGCCGTCTGTGGCTCGATGTACTCGACGGCGAGCCCCTTGGCGCGGGCGACTTCGGCCTGGACGGCGTCGCTGGTGAGCAGCGTCGCGCCGTGCTCGGCGGCGATGTCGCGGATGACCGCGTCGATGTCACCCTCGCCGGCGCCGGTCATCTCCGCCGCCGTGGGGCGACGACCGACGTACTCGAGGGAGATCTCCCCCTCGTCGGCGAGGTCGGCGAGGTGCTGGAGCTCGGCGAGCCCGTCCCACCCCGTCTCGCGGCCCTCGTTGGCCTGCGACTCGAGCTCGCCGACGACCGCCTCCGGGACGAAGACGGTCCCGACGTCCCCGTCCCGCCGTACGTGTTCGGACACGCGGCCGTCGACGACCGCGCTCGTGTCCGGGACGATGTCCATATCCCCGATTGGGCGTCCCGCTGTTTAAGACCCCTGAAAAGTCCCTGTGCAGGAGACGCTCGCGACGGGCGCCGCCTTCCCGATGCCGTCCCGATTCGGAGACGCGCAATCGTGGTGATCGCCGGACGATCCGGCTTCCTCGAACGGCCCAGCGGCGACAGTCTCGACTATGGTCAGTGTACTGGACTATATCGGAGACACACAGATTGAAGTCCTCGCCACGTATACCCTACGCTCATGGGCAGGGTAGAAGCGGGTCGGACGGTAGAACGCGTTCAGCTCCTCGAGAAACTGGACATGAACCTCGATATTACCGAGACACAATACCGAAGCGATCACTCGCTCTCGGGGGAGGCCCGGGCGTTCGTCAGCCCGGAACAGCAGGCGATCCGCGACCGGGAGTCGCCGCCGAGGGGAATCGCGGACGCCGTCGCCGCTGTCCTCGCAGGGGGGGACGACGGGCGGAGCGGGTTCCCGAGCACGCGCTTTTTTATCGGACTCTCGCACTCGCCCCCGCTGTCACAGGACGAGGACGCCCACCGAGACGACTCGTACATCACCGAGGTGGATATCGACGGCGTCCCGGAGAACGGGACGATCGAGTTCGACGCCGACTGGACGGCCGAGGAGGCCCAACGGGCGCTGAAAGAGGGCGAGACCCGCGTGTTGAAGCGTGAATACAACATCGAGGGGCTGCCCCACGATCGTCAACCGGTCATCATCCGGGCGAACCTCTACCGGGACGTCGTGACGCTGTCCGAGAAGCTCGACTTCGGCAGGCGGAGCGGGGACCGCTTCCAGCAGTACGAGGGCTTGGCGGGCCTCGTGATCGAGGTGGAATTACGGGACACGACCCGGGGGTACGATCGGCTCGCACTCGATCGCTTCTACGTGGAGCTCTCCCGGACGTTCCCGCAGATACAGTACGAGCCGTTCGACGGCGCGACCTACGATCCCGAGGCGAGACGGATCGAGTGGTCGAACGCGAGGGCAACGGTGGACTCGCCGGCGAGGTTCGTCGTTGTCGGCCCGATCAGCCAGCTCATCGACGTCGAGAGCGTGATCGCGAGGTTCCGTGGCAAGCTCTCCGGGAACACCGTCTCCGGGCTGGCCATAGAGGGCGCGTTTGACGAGACCGGCGAGGAGTTCACGACGGAAATCGACCGGGGCGTCGAGCACACGGTCACGGTCGGGCTTGACGCCGAGATCGATCCCAGCGCACTCATCGGAGAGGCACAGGAGGTCAGTCGAGCGACTATCTCGGCGAACACGACCCCGGAGGCACTCTACGCGAAAGTGCGTGACGTCTGTACGGGTAACGGGATCCTCATCCGTGAATCGAAAGACATCGGGGACGCGGAGCCGGTCGTGGGTCGTGACGGGGTCTTCGTAGTCAGCGAGGACGACGACAACGCCGGGAAGATGAGTATCAAAAAGGAGTACGGCGACCGCGGCGTGGTGTACGCCGAACTGATTGTGACGGGTCGGTTCACCGCCATCTCCGAGGAGAGTCAAGTCTCGGCGTTCGACGAATCAGAGGACCGGCTCGTCCGTGCGGACATGGGTGGGCTCGACACCCGGGGGCGATCCGAGGTCGCGATCAGGGCCCGGTCGGCCGCCTCGGAACTGAACAGCGAGCTCATCAGTACGTTCGAGCGCGAGCTGGGAGGTGTCTGATGGCGGCCGCTGACGCAACTACCGAGACGCGAAAGGAAGTCCGGGACTTCCTGGCGTGTACGGCCGACGGCCACGAATCCACCGGCGTCTGTGGCGTCTGTGGGACCCCTGTCTGTGATGACTGCTCGACGGCCGTCCAGGATATCCACCTCCCGGACTACGAGCGGGGCGGGCTCTGGCGGGTCGTCCTCGGACTGGGCTTCCTGGCCGGGGTCCCGCTCCTGCTGACCGCCGTGTTCCCCCGGCTGATCAGGGTCGTCCGTCGACAGCTGATCGACCAGCCGATCTACCTGAAAGAGAGCCTCATACTGAGCAGCGTCCTCGTCGGAGTGGCGCTGCTGGTGACGGTCCGCTACCGGTTCGCCGACGGGTCGCTTGACCTGTTCGTGCGTCGCAGCTCACGGCGGACGGTATGCTCCGAGTGCAAGCGGGGGAAGAACCGGCAGCGCTACGTCCGCTATGTGGTCGTCGCCATCGCGCTGGCTTTCGTCGGTTACGGGCTCTACCAGTCGCTCCCCGGCCTGTTTTTCCCTCCGATCAAGTACAGCGGGGTCGGGATCGTACTGTACGTGCTCAGGGACGATCTCGTGACGATTCTCACCGCCGCAACCGGGTGACCCGGAAGGGGACCGAACCCTCTGGATTGGCTGGCAGTGGATCCACCAGAGGGGCAATCCTCGCCGTCCTCGCAGGACACAAGTCCGACCGCACGCACCACCAGCCATGGAGGAACTGACTGACCTCGCCGCCGACCTCGTCTCGGTGCCGAGCCACGAGGACGAGACGGCCGCGGGCGACGCCATCGAGTCGTGGCTCCGGACCGAGACGGACGCCGACGTCGAACGGGACGACGCGGGGAGCGTGATCGCCAGGAGGGGCGAGGGCGAGGAGAGCCTCGCGCTCGTCGGCCACCACGACGTCGTCCCGCCGGACGAGGGACAGGTCCGCGGGAACGGCTACGTGGTCCGGACGGAGGACGGCCGGCTCTACGGTCGCGGGGCCGCCGACATGAAGGGGGCCGTGGCGGCCGCGATGTGCGCGTTCCGCGACGCCGACCCGACTACCGAACTCGTCTTCGCCTCGTTCGTCGGCGAGGAAGTGGGGGGGATCGGTGCCCGTCACGCCATCGAGGAGGGGTTCGCTCCGGACTACGCCGTCGTCGGCGAGGGGTCGACGAACTACTCCGGGCCGGACGTGACCGACGTGGTGGTCGCTCACCGCGGCCGGCGGGGCTCGACGCTCCTCGCCCACGGGACGGCCTCGCACGCCAGCGAGCCCGAGGCGGGCGTGAACGCCGTCTACCGGGCGTGTGATGCCGCCGACGTGGTGCGGGGGACGGAGACGCCCCGGACGACGGTGCTCGGGCACGAGATAGCCGGGAGCCTCGTTGTCACCGGGATCGAGGGCGGGTCGGCGGGGAACGTCGTGCCCGCACGCTGTGAGGTCACCATCGACGAACGGACCGTCCCCG
The DNA here is from genome assembly GCA_036625905.1 of Haloarculaceae archaeon. Lineage (GTDB taxonomy): Archaea > Halobacteriota > Halobacteria > Halobacteriales > Haloarculaceae > Salinirubellus. The sequence goes on from JAZKST010000014.1 coordinate 29,189, forward strand.
GGGAGCGTGCGGACCTCTCGGGGGTCGAACACGAGGTCGAGGGCGTCGAGTGGCAGGTCGACCGCGACACCCCGCCGATGGCCTGTGACGAACCCGCGTTCGCCGACGCGGTGCTCGACGCCGCGCGCGAGGCACAGGACACGGTCCCCGAGCAGGTGACCAAGCCCCACGCGACCGACGCCGGCTGGCTCGCCGGCGCAGGGACGACCTGCGTGATCTGTGGCCCCTCGGAACCGGGCGAGGCCCACACGAAGGACGAGTCCGTCTCGCTCGACGTGCTGGAACGGTGCTACCGGATCTATCGTGGGGTCGCCGAGGCGTCGTTCCGGTGAACGGGTACCGGTGCGGTTCGCGCGGTGTCCGGAGGGCTTCGTGTCGAACCGACCCGACGACTCGCGTCCCGGGCTGGGCCGCCGGCTGACCGGAACGACACCTTTGAACTGCTCTCCACCCCTCGGGCCGGTATGGCAACGGAACAGGGGCAGGTCCCCGACGCCTACGACGACCTCCTCGAGGAGTACCGCCGCGCGACCTACCTGAGCGACGCCGGGAGCGTCCTCGGGTGGGACCAGCAGGTGACGATGCCCGAGGGCGGGACCCCGGCCCGGTCGAAGCAGAGCGCCGCCCTCTCGGCCGTCCAGCACGACGTCCTCACCGGCGACGGTATCGCCGACCCCCTCGACGAACTCGACGAGGCGAGCCTCCCGGACCCGCAGTCCGCGGTCGTCCGGGAGATCCGGCGCGAGCACGAGCGGTCGGCCCGCGTCCCGCGGGACCTGGTCGAGCGCATCTCCGAGGAGTCCTCGAACGCCCTGCCCGTCTGGGAGCGAGCCAGAGCCGAGGACGACTGGGCGTCGTTCGAGCCGGTCCTCGAGACGTTCGTCGAACTCAAACGGGAGTACGCCGAGCACGTCGACCCCGATAGCGACCCATACGAGGTGCTGTTCGCCGACTACGAGCCGTACCTCTCGCTCGACCACGCCGAGCGCATCCTCGAACGGCTGCGCGAGGAGCTCGTCCCGCTGGTCGACGAGATACGGGCGAGCGACGTCGACCTCGCGCTGGAGTTCGACGGCGCGTACGACAGCGACGACCAGATGGAGCTGACCCGCGAGGCGCTCGACACGCTCGGTTACCCGTGGGAGCGGGGCCGCGTCGACACCGCCTCGCACCCGTTCTCGACGGGGACGCAGTTCGACGCCCGTGTCACCACCCGGTTCGACGAGTCATCGCCGGTCTCGGCGCTCGGCTCGACCATCCACGAGTTCGGCCACGCGACCTACACCCTCGGGCTGCCCGACGAGGCGTACGGCACCCCCCTGGGCAAGCACCGCGGACTCTCGGTCCACGAGTCACAGTCCCGGCTCTGGGAGAACCACGTCGGTCGCTCGGTGGCGTTCGTCGAGGGCTTCCTCCCCCGGATCGACGAGCAGTTCCCCGGCCTCGATCTGACGGCCCCGGGGCTCTACGGCCACCTCAACCGGGTGAACCCGGACAACCTCATCCGTGTCGAGGCGGACGAACTCACCTACCACATGCACATCGTCCTCCGGTTCGAGATCGAGCGCGACCTGATCCACGGCGACCTCGACGTCTCGGAGGTGCCCGCCGTCTGGAACGAGAGGACCGAGGAGTACCTCGGAATCCGCCCGGAGACCGATTCTGAAGGTGCGCTCCAGGACATCCACTGGTCCCACGGGAACTTCGGTTACTTCCCGACCTACTCGCTCGGGAGCGTCATGGCCGCCCAGCTGTTCGAGGCGGCCGAGTCGGACACGGAGGACCTCTACGGGAGGGTCCGCGAGGGCGAGGTCGACGCGCTCCACGACTGGCTCACCGAGAACGTCCACCGCCACGGCCAGCGCTACCGGACGAACGAACTCGTAAAGCGGGCCACGGGGTCGGAGTTCACCGCCGACGCGTTCCTCGACTACGCGACGGGGAAGTTCGGAGACCTATATTATATCTAATATATCACGGTAGACACGACCGGAGCCGTGTGTCGTCCGTCCGTGCCACCTCGTACCACAGATTTATGTCGACCGCCGTCGTACCACTCGTCGTATGGCGACCGCGAACGACGACGTTTTCGACGAGTTCCTCACCGACCGTGGTCACGAAATCGAAGGCCCCTCGTGGGAACGGGACTACAACAAGAAGCGATGTCCCGAGTGCGGCGGCCTACACGATCTCGGCGCGGTAGCCTGTACGGTCTGCGGCTGGGAGCCGTAGCCCGGTCGCCGTCCCGTCCGTGTCGGCTCTCTATCCGTCCCGTCCGTAGCGCCCGGCCTGTTCGACAGCCGGGACCACGTAGTCGGGAGCGACCCGCGCGGGTCGGATCGGTGGCTAAAACACGCCGACCGGATCGTCTCGGCTACACTCGGCGGCGGCCGCCCGAGCCCCGGGACACATCAAACAGCGTTATGGGGCAGCGGGTCCAGAGAACCCCAATGACTGACCCGCAGGTGACCCGTCTGTTCGGCGGCCCGGGCAGTGGGAAGACCACCGCCCTGCTCGACAGGGTAGACGAGATGCTCGACGAGGGGGTCCCGGTCAGGGACATCCTCGTCGTCTCCTACACCCGGGCGGCCGCCTCGGAGGTCCGGGAACGCCTCGCAGAGCGCCTCGACCGCTCGCCGCGGTCGCTGAAGGGCAACGTCAGCACGATGCACGCGAAGGCGTACGAGCTGTTGAACCTCTCGCGGGGCGACGTCGTCGGCGAGTCCCACAAGGAGGAGTTCTGCGACGAGTACGGCATCGAGTTCGAGGACGAGTACGAGGGGTCACGGCGGCGGTCGGCCCGCTCGACCACCATCGGGAACAAGATCATCGCCACGAGCCAGTGGCTCCAGCGCACCCGTCGTGACGTGGCCGACTGGTACGACGTCCCGTTCAAATGGGACGAGGAGGAGGTCAGGCTCCCGCCGGACGTCGACTCGAACGCCCAGACCGGCAACAAGTACACGCCGACCTGGCCCAGCGACGACGACCGCATCGACGTCCCCGAAGTCATCCGGGCCTGGCGGGCCTACAAGGGCAAGGAGGGGGTCGTCGGCTTCGCGGACATGCTCGAACGGGTGAAAGGGCGCTCGCTCGTCCCGAGCGTCGACCACCTCGTGATCGACGAGTTCCAGGACATCACCACGCTCCAGTACGACGTGTACGAGGAGTGGCGCCCGCACATGGAGTCGGTGATCATCGCCGGGGACGACGACCAGGTCGTCTACGCCTGGCAGGGGGCCGACCCGAACCTCCTGCTCGACGAGCGCGTCGACGAGGACGTCGTCCTGCCGAACTCATACCGGCTCCCCTCGCGCATCCTCCACGTCGTCAACCGGGAGATTCGCCACATCGAGAAGCGCCAGGAGAAGGACCTCAAGCCCCGCAAGCAGGGCGGACGGGTCGAAGCGGTGCGAGGCCCCTCCATACTCGAGCTCGTCAGGAACGTCAAAGCGACCGTCGAGGAGGACGAGGACTGCTCGATGATGGTGCTGTTCCGGGCACGCTACCAGATGTTCCAGTTCGTCGACGAGTTCGTCGGCGAGGGCATCCCGTTCGTCTCGCTGACGGACACCCGGCTCTGGACCGACCGACTGCAGGGGTACGTCGACGCGGTCGAGAAGGTCGACGCCGGCGAGCCCCTCGACGGGCTGGAGGCGCGCCGGCTCGCGGAGATGCTCGTCGACTCGGCGTTCGGCACCGGCGAGCGCGACGACCTGTTCGACGCCATCGACGACCTGCAGGACGAGGAGGGCGTCGACGACCTCGCCGACATGGAGGTCGACCCCGAGTTCGCCGAGGAGTACGCCCCGTTCCTCCCCGGACCGGGGAGCGCCGCGGACATGCTCTCGCGGGTGTCGAACTTCCAGGAACGGTCGGTGAAGGCGTACTTCTCCGGGCGCTATCGCGGGATGGACCCCAACCGCGTCCGAGTCGGCACCATCCACTCCGCGAAGGGGCGCGAGGCCGATCACGTGTTCGTCGCGACCGACCTCACGGAGAAGGTCGTCGAGCAGATGGCCGCCTCCGTCCCGAACCCCGCCGAGGTACCGGGCGTCACGGAGTTCACGAAGAACGCCGACCCCGTGCCGACGCTCACCGACAACGAGCGCCGCGTGTTCTACGTCGGGATGTCCCGGGCCCGCGAGCGGCTCGTTCTCCTCGAGAACCTCGTCGACGGGGCCCCCACCCTGCCGATCGACGTGCTGTTGCACAACGAGCCGACGAACCAGTCGCTCCAGGAGCTGATCGAGGCAGCACAGGAGCCGACCGAGGACGCGGCCGATGCCGAGGCGCCCGAACCCGAGGCCTGATACGGACGGTCGTCGTCCGTACGAGAGCCGGAACGGGACGGGCAGAGCGAAAACGGGAACGGCGTCCCGAGGGGGAAGGCACCCTACTCGGGTCCCTCGTGCTCCCCCTCGCCGCCGGCCCCGGGGTCGGCCTCCGGGTCCTTCGCTACGCGTCCGACGAGCCGACCGGCGACCCGTCCCGGGACGTCGCCCGGCGTCGTGAGGTGTTCCTGGAGGAGCACCATCAGGACCGCGACCGCGAGGAACCCCGCGCCGAGGAGGGTGTCCCCCCTCGTCAGCATGTCCAGACCGAGGAGGCCGACGGGGATGGCGAACGCCAGCGTCACCGCGAGCCCGACCAGCCCGAGGATCCCCCTGCTCATGTCACGTCGGAGACCGTGTGAGAGCAAAAGCGTCCCGCATCGCTCTCGGACGGGTCGGTGGCCTCCGGATGCCGGGGGTGCAGTGGACTACCGGCGGTGGGGGGTCGCGGTGACGAGCATGGAAAGCATCGGGTGGGACTGCCATCGCACCAACACCTCACGGACACGGACGGGAACGCATTTGACGGCTGCAGGACCTACCAACGACCATGTTCACGGGCATCGTCGAGGAGACGGGCGAGGTCGACGGCCGCGAGCGGACCGACGGCGGCCTCCGCCTGCGCGTGTCGGCGTCGTTCTGCGACGATCTCTCGGTCGGGCAGTCGATCGCCGTCTCGGGCGCGTGTCTCACCGTAGAGCAATACGACCACGAATCGTTCGAACTGTTCCTCTCGGCCGAGACCGTCGAGAGGACGTATCTCGGCGACCTCGCGGTGGGCGACCGGGTGAACCTGGAACGGGCGCTTCCCGCGGACGGCCGGTTCGACGGCCACTTCGTCCAGGGTCACGTCGACGGCACCGTCGACGTCGTGGGGATCGAACGGGTAGGAGAAGACTGGACGTTCACGTTCTCGCTCCCGGCGGGGATGGAACGCTACGTCGTGTCCAAGGGCTCGATCTGTGTCGACGGCATCTCGCTGACCGTGGCCGACCTCCGCGATGGGGCGTTCGACGTGGCGATCATCCCGGAGACCTACCGCCTGACGAACCTCGGCTCGAAGTCCGTCGGCGACCCGGTCCACCTGGAGGTCGACGTCGTGGCGAAGTACGTCGAGTCGCTGGTCGAGGGCTATCGGTGAGCCCTGCCCCCGGGTCGGCCGGGCCGACCCGCCGGCACCGATACCCTCGACGGCCGGCTGTCGGGCCGGCTACGGCGAGAAAGGGGCCCGGTCCGAGTCGAGCCTGAACACGTAGACGTTCTCGTGGTCGCCCTCCCACCACTCCGTCAGTCGCCAGCGCCGGTGCTCGTCCGTCCCGGGGCGCCGGACGGCGTATCCGAGTCGCTCCGCCTCGCACCGTAGCGACTCATCGAGGTCGTCCCTCGGGTAGACCTCGGCGAACACCGTCCGGAACCCGTCGCGTGTGAACTCGACCGCGACGACCTCCGGGTGTCCCCGGACCCGCCTGAGGAGTCCCCGTCGCTCCGAGATCGGCGGGTCCTCCCCCTCTGCGTCTCTCATGTCCCCCTGTCGTCACCCCGTCGTGGGTCGTCACCCACGCCGCTCGACCCCCGCCCTGGTGCCACTTTTCGAGTCGTTCCAATAACATCTTTTGGCCGAGGTGTGACCGACAGGGACGACCCCGTTGCGGTCGGACCGTCGTGGCCGGCGCAGTCCCACGGTGGCCACGCTCGAGGGCCGTGGGTCCCGACTGCGTCGGCGGGCCGGGACGGGGGATGTCGTCGGCCGCGACAGCGCTCCGGCGCGTGGCGATCTCTCGGTCCGGCGGCCCTACACTACCAGGGAGAAGGCATTAGAGGAGCCGGGCCGGTGTTCCGGTCATGACGAAGCGCGACCCGGTCGAGGCCCGGGGCGACGGGACACAGGACCTCTACGACATATCGACGTGGGAGCCGCGGACCCGGCTGGACCGCCTCGCGACGCGGGTGTACAACGGCGGGGTCGCGATCACGCGGGCGGTGTTCATCCTGATGGCCCTGCTCATCGTCCTGGCACAGTTCCTCCTCGGGGGGATCGGTGCGACGCTGGCCGACCGGCCGGCCGCCGTCGGACTGGTGGCGCTCTCGGTGGTGCCGGCGTTCGCCCTGGTCTGGTACGTCCACCGGGCGGACGTCACCGGCGGCGAACCGCTCGAACTCCTCGTCGGGACGTTCGTGCTCGGCGTGCTGTTCGCCGGGTTCGCCGCCCTCATCAACAGCCTCCTCCAGCCCGCCCTGGCGCTCGTCCCCGTTATCGGGACGATACTGTTCTTCTACCTCGTCGTCGGGCCGGTGGAGGAGACGGTGAAGTGGCTCGCGGTGCGGCTCCTCCCCTACCGCAGCGGGAGCTTCGACGCCGTCGTCGACGGGGCGGTGTACGGCGCCGCCGCCGGCCTCGGCTTCGCCACCATCGAGAACGCCCTCTACATCACGCGGAACCTGGACATGGCGGGCGGGGAGGCGGCGTCGCTCGTCGGGCCGGGGGGCGCGGCGCTGCTCGGTGCGGTGGGCGTCGGCGCCGGGGTCGTACAGTTCGGTGGCGCGGAGATCATCGGTGCCGGCGGGCAGATCACGGCGCTCCGCGCGCTCGCCGGCCCCGGACACGTCATCTACTCCGCGTTCGCCGGCTACTACCTCGGCCTCGCGAAGTTCAACCCCGACCGGGCCGGCCCCATCGTGGTGAAGGGGCTGCTCATCGCCGCGTTCATCCACGGGACGTACAACTCCCTGGTCGGGATCGTCGCCGGCCTGACGTCGTTCTTCCTCGGCATCCCGCCGTTGCTGGCGTTCTTCGCCTTCGTCGTCGTCTACGACGGGGTGTTCGGCTACTTCCTCTACCGGAAACTCAGGCGCTACCGGACCGCCTTTCGCGAGGCACACGCCGACGAGGTCGACGAGGCGTCCGTCTCCCCGGAACTGACCGAGTTCGACGCCTGATTCGGACGGTCGTGCGTCATTCGTTACCGCCTCACGGATCCGAGTCCGTCCGACCGGTCTCGGAACACCGATCATCCCGAGGATCGCCGAGCACAGGCACGCCCGACCGTATGTCCCGTCATCCGATCGGGCCCTTTTTCGATGGGGGCGTCGTCCGGCCGGTATGTTCGACGTCGTCTCCGAGGACGCCATCCGCGAGGGGATGGCGACCGACGCGTACTTCCTCCGCACGGAGGAGGCCCTCGACCACGCCTGCCGGAACCCCCACGTCGTCGCGGAGGTGACGGCCGACCAGTTCCCGACGGGGGAGTTCGAGGTGCTCGCAGGACTGAAGGACGCCGCGAACCTGCTCTCCGGGCTCCCCGTGGACGTCCACGCGCTCCGGGAGGGGACACACTTCGACGGCGGGCCGGTAATGCGCATCGAGGGACCCTACCGGCCGTTCGCTCGCTACGAGACGTCCCTACTGGGCTTTCTCTCGTACACCTCGGCGGTCGCGACCGCCGCCCGCGAGACGAAGGCCGCGGCCCCGGAAAAGCCGGTGCTGAGCTTCGGCGCCCGGCACATCCACCCCGCCTCGACGGCCGCCCTCGAACGGTCGGCGCTGATCGGCGGCGTCGACGGTTTCTCGCACGTCGCCGCCGGCGAGACCCTCCGCCGCGAGGCCGGCGGGACGATGCCCCACGCGCTGGTCATCTGCTTCGGGAAGGGCAACCAGGAGGACGCCTGGCGGGCGTTCGACGAGGGTGTCGGCCCGGACGTCCCGCGTGTCGCGCTCGTGGACACCTACTCCGACGAGGTGGACGAGGCGGTCCGGGCCGCCGAGGCGATCCCCGACCTCGAGAGCGTCAGGCTCGACACCACCTCCTCCCGGCGCGGTGACTTCCGGCACATCGCCCGCGAGGTCCGGTGGGAACTCGACGCCCGGGGCCACGAGGACGTCGGCATCTTCGTCTCCGGCGGGCTCACCCCCGAGACCGTCGGGCACCTCCACGACGTCGCCGACGGCTTCGGCGTCGGCTCGTACGTCTCGAACGCCGACCCGGTCGACTTCGCGCTCGACATCGTCGAGGTGGGGGGCGAGCCCGCGGCAAAGCGGGGGAAGCTCTCGGGGACCAAGCAGGTGTACCGCACCCCCGAGGGCGGCCACTACGTCGCGCTCGACGGGACCGAGGTCGATGGCGAGCCCCTGCTCGAACCGCTGATCGAGGACGGAAAGATCGTCCGCGAGTTCGACATAGAGGCCGCGGCCGAGCGCTGTCGCGAGGACGCCGAGCGAGTCGGCGTGACCGCCTGAACCGACGCCGGGTCGGAGTAGCGCGGGTCACCGGAGGGCTTAATCGGCCGAACCGACTACGCTACAGTGGCAGAGGGAGCCCGGCCTCCGCTACCGGGGCGACCCGGAAGTGAGGAAAGTCCCCCCACCGTCCGGGCGGGCGACCGGACGCAAGTCCGGAGCGGGAGACCGCTGGCTCTGGAACAGAAACGAGACCACTCCACGCGACCGATGAGGCGTGCGAAGCGACCCGCAAGGGAAGCGAGTTAACCCGCCGAGGGCCCGGTGGTCGAAGACCACCTGTTGGGCGAACGGGCGTAGCCCGTGAACGCCGACCGTGGAGAACGGATGGAACGGCGCAACCTCGCCGGTGCAAGCCCGCCGCACCAAGGTAGCCCGGACACGCGGCGGGTGCTCAGCCGAATGCCGGGCCGAACAGAAGGGGGCTTACTTCCCTCAGCCACCATCTTTTTCCAGCCGGGGGCTTCCTCGCTCGCTTCGCTCGCTGCGGGAGCCCCCGGTGCAAAAACATGGGTGAAAAAGCCGCCCGCTCGGTCCTCGGCCTCGCTCGCGGGTGCTGTCGGAATGGTACCGCACTTGATCGGGACCCTAACAAATCACCATTTTTCAGGCGTACGACGACTGGGTACTCTATTTTTCTCACTAACTGTGTGCTGTAGACAGAGGTTGTAATCAGCAGAGCGGTAATGGTTGGTGACCCGATGGTATAGAGGCCGTTCATACTTTATGTGAGGGTCCTCGAATCTGCAGTGTTCATAATGAACAAGCGATAGAATCATTAATATGGGTGATTCAAATCCGATCTTAGAGGAAGTTCGTGCTACTCTTGATAGATAAATAGACGAAATCCGCAATCAACGGAGCCAAGCACTCAAAATTCTCAGGGTATATTTCGCCGTCGCAGTCATCCTTATCGCAGTATTTTCACCTTTAATAACTGCTTCTTTCTCGTTACCATTTGAGTTGAGGGTGACTGAGCGAGGCGAGCGAGGGAACCCGAGGAGGAAAAAGTGGTGGTTCTAGTCGTCAGCAGATGCGGGTTCGCTCTCGAAGTGCTCGCCGTCGGGCGAGAGTTCGTGACCGCACTCCGGGCAGGTCACGTGGTCGTGGCGCAGGGCGGCGGAGGACTCCCGGACCTCGCGCATCACGCTGGAGATGCGGTCCTCGGCCTCTAACTCCTCGTCGACGGTGAGTTCGACGCCCTCGACCTCGAGCAGGAACTTCGCCACCTCCGTCACCTCGTACATCAGGTCGTCGAGCTCCTCGGCGGTGAAGAAGTCACACATCGCACCGTAGAGGAACGTCGCACCGGCCTTCCGGACTTTGCCCTTGAACGACGAGCGGGCCTGATTGACCGCCTGGGGGGTGTACGTGTCGGTCATGAAGGGGACGAGATGGGGGAGGTTCTCGCCGATCTTCGTCATCTCGACGCCGGTCTCGGTGCGGAAGTCCGCACAGAGCCTCGCGATGGCCCACTCCCGGGCCGTGATGTAGGTGCGGTCCCGGAGGAACTCGTTGGCGCGGTCGTAGGTCGCGCCGTCGATCTTCGAGAACCGGGCGTACTCGCGGACGTCCGGCGGTATCTCCGGGGTCTCGGTCCCCCCTTCGGGTCCCCCGGATCCGTCCACCCGCGAGACGGCGGACGCCGGTCCGTCCCCCTCCTCGGTGATGTCCTCGACCCGCTCGATGGCCGGCATAAGGTCCGCTCCGTCCTCCCAGTCCGCCTCCCCGGGCGACTCCTCGCTCATGGGTCGGGCGTGGGGCCCGTCCACAAAAAGACCTGTCGGGTGTGTCTGACGGGTGACGGACGGTGGGGCCGTCGACTCGGGGCGACCGAACCTACGCCTCCTCGCGTTCGCGGGTCCTCCTGCTCCCCCTCGTGGTTCCGGTCCGCGGACGGCTCGGCGTCGGTCGCGTACTCGTCGTCCTCGTCGAACAGGATCCCGACCAGCGGGAGGACGACGGCGAACCCGATGATGAAGATCACCCAGAACGGAACGCCGGGAACGACGTCCAGGAAGAGGTCCGCGAGGCCCAACCCGAGCACGAGGACGGCGACGACGCCCGGCAACTCCCCGCGCGCGTTTCGGAGGGCACCCATAGCCGTCGCTGGGCGGGGATCGGACAAAAGCGTTCGGCCGCCGGGGCGGTGCTCGTCTTGGTCGCTGTGTCCCGGGCAGGACGGAAGCGTAGGCTTTTGACGCGGGGCACGTACCTCCGGGATATGAGAGTGCTTCTGGGTATCGGCGGGAGCGAGGACTCGTTCCGCGCGCTCGAGCGGACCGTCGAGCGGGCGGCCGATGCGGGCGACGACCTGACGGTCGCGGTCGTCGAGAACCCCGACTCGGAGATGACCGTCGAGGCGGTCCGCGAGCGGGTCGAGGGGTTCCTCAGGGAGTCCGTCGTCGGGGCCGAGGTGCTCGTCCTGGAGGGCCACGCGGGGAGCCGGCTGGTCGAGGTGGCCGAGCGCGAGGGGTTCGACCGCCTCGTCCTCGGCGGCGGGGAAACCTCGCCGCTCGGGAAGGTGACGCTGGGCCAGATCGCGGAGTTCGTCATCCTGAACGCCAACACCTCGGTGACGCTGGTGCGATGACCCGGGTCTACCCCGACGAGGTGGCGGGCCCGTACGACCCGCCGCCGCGGTCGTTCGAGGACGGCGAGGGTCGGGAGATCCGCGTCCACACCTACGGCGAGGGTCCCGTCGAGGACGAGGCCGAGGCGCTCGTGGAGATGTACGCGGCGTTCGACCCCGAGGACCGGGCCCAGGGTATCCCGCCGACCGGCGAGGAGGGTGTTCGGACGTGGCTGGAGAACATCCTCGATCCGGACTGCGTGAACGTCGTCGGGTGGCACGACGGCGACGCGGTCGGCCACGCGACGCTCGTTCCCGACGGGGGGGACGCCTACGAGCTCGCCATCTTCGTCCTCTCTTCGTACCAGAACGCCGGCGTCGGGACGCGGCTCATCGAGGCGCTGCTGGGCGCGGGACGGGAGGAGGGTATCGGGCGCATCTGGCTCACGGTCGAGCGGTGGAACACCCCGGCGGTGAACCTCTACCGGAAGGTCGGGTTCGAGTCGGCCGGGAACGGGAGCTTCGAGATGGAGATGGCGGCCCGACTGGTCGACTGACCCGGGCAGGTGTCGGGAGGTCCGGGAATCGCGAGCCGAGGGAGGAATCACCGAGAGGGCGGGACTACACCGAGAGGACGGGCTGTGTGGCGTACGCGAGGACGTACTGTGCGGCCTTCTCGATGACCGCGTCCGGGTCGCCCGTGACGGGCTGGCGCGGCAGGACGATGAAGTCCGCGGCGACCTCGTCGGCCGCGTCGAGGATGACGCTCCCGGGGTGCTGTGTGAGCCGCGCCGCGGAGAACCCGTACGCCGAGGAGTGGTTCAGCGGGGTCTCCCCCGCGATCTCGCGCGCCGACTCCATCACCTCCTCGGAGAGTGCGACGACGTCCTCGTCGTCGACGTCGCCGGCGACGATTCCACGACCGGCCGCCTCGCCGAGGACGTGCAGCGCGTGAACCCCGGCGTCGTAGCGGTCGGCGATGGCGACGGCGTACTCGAAGGCCTCCATCGCCGCCTCGCTGCCGTCCACCGGCGCAAGGACCGTCTCGACGTCCATGTCCGGCGGTCACCCCCTGCGGACAAAAACCCCACCGATGTCCCCGCTCGGAGCGGTCGAGGAGGGTTTATCACCGGAGGGGGTGAACCGACGGTCATGTTCGAGACGGTGGTCATCGCGACCGACGGGTCGGCGAGCGGCGAGCGCGCCGTCGAGACGGCCGTCGACCTGGCCGAGCGGTTCGACGCCGAGGTGCACGCGCTCTACGTGGTCGACGAGTCGAAGGTCGACTCGCTCCCCGAGGAGCTCCACGACGAGGTGTCGGAGGCGCTCTCGGACCAGGGAGAGGCGGCGATCCAGGCCGTCGAGACCGCGGTCGACCGACCGGTGACCACCGCCGTGCGCGAGGGCCGACCGGCCAAGGAGATAACGGCCTACGCCCGCGAGGTCGACGCGGACGTCGTCGCCACCGGCACCCGTGGCCGCGGCGGCGAACACTCGTTCCTGCTGGGGAGCGTCGCCGAGGCCATCGTCCGGACGTGTCCGGTGCCGGTGCTCACGGTCCGCCAACTCGAGCGTAGCGGGGGCCCCGCCGACGCGGCGCGGGCTCCCGACGCCGCGCAGGTCTGATGGCGATCACCGTAGCGGCTCGGATGATTACGCCCATCCCGGTTGCACGGTCTTCCGGGTCGTAGTGCCGACGCGGTGGGTGACTGGCGTCGGGAGTCGTGTTCTCACGACCGACAGTATCAGTCCGAGAACAGCGACGTGTGAACGGGCGCGAACTCCGACTCGCCGTCGTCCTCTGCGGTGTCGGTCACGGCCGTCCCGGCGACCCCCTCGGCGAGGAAGTCCGCGACGGGCGGGCCGACGCGGTCGGGTTCGACGAGGAACGCGTCGTGGCCGTGATCGGAGTCGACGACGTGGTGGGCGGTCCGGGCGCCCGCTTCTCGAAAGGCCCCGGCGAGCGCCTCGTTCTGCTCGACGGTGAAGTGCCAGTCCCCCGTGAAAGAGAGCACGAGCGCCTGGCCGTCGAACGCCGCCAGCGCCGCCGCGTCCGACTCGTAGCCGGAGGCCAGGTCGTAGTTGTCCATCGCTCGTGTCAGGTAGAGGTAGGCGTTCGCGTCGAACCGTTCGGCGAACCGCTCGCCGTTGTAGTCGAGGTAGGACTCGACGTCGCGGTAGGGGAAGAAGTCCCCCGCCGAGTCGACCGGGAAGGAGTCCCGGGCGGTCTCGCGGCCCGCGGCCCGCCGGCCGAACTTCTTCTCCATCGAGGCCTTCGAGAGGTACATCACGTGGCCGATCTGCCGGGCGAGTGCGAGCCCGTTCTTCGGCCCGGTCGGCTCGCCGTAGTAGTCCCCGCCCTGCCAGTTGGGGTCGGTCGTGATACACCGGCGGGCGATGGCGTCCAGCGCGATCCCCTGGGGGTCGAGGCGCGCCGCACACGCGATGGGGATCACCCGGCCGACGTGGTCGGGGTGGCGCCGGGCCCAGTCGATCACGTTCGTCCCGCCGACGCTCCCCCCGACGACCGCGTGGAGGTGCGGGATACCCAGGTGATCGAGCAGGCGGCGCTGGGCCTCCGTCCAGTCGCCGACCGTGACGGGGGGGAACTCCGTCCCCCAGGGCTGGCCCGTCTCGGGGTTCTCCGCGGGCGGGCCGGAGGAGCCGTAACAGGAGCCGGGGACGTTCGCACAGACGACGTGGTACTCGGTGGTGTCGATGGCCTTCCCCGGGCCGACGATGTCCTCCCACCAGGCGCGGGCCTGGCCGGCGGTCCGGTCGTCGCTCCGCCGGCCGGCGACGTGGGCGCTCCCCGTCAGGGCGTGACAGACGAGGACCGCGTTGTCGCCGGTGAACTCCCCGTAGGTCTCGTAGGCGATCTCGAGGTCGGGGATCGACTCGCCACACTGGAAGCGGAACTCCCCGAGGGAGGCCGTGGCACGCTCGTGCGGGATCGTCATGTGGCCCCCTCCGGTGGCCCCTCCCCCGCGCGTTCGGTGGCCCGTTCGATCGCTCCCTCCAGGTCCGCGATGACGTCCGCGGCGTCCTCGATACCGACCGAGAGCCGGAGCAGATCGGGCGAGACTCCCGAGGCCCGCTGTTCGGCCTCGCTCAACTGTGCGTGGGTGGTCGAGGCGGGGTGGATGAGGAGGGTACGGGCGTCACCGATGTTGGCGAGAAACGTCGCCAGCTCGACCGCCTCGCAGAGCCGCCTGCCGGCCTCGTAGCCGGCCTCGAGCCCGAACGCGATCATCCCGCCGAAGTCGTCGAGGTACTCCCGGGCGGCGTCGTGGGTCTCGTGGTCGGAGAGGCCGGGGTAGGTGACCCAGCCGACGTCGGGGTGATCGGAGAGGAACTCCGCGACCGCGCGGGCGTTCTCGCAGTGGCGTTCTATCCGGAGCCCGAGCGTCTTCAGTCCCTCCAGGGTGGCCCAAGCGTCGAACGGGCTCTGCTGATCGCCGAGCACCCTGGCCGCGCGGTGCCGGGCGGCGAGCGAGAACGCGCGGTCGCCGAACCGCTCGGCGAAGGTCACGCCGTGGAACGCCGGGTTCGGCCCGCCGACCTCCGGGTACTTCTCGGGGTACTCGCCCCACGGGAACTCCCCCGAGTCGAGCAGGACTCCTCCGACGGTGGTCCCCGAGCCGTGTATCCACTTGGTAGTCGACTCCCAGACGAGGTCGACGCCGTGCTCGAACGGCCGGCAGAGCGCGGGCGTGGCGAACGTGTTGTCGACGAACAGCGGGACGCCGTGCTCGTGTGCCACCTCCGCTATCTCCTCGAGCGGCGGGGTGACCAGTGAAGGGTTCGCCAGCGTCTCGCAGTGGACGTACGCGGTGTCCTCGTCGGTGGCCTCGGCGTACGCCGCCGGGTCGAGCGTGTCGACGAACCGTGCCTCGATACCCCGGCGCGGAGCGGTGTTCGAGAGGTAGGCGTGCGTACCGCCGTAGATCGAGGCCGCCGAGACGACGTTGTCGCCGGCCTCGGCGAGGACGGTCGTCGCGGCGTCGAACGCGGCCATTCCGGACCCGGTGGCGAGGGCGTCCGGCGCGCCGTGGAGCGCGGCGAGGCGCCTCTCGAGCACCCGGACGGTGGGGTTGGAGATACGCGAGTAGACGTGATCGAGGTCCTCGAGCGCGTAGCGGTCGGCCGCCGTCTCGGCGTCCTCGAACTCGTAGGAGGTGGTCTGGTGGATGGGCGTGGCCGCCGCGCCGGTGGTCGGATCGGACTCCCCTCCGGCGTGTACACAGCGGGTGCCGAACCCGCGGCTCACGGGCCGCTTCCCGTCTTCGTTCATGTGCCTCGTGCATATACGCCGGATCGTGTATAACCACGAGTTACGGCAATATCTGCCGGTCGGGGGAGACGGGTGGCGGTGTTCGGGTGTCGTTCCGACGAGGAGGGTCCAACCGGACGGGGATGGATGGTCCCCGTCCCGAGACGGGCGTCCGTATCAGACGTTCCCGGAGAGGAACCCACCGGTACGGACGACGAAGTAAACGACGAACGCGAGCGCGAGCGCCCACTGGGCCATCGAGACGTCGTTCGCCTCGCCGGTGGCGGCCTTGACGATCGGGTAGGTGATGATGCCGGCGGCGATGCCGTAGCCGATGTTGAAGGTGAACGGCATGATGAGGACGGTCATCCCCGCGGGGATGGCGTGGGTGACGTCGTCCCACTGGACGTCGACGAGGTTCCGGAGCATGATGACCGCCACGACCACCAGCGCGATGTGGGAGGCGTAGAGCGGGATGGCGGCGGCGAGCGGGACGATCGCGAGCGAGGCGACGAACAGCAGCGCCACCACGAGCGCCGTCATCCCCGTCCGGCCGCCCTCCTCGACGCCGGTCGCTGACTCGATGTACGTCGTCACCGTGGAGGTGCCGAGGGCCCCGCCGACGGTCGTCCCGACGGCGTCGGCCAT
The DNA here is from genome assembly GCA_036625905.1 of Haloarculaceae archaeon. Lineage (GTDB taxonomy): Archaea > Halobacteriota > Halobacteria > Halobacteriales > Haloarculaceae > Salinirubellus. The sequence goes on from JAZKST010000014.1 coordinate 45,250, forward strand.
CAGCGGCTTCTCGATCTCCGGGAGGTCCCCCTCCTCGTCGAGGAAGCCGGCGACCTGCGAGACGCCGGTGAGCGTCCCCGCGGTGTCGAAGAAGTCGACGAAGAAGAACGTGAACACGATCAGCGCGAACGAGAACGCCTCGACGGAGCCGAGCCCGGAGAGGAACGCCCCCGCCAGCGGCGTGATGTCGTAGTTGGCGCCCGCACCGAGGTTCCCTCGGAGTGCGGCCGCGCCCTCCGAGCCCACGAGGCCGCTCGCGGCGACGGCGTAGCCCGCGGCCGTCGTCGCGAGGATGCCGATGAGGATGCTCCCGCGGATGCCCCGGGCGTAGAGGGCGAACGTCAAGAACAGGCCCACGACGGAGAGGATGGCGACCGGGTCGGAGGCGACCGCCCCGAGGGTGACGTACGTCGCCGGGTCGGCGACGACCACCCGCATCTCCTCGAGCCCGATGATGGCGAGAAACGCGCCGATACCGGCTCCCACGGCGAATTTTACGGGTTCCGGGAACGCCTCGATGATGTACCGGCGGGCGCCGGCGACGGTGAGGAGGATGAAGATGACCCCCTCTACGACGACGGCCGCGAGCGCCGTCTGCCACGAGACCCCGAGTGCGCCGACGACGGTGAACGCGAAGAATGCGTTCAGGCCCAGCCCCGGCGCCTGGGCGAACGGCCGGTTGGCGTACAGAGCCATGATCACGGTCGCCACGAACGCCGCGATGATGGTGACGACGGCCACCGCCTGTATCGTGTCGGCGTACGACAGCCCGGGGACGACGATCCCCGGTTTCTCGCCCTCGATACCGACGAGGATGCCCGGGTTGACGACGACGATGTAGCTCATCGTCAGGAACGTCGTCAGCCCGGCCAGCACCTCCGTCCGGAGGTCCGTCCCGTGCCCCTCGAACCCGAAGTATTCCGACAGCGAGTCAGTTACGGCCATGATGCACGTCCGAGCATGGCGGGCAGTCACGATTTAAATATTTTCCTCTCGTTATCGCTATCTTATACACGAACGTGGGTAATCCGCCGCGTCCGGCGACGGGGTCGTACCGTCGGTCGTACGGACAGTATCACTCGAGGGCGGTCAGCGCGGCGACGGGGGCGTCGACGCGCTCGCGGGCCCGGTCCATCCCCTCCTCGCCGACTCGGATGAGCGCGAACACGCCGGTCACGTCCGCGCCCGCCCGCTCGGCGATGTCGAGCAGCAGCTCCTGGGTCTCGCCCGACCGGATGAGGTCGTCGACGACGAGCACCGAGTCGCCGGGCGCCACCGCGTGCGCCGGGAGGTAGTAGGTGAGCTCGATGCCGGACTGGAGCCGGCCGCGCGATTCGATGAACTCCTCGACGGCCGTCTCGCGGGTCTTCTTCGCGTACGCGACGGCCGCGTCGAAGTGGCTCGCCATCGCCGCCGCCAGCGTGATGCCGTCCGTCGCTGCCGTGAGCACCACGTCGGGCCGCTCGAAGCCGAACGCCTCGACCGCGACCGGCGGGACGAGGTCCAGGAGCGACTGGTCGAACACGACCCGCGTGTTGTCGACGTACCCCTCCGGGTCGGTCTCGATGCGGGCCTCGAGCTCCGCCTCGAGGAGCTCCCGACCGACGTCCGCGACGACCGCCCGCGCTCGCTCGACCCCCGGCAGGACGTGGCCGTTCACGTAGCGATTGAGGTCGCCCGCCGGCAGGCCGGTCTCGGCCGCCAGCTGATCGTAGGTGCGCGTTCGCTTGCGCGTCCGCAGCACCCGGACGGCTCGAAGCTGGAGTGCCGCCTTCTCCGCGCGGTTCATGTGGCGTGTGGATGCACGCACGGAAATGGTTATTTCGATACGGAGGATCGAGGAACTGTACACGAACGTGGATCCGGCGCGGATCGCGGGTCCGGCGGGAGCCCCGGCGCCGGGTGGACTGTCGGTCGTGGGAGCATGGAGTGTTGATACCGGTCACACACCCTCTCGACACTGGATATCGGACGGGCCCGCAACCGAGATCCGCGTAGGCACGACCGACAGTATCAGTCCCCGGGCTCGACGTCGGCATCGGCGAGCAGTTCGGAGGCGGTCACCAGCGCCTCCAGCTCCACCCCCGCCTCGGCGAGGTTCCCGCGGGCGCCCTCCTCGCGGTCCACGACGACGAGGACCCGCTCGACGACCGCGCCAGCTTCCCGGAGCGCCTCGACGGCGTCGATGGCCGACCCGCCCGTGGTCGCGATGTCCTCGAGGACGACCAGCTCCTCGCCGGCCTCGAACCGCCCCTCGATGCGGTTGCCCGTGCCGTACTCCTTGGCCGCCTTGCGGACGACGACGTACTCGTTCCCCCCGACCATGCTCGTCGCCGCGACGAGCGGAACGGCACCGAGGGCCACCCCCGCGAGCTTGGCGTCGCCGACCCGCTCGGCGAACCGTTCGGCGATCAGCCGCAGGCACCCCGGATCCGTCTCGAACAGGTACTTGTCCACGTAGTAGCTCGACGTCCCACCCGAAGAGAGCTCGAACTCGCCGTACTCCACCGCCTCGGCGTCCCTGAGCGCCCGGATGAGTTCCTCGTCCGCCGTCCCGTCCGTCTCCTCGTCGGCCCCGGTGGTCATGCCCGGTCGTGGGTGGGGGTCGGTCGTAAGTGGTGTGGAACCGCTCCGCCGACCGGCTCCGGCACCGAGCGGACCCCCTCTACCTACCGTTCGGGGTGGGTCGGGGCGTCGAATCCGCCGCGGACGAGCGGCTTCGCGACGTGCCGGCGGGCGACGGGCGGCACCTCGTACCACCCACGTTCCAGCTCGCGCTCGACGGGGCGTTCGGCCTTCCCGGCCGCGCGGGTCCCGCAGTCCCGGCACCGGTAGCCCTGGTCCCGTCCCGCGGAGGACATCCGCCGGCCACACTCCGGGCAGGTGGGGGTCACCCGTTCGGTCGTCCGGAGGTCGCGGACGGCGAACTTCTCGAGGTTGAGCGTCCGTTCGCCCACCTCGCCACAGACGGTGAGTCGGTCGCCGACCCGGAGCGCGCGGACCCGGTCGCGGAACCGTTTGGTGGGTTCGAAGGCCGCACACCGCAGGCTCGCCTCCCCCCCGACGAGGTCGAAGAAGACGTGGCCGCCCTCCCTGGTTTCGGGGGCCGACGCGACGGTCCCGTCGAGGCGGTAGGCGCGGGCCTCCTCGATCCTCGACGCCTCACCGTCCCGCAGGTGGGCGTCGGTCCCCTGGTTGGTGACGAACGTCTCGCGGCGCTCGACCGGTTCACTCCGGATGGCTTCGCTGACCCGGCGGCAGGTACCCGGATCGTCGCCACGGATGCCGTGGAGCACCGGTCCCGGCGTGTGGGGGACACAGACCGTCTCGCCCTCGACGCGGTCGACGGTGTCCCAGACGGTCGGATAGCCGGTCTCGGCGGCCTCGAAGACGGACTCGTGGTCGACCTCGCGTGGTGTTCCCCACCGCTCCGGTTCGCGGTAGGCGATGACCTCGTAGGTCGGCCCGTCGAAGCGCCCGTCGGTCGCCCAGGCCCGCCACGCGCCGACGGCCGCGAGCGCGCCCACGACACCGCGACCGAGCTTCCAGCCCTCGTGGCGGTAGCCACACGCGTCGACGAGCCTCAGAGCCTCGCGCTGTTCGACCTCCTCGCGGACCGCCCGGCGGGAGAACGCGGCGACCGGTTCCGGGACCGTATCCGGGTCGCCGGGTGCGACGACCACCCCCGGGTTCGTGTCGGGGTCGTCCGTCTCGGCGGCGCCCGCGACCGACTCGCAGGCGAGGTCGAACGCGGTTCCAGAGTCGACGTCGGTGTGGACCGCGAGCGCGGCGTTCCCGCGGGTCTTGTACGGCACTGCCGGGCTCAGTCTGACGAGGCAGAGCCGTTCGACGGTCCCCTCCCCCCGCAGTCGCTCGGCGAGCCGCGCGGCCACGTAGGTCGTACACATCCCGCGTTCCCGGGAGTCCGTGTCGTCGAGCCCGACGAGGGTCACGGCGGCCGGTTCGGTATCGCCGCGTAACCCCGTTGCGGTCCGGGTTCTCCTATATGAACGTATCGCCGACCCGATCCCGAATCGCTTGAGGGCGCCCCGTCGTACGAGGGAAACACATATACGTCGGGAGAGAACTATCTACCCCTATGTCCCGGTCGGCACTGGTCGGAAACGTGACCGCGATGCTGGAGGACGCGGGGTTCTCCGTGAGCGACCGGTGTGCCATCCGTCCGAAGAGCTTCGACGTCGCGGCCCGCCGGGGGCAGGACGTCCTCCTGCTGAAGATCCTGGCCAACGTCGACGCGTTCGACGGCGCGACCGGCGCGGAGATGCGTCGCCTCGGGACCTACCTCGGCGCGACGCCGATGGTCGTCGGGTTGCGGACCCGCGACGAGGACCTCAAACCGGGCGTGGTCTACTTCCGGCACGGCGTGCCGGCCATCGCCCCGGACACCGCGATGGACCTGTTCCTCGAGGAGGTCCCGCCGCTCATCTACGCCGCACCCGGCGGCCTCTACGTCAACATCGACGCGGAGATCCTCGAGGACGCCCGCGAGGAGCGGGACTGGTCGCTCGGCCGCCTCGCCAGCGAACTTGGCGTCTCCAGGCGTACCGTCTCCAAGTACGAGGACGGCATGAACGCCAGCGTCGAGGTGGCCGCCCGCCTCGAGGAGGTGTTCGAACGGCCGCTCACCTCCCCCGTCGAGGTGCTCGAGGGAGCCGAGGACGTCCGTGACGGCGAACCGACGCCCGAGGACCCCGCTGCCGACCCCGACGACGAGTCCGTCATCTTCGCGCTCACCCGGGTCGGCTTCGACGTCCACCCCACCTCGCGGGCGCCGTTCAAGGCGGTCAGCGAGGACAGCGACCGGAGCGAGGGCGCCGTGCTGACTGGCCACTCCGAGTTCAACCGGACCGCGGAGAAGCGCGCCCGCATCATGTCCTCGGTCGGCGAGGTCACCCGGACCCGGTCGCTGTACGTCGTCGACCGGGCCACCCGGGACAGCGTCGAGGGAACCGCGCTGGTCGAGCGCGAGGAGATCGAGAGCATCGAGGACGCCGACGACCTTCGCGACCTCATCCTGGAGCGGGGCGACGGGGCCGCCGAGTCGGCCTGATACGGTCGAACATCCTGTGGACTGATTACGCTCCCGTCCGAACGACCGCCCGTGACCGAGCAGCCCGCACGGGCGGCGCTCCTGGCCGCGCTGTCGGACTGGCGTCGCCACGCGGTAGCCGCCGTACTCGTCGTTGCCGCGTTCGCCGTCGCCGAACTGTTGGCCGCCCCGACCGCCCGCTACGGCGCGTACCTGGTAGCGTTCGCCGTCTGGATGGCGTGGTTCGTCCTGACGTGCGTCGAGTGGCTCCGCCGGGCCGACTTCTGATACGGACGGTCGTGGTCCGATACCGGTGACCGCTCGGACGGGGCCGTACCGTCCCCCCTCGCCGAAAGTGCTAACCCCCCGTCAGTGATACTCATACACATGACCGTTCGCGAGGCGTCCGCGGACGACGTGGCGGCCATTCGGGAGATCGCGCGGGCGGCCTGGGAGACCGATTACCCGGAGATACTCAGCCGCGAGACGGCCGAACGGGGCGTCGAGGAGTGGTACCAGTCCAGCCACATCGAGGGGGAGGTCACCGGCTCGCGCACCCGCCTGTTCGTCGCGTGCGTCGAGGGCGTCGACGGCGACGGCGACGAGGCCGCGAGAGGGGACGAGGACGACGACGAGCGGGTCGTCGGGTTCGCCCACGCGGAACTCGGTCGCGACGACGAGGGGTACGTCCTGCGGCTGTACGTCCATCCCGACCACCGGAACCGTGGGCTCGGCCGGCGACTCCTCGAACGGACCCGAGAGGACCTGTTCGTCCACGGCGCCGAACGGGTCAACGCGATGGTGCTCGCGGCGAACGAGCCGGGCAACGCCTTCTACCGGAGCCTGGGCTTCGAGAAGGTGAGCGAGGACGAGACGACCATCGGGGGCGAGCCGTACCGTGAGACCACTTACGCGCTGGAACGGGACGCCGACGGTGGCCGATACGGACCGTCGTGAGCAGGTACCGTCACGGGGAGTCTGACCCGTTCGGGGACGGCCGCCTATCCTCCGCGGGTTCGTCGACGGTCGGCCGTGCTACTCCCGCCGCCGGACGATGTTCCGGAACGTCGTCGAGAGAACGGGGTCACCCCCGTTCCCGTACAGCGTCAGCTCGAACGCCACGTCCCCGCGGTCCGGTCGGGTCGGATCGTCCGTCTCGGCGACCGTGACCCGCCCGGAGAGCGTTTCGTCGGGGGCGACCGGGCGGTGCCACCGGATGTCGCTCATGCCGCGGCCACCCATGTTCGCCACGTCGACGAGGAACCCCTCGACGAGCAGTTTCGAGCCGACACAGAGGGTGTGTATCCCGCTGGCGACGAGCCCGTCGAACACCGAGCCCTCGGCCCCCGACTCCTCGAGGTGGAACGCTTGGGGGTCCCACTCGGCCGCGAACGAGACGACCTCCTCGCGGGTGAGCGTGTACCCCCCGAGGTCGAACGAGTCCCCCTCCGACAGGTCCTCGAAGTATCGCATCGTCCCGACTCGGACGGTCGGGCGCAAGGCGGTTTCGGTGGTCGCAGGATCGAGGCCAGTCCCACCCGATGGTCCGAACACTCCCGTCACGAACACCGAAACCCCTCAGTCGTCCCCTTCCACGAACGCCACGGGACGGACCCAGCCCGCACTCGCATCCCGTATCTCGATCGGGAACGTCACGAGTGGGATGCCCGTCCGGCGCGGCAACGAGTCGAGGTTCGCGTCCACCGTCGGGCGTCGTAACTGTGGCACAGGGTACGCCGTGACGTGGCGGCCGGAGCGTATAGACCCTTACAGACGAGGCAGTCCACCGGCCGGCGGCGTCGAGGGGAGTCGCCCCTCGCGATTGCTCTCGACCTCGCGCACGCCGATCGTCAGCCAGCAACCCTCGCGCGGGCCGCCGGCCTGTCGCTGGAGCGCCCACCGGTAGGTCGTCGTCCGGTTCCCGCTCTCGACAGTCACCCGCAGGGATGCGGTCCCGTTCCCGCGCGTGAGCGGGCCGTACGTCACCGTCTCGGCGTCGAGTAGCGGCTCGTACCCCCGTTCGATGACGTCGACGAAGCGACCGAACGAGCCGATGGCACGGCGGTTGCTCGGGGCGGCGAACTGCCAGGTGGTGTTGATCCCCTCGTGGCTCCCCGGCGAGTCGTTCATCAGCGCCCCGACCTGTATCGCGACGACCAGTCCCGGCGGACGCTCGCAGGTCGGCCGCAGCGAGAGGTAGCGGGGTTCGGTGACCGTCGAGTTCGGTGTCGGGGTCGGGGTTACCACCGCCGGATCACCGGACTCGGCCGTCGGCGAGTCGGTCGGAACGGCCACGGGGGTGAGCGGTGTCTCGGTCGCCGAGAACGAGGGTCCGGTCCCGCAGCCGGCGAGAACGACCGTCGCCAGGACGAGGAGCACGACCCGGGGTCGACACGGCATATCCGCTGCAGGGCCGGGCCGGGTTTGAGTGCTGTCGTCGGGGCGAACGAGGAACGGGATGGCAGCCGCCGGTCCGCCCCGCCCGGGGGTTATTTACCGCCTGCATCGGGGGGTGAGGTATGCGCGAGACGTACGTCGTCGGCGCGGGCCAGTCGGAGTTCGGCTCGCACCCCGACGAGACCTACCGGTCGCTGTTCAGAACGGCCTACGAGGCCGCGGTCGAGAGCGTTCCGGACGGCATCGATCCGGGCGAGATCGACGAGGCGGCGGTCGGTACCCTGGGCGTGGGCGGCCGACAACTGGGCCTCCCGGGCCCGGCCGTCACCGAACACGTCGGGCTCCACGGGATACCGGTGACCAGGGTCGAGAACGCCTGTGCGGCGAGCGGCTACGCCGTCCGCCAGGGCGTCCAGGCCATCCGCTCGGGGATGGCCGACGTCGTGCTCGCGGGCGGTGTCGAGGTGATGACAGATCTCTCCGGTGACGCCGTCCGCTACTGGCTCGGCGTCTCCGGCGAGACCGAGTGGGAGCGGCTCTCGGGGACGACGTTCGCGGGCGTCTACGCACAGATGGCGAGCGTACACATGCGCGAGCACGGGACGACCCGAGAGGACCTCTCGCACGTCGCGGTGAAGAACCACGCCAACGGCGCGAAGAACCCCCACGCACAGCTCGCCTTCGAGTGTACCCTCGAGGACGCGATGGAGGCGCCGACGGTCGCCGACCCGCTCACCCTCTATCACTGCTGTCCGACGACGGACGGCGCGGCCTGCGTCCTGCTGGCCAGCGAGGACGTAGTCGGGGAGTACACGGACGACCCCGTCCGCGTGGCGGGAGTCGGCGCGGCCTCCGACAGGGTCGGGCTGTTCCAGCGTGACACCTACTCGGGAGTGCCCGCGAGCCGACGGGCGGCCGAGACGGCCTACGATCGAGCGGGCGTCGGCCCCAGTGACCTCGATTTCGCGGAGGTCCACGACTGCTTCGCCATCGCCGAACTGATGGCCTACGCCGACCTCGGGCTCTGCGAGCCGGACGAGGCGGGCGAGCTGGTCGCCTCCGGAGCCACCCGGATGGACGGCGACGTCCCGGTGAACACCTCCGGCGGGCTCAAGTCGAAGGGCCACCCCATCGGAGCGACCGGTGCCGGTCAGGTGGTCGAGGCGTTCGAGCAGCTCTCGAGCGAGGCCGGCGAGCGCCAGCTCGAGGACCCGGTTCGTGGACTCACCCACAACGTCGGCGGATCGGGCGGTGCGGCGGTCGTCCACGTCCTCGAACGCGAGCGGGAGGTGGATGTATGAGCGGCGGGTCCGGAGCGGACGGGGCGAGCGAGAGGGGTATCGCGGCCGTCGGAGCCTACGCGCCCGCCCTCCGGATCGACGCGGACTCGTTCGCCGAGGCGTGGGGGAGCTCCCCGAAGGGCATCGAGTCGAAGTCGGTTCCGGACGCCGACGAGGACGCGCTCACGATGGGTGCCGAGGCGGCCCGGCGGGCGCTCGCCGCGGGGGACCGCGAGGGAGCGGAGGTGGGGTTCCTCGCGTTCGCGACGACCACGCCGCCGCTCGAGGAGGAGGACCTCACCGCCCGCCTGGGCTCCGTGCTCGGCGTCGTCGAGACCGCAGTCCGGCAGTCGTTCGGTGCGAGCACCCGGGCGGGGACCCGGGCGCTCGTCGCCGGCCTCGACGCGACGTACGACGGACCGGGACTCGTCGTCGCCGCCGACTGTCCGCGTGGAGAGTCCGACGACGATCACGAGCACGCTGCGGGCGCCGGTGCCGCCGCGTTCATCCTCGACCCCGGCGCGCCCGCCGAGGTGATCGCCCGGAGCGAGTACGCGATCCCCTACCCGGGGACGCGGTTCCGCCGGGCCGGGAGCGGGTCGGTCGAGGGGCTCGACGTGACGAGCTACGACCGGCGGGCGTTCTCCGAGGCGCTCGGTGGTGCCGTCGAGGGGCTCGACGCCGACACCGGGGGCGTGGACGCCGCCGCGGTGCAGGCGCCGGACGGCGGGATGCCGTACCGGGCGGCCGGGGCGCTCGGCGTCGACGCCGAAACCGTCGGGACGTGTGCGACCGTGCAGGACCTCGGGGACACGGGGGCTGCGAGCGTCCCGCTCTCGCTCGCCCGGGCGCTCACCGACGGTCACGACCGGGTGCTGGCCGCCTCGTTCGGCTCCGGCGCGGGTGCCGACGCGCTCGTCGTCGAGCGTCGAGGGGAGGTTCCGGTCGACCTCGACCTCGACGGGAACGTCGAACTCTCCTACCCGGAGTACCTCCAGCGGCGCGGCGAGATAACCCCGGGCGAGCCGAACGGCGGCGGCGCGTACGTCCCGGTCCCGACCTGGCGACGGTCGCTCCCGCAGCGCCACCGACTCGTCGCCGGACGGTGTCCTGAGTGCGGGGGACTCACCTTCCCGCCGGAGGGAGCCTGCAACGACTGCGGCGCGCTCGACGGGTTCGAGGACACCCCGCTCTCGGGACCGGCCGAGGTGCGGGCGATCACCACCATCGGTCGCGGCGGCGCACCGCCCGAGTTCGCCGAGCAGCAGGCCCGGAGCGGGGACTTCCAGGTGGCCATCGTCGCGTTCGAGACCGGGGACGAGGAGGCGACCGCGCCGGCGCAGGTGGTCTCGACGGCGACCGTCGAGGCCGGCGACCGGGTCGACCCCATCGTCCGGCGGATCTACACGCAGGAAGGGGTCACCCGCTACGGGTTCAAGCTCGAACCCGCGGAGTGATACTGTCGGTCGTACGTACGTACATCCCGGTTGCACGCTCTGCCGAGCTGCAGTGCCGACGCGGTGGGTGACTGGTGTCGGTACGTCCCGTTCCCACGACCGACAGTATCAGGCCGCGTCCGGGCGCCGGTGACCGTGGCCGAGGACGAACGTCACAGCGTTGGCACAGAGCACGGCGAGGAACGTTGTCGGGTGCTCGGCAACCACGTCGGTCGCGAGTAGCGGCAGGTACGTCAGCGGGAGGAGGGCGGCGACCCAGAACGAGACGAACTGGACCGGGAGGACGAGGAGGGCGGCCAGCGTCTCGAGGGTCGGCTGGAGGGCCGGGACCGTCTCGACGGCCGAGCGGGACAGTTGATCGGTGAGGCTTTCGAGGGCGGGCATGGGTGGGTGCTTCCCCCACCCGTCCCTTGACCCCGTATCCCCGTATAAACGGGCGACCGTTGGGTCGCGTTCGGATCGTTTCACGCCGGGTGTCGCACGGGTATTCGCCTCTCTTCTCGTTCAACGACGGATTAAGAACGCCGCAAACGTTTTATCGACGTCACGGATCCGTTTTCCTCGTCCGGCATCATACGACGGGGAACCGGTTCCTCGGGCGGCCCGGCCAAAGCTTCTTGTCCGCTGCCGTGGTCCTGGTTCGCATGGTTTACGCGTTCGTGATGGCGAAGGTGGACTCGGTCGACGCCGGGACCGTCCTCGACGCGGTTCTCGGCGTCGACGGCGTCACCGAGGCCCACGTCGTCGCCGGCGACTTCGACATCATCGCCGAGATCGAGGCCGAGGAGGTGTACGACGTGCTCGGTGCCGCCGCGACCGACGTTCGTTCCATCGACGGGGTCGTGGACACGAAGACGTACGTCGCGCTCGAGTGAACGGTCACTTCCCTCCGTCGGTCGTCCCCGACTACAGCGGCATCGGGCCGCTCGACCCCTCGCCGTCCCCTCCCTGTCTGGCCGAGGAGAGCAGATCCGCGACCGGTGGGCCGTACTCGTAGCCCGGGACGACCCCCTCCACGTAGGTCCCCTCGGCGTACTCCGCGATGGCCTTCGCGATGGCCGGCGCCTGGTCGGCGTTCCCCACCTCGAACTCGAAGGTGGCGACGGCGTCGCCCGCACGCTCCTCCACCGTGTAGTCGTCGAGGTCGACGTCGTGACGCACCGCGCCGGCCGCGTCCTCGAGCCTGAGTTCGTAGGTGTCGAACCACCCCTCTTCCACGGCCGGCCCGACGGCCTCGTCGACGACCGCGGACGAGAGCATCGGTGCACGGACACTGACCCTGTACCGGAGCGCCCGGTCGCCGGCCTCCGTGGCGGTCACGCGAACCCCGAACCGCGTCGTCGTCAGGGCGAACGCCTCCTCGTCCTCCCGCTCGAACGCCTCGTGGGCCTCGAACGCCCGGACGAACCGGTCTGGAACGTCGGTCATCAGTAGCACGTAGGTCCGAGAGGGGAAAAAGCGCGTCGAAGGACATTCGATGGGAGAGGGACAGGACTCTCGGATCCAGAACCAGACACGGCGCGTCTCTTCGGCTTACTGATGACTGTCGCTTCGCGGACGTACTCGTAGGAACCGTCGTCGTTGTTCATACGCCTCCAGCCGAGAACCGTGCCCCGCGACCGACGTCGAACGGTCGAATCCTCCGAGCCGCTACGATGATCCCTATCTGCTACTGCACCGTGCTGCTGTCGCTGTAGTGGTTGGTGCCGTGCTGTCGCTGTAGCCCCCACGCACTCACCCGCGCCGAGCGCCGCAGGCGCTCGCAGCGAGAAGGTGCGGGGGAAGGGATTCGAACCCTCGAACTCCTTCGAGAGCGGATCTTAAGTCCGCCGCCTTTGGCCTGACTCGGCCACCCCCGCGCGTCCACAACTGGCACCCACCCCCGAAAGTCGGTTTCGGTCGCTGTGGCTCCCGGGGTCACGCGAGGGTTCAAGTACGGTGCCGGGACCACTCCGTCCCGTGACGTAGTGTCGGCCCCGGGGCGGGGGGCGGTAGTGCGGTGGGTCGCTCCGGGCGGCTGTCCCACCGCCTGTCCGCTACCAGTCCACCGAGAGGGTTCCGTCGCCGTTCGGGTCGGGGGCGACCTCCTCGTTCGTCCGCCGGTCGACCACGTGGATGACTCCCCGGTCCTTCTTCGCCGGACAGACCTCCGCCGCGCGGACGTTGTGCTCAAGGTCGTCCTCGCCGAAGAAGTAGACCCGCGGGGCGGCGATACCGGTGTCGAGCGACAGCTCCCAGTTGGTCGAGACCTCCGCACACCGGCCGGCCCCGATGCACTTGTTCGCCTCGAAGACGACCTTGTACGGTGCCTCCTCAACCGGTGGAGCGTCGCGCTCGCCGATCTCCGACGGGTCGACCGGTTCGTCGTGCTCGCTCATACCGCGGCGTCGTGGGCGCCGGATTAGTCGCTGTCGGTCGGTGCCGACGGGTTCGAACCCCCCACAGTCATACGGTTGTGCGTACCTGTTCTCGGCGACCTTCGGGACGATCGGCGTGTCGAGACCGACGAGACGGCTCTCTGCTCCGTGAGCCGGAACGGAATTACGCACGACCCTATCAGTCGGTCGCCGACGCGACGGGTGCCGCCGCCTCGCCAGCGGCGGCCTCCAGCCGGCGGAGCAGGGCCGGCCTGGCGACCGCGAACACCGTCTCCCCGGGCGCAAGCGTCCGATCGCGCGAGGGGATGGCCTCGACCGGCGCGTCCGCCGGTCGGACCGCGACCACGGCGACGTCGAGCGCCCCGATGGGGACGCCGACGAGCGGGCTCCCCTCGGTGACGGTGATGACGCCCATCGTCTCGTCGGCGGATCGGAGGAGCGAGGCGAACTCCCGGTCGGTCCCCGGCTCGACGGGCATCGTCACCAGCCGGTAGCGCGTCTCCCCGTCGAGTGCGTCGGCCTCGGCGGCGTCGACCGCGAGCGTCACCACGTCCTCGGCGACGCCGCGGACCTCGGCGCCGGCGACCCGCTCGACCTCCTCGGCGGTCGCACGGTAGACCTGGACGACGTCGCCGGCGCTGGCCGCGAACGCCGGGTCGGCGTGGACGGCCACCGCCACCGTCTCCAGGGGCAGGGTCGGGCCGATGCCGGCCTGCCGCGATCCGACGGCGAGGTAGGTCACCTCCCCGGCCTCGTCGAGGTCGACGTCGACACGGCCGACGCCGTAGTCGCTCTTGATCCGCTCCTCGACCCGGTCCCCCAGCTCCTCGACGGTCTGCCGTCGGGGGAACACCAGCGTCTCCCCCGCGAACTTCGCCTTCGTCTCGGCCGGCACGGGGTCGTACCCCTCCATGTCCTCGACCTCTTCAGGGAGGGTCACGGTGGTCATCCGGCCGACCGTGCGGACGATGGTGCTGACCTCCGTGTCGGTCTGCCGCTGGCCCAGCAGGAGGAGGACGCTCCCGCCGAGTCGGTCGCCGGACTGCCGCCCGATCAGGGCGGTTCCGGCCGCGAGGAGGAGCGTCGCGACGTTGAACACGGCGTCCTCGACGGTGAGGATCTCGGTGCCGCCGCCGATGACCGACGAGAGGGCCCTCGTCGAGTTGAGATACAGGGCGACGGCGCTGATGCCCACGAGGACCGCGACCCCGTCGGGTATCTGTGCCCGGGCGTACCAGCGGTAGACCGCCGCGAGGAGCGTCGCGACCACGCCCGAGAGGAGTACCAGCCCAACGGCGCGGGCCACCGCGGGGAGCAGTTCCTCGGTCAACTCGATCTGTGCCGGGAGGAGCGCCGGAGCCCCACCCGTCACGCGACGGCCCCCTCGAACGCGTTGAGCTGTTCGCGCGTGCCGACGGCGAACACCTCGTCGCCGCCGGCCAGCGACTCGGTACCGCGGGGAGCGACGGTCCAGCCCTCGGGGTGCCTGATAGCGAGGAGGACCACCCCGTACGTCGCCCGGACGTCGGCCGAGCCGATAGTCGCCCCGTCCAGCGGACCGCCGGACCGGACCGTCACGCGCCGGAACCGCCTGCCGGCCCGCCGGAGGAGCGAAAGCAGCTCGAACTCCCGACGGATCCCCCGCGACCCGACGACGATGCGGGGTCGGTCGGCTCGGAGCAGCGCCGGCGCGTCGGCCCGTGTGACGGCGACGGTCAGGCGGCCGTCCCCGCCCACGGCGGCCCTCGTCACCGGGGCTGTCGCGGCCGGCTCGGCCCCGTCGGTCGCCCCCCCGTCGGTCAGCGGACGCCCGCCGTCGGTCGCCTTCGAACCGCCGCCCGACCTGACGCTCAGTACCGTCCCCTCGACCCGGCGGTCGAGGGTGACGACCGTCACCTCGTCGCCGCGGGCCAGCCCCGACGGGAGGAGCGTCTGGACGGAGACGGCCCTTCGGCCACTCGGGACGCGCTTGGACAGCCCCGACAGGGGGGGTGCGGCCGCGACCGTCGCACGCCCCCGTTCGTCTATCTCGACGGTGACCTCAGTCAGGTCGAACTCCGTGCGGAGCCGCTCTGCGAGCCGCGATTCGAGCTCCGATAGCGGGAGGTCCGCGGGGAGCCGCCAGTCCCGCTCGCGAATGCCCGTACGTATCGCTTCCGGTACAGGGGGGTAGCCCTCGATGTCCTCGACCTCGCCGGTCACCTCGACGCGGACCTCGCCCCTGTTCCCGACGAGTTCGACCACGTCCGAGGAGAGCGTGCGCTCGCGAATCCTCCTGAGTGAGACGCGGTGCGGGAACGTCGCCCCCAGTTCGTCGCCCTTGGCGTGGGCGTAGAAGGTGAGCATCAGGACGACGACGATGGCGACGATTACGACGGTGCCGCTCGCGTTCTGCCGGAGCGTCGGGTCGTTGAGCGCCAGGAGGCCACCGTTGATGCCCGCGATGGCCAGCCCGAGGACGACCACACCGAACCCGGGGAGAGTCACGCTCGTGAGGTACTTGAACACGAACCCGAGCACGCCGGCGACCAGCGCCGGGATGATGCCCGTCAGCACGCCGAGATAGATGCCGAACAGTACCTCGACCGGGAGCGGAGCCATACCCGTGGTCCCCCGGCCGGAGTTAAACCTGTAACGGGACGACGCCGGGACGTATGGTTTAACAGCACCCCTCCCGTCCCGGATAGGTATGGCACGACGCGGGGGCGACGGGGGCGGCGCCAGTCCGCTCCTCCGGGTCAGGGCGGCGGTGCTCCTGAGCGCGGCCGTCGCCGTGCTCTCGGTGGTGACGGGCATCGCGAACATCGGTTCGTCAGTCGTCTCCGGTCCCGTCGCCCCCTACATCCCGCCGAACCTCCGCGGTGTCGTGGGGTTCACCGGCGCGCTCACGGGCTTTCTGATGCTGACGAGCGTCGCCGGCCTCCGGCGGGGACTCAGAGTTGCGTGGGTCTCGACGCTCGTACTCCTGCCCGTGACCGCGCTGCAGGGACTGGCACAGTCCCGTGCCATCGCAGTCCCGGTCCTCGACGTCGTCGTCCCCGTCTCGCTGCCGCTGATGGTGCTCTCGGTGCTGGCACTGCCCGCGCTGCTGCTCAACTGGCGGGTGTTCGACCGGGAACTGGACCTCTCGACGAGCCAACTGGCGGCGCTGGCGGCCATCGTCGGCGCACAGGTGTACGGGACCGTCGGGGCGTTCGTCCTCCGAGAGGAGTTCAACGGCGTCCGGACGCTGACCGACGCGTTCTACTTCACGCTCGTCACCGCGTCGACGGTTGGGTACGGCGACGTCACCCCTGCGACGGAGGGCGCGACACTGTTCGCGATGTCCGTCCTCCTGGTCGGCACGGCGTCGTTCGCCGTCGCCCTCGGGACGCTGCTCGCGCCGGCCATCGAGGCCCGCCTCGCGAACGCACTCGGAACCATGAGCGACTCACAACTCGAACTGCTCGACGACCACTTCATCGTGGTGGGCGTCGGCGACCTGACCGGACCGATACTCGAAGAGCTCGCGGCGGGCAACGCCCCGTTCGTCGTCATCTCGCGGGACCCGGAGAACGCACAGCGCCTGCGCGAGCGGGGCTACGAGGTCATCACGGCCGACCCCTCCGAGGAGGAACCGCTCGAACGGGCCCGGATCGATCGGGCCCGCGCGCTCGTCGCCGCGACCGACGACGACGCACAGGACGCGATGGTCATCCTCACGGCCCGCGAGCTCAACCCGGAGCTCCGCATCGTCGCGGCCGCCACCGACCGCGAGAACGTCAAGAAGCTCCGGCGGGCCGGCGCCGACACCGTGCTCTCGCCCTCCGTGATCGGCGGCCACCTCCTCGTCCAGTCGGCGCTCGGCCAGGCCGGCATGGAGGACGTCGCCGCTCGCATCCTCTCGGTCGACGACGAGGCCGACGTCGCGCGGGTGGTCGAAGCGGACGAGGGGAGCGCCGCGGACGCAGAGTGAGCGCCGGGACCGGTCGTCACGGACGGACCGGTCAGTACCGGAAGTTCCGGTCGAGGACGGCCACGTCGCAGGCCAGGTCGTCGATGCGCTCGAACGTCGGGCGGGAGACGAACCGCGAGGCGGCCGACCGGTCGGCCGAGGAGCCGACGAGGACGAGGTCGTGGTCGCTCGCCACGCGGTCGAGGACGTGATCGTCGCCCTGCGTCGAGGCGTAGAGGTACGTCGCTCGCTGCCCGAAGAACCGCTCGCGCCAGAGCAGGAACACGCCGCCGACGAACGCGTTCGACACGAAGACGCTCACCACGTACGCCAGCTGTGAGGTCTTCGTGACCAGGACGAGGAGCGCCGTCGAGAACGCGGCCGGCTCCTCGAAGTCCAGTAGCCACGTCGTGGTGCCGGCGAGGAAGACGGCGAACGCGGCCCCCGCGGCGTCAACCTCGAGGCTCCCGACGGGGACGCCGTAGAGGACCGCTCCCGTCTCGAGGGCGACCCAGCCACAGATCGCCCCGAGCGAGAGCCCGCCGACGAACCGCCACGGGGAGGCGAACCGCCCAGCGGGGTCCGAGAACAGCGTGTACGTCGCCGAGGCCAGCGGCGGGAAGAGCAGGAACGAAATCCCCGCCACGCTCCGGGAGAGCACGGAGACGGCCGCGATCAGCAGCGGGACGAACAGGAGTATCGAGACGTGGACGAGGTTCTGCGTGTTCTCGAGCCACGCGCGGAGGGTTCGGAGTTCTCGCCGCTCGAGCCGTCGTATCCGGGCCAGGACGAGACGCACCCGTTCGTCGATTCCCCGCTGCATCGACCCACCGTAGTCCGGTCGTCGGCAAAGCCGTTACGTCCCGGTCGTCGTCCGTCCGGGCGATCCGCGACCGGGGACGGGACCGGAGGGGGACACGAGACCGGTGGTCGGGGATGGGAAACGCCTTTGCCGGAACCCACGCACGGTCGGGTATGACCAGCGTCAAGGAGTTCCGGGTGGAGGAGCCGGCCGACCCGGAGCGCCTCGGCCGGGGGTCGTTCGTCTTCACGGACGACTACTCCGTCTTCGACTGGGGGAAGATGCCCGACTCCATCCCCAACAAGGGAGCGTCGCTGTGCGCGATGGGGGCGCACAACTTCGAGCTCCTCGAGGCCGAGGGAGTCCCGACCCACTACCGCGGTGTCGTCTCCGGCGGCGACGTGCGGGAACTCGGCCGCGTCGGCAGTCCGCCACGCGAGATGGCGATCGACCTCACGCAGGTGCCCGACCTCCCACACGAGGGCCGGCGCTACGACTACGACGCGTTCCACGAGGCCGCCGGCGAGAACTACCTCGTCCCGCTCGAGATCGTCTTCCGGAACCGCGTTCCGGTCGGTTCCTCGCTCCGCTCGCGGACGACGCCCGGGGAGGTGGGTCTCGACCGCGACGCCTGGCCCGAGGAGCCCGTCGACCTGTCCGAGCCGATCGTCGAGTTCTCCACCAAGTTCGAGGAGTCCGACCGCTACCTCTCCCGGGAGGAGGCCGACCGGATCGCCGGCCGCGCCGACCTCGACGACCTCGAAGAACGTGCCCGGACGGTCAACCGCGTCGTCACCGACCGCGCGGCCGAGGGCGGCCTGACCCACGAGGACGGCAAGATCGAGTGTCTCTACTACCGCGGGGAGGTCCGCATCGCCGACGTCGTCGGAACGTTCGACGAGAACAGGTTTTCCTACGACGGCCAGCAGGTTTCCAAGGAGGTCATCCGGCAGTACCACAGGCGGACCCAGCCGGATTGGGTCGAGGCCCTCGAGGCCGCGAAGGAACGGGCGAAGGCCGAGGACGTCGCCGACTGGCGGCGCCTCTGTGCGGTCGACCCCGAGCCGCTATCCCGGCGGGTCGTCGACGCGATGCGGGACCTCTACACCGCGGGTGCGAACGCCTACGTCGGGATGGAGCTGTTCGACGCGCCCGAACTGGCCGCGGCGGTCGAGACGGTCCGGGAACTGTAGGCGGTGCACCGACCGCGGCGGACCGGACCCCTGCCGTTCCGAAAGCCGTATGCCCCGCCGCCGCGGTGCCACGCGTAATGACTGGCTACACCGCCACCGTCACCGTCCGGCTGAAACACGGGGTGCTGGACCCGGAGGCCGAGACGACGGCACGGGCGCTCGAGCGCCTCGGGTTCGAACTCGAGGCCCTGCGCTCGGCCGACCGCTTCGAGGTCGACATGGACGCCGATTCGGCGGCGGCGGCCACGGAGCGCGCCGAGGAGATGGCCGAACGGCTGCTCGCGAACCCGACCATCCACGACTACGAGGTCGAGGTCGCGGAGCGAGAATGACCGTCGCAGTAGTGAGGTTCGGCGGGTCGAACTGCGACCGCGACGCCGTCCGGGCACTCTCCCACGTCGGCGTCGACGCCGAACTCGTCTGGTTCCGCGACGGGCTCCCCGAGGAGCTCTCGGGGGTCGTCGTCCCCGGCGGGTTCTCCTACGGCGACTACCTCCGCGCGGGCGCGATGGCCGCCCGCGACCCGATCATGGACGAGGTCCGCGCGGCCGCCGACGAGGGCGTTCCCGTCCTGGGGATCTGCAACGGCGCCCAGATCGGCTGCGAGGCGTCCCTGACTCCGGGGGCGTTCACGACGAACCGGTCGGCCCGCTTCCAGTGCGAGCACGTCCACCTGCGCGTCGAGACGACCGACACCCCGTTCACCGCCCCCCTCGAGGAGGGCGACGTGCTCGAACTCCCCATCGCCCACGGCGAGGGACGGTTCGAGCTCCCCGACGACCACCTCGACCGGCTGGAGCGCGATGATCGGGTGCTGTTCCGCTACTGCGACAGCGAGGGCGCGGTCACCGAGGAGGCGAACCCCAACGGATCCAAGCGGAACGTCGCGGGGCTCGTCGGCGAGCGCCGGACGACGGCGGTGCTGATGCCCCACCCCGAGCGGGCGACGCTCCCGGACGTCGGCGGGACGGACGGTCAGCCCCTGCTCGGCGGGTTCGACGGGAACGCCTGACGGGACCTCGTCCGGACCTGTCGGCGGGTTCGACGTCGACTTCTCCCGACGAGTGCCGTCGGCACCCGCCGACCGAGCACTCATGGGTGTCCGCGGTCGACAGTGTGACATGAGCGAGCCTGCAGAGGAGGCGGAGACGGTCCGGGTGTGGCTCGTCGAACGGACCTACTCGGACGACGAACAGAACGTGATTATCCTCACGTACGCGACGCCCGACGGCACACGGGACTACCGGAAGGAGCGTGCGCTGACGAGCTTCACCGGCGAGGACCGCGAGACGACCGCCGCGGTCGACGCCCCCCCCGAGAACCTCGGGACCGTCCAGGACCCCGACCTCCGGGAGCGGTACGCCGCGGAGGCCGCCCGGGTCCGCGAGCGACACGACCCCGACGACCCTGTTTGACAGTCGGGCCGTCCCACAGCGTACCGGACCACCCCGACGCACCGCGAGTGTCCGCGCTCACTGTCGTATCGGCGTCGCCTCCTCCGTGGCGATCCACTGTCCGTCGGCACCCTCGGTCTGCGCCCGGCGGATCATGTACCACCCGTTGTCGAGCGCGACGCCCTCGTAGTCCCCCAGATTCACCCGCTCTCGTTTCGGTTCGGTCACGTCGTTTCCCCGTTCCCGAGTGGGGTCCCACGGGTCATAGCTATCCGCCGGTTAACGCCGGATTCGTCACACGAAGCGACCGCTCGGCGTCCGTGATCGTGCTTAACCGTCGCTTTCGCCGTCCGTCGTGAGCGTTAATCGGTCGTTAACACGCGAGGCCACCGGGCGGGTGGAGCACGGAGCACCGTCGGACCGGGATCGGTTCCCGTCGACGGTCGTCCGGCTACGCGATACCGATGTAGGCGTCGCGGACGTAGTCGTTGTTCTTGAACTCCTCGTCGGTCCCCGACAGCTCGATGGTGCCCGTCTCGAGGAGGTAGAGCCGCTCGGCGTGGTTCATCGCGAACGTGGAGTTCTGCTCGGCCAGCAGGATGGTCAGTCCCTCGTCCTGCAGTTCCTCCATCGCCTCGCTGATGTCCTCGATGATGACGGGAGCGAGCCCCTGCGTGGGCTCGTCGAGCATCAGCAGGTCGGGGTCACCCATCAGGGCCCGACCGACCGCGAGCATCTGCTGTTCGCCGCCGCTCATCGTGTGGGCCTCCTGTTCGCGCCGTTCCTCGAGGCGCGGGAACAGGTCGTAGACGTACTCCAGCCGGTTCTCGACCCGCTGCTTCTCGATGAGGTGCCCGCCCATCAGGAGGTTCTGGTGGACGCTGAAGAAGGGGTAAAGGTCCCGGTCCTCCGTGCAGTGGACCAGCCCCATCTTGACGACCTCCCGCTCGGATCGATCGGCGAGGTCCTCGCCCCTGAACCGGATGGTCCCCTCGTAGTCGACGAGCCCGCTTATCGCGTTGAGCATCGTCGTCTTCCCGGCACCGTTCGGGCCGATGACGCTGACGATCTCGCCCTCGTCGACGTGCAGCGAGACACCGTCGAGCGCCTGTGACTTGCCGTAGAACAGGTCGACGTCCTCGAGTTCGAGGAGGGGGGCGGCCGACATGTTACACCGTCCCCGCGAGGTAGGCCCGCTGGACCCCTTCGTCGTCGGCGATCTCCTCCGGGGTGCCGTCGGCGATCTTCCGGCCCTCGTTGAGCACGATCACCCGGTCGACGAGCGCCATGAGCCCCTTCATGTTGTGGTCGACCACGACGAGGGTCATCCCCTCCTCGCGGAACTCGCGGATCTCCACCGAGAGGTCGCGTATCTCCGCCTGGTTGAGCCCCGCGAACGGCTCGTCGAGCAGGAGGATGTCCGGTTCGGTGGCGACGGCCTTCGCGATCTCCAGCCGGCGGACGTCCGCGTGGGGCATCGAGCCCGGCATCTGGTCGAGCTTGTCCGCCAGTTCGACCCGGTCGGCGACGGCGATGATCTCCTCGCGGTCGGCGCCGCCGGTGAACGCGAACGGGCTGTTCGGAAGCGTGAACAGCCGGATGTTGTCCTCGACGGTCATGGTCTCGATGGGGTTGGACTCCTGTGAGACGCGGGCCAGCCCGTGGTTGACGATCTCGTGGGTGTCCCAGTCGGTCACGTCGTCGCCGTTGAGGTGGACCGTGCCCTCCGAGACGCCGTAAACGCTCATGATGCAGTTGAAGACGGTGCTCTTGCCGGCGCCGTTCGGACCGATGAATCCTAGTATCTCCCCGTCGCGGACGTCGAACGAGAGGTCGTCGACGGCGGTCAGGCCGCCGAAGTGCTTGGAGAGCCCGTCGATCCGGAGCGGGGAGTCGGCCGTGCTCACTCCGGATCACCCCCCTCGCGCCCGCCGTCGCTCGCGGTCGCGTCCGCGGTCTCGGGGGCGTCCCCCCCGAGCCTGTCGAGGAACCGCCAGAACCGGGTGAAGATGCCCTCCGGCGAGGTCACGAGCAGCACCAGCACCACCGTCCAGACCGCGACCCACCGGGCGTTCGGACCGAGGAACGCCCGGAACAGCTCGTCGCGCAGGAAGATGAGCAGGTACGCCCCGCCGACCGGCCCGAGGATGGTCCCCATGCCGCCGACGGCGGCGATGGCGATCATCTCGATGCTGCGGTCGACGATGAGGAAGGCGATAGGCTCTACGTTCCCGAAGAAGTGCGCCAGGAGCGCCCCGCCGATCCCCATCGGGATGGCGCTGTAGACGAACCCCCAGAGCTTGAACTTCGTCGTGTCGAGGCCAGCGGCCTCGACCGCGGGTTCGTTCTGCCCGATGGCCTTCAGCACCAGTCCGACGTTCGACCGGCTGACGTAGAGCAACACCCCGGCGATGAGCAGCGCCGGAACCAGCGTCAGGTAGAACATCTCCGTGTTGTCGAACGTCAGCACCGAGACGGAGCTGATCCCCATCTCGCCGTTGGTGTACTCCGAAAAGATGAACACCGCCTTCGTGGCGATGAGCACCGAGACGAAGGTCAGAAGCGAGAAGTACGGGCCGCTCAGTCGGAGCGACGGGAGCGCGAACGCCAGCCCCGCGACGACGGCGACGACGACCGAGACTGGGAACGTGATGTAGATCGACATGTTCGGGTCGACGTTGAACGTCAACAGCGCCGTCGTGTAGGCCGCCAGCCCCGAGAGGAACGAGTGGCCGAAACTGATGTAGTTCGTGTGGCCGCTGATGATGTCCCAGCTGACCGCGAAGATGACCCAGATGTTCGCGAACGCGAACACGTAGGTCAGCCCCGAGTTCCAGAACGGTACGGTGACGAGCCCGACGAAGGCCGCCACGAGAAAGCCGAGCTGGTAGCGGTTGGCATCCGCGTTGAACACCCTCCCGAGGACGTTCTCGGACGATTCCTCCTCGACCGCCGTAACGGATTCACTCAATGAACTCCCTCCCGAAGAGGCCCTGTGGCCTCGCGATGATGATCCCGATGAGCAACAGGAGCGCGAACATGCCGCGCCACTGTGGCCCGACGAACGAGACGGTCAGCGTCTCCAGGAATCCGATGAGGTACGCCGCAATAATGGTCCCCTTGATGCTCCCGACACCGCCGATGGTGACGATGATGAACGCCAGCCCGAGCGCCTCGACCCACATCAGGGGGCTCGTCGACTGGAGCGCGCCGATGAACACGCCGGCGAAGCCGGCGAACGCCCCGGCGACCAGCCAGGTCGCCGCGTTCACGTACAGGACGTTCACCCCGTTGAGCTTCGCGCCCTTCTCTGACATCGAGGTCGCCAGTATCGACCGGCCGAGCCTCGTGCGTCGCACGAACAGGTACAGCAGCCCGAGTGCGACCCACGAGAGGACGAACGCGACGATCTGGTAGAGTCGCACGCGGGTCCCAGCGACCGGGATGCCGCCCTTCACGAGCGGGGTGAGCGACCGCGGCGCGAGCGAGAACTGCAGCGTCAGGAGCTGCTGGACGATCAGCGCGACCACGACCGTCGCCAGGAACGTGGTGACGACGTCGTGCTCGGTAAAGCGTACGAGCCCCAGGTAGAGGACGAGCGACGCCACCCCCGCGACGAGCACCGCGCCGAGGAACGCAACGGGTGTGGGCGTGAACTGGTTGATGACCAGATAGCCGAACGCGCCGATCATGATGAGCGCGCCGTGTGCCAGGTTGATTACCCCACGGACGCCGTAGATCAGCGAGAACCCGATGGCGATCAGCGCGTAGACGGAGCTGATCATCGCCCCGGTGACGAGTATCGTCAGTGCGTCCGCCACGCGTCCCTCCTCGCCGGGGCTCTGGTCGTGTCCCGTGTGATCCGGTTCATGGATATCACGTCGCGTTCAGCCCATCCACTCCGGCAGCACGTGGTCGCCGGTCGCGAACGCTTCCGGCCAGACGCAGACCTTCGCGCCGTCGCCCTCGATCATGTCGTTCTCGGCCTCGGTCTGCCACTGCGTGACCGGGAACGGCGCGAGGTCCGCCCCGAACTTCACGTCGTGGGGGTAGTCGTGGTCCCGGCCGTAGAACTGGATCTGTCCGGCCGTGCCGGTGTATTCCGTCGCCTCCATCTCGGCCACGATGTCGTCGAGGTCGTTCTCGAAGTCGACGGTGCCCGCGGCCTCGGCCGCTTCCTTGAAGATGAACCCCGCGTCCATCGTCCCGAAGCCCATGTACATCGGCAGCGTCGGCCGGGAGTCGTACTCCTCGAGGTAGTCCTCGGCGAACGGGATCGTCTTGTCCGTGACCGGGGCGGTGCCGCCCGCGCCGGACTCCGAGGTCGTCTCGTAGAGACAGCCGCCGTTCGTGTCCGACCAGTACTGCGGTGACATCGAGGCCACGTTGATCCCCTCTTGGGCGAACGGGTACTCGTTGGCCCCCCACGAGGAGAGCATCGACGTGCCGGTGATGTGTGAGATGGCCTTCAGCATCGCCTTGGAGCCGGTCTCCTCGACCGAGTCGAGGATGGGCGTAAAATCCGTCGTGTCCGGGGAGATGCGCCGGTTCATCTCGACCGTCAGGCCGTGCTCGCTCTCCATGCGGGCTTTCGTCCGGTTCGTCATCGGCTTCGTCCACTCGGCGTCCTCGACGACCACGGCGAACGTGTTCCAGCCGTGCGTGTCGCTGAGGAACGCCGCGTAGTCCGCGAGCAGGTCCGCCTGGAAGTCGGCGTTCACCGGGTTACACCGGAAGACGTTCTTGTACGTCTCGTAGTCCTGACCGACGAAGTCCTGCGTGATCTTGGGCGAGGCGGACCCGGTGTCGATGAACGGGACGTTCAGATTGCCGACCCGCTCCTCGATGCCGAGCATCGTCTCGCTGGCGAACGTCCCGCTGATCATGCTCACCCCGTCCTGGTTCACCATCTCCTGGACCAGCTGGTTCGCCTGCGAGGGGCTGAACTGCGTGTCACCCTCCACGAGCTCGACGTCGCGGTCCATGATGCCGCCCGCCTCGTTGATGGCGTCGACCATCAGCTGCGCCGAGCGCATCGACCCCTTCCCCATGTCGTGCTGGACGGGGGCCAGGTGGCCGAGCTTGATCGGACCGCCACCGCCGCCGCCGGGGATATCGCCGGTACAGCCGGCGAGGCCCGCGGCGAGCGCGGCGCCGCCGGTCGCCTTCAGGAACCCCCGCCGCTCGATCCGTCCACCCGTGTGACTCGATGACGGGTCGCCGCGACCGTCACTGGTCCTTCGATTGTCTACCATGACCTAACCCGAGGCATGATAGCTCGTCACATAAACATTCGGGATAAACGCCCCGGCCGCCCCGTATGACAGAAATGATGTCAATCTGGGGTGAACTGTAAGGAACGATTTATTCCCGCGTCCGCCACTCGGACCCGCCCTCTACCCGGGTGACGGGGTGGCCGTCATCGGGTCGGGTCGTCACCGGGCCAGTGGCATCCCGTAGCTCCGCTCGCGCTCCATCACCGCACTCCAGGTCGCCTCGCACTCACAGGACACCTCCTCGAACACCGTGTGGTCCTGCCGGAGGTCGAAGTCCTTGATGGCCGTCTGGACGTGGTCGTCGCACTCCCCGCAGTTGTGCGGACCGCGGTCGCTCCCGTGGCCGACGGGGTCCGAGACGACGATGGCGTCGACGTCCGCGGTCCCCTCCAGAACCGCACAGACCGACCAGAGCCACGGCGGCCGGTAGCCGCCGTCGTGGTACAGCTCCTCGACCATCGTGTGTCGCTGGACGTTAGTGGGGTTCATCGAGACGGTGTGACAGCCCTCGACGGCCGCACACCGCCTGACGCTCGAGATCATGTCCTCGACCGCTTCGGACTCGGAGAGGAACGGCGGCTTGCACAGGAGGTAGGCCTTCACGCCCGCGCCCGCCGAGCGGGCCTCCGCACAGGCCGCCTCGAAGTCCGCGAAGTCGAAGTACTTGTTCACGCAGTCGTGGCGGACCCGGTCGGTCGCGGTCTCCAGTCCGACCGCGACGTCCGTCTCGAGGCCTCGGTCGGTGAAGTCGGCGAGCTTCCCCGCGTCGACGAAGTCCGGGAGCGACTCGACGACCATCCGGTCGCGGTTGGCGAACGTCTCCGCGATAGCGTCGCGGGTCTCGGCGGGTATCTCCCGCTCGTCGAGGAACGACCCGGAGGTGTAGATCTTCACGAGCGGGGCGGGCTCGTGGGGTTCGGATTCGGCGGCTTCGCCGCCTCCACGTTGCGTCTCCGACGCAACGCCGCGTTCGTGCTCGAGACAGGCCTCGACCTGTGCCATCAGGTCTCCGTGGGCGACGGTGCCGCCCTCGACGGACTCGGCGACGTAGCCACACATCGTACAGCCGCCGGCCCGGGCCCACCGGCACCCTCCCGTATTGAGGATGATCGTCAGTGACCGGACGACCCCGTCGGGGGTGTTGTCCTCGTCGAGCCAGACGCGGGTCGGCTCCCGGGGGTCGTACGTGCGGTCGTTCCGGGCGCGGACCTCCCGCATCACCGCGTTGTGGGCGTCCATCCCCCGGCCCTGCTCGTACACGCCGGGGTCGGGCTTGCTCATGCCCGAACCACTCCACCGACGGGTAAAGCCCCTGCGTTCTCGCGGTCGAGTGGCCCCGGTTCGAATCCCCATCCCGGTGTGTTCTCGTGCGAGCAATCCGGTGAGTGCCTCGTGCGCTCACCGCTCGCGAGCACGTGTCCCGCCACGGGACCGGATCCGGCGCGGTTCGCCGCGGTACGGGCGGTACCCCCGCCGGCTCACCGACCGACGAGCACCGCCCGGTCGACGAGCGCCGGACGGACGCGCCACGCCACGCCCATCAGCGTCGCGCCGACGGCGTTGGCCGCCAGGTCGCCGACCTCGAACGAGCGTGCGGGCAGCGTCGCCTGGACCACCTCGATGGCGGCCCCGTAGGACACCGCGACGCCCGCCGCGAGGAGGACGACCCACGCGGCACGGGCGTTCGTCGCACGGCACAGCAGTCCGGCGAGGACGGCGTAGGTCCCTGCGTGGACCCACTTGTCGAGCGGGAGGCCCAGGGCCCGGGGGACCGTCACGGCGGCGCCGGCCGCGCCGGTCCCGGTCGGCGGGTCGACGACGCTGGCGAGGAGCACGGCCGCCGCGAAGCCCACGACGAGGGCGTAGTCGACCCATCGGTCCGGGAGGGCGCTCACGGCGGAGCCTTACCGGTCCGACAGGATACCCCTGTCGGTCCCGCTCGCCCTCACTGTGCTCGACCACGAGCGGGCCGTGACCCCTCGGGGTACCGAAACCGGGTGTGTCCCCGTCGGGTCGCCCGTCCGCGGCCGTCGGTCACACCGGAGTCCGGCGGTTCCACGAGGGTCCGTCCTCGTCCCGACGTAATCGGCATCGGTTACGTAGTGGTGGCAAGTGTTACACTTGTGCCGTCCAACTAGAAACCGATACGGATTACTATGACAGAACTAGGTGGATTCCAGGACCACGTGGCACGCATCGATCTCTCGTCGGGCGACGTCGCCTACGAGGGTATCGACGAGGAGGACGCGAAGAAGTACATCGGGGCGCGCGGCCTCGGCGTGAAGTACGTCTTCGACCAGGGGCCGGACGTCGACCCGCTCGGCGAGGAGAACCTCCTCGCGATGATGAACGGGCCGCTCACCGGCACCCAGGTGGTGATGTCCGGCCGCATCGCGATCTGTACGAAATCCCCGCTCACCGGGACGGTCACGGACAGCCACCACGGCGGCTGGTCCGGCGCCCGGCTGAAGTGGGCCGGCTTCGACGGCCTGCTGTTCGAGGGCCGCTCCGAACACCCGGTGTACGCGGTCGTCGAGGACGGCGAGGTCGAACTCCGCGACGCCTCGCACCTCTGGGGCAAAGGGGTCCACGAGACCCGCGACACCATCGAGGACGAGGTCGAGGGCTCGTTCGGCAAGAACCTCTCCTGTATGGCGATCGGCCAGGCCGGCGAGAACGAGGTCAAGTACGCCTGCATCATCAACGAGGACGACCGCGCATCCGGGCGCGGTGGCACGGGCTGTGTGATGGGCAACAAGAACCTCAAGGCCGTCGTCGTCAGGTCCTCGACGAAGATGCCCAAGCCCGCGAACCCCGAACTGTTCCGCGAGGGCCACCAGCAGGCCATGCAGGTCATCCAGGAGTCCGACGTCACCGCGCCCAACGAGGGCGGCCTCTCGATGTACGGGACGAACGTCCTGATGAACGTGAGCGAGGAGACCTCCGGCCTGCCCACCCGGAACGGCCGGTACACCTCGACCGAGGACGCCAGGAACGCCGACTCGTCGATTCCCGACGACTTCGACTCCGAACGGGTCTCCGGCGAGAACGTCCGGGAGAACATCCTCGTCGACGAGCCGACCTGTCACTCCTGCCCGGTCGCCTGCAAGAAGGAGGTCGAGG
>JAZKST010000110.1:0-4478 GCA_036625905.1 Haloarculaceae archaeon
GCGAGCGCATCGTCCACGCGCCGCTCACCTACGCGATGATGGAGGGACTCATCACGAGCGACTTCCGCCACGAGGACTCGAACGTCTGTTACTACGGGCTGGACTCGATGCGGATCCCCGAACCGACCCACGTCGGGGACACCATCTCGGTCGAGCGGGAGGTAGTCGAGAAGCGCGAGAAGGCCCCGGGGGGGATCGTCACGTTCCGCGACGAGGTGAGGACCGCCGACGGCCGGACGGTGCTGGTCTGCGAGACGCTGGAGTACATGCGCGCACGCGACGCCTGATAGTCGGGGGGCGGGGCCGAGCGACCCCTACGCCGGCCGGAAGTAGAACGTCCCCTCTCGCTCCTCGACGTACTCGAGCGGGGCGTCGGGGGCGGGGCGCTCGTCCCCCTCGACGCCGTCGACGCCCTCGACCCGTGCGGTCACGCGGACCGCGTCGGCGACGTCGACCAGCCCGACGACGAACGGCTCCTGGCCCTGGTGGTCCGACCCCGGGACCCGGATGACGGTGCTCGCGTAGAGCCGTGCGGAGCCGGACAGCGTCTCGGTCTCGAACGACTCGGCACCGCACTCCCGGCAGACGCTCGGCTCGTGGCCGTACAGCTCACCACACTCCGCACACGCCCGGGCGGGGAACTCGGGGGTGCCCGTGCTCATCGGTGGTCACCCCGTCCGAGGACGGTGACCGTACAGACGGCGCCGCTCCCGCCGAGGTTGTGGGCCAGTCCCACCTCGGCGTCCTCGACCTGGTTTTCGTGGTCGCCCCGGAGCTGTCGGCAGATCTCGTACACCTGTCCGATGCCGGTCGCACCCACCGGATGGCCCTTCGAGAGCAGCCCACCGGAGGGGTTGATGGGTATCTCCCCGCCCACCTCGGTCCGACCCTCGGCGG
Source organism: Haloarculaceae archaeon (assembly GCA_036625905.1). Classification (GTDB taxonomy): domain Archaea; phylum Halobacteriota; class Halobacteria; order Halobacteriales; family Haloarculaceae; genus Salinirubellus. The sequence goes on from JAZKST010000110.1 coordinate 898, forward strand.
CGGCGCGTGCGCCCTCGCCCTTCTCGAACAGTCCGAGGTCCTCGCTGTCGCCGATCTCGGCGGGCGTAAAGCAGTCGTGGAGCTCGACCACGTCGACGTCACCGGGGCCGATGCCGGCCTCGGCGTAGGCGCTCTCGGCGGCGGTGACGGTCGCGTCGAGCGTCGTCAGGTCCTCGTAACGGTAGGCGGCGTTGTGTCCGGTCGCGTGGCCCGTCCCCAGTATCTCGATGGGGGCGTCGGTGAGCTCCCGGGCGATGTCGCTCGCCGCGAGGACGACCGCCGCGCCGCCGTCGGCGGCCGGACAGCAGTCGTAGAGCCGGAGCGGGTCGGCGACGAGCCGCGATTCGATCACGTCCTCGACGGTGACGGGTTCGCGGAACCGCGCACGCGGGTTCGCCGCGCCGTTCGCGCGGTTCTTCACCGACACCGCCGCGACCTCCTCGCGCGTCGTCCCGTACTCGTGCATGTAGCGGTCGAGGTAGATGCCGTAGAACCCGGGGAAGGTGAGCCCCGTGACCCCTTCGGTGAGGCGGTCGGCGGCGCTCCCGAGCGCGCGGGTGAACTCCGGGGTTCCCGCGTCGGTCATCGACTCGACCCCCGCCGCGACGGCGACGTCGTACTCGCCGCTCGCGACGGCCCGCTGGGCCTGGCGCAGGGCGATGCCGGAACTCGCACACGCGCCCTCGGTCGTCATCGCCGGGACGCCCGAGAGTCCGACCTCGTCGGCGACCATCGGCCCGACCGCCCCCTGTCCCTCGAGGATGCCGGCGACGAAGTTCCCGACGTACAGCGCCCCGACGTCCGCACGATCGACGCCGCCGTCCCGGAGCGCCCGCGCGACCGCGCGGCTCCCGAGGTCCTTGACGCCACCCTCGAGCACCCCGAACGGCGTCGTTCCCATGCCGACGATGCTCACGTCTCGCATACCCTCCCTCCGGGCGTGCCGGCTTAACACACTTCCGGACGACCGGTACCGGAACCGGTAGCTATCCCTACCCGGCGGTCGAACGGCGTGCATGGAGTTCTCGTCAGCCGAACGCCGCCTCGCCGGCCGGGGGGCGCTCGCCGTCGGTATCCTCCACGTCCTCCTACCGGAACTGCTCGTCGACGCCCTCCGGTTCGCCTACGACGTCCTCCTCGACGTCTCGTTCGTCCCGCGGGACCGGACCGCCCGCCGGATCCGACTGCTCGGGGTCGCGCTCCTCCTCTTCGGGGTCGCCCTCTCGCTGTCGGCGGACCGCTAGGGACCGTCCTCGGAACGGTTCGACCCGGTTCCGGGAATCGGATCCCCCATCGGTCGGGCTCGTACCGTCCCCGACGGGCGAGGTGAACCCAGGTGACGGTGACCGCACGCCCGGTGGAGGGACGCCGGTAGGTCGGGACCGGTGGATTCAAGTGTATTTAGGTCAGCCTAAAACGTGCGGTGGGCATCACCCTGGATCCACCATCCGTCACCACCGCCTCTCCGGGGGCGCAGGTTCCGGGGCCCCCGGGCTCTACTCGCGCCGAGCGCCGTGTCCCGTCCGGGTCACGCCACGGCCCGTTCGACGTACCCGACGGCCTCCGTCGGCGTCTCCACGGCTCGAAAGCCGTCGAACGCCGAGCAGTCGAAGGTCCCGAGTCCCGCCACCGGGCGGTCGTAGACGAACGCCAGTCCCAGCTCCGAGAGGGTCCCTGCGGCGCCGTCGACGGCGATGCATCCCGCGCCGTTGAGCACGACGAGGGCGTTGCGGGCGTCGCCCATCCCCGTCGCGATGCCCGTTTCGACCCACTCGTTCCCCTCGTCCGGGTCGGTCCCCTGCAGGATGCCGACCGTGTGGCCGCCGGCCTCCCGGGCGCCGCGGCAGACCGCCTCCATCACGCCGCCGTAGCCGCCACAGACCACCTCGTGGTCGCGCTCGCCGAGCAGTCGGCCCACCTCGCGGGCCCGCTCGTAGGTCCTCTCGTCCACCTCGCTCCCGCCGACGACGCTGACGCGCATGGCGGGCAGGACGGACGGAGACGGCAAACAGCTGTCGCTCGGTTCGATCGCGATACGGGATTTAGATTCGTACAGCCGATTTCAGAGAACTTATACCGATGTCGGAGTGTCGGTGTCGGGGCACTACCACTCCATCCCGCCGTTGACGGCGAGTATCTGGCCGGTCATGTAGCTCGACTCCTCGCCGGCGAGAAAGCGGACGATGCCCGCGACGTCCTCGACCTCGGCGAACCGCCCCAGCGGGATGCGGTCGATGATCTTCTGCTGGACCCGGTCAGGCACCGTCTCGAGCATGTCGGTCCGGACGAAGCCGGGGGCGACGCAGTTGGCCGTCGACCCGGTCCGGGCGAGTTCGAGCGCGATGGTCCGGGTGAACCCGAACAGGCCCGACTTGGTGGTGGCGTAGTTGGCCTGCCCGTAGTTGCCCTGCTGGCCCACGACGCTCGAGATGTTGATCAGCCGCCCCTGCTCTGACTCGTGGACGTCGTCGAACAGGCAGTGCGTGCAGTTGAACACGCCCCCGAGGTTCACCTCCATCACCCGGTCCCAGTCCTCGCGGGGCATGTTCTCGAACTTCCCGTCGACGGTGATACCCGCGTTGTTCACGAGCACGTCTACCCGGCCGAAGGCGTCGTGGACCCGCTCGCAGATCCCCTCGACCGCGTCCATGTCGGCGACGTCGCCCTGGACGGCGATGGCCGAGCCGCCCGCGTCCTCGATGGCGTCGACGACCTCGTAGGCCTCGGCCTCGGAGGAGCGGTAGTTGACGACCACTTCGGCCCCGTGAGAACCGAGTTCCTCCGCGATACCCCGCCCGATGCCGCGCGACGCGCCGGTGACGAGACAGGTCTGCTCCGAGAGCATGTGCTACCGGTTCGCGCGCGTCGGCAAAACCCCGTCGCCGCCGTGTGACCCCCGTGAAACCCGTCACCCGTCCGGTCCGGACACGGATACCCGACCTCCCGACGGACACGGACATCGGACGGGCGTACGACCGTCCGTATCAGGCGCCGGCCTGGCCGATCCAGTCCTCGGCCCTGGAGACGGGGACCTCCGCAGCCTCGGCTACGGCCTCGGGGTCGGCGGCCGCGAGCGCGGCCAGCCCGTCGATGCCGGCCTCGCGGAGCCGCTCTGCGTACGTCGGCCCGATGCCGTTCACCGACTCGAGGTCGCCGTCCGCGACCGCCTCGGCGACGGCCGTCTCGACGTCGGTCCCGCCGTCCTCCTCGGTCGTGTCCTCGATCTCGACGGCCGTGTCGTCGTCATCGATCTCGACCTCGACCTCGACCTCCGTCGTCGCCTCGGGCGCCTCGTCCGCCGCCTCGACGGGGGACTTCTCGTAGTACCACTCGGCGACGCGGGGCCAGACGTCCTCGTGGGAGGAGCTGGAAACCGAGAGGCCGATGTGACCGGTGGGGTACTTGATCTGCTCGACGTCGTCGGAGCCGACCACGTCCGCGAACGGCTCGCTCGCGCCACACGGGATGAGGTGATCGTACTCCCCCATGATGAGCAGCATCGGCATGTCAATCTCCGTGACGTCGACGTGCTTGTCCCCGAGGTAGAGCTCGTTCTCGTAGAGCTGGTTCCCCTGGTAGAT
>JAZKST010000111.1:0-4308 GCA_036625905.1 Haloarculaceae archaeon
GTGCGATCCTCGGTACATTCGGAGGCCTTCGAGATGGTCGACCGGAGTACCCCCCACCCGCCCTCGAGACGATGGTCCCGGGGTATTCGGCGTTCGTCCGGTATACCGTCGGACAGAGGCTTTGATAGATTCGACCGGTGGCGTATATCCCCGGCCGAGAGTATCAACCGTTCTGTTCGACGGTACAGCAACGCGGGACCCGAGGTCACGCTCGGCCGAGGGATCCCCGCGACACCCCTCCGATGGAGCGACCGAGGTGGTGGGGTCGGTCAGGCGAAGGTCCCGATGATGGTGTCCAAGTCGATGGCGAACGTCTCGGCGAGGTCGGTCACAGTCACGATGCCGACGATCCCACCCTCGGAGTCGACAACCAGACGCTTGATGCCGTGTTCTTCCATCCGATCGATGACTTCCTGGACGTCATCGTCGGAGTCGACGGTGAGCACCGGCGATGACATGAGCGCCGAAACCGGCGTCTCGTCGAGGTCGCCGCCCCCGTGGATGCCCGCCACGAGATCGGTCTTCGTGACGATCCCCGACGGGTCTCGGATGAGAACTGACCCGATCCCCTCCTCGAGCATGATCCCAGCTACCTCGGATGCGGTCGTCCCAGCATCGACGGTCTTGACCGGGGTGGTCATCGCGTCTGTGACCGGTGTCTCGAACTCGTCGGACATATGTGAGATACCGATAGCCGGAGAATAATGATACCGATCGGTCCGATGCCGCTGCTGATCGGTACCAGACACGCCACGTGGCCGAGATGCAGCCGGGAGACGAGGCCGATCATCATCGGCGACGGCTGTTCGCCCATGTGTGATCCACGCGAGGGGCAGTCACTCGCTGTCACAGGGCCTGTTTCTGCTCCGATCGGTCGGGATCCAGTCGAAGGCCCGGGCGACATCGCCCGCGGCGTAGATGCGGGCGATTCCGCTCTGCACGTGCTCGTCGGCTACGACCCCGTCGTCCGGGCCGACCGTCGTGGCTCCGAGGAACCCGGTATTCGGCTCGGTGTCGACAGCGACGGTGACGATGTCGTCCTTGCGTATCCGACCATCCATGTCACGGCTGTTCTTGACCCAACGGTCATGCGGACGGTCGTAACGATCTACTGGCGAACGTCCTGACCGGATCGGCAATGACCAGTAAAAGACTACGATCGTTCGAATCAGTAGTCGAGAAGCGGTCGGCGCCACGTTCCTTCTCATCTGCTGGGAACGAGAGCGGAAATTAAAACCTTGTACTGTACTACCGTGTGGCATGACGACGGAACCGTACGGGCAGTGGATGGGAACTCCCATAGCCGAGGAGGAGGTAGACGACCTGCTGGATTCGGCCGGATGGGGGGTTCTCTCGCTGGCCAAAGGCGACGAACCCTACAGCATCCCTGTCTCGTTCGGATACACCGGCGAGGAGGTGTACTTTGCGTTCCTCAGGGCCGATCCGCCGAACACGAAGTTCGAATTCGTTCGAGACGGGGCGACGGCGCGCCTCCTCGTACTCGACGTACGAGCCAAGTTCGACTGGCGGTCCGTCGCCGTGACCGGTCCCGTTCGGGCGGTTGAGCGTCGGGATGACCTGGGTGGCGAAGGGTTAGAACCGGAAGTGGATTACAGACCCGACCAGGGGACCGAGCGTGGCCGCGACTGGGCGGTGCTACTGGACGCACTCGAAGAGAACGCCTGGTTCTCCTCGGACTACGAGCGCGCCGAACCGGTCTCGGCGCTACAAGGCTGGCGACTCGAACCCGATGAGATACGCGGCATCGAGGTTCGGGAGGACACAGAGTGATCCCCTCGCCGCCGACGGCAGGGGGCCCCTCGTCCTCGATGGGGCTTGCAGAGGTGCTCAAGCAGTCGGACATTCGAAGGCGTAACAGCGTCGCGAGTGTCGGGCCGGCACCCGATGGAACGACCCTTTCGGAGAGTCGACACAGGAGCCGCGCCTACTACTACAACTATGGATGAAAAAACATCGGGGATCGTTATCGTTGGCTGTGGAATGGCCGGACTCGCAGCCGCACTCCGTGCCACCGAGCTGGGGACGTCGGTCCGTGTTCTCGAGAAGTCCCCGAAGGAGCACCGCGGCGGCCACACCCGATTCACCGAGTCGTTCCGGATCCCCACCGCGGACATCGATCTCGATGTCGAATTCAACGTGGAGGACTACTCGTCGTCGGACTTCTACTCGGACATCATGGCGGTGACGAACTACCGAGCCGACGAGGATCAGACCGAACGCGTCGCCAACGACTCCGCGGAGACGTTCGAATGGCTGACCGGCCACAGTATCGACTGGGAGTACCAGGCGCCTCACGCCGGGTACACGGCCGGCCGCGTGTGGCTCCACGGCGAGGACTTCGTTGACGACCTGATCGGAATTCTCGACGATAGGGACGCGACCATACACTACAGGACGGAAGCACGGGACATCATCCGCGACGACTCGGGCGTCGTCACGGGCGTCGAGGCTCGTGTCGACGGCAAACTGACCCGTTTCACCGGCGACGCGGTCATCCTTGCCGCGGGCGACTACGGCTCTAGCAAGGAGAAGCGGACGCGCTACTACGGCCCGGGCTACGGCAACATGAAAGTCCGGGGGAGCCGGTACAACACGGGTGAGGCGATCGATGCGACGATCGACGTCGGTGCGAAGACCGACGGCGAATGGGGCGACGCCCACATGGCTATTATCGATACCGGCTCCCCCGACGTCGAGGGCGGGATCACCCGTATCGACGGCTACCAGTACGGCGTTATCATCAACCACGATGGGGAGCGGTTCGTCGACGAGGGCGAGGACTCTCGGGCACAGACGTACGCCAAGTTCGGCCGACGTATCTTCGAGCAACCCTACCACGAGGCGTTCATCATCGTCGACGACACGGTTGTCGACGACGTCGCGCATATGGGGCCGTCCAGACCGATCACCGGCGACTCGATCCGGTCGCTCGCACAGCGGCTGGGTATCGAGAACGTCGACACGACCGTCGAGACCATCGAGACGTACAACGCGGCCTGTGCCCCCGACGAGTACGACCCAGACGTCCTCGACGGGAACGAAGCCACCGGGATCGACCCCGAGAAGTCGAACTGGGCACTCCCGCTCGATGACCCCCCCTACACCGGGTTCCCGGTAACCGGCGGGATGACCTTCGGTTTCGGCGGCGTCGCGATCACTTCCGATGCCGAAGTGCTCGACACCCGCGACGAGCCTATCCCCCGTCTGTACGCCGCCGGTAACAGCACCGGCGGGCTCTTCTACAACAACTACCCCGGCGGGACGGGGTTGACCAACGCGGCGGTCTTCGGCAAAATCGCGGCCGAAACCGCCGTTCGGGATATCGACTCGAACCCACAGTGAGTTTATGTTACCCCGTAGAGGTGTATCTGTATGACAGGACCGACCGCCACTGCTCTCGACCAAGCGGCGATTGAGGCGTTCCTCGAAACCCGATCGACGGGGACCCTCTCGCTGGCGAAGGAGAACAAATCCTACGCTATTCCGGTCTCGTTTACCTTTGCACCGGAGAGTGAGGATTTCTACTTTCGACTCAGCTACGGTCCGGGAAGTCGCAAGCGGGAGTATATCGAGACCACCGAGCGCGGGACGTTCGTCGTCGCTGCCGAGACGAAAGCGGGGTGGAAAAGCGTCGTTGCGCGCGGTAGACTCAAGCACCGCAACACCGTCGAGAACCTGGACCGGGTGACTCCACCCGACGGGTCGATCAGCGATGCCGATCGTGAACTCGAGATTCCGTTCTACCACGTCTTCAAGGCACCGTCGGAAGCGCTGTTCACGCTCGTCCGTCTTCGAACCGACGAACTCACGGGGGTCGCCGAAACCGACGACAGTTGACCCGAATCGAAATAACAATCTCACAGAACTCACCTTCGCACGTTTATACGCCCCGGAAGTTCGTGATCGGCAGCATCAGCCGTTGACACCGTCTACATCGTGGCTCCACTTGAATATGCGAAGCTGAGCACGCGTGGCAAAGAACTACGACCCGCGTCCGCGAACTATCTACTGACGGCATGGGAATCCTCCACACGGTCGTTCGGTGGTACAAACTCAATCGCGGCAGAGGGAAGGAAATGCGAGCACGCGGCGCGATCGTCGCGACGTGTCCGCACTGTGACCATGACACGCCGGTGTTCCGAACGGAGTACGATTCACACGGACACCCGCTCTCGTTCAGCGTCTGTGTGTGGTGTACGGGCTACATCGAGTACGACGGGACGACGGCGGCTGCGCACGAGCCATACGCGACGATACAGGAGATACAGGGCGTGTCCGTCCTCCTCT
>JAZKST010000015.1:0-69139 GCA_036625905.1 Haloarculaceae archaeon
CCGCCGCTGGCGAAGGTCAACTACGGCCAGCTCCCGACCGTCTTCAGGAACGTGAAAGTCCTGGGACTGAGCCTCGTCCAGAACTGGCTGATCGGGCCGACCGTCATGTTCGCGCTGGCGGTGATCTTCTTCAGCGGTCTCGTTCCCGGCCTGCCGGCCCGGCCGGAGTTCTTCCTGGGACTGGTGTTCATCGGGATGGCCCGCTGTATCGCGATGGTCTTGGTCTGGAACGAACTCGCGGAGGGCTCCTCCGAGTACGCGGCGGGCCTGGTCGCGTTCAACAGCGTCTTCCAGATCGTCACCTACGGCGTCTACGTCTGGTTCTTCGCGCTGTTCCTCCCGCCGCTGCTCGGGATGGAGTCACTCGTCGCCGGTATCTCGCAGTTCGACATCACGCCGATACAGGTGTTCGAGGCCATCGCGATCTTCCTCGGGATCCCCTTCGCAGCAGGCATCCTCTCCCGATACGTCGGCACGAGAACGAAGGGCGTCGAGTGGTACGAGGAGACGTTCGTGCCGACGATCAGCCCGCTGACCCTGACCGCGCTGCTGTTCACCGTGGTCGTGATGTTCGCCATGCAGGGCGAACGCATCGTCGGCAAACCGTCCGACGTCCTGCTGATCGCCGTCCCCCTGACCATCTACTTCGTCGTGATGTTCTTCGTGAGCTTCGGCATGGGGCGTGGCATCGGCGCCGATTACTCGACGACGACCGCCATCGGGTTCACGGCGGCGTCGAACAACTTCGAACTCGCGATCGCCGTCGCCGTCGCGGTGTTCGGCGTCGGCTCGGGAGTCGCCTTCGCGACCGTCGTCGGCCCGCTCATCGAGGTGCCCGTCCTCCTGGCACTGGTCAACGTCGCGCTGTACTTGCAGGACCGCTACGACTGGACCGGCTACACGACCGGGAGCCTCGTGGATTCGGGGGCCGACCCGACGGCCGACGCGAGCGACCCGGCGAGGGACGACGACTGATCCACCGTGACCTTCGGGACAGTGCTGATTCCCGACCGGCGGAGCGAGCCGGGCGAAGCCGCTGCGGCCCGCGGCTTCGTTCGCAGCGCAACTCGACGCGACCGTCCACGTGCTCTCGGTCGCGGACAGCGGGCTCACGACGAGCGCGACGTACGTCGGCGATTCGCCGCGGGTTCGGGAACGCCTTCGCGATCGGGCCGACGCACACGTAACGGCGCTCGTAGACGACCCCGCGAGCGGGGACTCGACGTCGAACCGGTCGTCCGTGAGGGGATCCCGGCCGAAGAGATCGTGGCGTACGCCGACCAGCAGGGCTCGACGTGATCGGTGGAACGCGCCCCGCCGACCACGTTGCAATCGATATCACCGGAGCCGACCCTTCACCGGTGATAGAACTGGCCACGAGGACGAGATCGCCGGGACGAGAGAACGGACTGACGAGTGCGCCAGTGGGCGACGGTCCAAACTGGTCGGCAATGCAGTACCGACCGTGTTGGACGCGCGGCCAGTTCGGAGAGGCGAGACACGCATGGGGATCGTTCTTGCGAGGGCGAGTCCGTCGTCTCCAGCCGTCCCATCGTAGATCTTGTAGTTGATGAGGAAGAGGAAGTACGGGTATTCGAGCATGCTGCTCATCAGGGTCGGTTACTCTTCGCCCTCGAGCAGCCAGCCGAAGCGTTTCTCCCAGAACTCCTCGCTTGGAGGTTTTTTCGTCCGGCCGTGGGTCTTCCGGTCTCGAATCTGGCGTTCTAAAACGTCCCGTGCCTCGTTGAGCGCGTGGCTCGCGCCGTAGCCCTCCCCGGAGGCGATGTACAGCCCCCGGTCGGTATGGAGACGAATCCGGACGAGCAACAGCGGCGTCCCCCGGCGTTTCTCGTCGTGCTCGTGGAGGTGAATCTTGGCGTCGAGGACGTTCATGTCGTGGTCCCTGTCGTCGAACTTCTCGACCACCGCGACGATGTCGTCGTAACTCACATCATCGACCAGGTCGATGCCGTAGACCTGGACGGCCCGATTGCCGCCCGCTTCCCAGGTGAGTGCATCGAGAATGTCGGTCTTCGTGACGATTCCGTGAGGAGTTCCGTCTTCAATGACGACCAGTGACGACGCATCGATCTCGAACATCTCCTCGACGGCCACATCGAGCGTCTCCGCCGGGTTGATCGTCCGCACTGGCGACGTCATGACGTCACGGACCGGCAGGTCCAACAGCCGTTCGAGTTCACCCTCCCGAGCGCCGAACCCACCACGGCGCGCGCGACCGGTGCTGTCGGAGATGTCCCCGCCGAAGGAGTCGGTTCCACCCGCGTCGCCGCCCTGACTCTGATCCGTAGCTCGAACCGTGAAATCAGTAACGTCGTAGAGGCTCAGGATACCGACTGCGGAGTCGTTCTCGACGACAGGAAGGTGGGTGATCCGTTGTTCCCGGAAGACGTGGAGTGCTTCGCCGACAGTCGAATTCGGATCGATCGAAACGAGGTCGGTGCTGGCGGCTTCGGCTACAGTCGCTGCATCGAGGAACGGCTGCACAGTCTCGAGGATCTCGTCGACGGTGACGACGCCGACCAGCTTGGCCCCGTCGAAGACGGGGAGAAACTGTGCGTCGCTGTCGATCATGAGCTGGGCGACCTTGCGAACGTCTTCGTCGGGAGCGAGCCGAGGGACATGCCAGACCAGCGAGCCGAGCTTCTCGTTGGGCTGGTGGTGGGAGGTGGCGAGCTGTCGTCTCGTGACGACTCCTTCGAATTCATCGCGGTGTACGACGACGCCCTTGACCGTCGGATTCTCGAACGTGCTAGCGAGCTTCGAGACGCGAGTCTCCGGGGACAGTTCCACGTAGTCGTCCGAAACGATATTTGTGACGTCCATGGTAGGTGTACCTCCGTTCCGGTTGGCCGCAGTTCACTACCGCCGAATCTGCACTGCCAACATGTGATATCCGTTGCTGTATCACAAGGACCCGCCGACTATTCCCACGATCTGATAAACGTCCGAGTGATAGAGATTCAAGCGCATGCCTCCGTCTTCACGACGGTACTCGTCGAACTCGACCTAACGCTCGTAGGCGGTGTCGAGGTCCGCCAGTCCCCCGGGCTCGAACAGCACGCTCGGTAGCAGGAATACGACCACCCGGTTGTTCCCCTCGCGGGCCGCTCCGACGGCCTCGTAGATCCCCGTCCGGCGTCCATCGTCGGTCAGGAACACCACGACGTCCGTCTCGTGGCCCCGCTGTAGCTCCGTCCGCACCGTCGCGTAGAACGGGTCGGTCCCGAGACGCTCGACGTACTCGTCGGCCTCGGCCAGGAACGGGACCACCCCGGACGCGAAGTCGGAGTCGTCCTCGTGCAGCCGTTTCGCCGCCCGGTGGGCCTCCGACGGACGTCGGCGGATCGTCAGGCCGTGATCGCCGACGCAGAACAGGCTGATCGGCTCGCGCGCCTCCCGAGCTGCCTCGAGTGACGTCAGCGCGACCTGCCTGAGGGAAGCGTCACTCACAGCCGGGGACATCTCACGGAACATCTCCCAGCAGCAGACCGAGATCGTCGACGAAACGCTCGTTCGGACCACCCTCACGCTCCGCCCGGACTCCCGTCGGGTATCCTTCCTCGACCCGCTCCGACTCGACGGGCGCCTGGTAGGAGAAAACGGCTCGGAACTCGCCGAGCGAACCGTGCGACTTCGAATCGGTGAGCGGACGATCCGCACGCGAACGAACGCGGACGGGACGTTCACCGCCACCTACCGGCCGACGGTGCTGCGGGCCGACGAACAACCGGTCGCCGTCAGGTTCGTCCCTCGAGACGAGTCGGTGTACCTCGGGTCGAACGGATCGGTGATCGTCTCTGTCGCGCAGACAACGCCCGACATCACGGTCGATCGGGCCCCCGGAGCGGTCGCGTTCGATAACCGAATCGAGGTGACCGGACGGGTCAGTGCCGAAGGTGTCGGCGCCGGGGCCGTCCCGGTCGTGGTGCGCCTCGGCGGGGTCAGACTCGGGACGACGCGAACGAACCCCAACGGGACGTATTCGTTCGGCGGTCGCATCCCTGCGGACGTCGACGACGGCGAACGGCCGCTCACGGCGACGGTGCCCCTCGAGGGACGGGCGCTCGCCGGCGTCGAGCGCTCGACGGAGGTCAGGATCGACCCGACGGCGACTGACCGAAACGTACGAGCAGGCGGCGTTCGCGCGGGAAACGGTTTCGGAGACGGACGCGAACTGGGTCGTCGACGCCGCAGCGGCGTTCGGTGGATCACTCCACGCGGACGGGTAAGCGGAACGGTACGCCGGCAATGCCTTCGAACGAGGCGGCTCGTGATACTCGGGATGCTGTTCGTGACGAGCTCCTGGTAGACGTACGTCAACACCATCTTCGAGGGGATGACTCGACGCGTCGCGGCGACGGCGGTCGCGAGCAGTACGCTCTCGGGACTCGACGTCTCCGGGCAGGCCCGGCAGATCTTCCCGCAGAACAGCACGTCGTCGTACACGGACCGTGCCCGGATAGGGCGTCCACGGACAAAGGCGGCCGGTCGAGCGACCGGTTCGCCCCGGAAGGGGACTACCGGACGACCGTCACCGGGACGGGTGAGCGCCGGAAGACCTTCTGGGCGACGTTCCCGACGAACAGCCAGTCGGCGACCGACCCGCCGTGGCTCCCGATCACGACCGTGTCGAACCCCTCGGCCCGGTTGAGGATGGCCCGTGCCGGATGGCCGGTGCCGACCTCGGTGTCGATCCCCACGTCGTACTCGCCGGCGACCTCTCGAGCGCGCTCGAGCACCGGCTCCGCGTACTCGTCGGCCGACGCCCCGGGGTCGTCGGCGAGGGCGATGTCCGTCGCCTTCCCGAGCATCCCCGACGGCTCGCCGACCACCGTCAGGACCGTGATCTCGGCGTCCGGGTGGGCCTCGATGGCATACCTGAGCGCCCGTTCGGCCATCTCCGAATCGTCCATCGGGACGAGGACACGCGATATCATATGCCACCTACGACGGGGGTGCGGATAACGTCTCGGTGCCGCGGCCCGCGTACCGCGTCACGACGCTCACCACAGGAACCTGAAGAGGAGCCAGAACGTGACGTACGCGCCGACCGTCGCGATGACCGGGACGAGGTTCTGCATCAGGATCACCCGCCCGGTCGTCTCGGGGTCGAACAGGTCGGCGGCCGCCGGGATGTCCTCGGGTTCCTCCTCGCCGATGTCCGGCGCCTCATCGCCGGGGTCCTCGGCGGCGAGCGCCCCGACGGAGACGTTCGGTTCGGCCTCCCGCCTGACGCTTTCCGAGACTGTCACGGTCCGGGTCGCTCGCCCCCACCCCAGCCCGACGATGGCCATCGTCGCGATGATGACGAACGACGCGGGGATGCCGATGGCCGAGAGCCCGATCACGATGCCGGAGGCGACCAGGGCGACGACGATGGCCGCCGTCAGCGGCAGGTCGGTGAGGTCGTTGCCGAGCGTGTCGAGCGTGCGACGGGCGATGGTGAGCGCACCGACCGCGACGGCCGCCGAACCCAGGAGGATGAGCGGGTTCATCGCGACCCCGGCGCCGTACAGCGGCGCGATCGCGTTGGCGATGTTCGACGTGCCCGAGGAGAACGCCATCAGACAGCCGATGCTGACGAGGACCACGGCCCCGACGAACTCCCGTCGGGTGGTGTTCGGTCCCGGCTTCGGGATCGGGATCGTCCCCGAACGGTCGACCTCGACCAGCTTCCCGTCGCTACTCGTGATGGCGACCCAGCGGTTGATCGTCGGGTAGAGGTACCGGCCGATCATCACCGACACCCAGAACCCGACGAGCGGGGCGACGATCCACCAGACCGCGATCTCGCCCATCACGGTCCAGTCGAGTTCGCCCGCCGCGGCCCCCAGGCCGGCGATGGCCCCGACGGCGGTCATCGAGGTCGATGCGGGCACGCCGGCGTAGTTGCCGACGAACAGCGCCGCGCCGATGAAAAAGAGGACGACGATGCTCGTCTCGAGGGTGAACACGCCGGGATCGAACACGAGTTCCCGCCCGAGCGTGTTCACCACCCGACGGCCGATGGTCCACGCGCCCACGAAGAAGAAGACAGCCATCAGCCCGCCGGCGAGGAGCTTCGAGAGCACGCCCGCGCCGACTGCCGGCCCGAACGCCGGACCGGTCGTCGACCCGCCGACGTTGAATCCGACGAACAGCGCGACCCCGAGGCCGACGAGGAGGAGTAGCTCTACCATCCGCCGGACTCACCCCCGACGGTCGGCTCCTCCGACCGGGTTCCCGGACCGATACGGTCGAACGTATCTGTTTCTAGTGACCTTCGGAAGGATCGGTGCGACGAGACAGATGGGGTGGATCTCCGATCCCTGAGCCGGAAACGGATGACGCACGACCGTGTGAGCATCCTCATCGACCACCGTCCGCTCTCGACTCCTCGCCCCGCTCGTCGTTCCCTTGTTCGCTCCCCGTCTTCCCGACCTCCTCCTCGACCTCGTCCCTGCGGGGCCGCCTGTCGATGCGCTCGTTTACCGCCTCGAGCCTGTCGATGATCGAGTCGAGGTCCTCCGAGAGGCTCTCCTCGACGCTCTCGGTCACCTCCTTAGTGACCGTCTCCTCGACGCTCTCCGCGACCTCCTCGGTGACCTGTTGCCCGACGGTCTCGCTCACCTCTTGGGTGACCGTCTCCTCGACGTTCTCCGCGACCTCCTCGGTGACCTGTTGCCCGACGGTCTCGCTCACCTCCTGGGAGACCTTCTCCCCGACGTTCTCGGTCACCTCCTCGGTGATGGTCTCCTCGATGTTCTCCGCGACCTCCTCGGTCATCCACGAGGGGTCGAACCGGGCCATCTTCCACCCGACGTGGATGATGTACGAGACGAGCGCGCCGAGGCCGAACGCGACGCCGATGCCGGTCCCGACCGCGACGATGAGCACGATCGACAGGAACAGCAGTACGCCGTACGCAAGGTCGACGAGGAAGTCGACGCGGCTCGGATTCACCGTCGTTCCCCACGCCACTTCCTCCGATATTGGTTCATTGAATGGAACCTCCTCCCGTATCTCCGCACCCGGGACGGTTAATATCCTCCTTTCGACGGCACACCGTCGCCGAGAAGCGGCCGACGGTTAACGCGCCCCCGGCGAGTCGGTCGAAGAGGAAGCGAGACGTCGAACGCCACAGGTTCATCGCGGCCTCGTCGCGTGGCGAGGGGTACGCGCCACCGTACGTACGGACCATCAGCGACGTTCCTGGCGCGACGTGGGGACGACCCGTCCCGAGCGGGACCGACCTGCCATCCGACTGCGGCATCCGATGGACTTCGAGCCTCGGCCGGAAATCGGTCGCCGGTTCGGACGGGGAGCCGGTTCGGATCCGGGACCGCCCCCGTCCGGATCCGGTTTGCGCCGTGGCAGGGGGACCGACGGGTCGGAGATCGCGTATTCGGCCGCTCAGTCGTACGTCACCCACGCTAGAAACGCGACTGCGAGGGCTTCCAGTATCTGGAGGAACATCATCGCACGGATCGCCGGCGCGGCGAGTTCGAGCCCCGAGAACGTGTAGTAGTAGAACGCGAGCGCGTTCTCGGCGAGTAGCAACACCGCGAACACCAGGGTACCGAGAGTCTGCTTTGAGGCGATCCGCCGGTAGTTGCTACCCCAGACGTACGCCAGCGCCAGCAGGAGAACGACGTTGACCGCGGCCGCGACCTGCGCGACGGCGAGTAGCGTGCTCATCGTGCTCCAGCTCCGGTCCCGGGAACGTATCGTCCGGCCGTGATCCTGTCGGCTCCGTTCATGCTCGAACCTGCTCCATTATCCGTGTGACCTCCTCCCAGTGATGGCGGGCTCGGTCGGTGATGAGGTAGACCGCACCGTACTCCGAATCAGTGCTCTCGACGAGGCCGTTGTCCTCGAGGACGTCGAGATGATGTCTGACAGTCTTGTAGTTGAGGTCGAGGTCCTCGGCGAGCTGGTTCGCGTTGCGGGGCCGCTCGTCGAGCGCCCGCAGGATCCGGATGCGGTTCGGCCCACCCCGTGTCCCCGCGAGCACCTGCCAGAGCACCGCCTCCATCGGTCGAACGTCTCACGGCCTCGGTAATAAAACACACCGGAACCGAGCAGCCCGGCCGGTGACGTACGCTCGACTCGACGTCCGACGAGTTCGGCCGGCCGGACCCGGGTCAGTCACCCTGCTCGGTGACTGCCGGAACGAGTGTGAACTGCCCGTCGCCCGACTCGTCGTCGGCGGTGAAGTACCCGGTCGCGACGAGCGTGTAGAGCCGGTTCGGGGCCAACTGCACGTCGAACTCGGCGTCGAAAGGGTTGTCGTCCCCCTTGCTCTCGGGTTTGACCTCGAGGGTGTAGCTCCCCGGCTCCCCCCGGACGAAGTCGGTCGCGTCGCCGAACGGGAGGTCGTCGACTATCGTTACCCTCGAGTCGGCCGTGGTAACGTCCACGTTCGGGGCGTCCGGAGAGGCGTGCAGCACCCGTACCCCGACCTCCCCCGGTTCGACCCCGCCCTCGTCGACCAAGAGCTTCGGGCGGAACGTCTCCTCGGAGAGTTCGCCGATGGCAGCCAGCGTGTAGTCGGAGCCGGCCTCGACGGATACCGCCCCCTCGAAGGCCACCGTGTCCGGGTCGTCCGCCGCCGTGATCGCCACCCTGTACGTGTCCGGCTCCAGCGAGAGGTAGTCCGTGACGTCCCCGAAGTGGACGGTCGAGAGGACCCGCTCGTCGTCGATCAGGACGTCCACGTTCGGGGCGTCCGGCGACGCGTGGACCACCCGGAGCCGTCCCGAGTCGGGCCGGGTGTCGCCCGCCGCCGGGACTAACCCGAACGGCTCGTCGGTCGGCTCGTCGTCGGGTGTGAGGTACCCCTCGGCGAACACCGTGTAGGTCTCCCCGCCCTCGAGGGTGAGCGTCGTCTCGAAGACCGGGTCGTCGTCCCCCGAGGCGGGTTCGACGGCGACCTCGGTCTCGCCGGCGAACAGGATCCGGTAGTGCCCGACGTGTCCGAACGAGAGGTCCTCGGCCAGCGCCCGGCCGTGGCCGGTGGTGACGTCCACGTTCGGTGCGTCCGGCGACGCGTGGACCACTCTGACCTCGGCGATGGTGTCCGGGAGGTCGCGGTTCCGGTCGACGAGGGGTTCGACGCGGAAGCTCTCCTCGGAGAGTTCGCCGATGGCGGCCAGCGTGTAATCGGTGCCGGCCTCGACGGACACCGCCCCCTCGAAGGCCACCGTGTCCGGGTCACCCGCCGCCGTGATCGTCACCTCGTAGGTGCCCGGCTCCAGCGAGAGGTAGCCGGTGACCGACCGGAACGTGACGTCCGAGAGGACCCGTTCGCCGTCGACCAGGACGTCCACGTTCGGGGCGTCGGGCGAAGCGTGGGCCACCCGGACCCGCGCCGGCCCGTCGTCACCGCTCGTCGACGCCGTCGCGCGGTCGGCCGCCGCGAGGCCGCCGACGCCGGCGGCCGTCGCGGTGGCTGCGGTGCCGATACCGAGGAGCAGGTCGCGCCTTTTGGGCATACGCGTCATGCGGTGGAACGGTCTCGTGAATCGGGAATAAAGATTATCGTATATTAGACATTAATTCGGCGGGAGTCCGGCCCCGATGCGCCCCAAATCTCACCACACACGCCCCGCGTCGAGGCGGGCGGTACGCTCGAACCGGTCGCTGTTGCGGCGCCCGCCCGGCTCCGCCGCTCCGGTCGGTCACCGACCCGCTCGAAGGCGCGTAGCACCGGTCGCGCTGACCCGCGTTTCCCGCTCCGATGTCGGGACACGGGGAGGGGGTCGTGGGCGACGGGCCCGCGAGGTCCGGGGCGGCGCGGACCGCGCGGCGGCCTCGTATCGGCGCGGTGCCGAACGGGTACCCGGTCAGTCGTCGGCCAGCAGCCGCTCGGGCTCCTGGGCGAGCAGGCGGTCGAGCGCGTCGACCATCGCTCGCACGCTTGCGCTCGTGATGTCCGTGTCGCTCGCGGTGGTCGTCACCGTCCGGTCGCCGCGGGACATCTCCACCTCGACGGTGACGACGGCGTCGGTGCCGCCGGTGATGGCGTCGACGTGGTAGGAGTCCAGCTGCGCCTGGCCCGCGGGACCGAGCGCGGCCTCGACGGCGGTGACCGCGGCGTCGACCGGGCCGGAGCCGGTGCCGGCCGCGGTGCGCTCCTCCTCGCCGACGCGGAGCCGGACGCTCGCGGTCGGCGTGCCGCCGCCCGAGGCTGCGGTGAGGTCGAGCAGTTCGACCGTCCGCTCGCGCTCGCGGCCCTGGACCTCCTCGGCGATCGTGAGGAGGTCGGCGTCGGTGACCCGCTTGCCGCGGTCGCCGAGCTCCTTGACCCGCCCGACGACCGCCGAGAGTTCGTCGTCGTCGACCTCGACGCCGTGCTCGGTGAGCGCGGCCTCGACGCCCGCGCGGCCGGCGTGCTTCCCGAGGACGAGCCGGCGCTCGCGGCCCACCTTCTCCGGCGGGTAGGGCTCGTACATCCGGTCGTCTTTGAGCGTGCCGTCCGTGTGGATGCCGGACTCGTGGGTGAAGGCGTTCTGGCCGACGACGGCCTTGTTCGGCGCGAGGCCGACCCCCGTGGCCTTCGCCACCGCCCCCGCGAGTTCGTACACCTCCGTCAGGTCGAGCGTCTCGACGCCGTAGCCGTGATCGAGCGCGATGGCGACCTCCTCGATGGCGACGTTGCCGGCGCGTTCGCCCACACCGTTGACCGTGCCGTGGACGAGGTCGGCGCCCGCCGCGACGCCCACGAGCGCGTTCATCACCGCCAGCCCGAGGTCGTCGTGGGTGTGGACGCTCGTCGGGCCGAGGTCGACGAGCCGCGAGACCGCGGCGAGCGTGTGGTCCGGCGTGGCGTGCCCGACCGTGTCGGCGTAGCAGACCCGGTCGGCGCCGGCGTCGAACGACGCCCGTCCGAGCCGTTCCAGGAAGTCCAGGTCCGCGCGCGAGCCGTCCTCGCCGATGACCTCCACCCAGAGCCCGTGGTCGGCGGCGTACTCGACGAGTTCGGCGGTGTCGTGCACCACCTCGTCGCGGGTCGTCCCCACCTTCGTCTCGATATGCCGGTCGCTGCCGGGGACGACGATGGTCACGCCGTCGACGCCACAGTCGAGCGCGAGGTCGACGTCGCCCTGCACGCCGCGGGCGAAGGAGGTGACCGTCGCGTCGAGGTCGAGCGACGTTACCCTGCGGATGGTCTCGCGCTCGCCCGGGCCGGTGCAGGCGCTGCCCGCCTCGATGTAGTCGACGCGGGCGGCGTCCAGCTTCCGGGCGATATCGGCCTTCTCCTCGGGGGACAGCGAGACGCCCGGCGCCTGCTCGCCGTCGCGCAGCGTCGTGTCGAGGAACCCGACGTCCGTGCGTTCACCGAGCGGTACTGTGTCAGGATGATTACCGAACAGCGTCACTGAAGAATCAGTCCTGCCGCCGAATTTCACGGCCAGCCGCCGTGTGGCGACTTCCTCTATCCTCCATGTCGTGTGGCGACATAGTCGAATGCTCCTTCAGCCTCCCCCTTGATAAAAGGGCCGGTACGGTTCGGACGGCCCTTCCACGTGGGTCGAGCACGACGCCGGCGGGGAGCGTCGGTCCCCGGTGATACCGCTCGTGCTCGCCGCTGTACGTTCACTCCGCGGGGTTCCGTACCGTCAGTACCGGAACCGGCGAGGTCCGGACGAGCTTCTCGGCCACGCTCCCGAGCAGGTACCGGTCGAAGCCGGTCCGGCCGTGGGTCCCGAGGACGACGACGTCGACGTCGTGGCTCTCGACGTACGAGCGGATCGCCCGGTGGACGGAACTCCCGCTCTCGACGGTCCCGGAGACCGATTCGACGCCGGCGTCCTCGACGAACGCCGACGCCTCCTCGATTATCCGCTCGGCGCTCTCCTCCAGCGACGCGGCCTGGATGTCGGCCCGGACGTCGACGCCGAGGCTCGCGAGGTCGACGACGGACAGGAGGTGCAGGGCCGCCCCGTCCGCGTTCGCGACGTCGATCCCCACACGGAGAGCCGCCCTCGCACAGTCGCTCCCGTCGGTCGGGACCAGCACGTCCCGGTACGGGTACCGTGGGCGGTCCCCGTCCGGCCGGAGCGTGAGCACGGGGACGTCGGCACGCCTGAGGACCCGGCCGGTCGTGCTGCCGAGCAGGAGGCGCTCCAGCCTCCCGCGCCCGTGTGTCGGCATGACGACGAGGTCGACCTCGCGATCGGCGGCGTAGTCGACGATGGTACTGTGCGGCTCCCCCTGGAGGACCTCCGTGACGGTGTCGACGCCTCGTCGCTCGGCGCGCTCGGCCGCCTCGGCGACGATCTCCTCGCCCTCCCGCTCGAGGGCGTCGACGACCTCCCCGCCGACCCGGGTGACGCTGTCCCGGCTCGTGTCGGCGACGTGGAGGACGTGGATCGTCGACCCGTGTGCCGCCGCGATGTCGAGAGCGTGCTCGAACACGGCCGTGGCCCCGTCGCTACCGTCCGTCGGGAAGAGGAGGTGCTCGTACATACCCCGACCATCGGCGACGACGGATAAAAACGGGTGGGTACCCCGTTGCTGGCCGTCGGTCGCCAGCGTCCCGCCCCTTCTCGGGTCGCGTCGAATCCGATCTGGTCGAGGGCGTCCCCACACGCAGGCAGGTGCGGCTCCCGGTCCCGGGAGCACGGGGCGAGCCCCCGGCTCATACGGTCGTGCGTAATCAGTTACCGCTTCACGGGTTGGCGTTCCGTCGCATCGGTCTCGAAACGCAGACGTTCCCGAAGATCACCGAAGATGTACTGTCGGACGTACCTATTGGTGCCTCGTCGCCTCGACGGGTCGGTGACGTCGCACAGGGGCGTACGACTGACGGTGTAGTTACGCACGACCGTATCGCTCCGGGTCGTCGCTACACGTGACCGCCGAGTGTAACGACCCGTCCGGACGGACCGTGACCGCGAGTTCGGTGTTCTCCGTGTCCGGGGAACACCGGACCACGCCCTCGCCACGGACCGTCGACGGACCGCTCGAGCGGAGGACGAAGTACACCACCGTCGCGTTCGCGGGGACGCCGTCGACGGTCGTGCCGATCCCCTCGTTCGGTCCGACGGTGAACTCCCTCGACAGCTCGGCGAAGTCGGTCGTCGCGATCGCGGTCGCGTTCCGGAGTGCGGTCTCCGGCAGGGCGTCGAACGACGCGACGTCGAAGCGGTGGGTCGTGCTGTTCTCGTAGGTCACCTCGATCCCCTCGACCCGTGCGGGGACGGCGGTCACCCTGACCTCGTAGCCCACGTCGTGTTCGTTCGAGATCGATATCGAGAGGTCGTGTCCGGTGGGTGTGGGTGTCCCGCCCCCGGTGAACCCTGAACAGCCCGCGAGGACGACGAGCAGTGCGAGAGTGGTGTGGAGGACTCGGACTCGGGCCATACCGGGGATACCGCGACGGGAGGTTTGCCCGTGTCGATCCGTCGCAACGACGCGGAGGTGATGTTCACGAACTCGTCCGCGCAGTCGATTTCGGCTGGAGTGTCCCGTAGCACGAGCGTGCGGAACACCCGATTTTGTTCCGGGACGAGCTCAGAGAGACCGGTCCTCTTCGCCGCCGTCGGCCAGCATCGTCCTGAACCCCCCGACGAGCAGCCTGTCGGCGGCGTAGGTCGCACCTCGAACGAGACGAAGAAGAGGACCATCAGGAGGAACTCCCCGAGGACGAACGCGCCGACGCCGAGCGCCGCGTCGACGGGGCCGCACGCCGGGACGTAGCGCCCGTCCCGGGAACCGGTCTCGGTACCGGAGTCGACGTGCGTGTTCATGCCGGGAGAGACGCCTTCCTGGCGTATCAAGCAGTGTGACCGTTCCCGGGACGCGGGAGTCGGCCCCCCATCCGGCATCGGTCTCCGGAACGACCGCCAGTGGTCCTCGATCCCCAACCGGAGGGCGTTCCTCCTCTAGGCGTGGAGAGAGAGCTGGCCAGAAGGCCGCCGAGCAGAACCCCGCCGTTGGTACGGAGGCCAGCGCGTCGCCCGATTCAGCTCCTCTCGACCGTATCGTTCCCGTCGTCGGGCATGGTGGAACCGAGGTCGATCCGTCGTCCTGAATATAACGAACGAAAAAACACACGTTTCAGTAACCGGGGCGGGAGCGGCATCGCGGTGCGGGCGCTCTCGAACGACAGGTGGGCACGGAGGTCGACGGTGGGGACCCCAGCGCCGGGGAGCGGTGAGGGCCGGGTCGGTGGACTGCTCGGCATCGGCGGGGCGTTCGGGTGCCGGTTCCGTGGAGCCGAAGCTATAGGATCCACCCCCGCCTGCGGACCCGTATGACCGACCGATACGACGCCATCGTGATCGGGGTCGGTGGCGTCGGGAGCGCGGCGACGTACCACCTCGCCGACCGCGGTCTGGACGTGCTCGGCATCGAGCGGTTCGACGTTCCCCACACCCGGGGGTCCTCGCACGGGAGCACGCGCATCATCCGACGCATCCAGCACGAGGACCGCGGCGGCGCCTACGTCCCGCTCGTCGAGCGGGCCTACGACCTGTGGCGCGATCTCGAGGACCGGACGGGCCGCGACCTGCTGCACGTCACCGGGTCGATCCACACAGGGCCGCCGGAGACCGGCGTGGTCGACGCCGCCCGCGAGGTCTGTGACGCCCACGACATCCCGTACGATGGGCTCTCCGCGGCCGAGGTGAACGAGCGGTTCCCGGGCTACGACCTCCCCGAGGCGTTCGACGCGGTCCACCAGCCCGACGGGGGGTTCCTCGCCTGCGAGCAGTGCACCGTCGCCCACGTCGAGGCCGCACACGGGGCCGGCGCGACCGTCCGGGGGCGCGAGCGGGTGCTCGACTGGTCGGAGACGACCGACGGCGTCCGGGTCCGGACGGACAAGGGCCGGTACGACGCCGACGAACTGGTCGTGACCGCGGGCCCGTGGACCCGCGAGATGCTCCCCGAACTCGCGGCCGAGACGGTGCCCGTGAGAGCGGTGATGGCCTGGCTCCAGCCAAAGCGACCCGAGCGGTTCACCCCTGAGCGGTTCCCGGTGTTCGTCCTCCGGGACGAGGACGGACAGGGGAACGGGGGCGGCGGCTACGGCTTCCCCCAGCACGACGTCCCGGGGTTCAAGTTCGGCGTGAGCGACCCGACACCCGTCGTCGATCCCGACGCGATGGACCACGAGCCGACGGCGGCGGAGGAGGAGATCCACCGTCGGTTCGCCGAGCGGTACTTCCCCGCGGGGGCGGGCCCGACGGTCGGGCTGTCGACCTGCATCTGGTCGATGAGCGGCGACGAGCACTTCCTGCTCGGCCGGCCCGACGGGTACGACGCCGTCACCGTCGGCGCCGGCTTCTCCGGGCACGGCTTCAAGTTCGCGAGCGTCACCGGCGAGCTACTCGCCGACCTCGCAGCCGAGGGGGAGACGGCCCACGACATCGATGCCTTCGACGTGAACCGGGTCTGATACGGATTGTCGTCGTCCCTTGCCGGTGATCGCCCGGACCGGGTCGGTGATCGCCGGTACATCGTCACGACGATCCGCACGACCGGACGGGGCGTCCCGGAGGGTCGCGCCGTGGAACCATACACTGTCGGTGGTACCCCCCTGTGGGACGTCGCCAACCCTCGAGGCGACGATGCACGAACAGGGACGACCGACAGTGTGCTGTCGGACGGAACGGTCGATAGGGACCCGTGGGGACCCTTCCCCAGCGAAACCTATGACGGAGTCGCTGCCGGCTCCGTGTCGTGGCCGACCGGCACTTCGTCGACGCTGGCCGGCCGCCCGTCCAGGTACCTGTACTCGTACTCGACGTCATGGGCGTCGAGGACGTCCCGCAGCGCCTCGGCGCCGCGCCCGAGCTCGAGACCGACGTGCTCGACGTGCGGCCGGGGGTACTCCGTTGGCTCCAGCTCGAAGTGGGGTGCGAGCTCGAACGTGTCCGTCTCGAACTCCTCGCCGGCCCTGTGGAGGTATCCTCGTATGTGGACCTGCCACCACTCGTAACCCAGCGGGTGGTTCGGGACGTACTGGACCCGACGGAGGTTCAGCGTCTCGTTCCGGTAGCTGTAGGAGAGCTCCCAGCTCGGCTCGAAGTACTCCCCGCCGAGCAGTTCGACGACCTCCTGTTCGGACATCGTTACGAAGAACGCCGGGTTGTCCGGCTTGTCCTTGGTGAACACCGTCTTCCGGGTCCACCAGAGGGCGTACCGGGCCATCTTCAGCGGCCCCTCCGGCAGGTGGCGGATCCGGTCGAGGTCCGTGGATATCTCCGTCTCCTCGCCGTCACGCAGGAACTTCGGGACGAGCCGTTTCAGGATCACGAATCATTAACGATCTTTGAATTCTTAAACCTATCTCCGACGTGATCGGTGTCGGGGTCCCTGAGGACGCGTCGTTCCCTCCTCGCGCATCGCCTCGACGGCGGTCGGAACGGTCTCCTCGGGGGTCGTCCCACGACAGCGGATCTCGACCTCCGTTCGATCCGGAAGCGGCCTTCGACGAACGGCTGCCGGCCAGAGCATTCGATGTCCCGGAGTTGCTCGGCGGTGCTGCTGCCCAGCTCGAGGCGGTCGCCGCGGTCCCGATGCCGAGTGCTTCGTCGACGTTACCGGTGACGACGAGAGCTTCGACCGCGTCGGGTCGACTCGGGTGCGGGGCCGACCACGACACCACGAGACGGAACTCCCGGCCGCCACTGACCCCGGATAGGTCCACCGCACAAGTCCGAGACCCCTCTACCGGCGCTCATCCGCCGGACCGTGCTCGGTAGCGCCGCGGGGCTGACTGCCCTGTCGTCCCTGCCCGCGCCGTCCGGCGCCGTCCGGACCGTCCAGGCCGGCCCCGCGACGCCGACCGTCCTGACGCGGAACGCGTACCTCGGCGTCGAGCTCTTCCGGCTGTTCCGGGCGGAGTCCGGGCCCGAGTTCCGCCGTCTCGCCGGGGAGCCGCTCGGAGCGGTCGACACCGGCGTCTACGAGGCCCGCGCCGACGCCATCGCGGCGGAGATCGGGGCCACCGACGCGGACGTGGTCGCCCTCGCCGTAGTGGAACGGTCGGGCGAAGCTTCTTGTACCATCGAGGGGCCACCGTGTCACGTGACCACGAGCGACCGGAGCGGCGGCGACCGCGAGGGTGGCCGTCCGACGGCGGAGTCGCACGACCCCCAGAGCACACCCCTCGAGACCCCGGCCGCGAGCCGGGGGACGCTCGCACGACGGCTCCGTGCCGTCGAGCGTGCGTTGGGCGGCACCGACGACGTGGATCTCGAGACGGCGACCGAACGGGCGGAGACGGACGAACTCGATGCGATGGCCGACCGCCTCGACACGGGGGAGGCCCGCATCGACGCGGTCGAGGACCGGCTCGACGCCCTCTCCGAGGCGGTCCGTGCGATCGGCGAGTGTCTCGTGTCTCGCGACCGGGCGCGCCGGCTGGACGACGGGACCGAGTCGGTCCGCCGGGCGGTCGAGGCGCTGACCGACGCCGGGGACCGAACCGGTACCACCGACGGGGCCGGGACGATCGATCGCGGTGACGCCTGCACGGTCGATCCATCGACGGGTTCCGGTGATCTCGTGCGGACCACGGTCGTCGATGTCGGGGAGGGCCCCACCGGCGAATCTCCGGCCGAGTGGCTCGACCGGGTGGCGGCGGGCGGCGTCACCCCCCCGCCGATCGAGTGATACGCGTCGCGCTGGCGGCGCTGCTCGCGGCCGCGCTCCTCGGCGTAACGATGCCCGTGATCGGGGACGCTCGGAGCTCGGCAACCGACCGGACGCTCGGGGCGGACCTCGCCCGTGTGGGGAACGCCGCGGAGTCGCTCGCCGCCCGACACGACGCTGTCCGTCCGGAAGCGGGTCCCGCGAGGCTGACGGTCGGTCTCGTCGTCCCCGAGAGGGACTGGGGCCGGGCACCGGCGACCGTCACCGTCGGAGGTGACCCGGCCGGTGATAGCTTGGCGTGGCAGGTCGGCGACGGTCCCCGACGCTCGGTGGGCGTCGGCGTCGAGCTACGGGTGTGGCGGGCCGGGGGCCCGGTGGACGGCAGCCTGCGGCTCGGCCCGGGTCGCCACCGGCTCGTGCTGTCGCTCGTCCGCGTCGATGGGAGCCAGGTGGTGGCCGTCCGAGGGTTCAAGTCCGATACCGGGAGGACCTCCCCCCGTGTTCGAGTTGGACACCGACGCCGAGGGAACCGGGGGGGGCGCGGGGACGGGAACGGGAGCGTGTAGGTGTGACGTCGGCCGCGAGGGTGGAACGCTCGTGGTGTCGGCCGAGGAGTGTCCCGGCGACGGCCGGCTCGTGACGGAGCCGGTCTGCCGAGAGACGGTCGTTCGGGCGATCGACGGTACCGTCGAGAGGGTCCGTGTGGTGACCGGCGACACCGAGCGGCGGTACGACGAGCGCGCGGCCGCGCTGCTCGACGCCGCCCGTCGGTTCGCCGACCGGATGGGGGACGTCGAGCCGTCGCTCGCCGAACGCTCACGGCGCGACCCGCTCGGTGCCGCGCGCGCCGCCGCCGGGCGTGGGACGGACACGCGTGTGGGTCGGACGCTCGCGGAGTCGGGGCTGGCCCTCTGTGCGGGGCGCGTCGCGGATCGTCCGGAGCCGTACGCAGCCGCGCTCGCGCCGGAGGTGGCACCACGGCTCCCCGTAGCGACCGTGCGTCGTCGTCCCCCGGTCGACGCGACGTTCGTCGACCGGCGGTCGCTCCCGACCGGGGCCGTCGTCAGGCGTTACCGGACGGGCGAGGGGTCGCTCTACCACCTCGAACCAGCCGAGTACCGCCTCGGACCGGCGGGCCGAGCGGTGCTCGCCGACGCCCGGGAGCGGCTCACGGACGCCGGCGGCCACGGGGGCGAGTGGGACGGTCCCGGAGACGTCCCCGGCGACGGGACCCCCGACCGTGGGGTCGGCGACGGCGCCATCGGACGAGCCGCGAGCGAGGCCGTCGCGGCGGGCGAGGCCGAGGTCGAGGTCGAGCCGGGACTCGTGGCGGCGGTGCTCCGCCGACACACCCGCGGGCTCGGCGTCGTCGAGGACGTGCTCTCCGACCCGTCGGTGTCGGACGTCTTCGCGTCGGCGCCGGTCGAGGGAACTCGCGTCCGGGTCCGGGTCGGGGGCGAGCCGATGCCGACGAACGTCCGTCTCGGCCGCGAGGGGGCGGCCACACTCGTTTCGCACCTCCGACGGGCGAGCGGCCGTGCGCTCTCGCGGGCGACGCCGACGATGGACGCGACGGCGACGGTCGCGGACCGGCGGGTCCGCGTCGCGGCCGTGACCGACCCGGTGAGCGACGGCCCCGGGTTCGCGTTCCGCGTCCACGACGGCGCCGCGTGGCGGCTCGATGCCCTCGTCGAGAACGGGACGCTCACGCCCGCGGCGGCCGGCCTCCTCTCGGTCGCCGTCGGGCGGGGGGCCGCCGGGCTCGTCGCGGGACCGCGGGGCGCCGGGAAGACTACGCTGCTCGGCGCGTGCTGCTGGGAGCTCCCCCCCGAGATCAGGACGGTCGTCGTCGAGGACACGCCCGAACTCCCGGTCGAGGCGCTCCAGGACGCGGACCGGGACGTACAGGCGCTCCGGACGGAGACGGGCGACGGCGACGGTCCGAGCGTCGACCCCGACGCCGCCCTTCGGACGGCGCTCCGTCTGGGCGACGGGGCGCTCGTCGTCGGCGAGGTCCGCGGTGAGGAGGCCCGGACGCTGTTCGAGGCGATGCGGGTCGGCGCGGGCGACGGGGCCGTCCTCGGCACGGTCCACGGCGAGGGTGCCCGGGCCGTCCGCGAGCGCGTCGTCGCCGACCTCGGTGTCGACCCGACGGCGTTCGCCGCGACGGACCTCGTCGCGACCGTCGGTCGTGCCGACGAGGGAGAGCGACGACTCCTCGCCGTCGAGGAGGTCGGCGGGGACGGGACGACGTTCGACCCGCTGTTCGAGCAGACGCCGGCCGGCCTCGAACCCACGGGGCGGATCGACCGCGGCGAAAGTCGGCTGGTGGCCGCGCTCGCCGGGCCGACCGAGACGTACGCTGACGTCCGCGAGGCGATAGAGCACCGGACAACGGCGTTCCGAGGGGAGATCGCCGAGACCGACGACGGGGACGAGCGCCGACGGGAGGAGCGGGGATGATGTGGCGCGCCGTCCGGATGCTGGCGTCGCTGTCGCCTCGGAACCCCGATCCCGGCGACGAACTGGCTGCCGCTGCACGGTTCCTCGGCGGTCCGGAGGCGGCGACCTGGATCCGTGCGGCAGACGGAGCGGGATCGCTCGTGGCCGGTATCGCCGGCGTCGTCGCGGTCGGCGTCGCGCTGGCCCGCCCGTCGTCCCTCCCGGTTGCGCTGCCGCTCAGTGTCGCTCTCGTGATCGGTGCCCGGTACGGCGTCAGGGCGCTCCCGGTCTTCCTCGCGACCGTCCGTCGGTCGGCGGCACTCGGGCTGGCGCCGGCGCTCGTCGCCCGGATGGCTCTCGGGATGCGGGTCGAACCGACGCCGGAGGCGGCGGTCGACGCCGGGCGGGAACTCGACGGACCGCTCGGGGAGACGCTGGACCGGCACGCCCGGGCCGCCGCCGGGACCGGGCGAACCGGACTCCGCGCGTTCGCCGACGCGTGGAGCACGGAGTTCCCTTCGCTCGGACGGGCGTGTTCGCTCCTCCACGCGGCGGCCGGGACACCCCCCGACCGGCGTGGTCGGGCGCTCGGCCGGGCGACCGACGCCGTCCTCGAGGGGACCCGCGATCGAACCGCTTCGTTCGCAACGGCGCTCCGGGGGCCGGCAGCGGCGCTCTACGCCTTCGGGGTCCTCCTGCCGACGGCGCTCGTCGGCGTCCTCCCGGCGGCACGCGCAGCGGGCCTCGCCGTCGGTCTCCCACTGCTGGCGCTCGTCTACGACGTCCTCCTGCCGGGCGGGCTCTGTCTCGCCGGCGCGTGGCTGCTCGCCCGGCGGCCGGTCGTCTTCCCCGCACGGACCGTCCCGCGCTCGCACCCCGAACGGCTGCCGTGGCGCCGCTCGCTCGGGCTGGGGGTCGGCGTCAGTCTCACCGCCGGCCTGACCGGGGCGCTCGTGCTCGCGCCCTGGTTCGGCCCGGTCGCCGGTATCGGCGCCGGCGTCGGGGCGGCGCTGACACACCAGCTCCGGCCCGCAGTCGCCGTCCGCGAGCGGGTTCGCGAACTCGAACGCGAGCTGCCCGACGCCCTCTCGTTCGTCGGCGGTCGCGTCGCCGACGGCACGGCCATAGAGCGGGCGCTCGCCGACGCGGCCGACCGGCTCGACGGTCCCGCGGGCGCGTTCGTAGCCCGGGGGGTCGAGCGTGGAGAGCGCCTCGGGACGACCGTCGAGGGGTCGTTCGGAGACGCGCTGGCGACGCTTCCGAGCCACCGGGCGGAACGGGCCGTCTCGCTCTTCACCGTCGCCGCACGCGAGGGGCCGCCAGCCGGCGACTCGCTCGTCCGGTGGGCCGACCACCTCGAACGGCTGGACGAGGTCGAACGGGAGGCCCGCCGCGACGTCGCGAGGGTCGCGGGGACGCTCTCGAACACAGCCGCCGTGTTCGGCCCGCTCGTGGCGGGCGTGACCGTCGGGCTCGCCGGGCGACTCGCCGCCGGAACCGGAGCCGCGGAGGGTGCTGGAGCGGGGAGTGTAGGGGCGGCTTCGGTGCCGGGAGCGACGGCCGCAACGACGCTCCCCGTCGGTGGTCTGGGACTCGTCGTCGGGGGGTACGTCCTCTGGTCGGCCGCCGTGCTCCCGGCCCTCGCGGTCGGTCTCGAACGGGGGTTCGATCCGGCGGTCGTCGGACGACGCGTCGGCCGGTCGCTCCCGCTCGCCGCGGCGACGTTCGGTGTCGCGTACGCGCTCACTGCGGCGATCGCCTGAGCACAGGTTCAAGTAGGGGGACGGGACCACCGACCCCCATGTTCGGACTCCCGGTCGAGTCGTGGTACCTCTGGGTCGGCCTCGCGGCGGCGAGCGCGGCGCTGATCGGTATCGCCGTCGAACTCCCGCGGACGACGCCACCGGACGCGGCGGCCGTCGCGGCGACCGTCGACGGGGTGGCCGCCAGCCCGTACGACGCCGTCGGCGAACACCCGATCCGGGCGGACGCCGTACGCCTCTCGGCCCGCGGAGCCGCCCTCAGGCGGGACGGGGCGACCGACCGTGCCGAGTTCTCGTTCGGCCCGGTCGTGCCGGTCCCCCCCGGCGACGGACCGCTCCGGCGGGTGCTCGACGGGAACTCGACGGCCGAGCGGTTCGACTCGCCGGCGGCGTTCGCGGCTGCCACCGAGCGGGCACGCGAGCGGGACCCGACGTGGCGGCCAGCACCGGACAGGCTGACCGTGCGGCGCGTCTCCTGGAGGGGGGTCGATGCGACGCTCGTCGGATGAGGGGCAGGTCGAGCCGACGGCCGCGCTGGCGGCCGTCTTCGCGGTCTGCGTCGGTCTCTCGCTCTACGCGGCGGTCGCCAACGACGCCGTCTCGAACGCGCGCCCCGCCGCCGGACCGGACGATACCGCCCGGCAGGCCGCCGACGCGGTGGCGGACGCCGCCCGCTCGTCCGGGGCCGTCGTTCCCGGGCGACTGACCGGGGCGCTCGACGCGGCCCCGTCGGGCCACCGGGTGAACGCCACGCTGTCGACGGCCGACCGGCGGTGGACGGCCGGGCCGACCCCGCCCGAGCGGGCGACGACCGCCCGGGTGCGCGTGACCGCCCGCGTCGGGCCGGCCGACGTCGACCCCGCGACGCTCCGGGTGGCGGTGTGGCGATGACGGGCGACCGGGCGGTGAGCACGCTCGCCGACGCGGCGGCGTTCCTCCTCCTCGTCTCGATCGCCGTCGGGACGCTCGCGCACCCCGCGGTCGCGCCGGACCGGGCACCCCCGGCCGGAGCGTCGGCCGAGCGGCTCTCGACGGTCACGGCGAACCCGAACTACAGCCTCGCGCCGGGTGCCAGGGCGGCGAACGAGTCGCTCGTCACGTTCGAGCAGACTGAAGGGCCCGAGTTCGACCGGGTCGCCCACGGCTCGGTCGCCTCGCTGCTCGCCGACGCCGCCGTCGGGAACGCCACTGTCGGCGGTCGGGAGCTCACCCGGACCGGTGACGGGTTCGAGCGGGCCGTCCGAGGGGCGGCCCGAGACGCCACGACCCGACGCGTGCGGGTCCGCGCAGTCTGGACGCCGTATTCCGGCGCGGCGGTCCGGGGTGTCGTCGCCGTGGGTCCGCGACCGCCGCCGGACGCCCGGGTCGGCGTGACGACCCTCGCCGTCGACAGCGGAGTTCCGGCGGCTCGCGAGCGGGCTCGCTCGGCCGCACGGACCGACGGGTACGAGGGCGTCGCCCGCGTCGTCGCTCGGGCGACCGTCCGGGGACTGTTCCCGCCCGGCGAGCTCCGACTGGCCCTCCGCGACGACTACCCCGTTTCGGCGCTCGCGCGCTACCGCTACCTCCGGGCGGGACGACTGCTCGACGCGGACATCCGGGGGCCCGTCAGAGGGGTCGAGCCCGGCCGGGCGAACGAGCGGCTCTCGCGTGCGCTCGCCGTGCGGATCGAGCGGGACGTGCGAGACCGGTACGAGACGCCGGCAGCGGCCGCTCGTGCGGTCCGCACCGGCGAGGTACGCATCGTCGTCCGGCGGTGGGAGGATGGCTGAGGACCGCGGCCGGGTGCCGTTCGCCCTCGTCGGTGTGCTGCTGCTCGTGAGCAGCGCGATGCTGGCTGCCACGGGAGGACGACAGCCGGCGACGGCCGAGCCGGAGATAGAGCGGGCGGTAGAGCGGGCAGACGCGACGACGGCGACGGTCATCCGGCGGGCGACCCGACGGGCCGCCCGGGACGCTGCGAGACGGCCGGTCACCGTCGCGGCGAACGGTTCCGTCGGCCGGGCGCTCGGAACCGACCCGTTCCGTGACGCGCTTCGGCTGCGGGCGTACCTCGCCGTCCGACGCGACCTCCGGACGGTCCGGGCGAGCGCCGACGAGGTGACCGTCCGCGCGCGGCTCCCACCGGTGGCAAACGACAGCACCCGGGCGGTTCGTGCGGCGATCGAGCGCGTGCGTATCGAGCGCGCCGGGCCGAACGGGACCGCACTCGAGGTGACCGTCTCGAACGTGACGTTCGTCGCCCGCCGCGACGGTCGGGTCGTCGACCGGATAACTCGGTCGCCGTCGGTCGTGGTCGCCTCGCCCGTGCTGGTGCTCCACGATCGGGCGGAGGCGTTCGAGTCGCGGGTCGACGCCGGCCCGCTCGACCCCGGACTCGGACGGCGGCTCACCGCACGCCTCTACGTGCTGGCGTGGGGACGTGGACTCGCGCAGTACGGCGGCGCACCGGTGACGAACGTCGTCTCGACGCGACACGTCGAGCTGCTAACTAATGGTGCGCTCCTCCGGACCCAGCGGTCGACGCTCGGAGCGACCGACCCCGAGGGGCGAGGGGCCGTCCGCGAACGGATGGCGTCGGTCGCCGCGGACGACCTCGTAGGCGGGGCGGACACGGCGTCCCCGGTCGTCGGTGCGCTCCGGCGTGCGAGCGACTACGCCGAGGTCGTCGGTCCGCAGCGCGACGAGGAGGGGCGGCCGGGGACGACCCGTGCCTCGGCGGCCACCGCCGCCGACCGAACGTTCGCGGCGTTCACGAACCCCGCGACGGGGCGGATCGCCCGTGTCCTCGACCGGACGTACGCCGCCGAGGTCCGCACCGAGGCGATGACGCGCGTCGTCGGACACGAACGGTCCGGACGACGGCGACCCGCGGGTGACTGGGAGCTCGTCGACGTGGAGACGGACAGCGACACCGAGGTCCGCGAGAGCGACGGACCGACACCGGCTGCCCCGGACGGCTGGCGGGTGCTCGGACGCACCACGCGCGAGGTGGTCGAATCCCGGGCCACGAGGCGGACGTGGCGCCGTGGCAACGAGACCCGCGAGACCACCGTTGTCCGGCGGACGACCCACGCCGTCGGGCTCGCGGTCCACGGACGATCCGCCCGACAGACGCCTGCGCCGGCACGGCCCGTACCCTCGGCGTTCGATCCGACGGCCAGCCCCGTCGACGGACCCAACCTCGCCGACGTCCGCCGGCGAGTTCGTGGCCGGCTCCGAGGTCGTGCCGACTCGCTCGCAGAACGGGCGGTCGACGAGGGGATCGATACGGATGCCCGGACAGCCGAGGGGTCGTACCCACCGGCGGTCCGGCGGGTCGCCCTCCGGGACCTGACCGCACTCCACCGCGAGGTCCGCGGGACGGCCGTGCGTCTCTCGACGACCGACGTCGGGACGCTCGCGGTCGACCCTTCGGCGCGGCTCGCGAGCCGACTCCGCGAGCGCCGGGCGGCGCTGGTCGAGGAGCCGGAGCAGTACGGGAGCGTCGCGGCGAAGGCCAGCGTCGCGGTCCGGGTCGCCTACCTCGACGCCGTCATCTCCCGGCTGGACTCGGCCGCGGACACCCACCGGGAGATGAGAGGTCGCCTGAACGACGCGTTCGTCACGGCCGGGTTCGGCGACCTCTCCCGCGTCCGGCGGGTCCTCCGGGCGCGGTCCAGTCCCGTGGATCCGAGCGCCGAACGGACCCGGACGCTCGGCGGCCCGCTCGCCGTCGGCGTCGAGACGGCGCCCGCGTACCTGGGGGTTTCGGCCGTCGAGCGCGAGTCGGTCGGCCTCGACGGGAACGGATCGGTCCATCCCCTCGCGACGCGGAACCTGAACGCATTCACGCTCCCGTACGGCGACGCCGCGGACACCGTCGTCGGGCGACTGCTCGCCGACCGTCGGGTCCGTCTCTCGACGGCCGCCCGGACGCTCCGCTCGACCGGGACGGCGGCGAACGTCACGGACGACCGGACGCTCGAACGGCACCGCGAGGCGCTTACTGCGGCCGTGAACCGGTCGCTCGGGACCGTCCGCGAGCGGCTCCGGCGGACGCTCCGACGGCGCGGAGTCGGTGAGGGTCGCGCGGCCCGGGAGCGACTCCTCGATGTCGCCTTCGCCCGGTGGAGGACGCCCGCGGCCCGGGCGCTCGCGGTCTCCAACGGGTCCCTGACCCGGGAACTCGTGCGGACGACGGAGCGACGGACGGCCACGGACCCCGACCCGGGATTGCGGGCGGCACTGAACGCGACGGTGACACGAACACTGGCCGAACGGTCCGTGCGCCCGCGCCGCCGACCGGTTCACCGGGCGTCGAACGCGACGCGGACCGCCGCGGAGCGTGCGCTCCATGACGGCGCCGGTGTGGCCGCCGAATCCGCGGCGAACGCCGGGACGGGGTACGTCGAGGGACGCCTCGGTCGGTCGCTGGGTGCCGTCCCTGCGGGGCTCCCGGTCGCACCCGTCCCCGGCTACTGGGTCGCGACCACGAACGCCTGGCACGTCACCGTCCGTGGGGAGTACGGCCGCCTCGTCGTCCGGTCACGGCGCGGGCGTCCCCCGGACGGGACCCTGTCGTACGTCCGGGACGGTCGCGGGGTCCGAATCGACGTGGACGACGACGGCGAGACCGAACCCCTGGGTCGCGCCGAGCGCGTCTCGTTCGACATCTCGACGACGGTCGTCGTGGTCGTCCCGCCCGGCAGTCGCGGTGTCGGGGACACCGGCGGTGACGCCGACGAGCGTTCCCCGGGATGGGACGGGTCGGGTCACGACGCGGGAACGGGATCGAGGTAGGTCCTCGCCGATCGACCGTATCACGCCGCGTCGTGGCCGATGTCCCGGACGCTCGCGGCGACCACGACCGCGGCGTCCCGGAGCTGGTCGAGCGCGAGGTTCTCGTCCGGACCGTGGACGTTCGAGTCTCGACCGCCGGGACCGAACTTGACGGCTTTCGTCCCGCCGGCGTGGAAGTGGCCGGCGTCGGACCCGCCACGGGTCCCGCGGACCGGCACGTCGCCGAGGACCGTGTTCGCGTTGCGCGCGACCGCCCGGACGTGGGCGTCCTCGGGGTCCGAGCGGAAGGCCCTCGTCCGACTCAGCGCCTCGACCGAGGCGGTGTCGATGTGGGCGTTGAGTGCGACGGTCGGCCCGTCCCCGCGGGTCACGTACGCGAGGACGTTCGGTCGCGGGTGCGGCAGGTCGAGCTCCTCGAGGAGGTCGTCGGACGCCCACTCGACCTCGACGCCCCAGCCGTACGCCTCGTACCGGGTCCGGAGCAGGTCCAGGATCGCCGCGTAGTCCCCCGGTGGGTTCACGCTCGGGGTCCGGACCATCTCCCGCAGGAACGTGACCGCCTCGTCCTCGAGGTCGTCGACCGCCCGCTCCAGGGCCGCGAGTTCCGCGTCGGAGGTCATGGCCCGTGGTCCCGTCCGTCGGTTGTAAGTCTTTAGTACCGCATCGAGGGGGCGTTCGACGATCGGTTCGTCGGTCCCCGACCGGGTTCCCGGACCGCTAGCGGCCGGCGGTCTCGACGGGTTCTCAAACTCGCTCGTGATAGGTGGGGCGGTTGTATATCCTGTACGCGCCCGCGACGGCCGCGAGGAAGCTCGCACCCCCGAAGATCAGGACGTAGAACCTCTCGGCCTGCATGGTCCAGATCTCCGGGTGCGTGTAGAAGTACACGGCGATGAAGAGTCCCGCGACGGCGATAGTCCAGAGATACCACCTGTCGGTGGCGGCCGTCCGCCGGGTCTGTCTCACCGGGACGACGTTCAGTTCGCTCGCCGAGGCTTCTGCCATGATTTATTATTGGGTTGAATACGTATAACTCGATCGATTTTTACGGATCAGTGATGTTCGATCGATCGGAGCCCGGGCGTATCGCTTCACACGGACGGCTGTAGTGCTTTACCGACGATCGTCCGGACCGGGTCGCCGATCCACCGGCAGAGGACTACGACAGTCCGTATCAGACGACCGACGGAGCGATCAAGGCCCCGTGTCGGGGACACACTGGGTACGAGTGGGACCGATACCCCGCCGTCTCCGGACGGACTTCCGGTTCTCGGGCACGGCGTGGCGTTCTCTCGGGATCCGGTCGACGCGATGGAGTCGTGGGCTGCCCACGGTGATCTCGTTCGTCTCCAGTCCGTGGGGGAGTCGATCTACCTCCTGACGCATTCCGACCTCATCGAGCGGATCCTCGTCGAGGAACAGCACAGGTTCACCATCGGGCCGGAACAGCGGGAGACGTTCGCAGGTGTCGAGGACGACGCAGTGACGACTGTGACGGGGGACCGGTGGAGACGGCTTCGCCGGGCGGCACACCCGGCGTTCACCCGCGAGCGTATCGCCGAGTACGGTGATCGCATGGCGGCCGTGACGGCGCGGTTCGCCGACGAGTGGGCGGACGGTGAGTAGTTCGACCTGCACGCCGAGATGCGTCGGCTGACGGTACGGATCCTGGGAGAGACGCTGCCGAACGAGGATCTGCGCGGGCAGGAGGACGTGATGATCGAAGCCGCGGACGCGCTCGTCGATCGAACGAACTTCCGGCGGTCCGGGCAACTGCTTCCGGACTGGACACCGACGCCGACCGACCGTCGGTTCCGTCGGACGGTGCAGCGTCTCGATGCCCTGGTCGACGGATTCGTCGACGAACGCCGGATCGAACTGACCGACGCGAACGACGCCGTGTGCGCGGTGCTGCTCGCCGCGTACCGGGAGGGTGACCTCGACGTGACCGCCGATGGGCCGCTGACGTTCGTCCCGTCGGTTCAACTCCGGCCCGCGACGAACGTCACCGCGGACGCCCGTCGGCAGTAAGCTCTTTGTCGACCTCCTCCGCGTCCGATAGCATGGAGATCGGATACACGCCCGCGACCGAACTGGCGGCCCGGATCCGCCGCGGTGACCTCTCGCCCGTGGCGGTCGTCGAGTACTTCCTCGACCGCATCGAACGGCGAGACGACGAGATCAACGCGTACGCGACCGTCTGCGACGAGGCGGCCGGGGCCGCGGCGGCGGAGGCCGAACGAGCGCTCCGGGCGGGCGAGGAGGTCGGGCCGCTCCACGGCGTGCCGGTCGCGGTGAAGGACCTCACGAACGTCGCGGGCGTCCCGACGACGTTCGGCTCGAAGCTCTTCGCCGACTTCGTCCCAGAGGACGACGCCGTGATCGTCGAGCGACTGAAGGACGCCGGCGCGATCGTCCTCGGGAAGACGAACACGCCCGAGTTCGGTCGGAAGCCGATGACGACGAACCTGCTGCACGGAACCACGAGCAACCCGTGGGATCTCACGAAGACGGCGGGTGGGTCCTCGGGCGGGAGCGCGGCGGCCCTGGCGGCGGGGCTGGCACCGCTGGCGACCGGGAGCGATGCCGCCGGCTCGCTCCGCATTCCGGCGAGTGCGTGTGGTACCGTCAGCATAATGGCCGACTTCGGCCGCGTGCCGATGGCGTCGCGGCCGGACGGGTTCGTCGACACCCACCCGTACACCGTCACGGGCCCGATGGCACGGTCGGTCGAGGACGCCGCGCTGCTGCTCGACGTGGTGAGCGGTCCGGACGACGGTGACCCGTTTAGCCTGCCGGCGACGGACGGCTCGTACCTCGAGACCACCCGTCGGGGCGTCGGTCATCTCGATATCGCCTACAGCCCGGACCTCGGCATCTGTGAGGTGAGCGGTACCGTCGAGGGCGTCGTCGAGGAGGCCGTCGAGGACCTCCGGAGGACGGGCGCGACCGTCGACCGGATCGACGGCATGTTCGAGGACTGGGGGACGCCACACGGTGCCCTCGAGGTCCTCCTGCAGGACCGCTACGGGGGGATGTACGACGATTTCGTCCGCGACTACGGGATCGACCTCCTCGAACGTCGTGCGGACGTCACCGAGGAGGTCGTCTCCCGGGTCGAGAGGGCGCTCGAACTCGACGCGCTCGACGTCCGCCGGGCCGAACGCGTCCGGACCGAGGCCTGCGACGCGGTGCGGGGCGTGCTCTCGGAGTACGACCTCCTCGTCGCGCCGACCATGGGGATGCTCCCGTTCGAGAAGGGGACCAAGCCGAGCGAGATCGACGGCGTCCCGATCGACCCGCTGCACGGTTGGGCCCTGACGTGGCCGTTCAACCTGACCGGGAACCCGGCCGCCGCCGTGCCCGCGGGAGTCGTCGACGGACTCCCGGTCGGCCTCCAGCTCGTCGGGCGGCGGCTCGAGGACGGGACCGTCGTCTCCGCCGCCGCGGCGTTCGAGCGAATCCGGCCGTGGCTAGACGCGTATCCGGATCGGTAGCGCCGACCCTCGTCGATCCGGGGGGCGACGCGGGACGTCCGACCGGACTCGCTCGAGATCAGTCGGCCGCGGCGGTCTCCGACCCGAGGCGTGGCTCGGCGTGATCGACGGTCACCGGATCGAACTGCGTGAGCCAGGCCTCGTCGCCCCGCTCGAACGCCGCGAGCGCGCTCTCGACCGTGTGAGTCCGATCCCCGTCGGTGCAGGGGAGCACGGCCGTCAGTTCGTCGACCTCGTAGATCGCCAGGGCGACGACCGGGAAGACGACGACCTCCTCGACATCGTCCATCCCGATGAAGCTCCGCGTACGCTGCTGGAAGCCCGGTTCCAGCGAGAAACCGTTCGCGTCGGCCCACTCGCGGAACGCCTCGTAGGTCTCCATCGCCTCCGAGCGCCAGTCCTCGGCCCGCGTGTGACAGCGGTGCCACTCCCCGGCGACGATGGATTCGCCGAAGACGCCGTTGGCCTCGAGGCGGTTCGCCCGCTCCACCACTTCCTCGACCCCAAGTCCGCCGTGTGCGTCCCCGCGCAGGTACAGTTCGGCCCCGATCGGTGTGTCGATCGTCGTCGAGCGTTCGGTCGTATCTCGGGTGCTCGTTCCGCAGCGATTCGCCTCCTGTACGTCGGTCTTCGAGGACGTCATACGGACCGTTGTAGTCCTTTAGTCGGCTCCCTGTGGGGGCACGTATCCACAGGGCCGACAGCTACTGTAGACGAACGCCAGGTCGTCACCGCACTCGGGGCAGCGCCAGTTCATGTCGTCCGGACGTGACCCGTTCCGAGATATAAGCTTCACCCTTACATGGACAGTATCTACGCTATTGCCTTGAACATGTATTAGGGAGGTGTATTTCCCGCGGTGATCGACCCCGACCGGCGCCCCCTCGACACGAACGATCCCTGCCGGCGGAGGTAAGGGGGAGGCCGCACAGGAGGGCGGTATGTACGAGACCATCGGCCGTTCCCCGGTCGAGTGGGCCGGCAAGACCGCACCGGAGGTTCGGACGACTGCCGAGCGCGACGGGTCGGTGCTCGTCGTTCCGGTCGGGAGCCTCGAACAGCACGGACGGCACATGCCGACGGTCACCGACACGCTCCTGTGTACTGCCGTGGTCCAGCGGGGCGCCGAGGCCGCGGCCGGTGGCGAGGCCGACGTCCCGGTCCTGCTGACGCCCACCGTGTGGACCGGCCAGTCCCGCCACCACCTCCCGTTCGGCGGCACGGCGTCGCTCGACGTCCGGACGTTGCTCTCGGTTCTGGAGGGCGTCGCGGAGACGACCCTCGAGAACGGTTTCGACGCGCTGCTCTTGGTCAATGGCCACGGCGGGAACGTCGACCTCGTCGGGAACGCCGTCCAGGAGGTCGCCGAGACGCAGGACGCGGAGGTCCTCGGGTGTACCTACTTCCACCTCGCGCCCGACGTCGTCGAGTCGGTCCGCGAGAGTGACGTCGGTGGCATCGCCCACGCCGGGGAGCTGGAGACCTCGCTGATGCTCCACCTTCGCCCCGACCTCGTCCGCGAGGAGCTGATCGAGGGAACGCCGTTGGAGAAGCCCTACGAGGGGGAGTCCGAGGACCTCACGGGGTCCGGGTACCTCTCCTCCGGGCGACCGTTCTCGACGTATACGGAGTCGGGGGCCGTGGGCCGACCGGAGCTCGCCACCGCCGAGAAGGGCGAGGCGTTCTTCGAGGGGTTCCGCGACGCGTTCGCGGGCCTGCTCGAGGAGATCCACGCCGGACACGCCTGATCGCCAGTACGCCGTTACGATCGTCCGGATCAGGAGGTAGACGCGTCGCCCCGTTCGCGGATACAGTCGATGAACGCGTCGGGGTGCGGCGTCGGCTCGAACTCCCCGTCGACGAGGACGAACGTCACCTCGCCGGTCCCGACGCGGTCGCCGGCTGGACGCGCGACCGTGAACTCGTCCGTGATCGAGGTCTCCCCGGCCGTCACGGCGTAGCTCGTCCATCGGGTGTCCACCCTCGAAAGCCGGTGCGAAGTAGTCGTTGAGTCCGACGACGACGAAGTGAAAGAACCGTGGGACGTAGATGAGTCCGCCTGCGTGGGTGTCCCCCCAGGTGATCTCGATCCCGGTCCGATGGGTTATCCGTCCGGCGCGGTGTAGCCGCGGGAGTGGTATACCGCTATCGGCAGACTCGACCCCGCCATCGCCGAAGGGTCCACGATCGGATCCCGGGCCCGTTAATCACGCCCCGTGGGGCCCGTATGGACCACCGGGTGGCGTACCTATTTACCCCGGGTGGTGGATACCGAGACAGGGAGCATGAGCGCGGCGCTGTGGATTGTTCGGGTACTCGACATCGGCGCGATGGTGGCGGTAGCCGTGATGCTCGGTCTCGCGTGGAGCCATCGGGGTCGGACGGAGCGATGCTTCCTCGTCCCGATGCTGATCGGCGTCGAGGCGTGGATACTGGGTGACCTGATCGCCAAGTCGCCGGTCGGCGCCGGCGTCGTCCGCGGCGCGGTGGTCCTACAGCTCGTCGTTTCGGGGGTCGTCGTGCTCTCTCTGGTGCTGTTCGTCCTCGCGTACACGGGCCGCGAGGACGTCATACGGCCGCCGCTGGTGGCGTCCCTCTCCGTGGAACCCGTCGCGTTCGCCCTGCTCGCGCTGACCGACCCGCGTCACGGGCTGGTGTTTCGAGAGTCGATCGGCCCGAACGCCGTCGTCGACGCGGCGGGGCCGGCCCTGCTCGGTCACGTCGTGTACTCCTACGCCCTGGTGGTGGTTGCGCTCGGCCTCGCCGGTCGACTCCTGTACCGCGCGGAGGTCGTCTACCGGCGTCAGGCCACCGCGCTCGTGCTCGGCATCCTCGCGCCCTTCCTCGGCAACGTGCTGTACTTCTTCGGTCCGAGCCCCGTCGACCTCACGCCGGTCATGTTCGGGCTCACGGGTGGGCTGTTGACCTACGCCGCCCTCCGTGCGAACCTCCTGGAGTTCTCACCGGTGGCCCGGTCGGTCGTTCTCGATACGATCAGCAGCGGCGTCCTCGTGCTCGACCGCCACGGGACCGTCCTCGACAGCAATCCACAGGCCGGCCGTCTCCTCGGCGTCGACGGGCGGGTGCCGGTCGGCCGACCCGTCACCGACCTCCTGTCCGATCGGAACCCGGCCCTCGAGCGGCTCGCCGACGCCGTGCCTCCGGACGCCGAACGAGAGTTCGAACTCGACGTCGGCGACCGGGTTCTGGACGGCCGGATCGTCCCGCTGCTCGGCCTCGGGGACCGGTCGGTAGGGGCCGCCGTGGTCCTGCACGACGTCACGGATCGGGAGCGTCGGCGGCGGGAGCTGCGACGACAGCGGGAACGGCTCGACCGGTTCGCGAGCGTCGTCTCCCACGACCTGCGTAACCCCCTGAACATCGCCGCAGGCGGGGTGGCCCTGGCCAGGGAGGAGGGCGATCTCGAGCACCTCCACCGCGTCGTCGACGCTCACGAGCGGATGGAGACCATCGTCGAGGAGACGCTGACGCTGGCCCGACAGGGCGAATCCCTCGGCGACGAGGACGACGTCGACCTCGCCCGACTGTGCGAGGACGCCTGGGGGATGGTCGAGAGCGAGGACGCCACGATGGAGGTCGAGGCGGCCACGATCCGTGGCGACCGGAACCGGCTCAGAGACCTGTTCGAGAACCTGTTCCGGAACGCCGTAGAACACGGTTCCACGAGCCCCCGCTCACGGGCTCGCGAGGACAGCGTGGAGCATGGCTCCACGAGCAGTCGGGCGCAGTCCGACGACGCCGTCGAGCACGCCGGTCGGGACGTGGCCGTCCGGGTCGAACTGCTGCCCGACGGGTTCCTCGTGGAGGACGACGGCCCCGGAATCCCTGCTTCGAAGCGTTCCCAGGTGGTCGAACTGGGATACTCGGTAGCCGACGGCGGGACCGGACTGGGACTAGCCATCGTCGAGGAGGTCGCCGACGCTCACGGCTGGGAGTTCACCGTCACCGACGGCCGCGACGGTGGGGCACGGTTCGAGTTCACCGGGGTCACGTTCGTCGAGAGGTGACTCTCTGAGGGACGGCGGCCGTCCCGGACGTCGACGCGGGGCTCCGAGATGCCGAACGTATAGATTTAATATATTGTATATAAAATATACACCAAAGCAAAAATAAACGTATACATCTAATGTGACACCGCTCGGACGTAGCCGGAAAGCGACGCCGGTGGGCCCCGGACGAGTGCGGCCCCGTTCGGAGTTCGAACGGCGCGCCCTCTCCGTCGAGTTCGATTCCTTCCGCTCTCGTGCGGGGCCGGAACGGACGACCGTTCGTGTCGCGAGCAGTTCCTGTTGACGCTCTTACCCGTCCCGTTACTCGGTCCGTACGATCCGGTCTATTGTTCCGAACGTGCGGAATAATATAAGAAACAATGTATAGTATGAAATCGTATAGTTATAAGTACTTATATGAGATCTGTACCGACGGACGGCCCGCGACGCGACCGTCGGCGACCGGTGGACGACTCGTACAGGCATCCGTCCCGGGCACGTCCGGGGTGTCCAGTGGGTGGGAACTCGGACACAACGGTGAAGTGCGCCGTCGTGCTAGTCCTCTTCGATGGGCCACGAGAAGGAGGGCGGCCGATCGACAAAGGTCGCGCGCGTCGCCGACGAGTACGGGCTCGGGGCGATCGGTCCGGAGATGGAACGCCGGTGGACGGCGACCGGCGACGAGCGGATGAGCCTGCGGACCCTCGCGGAGTACTTCAACCGGGAGCTCCTGTCCGCGGTGATGGCCGACGCCGGGATACGGTCGCTCTCGGGCGAGGTGGAGAACATCTACCGCCTGCTGACCGACGACGACGTTAGCGAGGCGGACCGGACGCGGACCCGACGGCGGCTCGAACGCGAGGGGGTGGACGTCGAGACTCTCCTCGAGGACTTCGTCTCCTACCAGGCGATACGGACGTACCTCCGGCAGGACCGGGGTGCCGAATACTCGGCCGAATTGGGGGACCGACTCGAGACCGAGGCGACGAACGTCGAGCGGCTCCGGAGCCGTACCACGACCGTCATCGAGAGCAAGCTCGCCGGGCTCCGCGATGCCGGACACCTCTCGACGGGGGACCTCCAGACGTTCGTGACGGCCACGGTCGTCTGCGAGGACTGCGACACCCAGTACGACGTGGCCGAACTGCTCGACCGCGGTGGCTGCGAGTGCGACCGCCCGTAGATAACATATGTACTGGTGTTATCAAATCGGGTCGTACGGTCGCGGCGATCGCCCGGATGGGGTCGGTGATCACCGAGACACCGTTACGACCGTCCGTATCAGTCGTCGTCGGCGGGGGCCGAGGCTACGGACGTGTCCAGCCCGAACACGTCGGGGCTCGGCTGTGGCTTGCGCTCCCGGAAGCCGGGCACCCGGTCGCGGTAGACCTCCCGGGGACGCTTGTGCTCCTGGAAGACCGGCATCACCTCCTCGGCGAACCGCTCGTAGGACTGGCGCCACCTGTACTCCGGGATCCCCCAGTCGTGGTGGTTGATGACGAAGTTGCCGAAGTGACCGAGCTCCTCGCGGAGCTGCTGGATCTGGGCGACGCACTCCTGGGGCGAGCCCATGACGAACGGGAGGTTCTCTACCAGCCACTCGAGCGTGATCTCCTCGCCCCACGCCCAGTCCTGCTCGTGGGCGACCAGACTGACGAGGCCGCCGTCGCCGAGCTCGAACAGGTAGTCGAAGTACTCCTCGGCGCCCGCCCTGATCTCCTCGAAGGCCTGTTGCTTGCTGTCGGCGACGAAGACCTCCCGGACGATGGTCCACCCGTCGCGCACCTCGTGGGGGTCCCGTCCGACCTCCTCGGCCGTCCGGTCGAGCTCCTCGGCGATGTCCTTCAGCCCCACGGCGGCCGGGTTGTTTCCGGACTCGAGCGGCGCGAAACTGATACACAGCGGCCGGTGGCCGTCCTTGACGGCGTTGGTGAACGAACTGAGCGAGGAGAGACCGGCGAGGGCGGTGGGACGGTCCACCCCCTGGTA
Source organism: Haloarculaceae archaeon (assembly GCA_036625905.1). GTDB lineage: Archaea > Halobacteriota > Halobacteria > Halobacteriales > Haloarculaceae > Salinirubellus. The sequence goes on from JAZKST010000015.1 coordinate 36,091, forward strand.
GGGGGGTACCTGGATCAATCGCTCGTCGTACTGATAGAACTCGCCGTCGAACGACGCGGGTTCCTCCGCCTCGAGGTACGTCTCGATGACGTCGATGGCCTCCCACATCTTGTCCTTGCTCTCCTCGCCGACGTTGAACATCTCCATGTCCGCGGGGAGCGCACCGGCGCCGTAGCCGAAGTTGACCCGGCCGTCGGAGAGCTGGTCCAGGAAGGCCATCCGCTCGGCGACGTGGAACGGGTCGTGACAGTCGTAGGGCAGGTTTATCGTCCCCGTCCCGAGCCGGATCGTCTCGGTCGCCTCCGCCATGCACGCGAGCTGGAGCTCCGGCATCGGGGAGCTCTCGTGGCCCTGGGTGTGGTGTTCGCCGACCCAGTACTCCTCGAACCCGAGCTCCTCGACGTGGACGGCGAGGTCGACCATCTGGTGGTGGGCCAGGTTCCAGTTCAGCTCCGGACGGTACTCCGGCATCGAGAAGACGCCGAACCGCATTTCTCTGTTCATTGTTGACGTACCGCGTGTGATGTCCCGCCGGTCGTACTAAAACTTGCCGGGAGTGATCCGACACCGGGTGGAAGTTTTCCCCGACCGGTACGGGGCGAACGGTGCGAGAACGCCGGAACCGTCGACGGCGTCGGTGGTACGGGCGGGCCGGCCCCGGCAGCCCTTCCGGGAGGGTGCCGTCAGTGCTTCCAGGACGGGGACCGCTCGTCGAGGAACGCCTCGAGCCCCTCCGTGGCCTCCTCGGACTGGCTCCGCTCGACGAGGGTCTCCAGCGCCCGGTCGAACCAGCGGTCGAGCAGGTCGTCCTCCATCCCTGCCCAGAGCTCCTTGATAGCCGCGACCGACTCCGGGCCGGAGGCCGTCGTCGACCGGGCGAGTTCGCGGGCGACGTCCTCGACCTGCGAGCTTCCGACGGTGTAGTTGACGATGCCCATCTCCTCGGCCCGGCTCGCGGGGAGCTGTTCGCCGGTGAGCGCGAGCTCCATGATCGCCTTCTTGCCGAGGCTGGTCCGGCCGTAGGTGAGCCCGATCGGCGGGAGCGCGCCGATGCGTGCCTCCGGGAGCGCGAAGTCGCTCCCCTCGCCGGCGACCGCGAGATCGGAGAGCAACACGAGCTCACAGCCCCCGCCGTTGGCGACGCCGTCGACGGCGGCGACCACCGGCTTCGGGTGCTCGCGGAGCGTGTGGACGGCCGAGCCGAGGGTCCCCTCGACCGTCTCGCGGGCGTCCTCGGTCGTCTCCCAGCCCAGTATCTCGGCGATGTCGTCGCCGGCACAGAACGCCCGCCCGGCCCCCCGGAGGATCGTCGCCCGCACGTCCCCGTCGGCCGCGGCCCGTTCGAGCGCCGCGACCAGCCCGTCCCAGCTCGGTTCGTCGAGAGCGTTCAGGCTCTCCGGCCGGTCGAGCGTGATCCACGCCGTGTGCTCCCGGCGCTCGTACCGGACGGTCTCGAACGTCTCGTGCTCGTACTCGTGCTCGTAGAAGCCGCCCCCGGAGGCCAGCCCCGCGTCTCCGTCCTCGACCATCCCCCGGAGCATCGGGTGGGGCTCGTACTCGTCCCAGCCCGAGCGTTCCCGGAGCCGTTCGAGCGTCTCGACCAGCCGGTCGATGCCGTACTCGTCGGCGATCTCGAGGAGGCCGCGCGGCCAGTTCATCCCGACCTGCATCGCATCGTCGATCCCCTCGACGGTCGTGACGTCGTTCTCGAGCAGCCAGGCGGCCTCGTTGACTGCCGGTGCGAGCAGATCCTTCGGGTCGAACTCGTAGCGGCGCTCGCGGGGGATGTCCACCCGCGAGTACTCGCCCGCCCCGGGGTACTCGTAGAACCCCTCGCCGGTCTTCATCCCGTGGTCCCCGGCCTCGTTCTTCTCGGCCAGCAGGTCGGGCACGTGCAGGTCGACCCCGCGCTCGCGCATCGAGCGGGCGGCCATCGTCGCCACGTCGATGCCGCTGAAATCGAGCACCTCGAACGGTCCCATCGGGAGGCCGATCCGACGGAGCGCGGCGTCGACCGCCTCCGTGGCCTGGACGCCGGCGTCGACCTGCCGGACGGCCTCGAGCCAGAACCGGAGGTTGATGCGGTTGAGGAGGAACCCCGGGACGTCCCGCTCGACGAGTATCGGCGTCTTCCCCACGTCCTCGCCGATGGCCGCTGCGAGCTCGAAGGTGTCGTCCGACGTGCGCTCGCCGCGGATAACCTCGACGACGGGCATCAGCTGGACGGGGTTCGAGAAGTGCATCCCGACGACCCGCTCCGGCCGGTCCGTCGCCCCGGCGATCTCGGTGATCGGGAGCGTGCTGGTGTTGGTGGCCAGGACGGTCCCCGGGGGCGCGAGGTCGTCGGCCGCGCCGAACACCTCCCGCTTCAGTTCGACGTCCTCCGGGACCGCCTCCACGACGAGGTCCACACCCGCGTACGCCGCCCCGTCGTCGGTCGTCGTCTCGATGCCGTCGAGCACGGCCCCGGGGTTCTCGACGTCGAGCTTCCGGAGGCTCCCCTCGATCCGCTCCATCGCCGTCGAGAGTATCCCCTCGTCGACGTCGGTCAGCGTCACGTCGTAGCCCGACGTGGCGAACGCCTGGGCGATGCCGTGGCCCATCGTCCCGGCCCCGACGACCGCGACCGCGTCGACATCTTCGGGTGTACGTCTGCTCATCGGTTACCGGGTCGACGCTCTCCCCGGACCCGATTATAGCTTTCCCCCTCGTCTGCAGAGCCCGCGTGTGTTTCCCACCCGCAGAGTTATTAGCTGTGGTTCCCAGCCCGGATGTATGCGTTCGGACCAGGATTTCGAGGAGTACCGCAAAGCGGTGCTCGACTACCTGTGGAACGAGATCGAACCCCACGCCGAGGAGTGGGACGAGACGGGCGAGCTCCCTCGCGAGGCGCTCTGGGAGGAGTGGCGCGAGATGGGCTTTCTCGGGGCGATGGCCCCCGAGGAGTACGGGGGGCTCGGGCTGACCCACCGCGAGTACGTCGAACTGGAGACGGAGTGGGCGAAGGTCTCCGGCGGGCTCCGGGTGATCCTCCACGTCCACAACACCAACGTCGAGCTCGTCGATCACGTTGGCACCGAGGCACAGAGGAAGCGCTGGCTGACCGAGATCGTCGAGGAGGGCACCTCCTTTGCGTTCGCACTGACCGAGCCCCACGCCGGCTCGGGGACCGATATAAAGACCAGTGCGGAGAAGGACGGCGACGAGTACGTCCTCGACGGCGAGAAACACCACATCACCAACGCCGACTTCACGGAGTACTTCAACGTCATCACCCGTACGGAGAACGGCTTCTCGATCCTGGTGGTACCGCGTGACGCCGACGGATTCACCATCCGGGATATGCCCGAGACGATGGGGAGCCACGGGTCCGAGCACTGCTACCTCCACTTCGACGACGTGCGGGTCCCCGAGGAGAACCTGCTGGGCCGCGAGGAGGGCAGCGGCGTCCGCGACGCGGTCGATCACCTCCGTGTGAGCCGGATCTATATCGGCGCCAACGCGCTCGGCATCTCCGAGCGGTGTCTCGAGGAGGCCGTCGACTGGGCGAAAGGGCGGGTCACCTTCGGGAAGCCCATCGCCGAGCGCCAGGCCGTCCAGCAGTACCTCGGCGAGATGGCACGGCAGGTGTACGCGCTCCGGCTCGCCGTCGAGGACGCCGCCCGGACGGTCGACGAACGGGGACACGCCGGCATCGAGGCCGACCTCTGCAAGCTCATGGCCAGGGACGTCACCCGGTCGGTCACCGACGACGCGATGCTGGTGTTCGGCGGGCTGAGCTACTACCGCGAGGTCCCCATCCAGCGGTTCTACCGCGACGCGCGGCTCAACTGGCTCGAGGAGGGGACACCCTCCATCCAGCAGATCACCGCCGCGAAGGAGCTCCTGCAGGGGGAGTACCCCTACGAACTCGACGAACAGGCGGTCGCACACCTGAACCACGCGCCCGACGAGTACGACCCCGAGGGCGGGGACGACTACGAGCTCTCCTACGAGATCTGATGGACGCCCGCCGATCCGGATGGGGTCCGGTTCTCCGGTCTCCGGAGATGGTCCCGGGTCCGGTCGCCGTCGCTCTCGTCGGTTGCCGTAATCCCCCGGCGGCCACCGGGTGATCCAGGACCGGGACCGCCATACGCGGTGGGGCCGCTACTGTCCCCCAATGTTTAACACGTCGGTCAGCGACTCTCGACCGTCATGGCGGAGTCACATGCCACGGACGCCTTCAACCCCGAGCGGGAGTTCATGGACCGGGAGGGGATCGAGGACCGCCAGGAGCGGATGCTCCGGGAGAAGGTCGACCACGCCTACTCGAACACGGACCACTACCGGGAGTCGTTCGACGAGGAGGGCCTCGACCCGTCGGACGTGAAGACGACCGACGACTACCAGCGGCTCGTCTCCCCGATGCTCAAGGAGGACGTCCGGGCCGAGCGCTCGGTCGAGGATCCGTTCGGGGGGTTCCTGGCCATCGACCGCGAGGAGGTCGACTACCTCCACACCTCCACGGGAACCACCGGGACGCCCACGTTCATGCCGGTCCAGGACCACGAGGTGTCGGTCGGCGGGGAGCTGCTGGCACGGTCGGTGTACCCTCACGGGGTCGAGGCGGGGGGGACATCGCTCGTCGGCGGGATGTTCTACCACCTCTACCACCGAATGATGGAGCGGGGCTACACCGACCACCTCGGGATGACCCACTTCAACCGGGGCGGACTCCCGTTCGAGGTCGAGAGCGACCTCGAGGACGGCGCCGAGCTCTGGGAGATGGGCGCCCCGTCGGTCATCAACCTCACGCACGCCGCCCTCCAGAAGGCGACGACGCTGCTGGAGGACCACGGCGTCGACCCCGGCGAGGCGTTCCCGGACCTGAAGGTCGTCGTCACGGCGGGGGCTGTCGTCACGGCCGCCGCTCGCGAGGAGCTGGAGGCGTTCTGGGGCGTCCCCGTCGTCGACCAGGGGGGACCGACCGACCAGCTCGCGTTCATGACCGCGTTCTGCGAGGAGCGGACGGAGGGGTGGGGGCACATGTTCGAGGACCACGGGTTCTACGAGCTGCTCGACCTCGACACGGGCGAGCCGGTCGCCGAGGGCGAGCGCGGCGAGCACACCTACACCTCCTTCCACCTCGACACCACGCCCTACCTGCGGTGGCGCTCGGAGGACGCCGGGGTCCACGGCGGCCACGACTGCTCCTGCGGTCGGCCTCACCTCCGGACGAAGATACTCGGCCGGACCGTCCAGGCGGTCGACGTCCGCGGTCGGTCGGTGTTCCCCCGGGACTTCGAGACGGTCAGGGACGACCACGGCTACCCCGAGTCGCCCTACCAGCTGGTCCGGCGGGCCGAACAGCCACAGGACCTCCTCCGGGTGCTGTTCTCCGCCGACGTCGACGACGACACCCGGTCGTCGATGGCCGCGACCCTCGCCGAGGACCTGGGCCTCGACCGGGACGCCGTCGAACTCGAGGGCATCGACGAGGCGGACATCCCGATGAAGGGAGAGTGGAAGTACGAGCTGATCCGCGACGAGGCGTAGTCCGGGGGACGAGGAGCCCCCGCCCCTTCCGGGATCGGCGATGGAGGAGTACGACGGTCCGTATCAGTGGTACACCACGGGGATGGAGTCGGGCGGCACCGCGACCACCTCGGGGACGTAGACGTTCGGGGGGCGGGTGGCGAGGAAGACGACGATGTCGGTGACGTCCGCCGTCTCCAGGCGGTCGACCTCGGCGATGTCGTCGGTCATGCCGGTCGCCACCTGCCCGGGACAGACGCTGCTCACCCGGATGCCGGTCCCCTTGAGCTCCTTGGCGAGGGTGTTGGTCAGGCCCTGGATGCCGTGTTTCGAGGCGCCGTAGGCGCTCGTTCCCGCGAAGCCGACCTTCCCGGTGAGCGAGCTCATGTTGATGATGGTCCCCGTCTCCCGCTCCAGCATCCCGCCGGCGAGCGCCTCCCGACAGCAGCGGAACGCCCCGTTGAGGTTCACGTCGACGACGCGCTCCCACGCCTCGTCGGAGAGCTCCCAGAGGTTCCCCTGTGCGGTGGTACCGGCGTTGTTGACGAGGAGGTCGACCCGTCCGAACCGCTCGCGGGCCCGCTCGAACAGCGCCGAGACGTCCGCCGTCTCGGTGACGTCCGTCGGGACCGCCAGGGCCTCGCTCCCGCGGTCGCGTATCTCCCCGGCGACCGCGGATATCTCGTCGTCGCTCCGGGCCGCGAGGGCCACGCACATCCCCTCGTCGGCCAGCCCGAGGGCGATGCTCCGGCCGATCCCCCGGCCGGCACCCGTCACGACGGCGGCCTTCCCGGCGAGATCGGTCGCCGTCATCGCTCGTCGACGACCGTCTCCTCGCCGGCCTCGAAGTCGGGGTCGATGGTGAGCTCGTCGACCGAGACGTTGAGGATCGAGCGGACCTCGCTCGCGAACGCCTCGCGGTCGAGCGCGTCTGGGTCCCCGGCGACGGTCAGCGCGACGTGGTCGGTCGTGCCCTCCGGGCGGGTGAGTCGGAGCTCCATGTTCTCGTGGTCCAGCGCGTCCACGCCCGCGACGTACATGGTCAGTTCGTCGGGGTAGAGCTTGACTCCCTTGACCTTCTTCATGCTGTCGACGCGCCCGAACACCCCCTGCGGGAGGACGTAGTCGCCGTGCTCGGACTCGCGCCTGTCGAGGATCGTGAGGTCCCCGGTCCGGAACCGGAGGACGGGCGTCGAATCCTCCGAAAGAGTCGTCAAGACGAGTTCGCCCTTCTCGCCCCGCTCGACGAGCTCGCCCGTCTCGGGGTCGACCACCTCGGGGAACAGCGAGTCGGTGAACAGGTGCATCCCTGCCTCCTCGCGGGATTCGAAGCCGACGAAGCCGACCTCGCTCAGGCCGTAGTTGTCGACGACGCTGACGTCGCCGCCGAAGGCCTCGCGGGCCCGCTCACGGTAGCCCTCGATGGCGGTGAACGGCTCGCCGCCACCGATGACGATCTCCACGCCGTCGAGAACGTCCTCGGCGGTGTTAGCCAGTTCCATCGCGAAGCTCGGGAAGCCGCTGACGACGGTGACGTCGTAGCGCTCGATGACGTCGACCTGCTCCTCGGCGTTCCCGGGGCCCATCGGGACGTGGGTCGCGCCGATGGTCTCGGCGGCGCCGGCGATGGCCCACCCGAACGGGTACGGCATCATCCCGGCGGTGTTGAGTACGACGTCGTCCTCGGTGACGCCGGCCGATCGGTACGCCTCGGCGAGGCGCTCGTCGTCGCGCTCGACGTCCTCCCGTGTGGTGGGGATGGGCATCCGGTGGTCGAAGTAGGGGCTCGGCGTGAAGTTACATCGGACGACCTCGTCCGGGTCGACGAGGCTCCCGAACGGCGGGTTCGACTGGATGTCCTCGGCCTGGTCGCTCGCGTCCATCGCCGGGAGCTCCCGGAACGCCTCGATGGAGTCGACGTCCCCCGGTTCCAGCCTGACCTCCTCGAACCGCTCGCGGTACAGGTCGTACGCGTAGAGCCGGTCGGCGGCCTCCCGGAGCCGGGCGATCACCTCGTCCGTCTCCTCGAGCGTCGCGCGTGTCATGAGCAGACCGACAGTCGGTCAGTGGTGCGAAAAAGGTTTGGCCGGAGACTCCGGCCGGGCGATCCGCTCCGGCGTTCGAGCGTCCGAGTGGCCCGTGTCTTCCTACGGACGGCTCACTTTTCGGCCCCGTTCGTCGACCCCGTCAGGAGCGACTCGTTACCGGACCGGGGAGACACAGAGGAGGCGCCCCGGCGACAGGGTTTGTGCCGGTTCGCCTGCCCGACCGCGGTCCCTGGAGTCCGTAGCTTTACGTCACACTCCACCGACGGACGGGTATGGAGTAGGATGTCGTTCAGAGGCTTATACAGATTACGAGGCTAACGGCGTCCGGACGGTCCGGGGCCACCTGCGGGGGAGCGACCACGGCATCTCCGAACGCATCCGAAACGTCACTTTCTGATAACAGAAAAAGTATCTTTTATCAATACCATCAGTAATATATAATATTTTTGCCGCCCATTCGGGGGTAACGAGAGTTCGGGATCGTGTCGTCGTCGAACGTCCTCCGGGGGACGGCACTACCGACGGGGTCCTTCTCCCCACCACGACGTTCGCGGGACCGGCTGTATCGGTCGCTCCCCCGTTCGGGACCGTGCGACTGGAATGCGGTGGCAGGTCGACCTCTGGCGACGACGTCCCCTACCGGTCGGGCGTTCTCCCCGGTTCGGCGTCGGCCGCAGTCCGGCCCCGACGTCGACGGCCGTCGCGCTGTCGGGCGACCTCATGACCGCCGTAATCGACGGCCGTTCGGCGTATACGTATTCCGATATATACTATTTTAATATTGTATATATAAAATATGAATCCGCGAGTAACCGACCTGCTTCGGGGGACGGACGGTCCCGTCGTCCGCGTCGTTCGGAGGCGGACACGCCGAGTGGCCCGGACGCGGGTCCCGTCCGGAATCCCCGTCCCCTTAACCCCTCCTCCCGTCCGGCGAAGCGGATGCGCCGACTCCCGACACGGCTCCGCTCGCTCTACGGGCGGATGATCGCCCTGGGCTGGCCGATCGCCGTCCAGCAGACGCTCACCACGCTGATGCGGACCGTGGACATCGTCGTCACCGGGCTGTTCTCGCCGGCGGCCGTCGCCGCCATCGGGCTCGCGGACCTCTACGCGCAGATCCCCCTCCGGGTGGGTCTCGGCCTCGGCGCCGGCGCCATCGCCCTCTCCAGCCAGGACACGGGCCGGGGAGCCGACCTGGGCCGGGACCGCGCCATCACGCAGGCGCTCCTCATCGGCGCGCTCTGCGGTCTCCCGCTGATCGCCGTCGGGCTCCTGTTCAGCGACGCTCTGATCGCCCTCCTGGGTGCCGAGTCGGCGGTCGTCCGGCTGGGCGGGACCTACCTGCTGATCGTGTTCGCGGCCGCGCCGTTCCGGATCGTCGGGCTCGTCGGCGCCCGGTCGCTGCAGGGGGCCGGCGACACGCGGACGCCGATGCTCGTCAACGGCGGCGCGAACGCCCTCAACGTCCTGCTGACGGTGAGCCTGGGGCTCGGATTCGGCCCCGTGCCGCGGCTCGGAATCGTCGGCGTCGGGCTCGCGACGGCGGTCAGCCGTCTGATCGAGGCGACCGTCATCACGGGCGCGATAGCGAGCGCGTGGACGCCCGTCTCGCTCACCCGGCCCCGGGACCCCGTCGTCACCCGCCAGCTCGTCCGGGTGAGCGCACCCACGTTCGCCGAGGGGATGAGCACCTCGCTGGCGAACTTCCCGTTCAACGCGCTGTTGCTGGTGTTCGGCACCGAGGCCAACGCCGCCTATCACATCGGCCGTCGGATCTACCAGCAGCTCACGGGTCCGCTCTACCGGTCGCTCAGCACCGTCACGAGCATCATCGTCGGCCAGCGCCTCGGCGAGGGCGACCCGGGCGACGCCCGGTACGCCGCGACGGCCATCCTCGGGTTCGGCGTGGCCGTCCTCGGCGTCGCCGGCGTCCTCCTGTTCGTCGGCGCCGACCTGCTCGTGAGCGTCTTCACGAACGACCGGACCACCGCCGGCTACGCCGTGCAGTTCACCCGCGTGTTCGGCGTCTCGATGCTCTTCTTCGGGGTGTTCTTCCCGCTCTCCGGCGCGCTCCGGGGGGCGGGCGACACCCGGACCCCGTTCTACGCCCGACTGCTCGGCGCGTTCGTCTTCATGCTCGGCGGCTCGTACCTCCTCGGGATCGTCCTCGGCTACGGGTTGCTCGGCGTCTACGTCGCGACGGTCCTCTCCTACGCGTGCTGGGCCGCGGTGGCCGCCGCGGGGTTCGTCTGGGGGGACTGGGCGGGGACGGCCGCCTCGATGATGGCCGAGCGGGCTGCGGATGCCGAGGAGACCGAGGAGGCCACCGGGCGGTGAGCGATGCCGACCCGCGAACCCGCACGGGGGGTCGTCCCCTACCTTTCGGCGTATCTCGCAGTCCGAACCGGAGACGGTCGACGCCCGCGCGACGAGTGCGTCAGGAGGGCCGCCGGACTCCGGTGAGTTCGACCCGCGTCCCGCCGTCCTCGCTCTCGACCACGCGGAGTTCCCACCCGTGGGCCTCGGCGATGCGACTGCAGATGCTCAGCCCGAAGCCGGTTCCCTCGGAACTCGTCGTGTACCCCGTGCGGAGGACCCGTTCCCGCTCGTCGGGGGGGATTCCGGGGCCGTCGTCGGCGACGTAGAACCCCGACCCCTCGTCCAGCGGCCCGACCGTGACCGTCACGTCCGGGCCCCCGTGCTCGATCGCGTTGCGGAACAGGTTCTCGAACAGCTGTCGGACCCGCGACCGGTCGCCGAGTATCCGACCGGTTCCCGGATCGACCGCGAGGGTCGCGTCGGCCACCTCGACGGTCATCCACGCGATCTCGGCGACCTCGGGTGCGGACAGCTCGGTCGGCTCCTCGATGGTCATCCCCTCCCGGGCCAGCGCCAGCAGGTCGTCGATCAGTCCCCCCATCCGGTCGAGGGCCTCGGCGGCCGACTCGAAGTGCGGGTTGTCGTGTTCCTCGCGACCGAGATCGAGCCGTCCCTGGGCGACGCTCAGAGGGTTTCGGAGGTCGTGTGAGACCACGCTCGCGAACTCGTCGAGCCGGTCGCGTTCCCGTGTAAGCCGGGCCTCCGCCCGCTGGCGCTCCAGTTCGTAACCGACCCACCGGGTGAGCAGTTCGACGAACGTCCGCCGGGTGTCGTCGAACGGCTCCCCGCGGGGCTCGGTGTCCGCGAAGCAGAGCGTCCCGTACAGCGAGCCATCGACCGTCACGCGACCGCCGATGTACGTCCCGAGGCCGAACCGGTCGTGCGCCGGGTCGTCGACCCACCCCTCGCGGACCGCGTCGACGACCGCGAGCGGCTCCTCCATCCCGACGGTGCGCTTGCAGTAGGCCTCCTCGAGCGGACAGCTCTCGCCGGCCCGGAGCTCCGGGTGGCTCGCCGACGCCGCCTCGATGTGCTGGGTACCGTGGTCGATACGCGTGAGGAAGCCGTTCGGGAGCCCGAGGTACTCACACCCCAGGTCGAGGATGGCCTCGAGCTTCGCGTCGAACGCCATCTCCCGGTCGGCGGTGATCGCGTACAGCCGCTGGAGGGCCCGCAGGCTCTCCCGGCGGTCCCGGCGGAGCCGCTTCCGGTCGGTGATGTCGAGGAAGTAGACCGAGAGGCCCGTCTCGGACGGGAAGGCCCTGACGTCGAGCCACAGCCCGAGCGGCTCGTACTCGGCCTCGAAGGCGACCCGTTCCTGTGTCGCCATGGCCTCGTGGAACCTCTCGTAGAACACGGTGTCGACGACGGCCGGGACGGCCTCCCAGAGGTTCCGCTCCTCGACGCGTTCGTCCGTGTCGCCATCACCCATCGCCGCGCGGATGATCTCGCGACCCCGCTCGTTGGCGTAGGTGATCCGCCACTCGGTGTCGACCGCGAAGAACCCATCCCCCATCCGGTCCAGGACCGTGCGGGCGGGCACGTCCGGGGTGTCGGCGGACGGCTCGAGGGGCATCGTCCCCAACGAGTGCCAGCGGACGTATATGAGTGCCGCTCCGGCCACGCGACCGGCCTTCGATCACCCACTCTGTCCCCCCGTTCATTCCGACCGACCGGGGTCGTGTCCCGGGAACGGAACCGACGAGACCGCACGAACTTAACCGACGCTCCCCTACGCCCGGTCATGTTCCACGACGCCGTCGAGGACCCCGGAGGGCACGCCACGGACGAACTGTACGACCGCTACGAGGCGATGCTGGTCGCGGCCGTCGAGGGGGTGGGCGCGGCCGAGGCCAGCGAGCGGTCCGCCGTGGACCGCGAGACGGTCGACGCGCTCCTGGCCGGCGAGAGCCCGGAACTCACCCTCGAGGAGGCGGCGTCGCTGCTCGCGCTCGACGTCGAGGAGGACGCCGACACCATCGTCGCGCTCGACCGCGACGCGCTCCTGATGGGGATGACCAACGCCGTCGTCGACGTGGAGGCGCTGGCGCGCGGGGTCGACGGCGACCTCGAGGCACGCGAACTGCAGGCGAAGGTCGAGGGGCGTTTCCCGATGACGCTCAGGGAGTTCGCCGACGTCCACAGGTTCCTCGAGGCCCGCGAGTAGCGATGCGCGTCGCGATACTCGGCTGTGGCTACGTCGGACTCGAACTCGGTCGACAGCTCCACCCCGAACACGAGGTGGTCGGTGTCCGGCGGTCCGAGGCGGGCCGTGCGGCCATCGAAGAAGCGGGGTTCGAGGCCGTCCGTGCCGACGTGACCGACTCCGACGACCTCGCGCGAGTACCCGACGCGGACTGGCTGGTGTTCGCCGCCTCCTCCGGTGGTCGGGGTGCCGAGGCGGCCCGCGAGGTGTACGTCGAGGGCCAGCGGACGGTGTCGAAGGCGTTCGCCGACCGCGACGACCCGCCGGAGCGGTACGTCTACACCTCCAGCACGGGCGTCTACGGCGACCACGGCGGCGACTGGGTCGACGAGGACACCCCGCTCGACCCGACGACGGAGAAGACCGAGGTGCTGGTCGAGGCCGAGCGGATCGCCCGCGAGGCGCTCCCCGAACGCGGAATCGAGGGACGTGTCGTCCGGTTCGCCGGGCTCTACGGCCCGGAGCGCTATCGGCTGGAGCGGTACCTCGGGGGGCCGGTGACGGCGGGCTACCTGAACATGATCCACCGGGACGACGCCGCCGGGGCCGTACGGTTCGTACTCGAGGAGGAGGTCGAGGAGGCGGCGATCCTGGCCGTCGACGACGAGCCGGTGGACAAACACGCGTTCGCGGACTGGCTGGCCGACGCGTGCGGGGTCGAGCGTCCGCCCAAGCGCACGAAACGGGAGCGGCTCGACGCCGGAGACCTCTCCCCGGCCGCCGAGCGACGGGTACTGACGAGCAAGCGCTGCTCGAACGACCGGCTCCGGGCGCTCGGGTACGAGCTCTCGTACCCGACGTTCCGCGAGGGCTACCGAGCCGCAGTAGACGCGTACAGGGCCGACGAGGGCGACTCGGGCGGCCACTGATACGGTCGTGCGGAATTAGTTACCGCTTCACGGGTCGGCGTTCCGCCGCATCGGTCTCGACACGCCGATGTTCTCGAAGACTACTGAAAATAGGTACGCACGACCGTATGAGGGCGTCCGGGTCGCCGGACACGTTCGCCAGTCGGGGGAAAGTACTTTTCACTCGAATCCAAACCCCGCCGCACATGTCCCCCGATGTCGGGGTCAGCGAGCCCGTAGTCCGGCAGGTCGGTGACCTCGTCGAGGCGGCGCGGTCGGACCCGGAACTCGCCGCGCTCGTCGTGGGCGTCGCCGCGCTGGTGGTCCTCGTCGGCCACTTCGCGCTGCGGCTGTACTGGCAGACGCCGGTCGACCGCCTGGTGCGCGCGCTGGGCCGGGTCGAGGAGGTGGTCGTCCTCACCCACCCGAACCCGGATCCGGACGCGATGGCGAGCGCGCTGGCCGTGCGGGAGATCGCCGACGTCGCCGGGACCGACGCGGTCATTCAGTACTCCGGGGAGATCCGCCACGAGGAGAACCGCGCGATGCAGACCGTCCTGGGCCTGGAGATGGAGCATCTCTCGGCGGGCGAGGGGCTGGCCGCCGAACACGTCGTCCTCGTCGATCACAACGAGCCGCGGGGGTTCGCCGGCGCCGGCGGACTCACGCCCTACGCCGTCGTCGACCACCATCCCGGGGAGGGGACGGGCGAGTCGTTCACGGACGTCCGTTCCGAGTACGGCGCCTGCGCGGCCATCGCCACGGAGTACCTCCGCGACCTCGGGTGGCGGACGGGCGGTGCGGAGGGCCGACCGATGCCGGGGGACCTCGCGACGGCGCTGCTCTACGGTATCCAGTCGGACACGACGAACTTCTCGCGCGGGTGTACGGACGCGGACTTCGCGGCCGCCGCCTTCCTCTTCCCGGCCACGAACCCGGAGGCACTCGACCGCATCGCCAACCCGCCGGTCGACGCCGAGGTGCTCGACGTCAAGGCCCGCGCGGCGACGAACCGCCGGACCGACGGCCCGTTCGTCTGCTCGTTCGTCGGGCCAGTCTCGAACGTGGACGCGCTCGGACAGGCCGCCGACGAACTCCTGCGCCTCGAGGGGGTCACCGCGGTGGTCGTCGGTGGCGAGTCCGACGGGACGCTCCATCTCTCCGGTCGGTCGCGCGACGACCGCGTCCACATGGGGGAGTGTCTCCGCCGGGTCGTCTCGGACATCCCGATGGCCGACGCCGGCGGCCACCCGCGGATGGGCGGCGGACAGCTCTCGGTCGGTCATCTCGCCGGCATCGGTCCGAGCGACGGCGTCTCGCTCGACGAGCTCCGCGAACGAGTGTTCGCCTCGATGGCCGGCAGGGAGTCGCTGATCCCCGAGTGACACGGACGGTCGTCGTCCGGTAACTCGTTACGACCGTCCGCACGAGACCACCGTCCTCCGGCCGAATCCCCGTAATCCCACCGTCGTCCCCCACGAACCACGCTCCTGGGTCCGACCCGTTCCCAGACCCGATCGAACGCTCCTTCCCCGAGGATTTATATAAGTACCAGGTGTTACCACCTAGTGGTATGAATCGACCCGAACCGTTCAGCGACGTCGGCGAGGCGGACGTGACCCGCGCCATCGGCCAGGAGTGGACCGAGGAGTTCATGGACTTCTCGGACAGCGACGTCATCGTCGTCGGGGGCGGCCCCTCGGGGCTGATGGCCGCGAAGGAGCTCTCGGAACGCGGCGTGAAGACGATGGTCGTCGAGAAGAACAACTACCTCGGCGGGGGGTTCTGGCTCGGCGGGTTCCTCATGAACAAGGTGACCGTACGGAGCCCCGCCGAGAGCGTGCTCGACGAGCTCCGCGTCGACTACAAGCGGGCCCAGGACACCGAGGGGCTCTACGTCGCCAACGGGCCGGAGGCCTGCTCCGGGCTCATCAAGGCGGCCTGTGACGCCGGTGCGAAGATCCAGAACATGACCGAGTTCACGGACATCGTCATCCGCGAGGACCACCGCGTCGGCGGCATCGTGATGAACTGGACGCCGGTCCACTCGCTCCCCCGGGAGATCACCTGCGTCGATCCCATCGCGGTCGAGGCGGACCTCGTCATCGACGCCACGGGTCACGACGCCGTCGCCGTCTCGAAGCTCGACGAGCGTGGCGTACTCGACGCTCCGGGCATCCAGCACGCCAGGGAGCACAGCACGGGGATGGACCAGACGGACGCCGAGGAGTACGGCGCCCCCGGCCACGACTCGCCGGGCCACGACTCGATGTGGGTCGGCCAGAGCGAGGACGCCGTGGTCGAACACACCGGCCTGGCACACGACGGCCTCGTCGTGACCGGGATGGCCGTCGCGACCACGTACGGGCTGCCGCGTATGGGGCCGACGTTCGGCGCGATGCTCGTCTCCGGGAAACGGGCCGCACAGACCGCCATCGACGAACTCGGCGTCGACGCGGATCCCGTCGAGATGACCACGCGGACCCCCGCGGACGACTGACGCCCGCTTTCTGCTGCGTCGGGTGCGCTCGCTTCACTCGCCTGCGAGGCACGCTCGCGATGCCAGCCGAACCGTGGTGCTTTCGTCCGGTGTTCGGAGGAAACGGGTCGGGCCAGATCCGGCTTCGTCCGTCCCGGGCGATCCGGGTCCGGGGTGTGCGAACGACCGCTTATGAGGCTTCGGAACGTAGCTCAGCCGAGCATGGCTTCCCCGAGGAAGTCCCCCGGTCCGGCCGCGGCGCGCGCGTTCCGTACCGGTATCGCGGTGGCGGGGGGCGCCGGGCTCGTGGCGCTCGGGCTCCTCTACTGGATCGGGGCACTCGCCCCGCTTCTGGTGGGGTTCACGCTGGTCGTCCTCTTCCCGGTCTACCTGCTATGTGCGGCGGCGGTCCTCAGCAAGTGGCTGGGATACGACAGGGACGTCTCCGACCTCCGGCGGGTCACCGAGACACAGGGGTCACAGTCCTGCTGGGAGCGCGGGCCCCGGTAGCCCCCGGCGGGCGGGTGCGCAGTCCCCGGACTGCCTGTCCGCCTTCCCGAACGCGAACATCGTCATCGGTGTCCGCTCGCTCGCACGCGGCGAGAGGTGGTCGGTCACGAGGTCGTCGTAGAACGTGAACCCCCGGCCGCCGAGGCCGAGGTGGGCGTGTGTCGCGAGGTAGAGCCGACCGAGCGCGATCCCGCCCTCCAGCTGTGCGAGCCGGTAGCCACGGTTCCCGAGTCGCTCGACGACCCGATCAAACGGTTGGAGTCCCCCCTACCGTTCGGAGGGACGGGCGACCGCAAGCAGTTTCCACCGGAGCGTGCTACGGACGGGTATGGTCGACCGGGTCACGCTCTACCGCGCGCCCACCACCGAAGCGGACGCGGACGCCATCGCGGACTGGCTCCGGGAGCGCGTCGACGCCGAGGTGGTCGTCAGGGACCGCTTTCTCGACCTGTATCGGGACGATTCCCTCCCCGAGGCGTTCGCCGAGGCCCGGGTGCTCTCGCCGACGGACCCCGAGACGGGCAACACGATGACGGGCATCGTCCGCTACGAGGAGCGGGCGCTGGAGCACCCCGGGCGCGCCGGCGGCGTCGTCTACGACGGACTGGCGGTCCAGGATGCGCTCCGGCGGCGACTCCCCGAAGACGAGAGTTCGAAGGCGCTTCACGTCCCGTTGCTCGACCGGGTGCTCGGGACCTGGGGCGAGCACGACGGCCGCTGGCACAAGCGGGTCGCGGTGCTCGGGCGGCCGGCGCTCGTCTCCGTCCCCGGGCTGTACGAGGCACCCGCCAAACCGGAGGCCTACTACCGGGCCAAGCAGTCCTCGGCGCTGCTCTCCGGGGGCGCGCCGCCCCGCGAGGTGCTCGAGGAGGAGGTCGACGGGGAGTTCCTCGTCGCGGACGATCCGCGGACGACCGACGCGCTGTGTGGCTACGTCCTGGCGGCGTACCACCTGCTGGAGACGGGCGAGGCGTTCTGCGAGGACGATCGCTGCCGGCTGTTCGACGCGCACCGACAGGCCGACGTCGTCCGCGCGCAGCTGTGCGACCCCGAGTTCTGCGAGCGGCACGCGCGACGCTACGGGTCGTCCTGAGGCAGAGCGGAGGTGCCGCTCGTCGGGCCCCTCGGCGACACGCTCGGATGCCAGGCCGAGGGCGACGGCGGCGACGCCCGCGAGTAGCGCCGGGTTACGCGACGCTCCGTCCCGAGAGGAGCCCACAGAACCCGAGGGCGAATCGCTCGAACGTCCGTTCTACGGTCAGGTCGGTGAGGGTATCTCGGCCCTCCCGGACCCGGCGCGCGAGCGTCGACTCGGCGGCCGCGCCCGGCAGGACCGACGCGAGGACCTCCCCCGCCGTCGACCCGGGCGTGCTCGCCGCGGTGAACGCGCGGAACGCCGGGTTGAGCGGCCGGCCGAGCGGTCGGTCGGTCGTCGAGAGGTCCATCAGCGCCACCCGACCCGAGCAGAGCTCGCACCACTCCTCGACGACACCGGCGGGGTCGGCGAACATCCCCGTGACGAACGTCCCGAGGACGGCGTCGGCCTCGGCGACCGGTGGGCGGGTGGCGTCCCCCCGCAGGAGCCCCGCATCGGGCGCCCGATCGTCGGCCCACGCGAGCAGTTCGGGCGTGAGGTCCACCCCTACGACCCGGCCCTCGGTTCCGACCCGTCGGCGGAGGTGCGGCAGGTTCGCGCCGGTCCCACAGCCCATCTCGACGACGGTGTCTCCCGAGGAGAGCTCCAGGGCGTCGGCGGCGGTCCGGCGCCACCGACCCACGCCGGGGACCGTCGCGATCCGGTCGTAGAGGGCGGCCCAGCGGCCGTAGAACTCGGGGACCGAGGGTCCGGTCATCGGGCGACCGCCCGGACGCGTTCGGCGGCCGCGACGGCGTCCGGGCCGAGCACGTAGACGACCGGCTCGACGCCGAACCCGCCGGTCTGGTAGAGGACCGCGGCGTGGGGGGTCGAGCGGACCGCGTCGGCGACCGCTCTCTCGAAATCGCCCTCGGCGTCGAACTCGACGGTCTCGTACTCGGCGGCGAGCCGTTCGAGCAGCTCGGGATCGTACCGGACGTTGACGGCGGCGCGGGCGTCGCTCCCGGCAGCGCGGGCCGCCAGGAGCAGCCCGGCGACGTGCTCGCTGACGCCGAACTCCGGCTCGGCGGGGACGGTCGTCCGGCCCTTCACCTCCAGGAGGCGGCCCGGCACCGCCGCCACGTCGTCGATGGTCGTCGCTCCGGGGACCGCCTCGACGAGGTTCGACCCGACGGCGGGGATGAGTTCGGCGAACCCCGAGGTGTTCTCGAGGACGCGCAGTCCCCGCCGGACGGACGCGAGCACCCGCTCGGCGGTGCGGAGTTCCGAGTCGGGGTCGTGGACGTCGAACCCGCCCTCGTAGTCGGTCAGGGGCGGGAACGCAGCCTCGTGGAGCCGCGCGAGCAGGTCGCCCCGTTCGAGCCGGCGGATCAGCACCTCCGTCTCGACGAGCGCCTGCACCCGGCTCACGTCGCCGGCGGCCAGCCCCTCGGCCAGCCGCTCGACGAGGTCTGCGACCCGCTCGTCCTCCCGGACCGCCTCGTTGACCGAGACGCCGCCCTGTGCGTACTTCGAGACGGCGCTCTGGCTGATGCCCAGCAGGTCGGCCACCTCCGACTGCGTGAGCCCCCGCTCGCGGAGCGCCGAGGCCAGCATCGACCGGAACGTCGGGAGGAACTCCTCGACGACCACCTCCTCGACGAAGCGCACGGCTACCGCTCACCTCCGAACTCTACTCGTTCGGAGCGAAGAATCGCAGGCCTCGCGCGGGCGCGCTCGTCACTGCTCATTGGTCCCCTCCGAACTCCCTGTCCCCCTGTATCCTGGAGGCCTGGGGCCCGGACTGGTCCTGGTACTTCGAGCCCCGACCGCTCCCGTACGGCCGCTCGGCGGGAGAGGTCAGCTCGGTGAACGTGAGCTGCGAGATGCGCATTCCCGGTGTGAGCGCGACGGGTGCCCGCCCGAGGTTCGAGAGTTCGAGGGTGATCTGCCCGCGGTACCCCGGGTCCGCCAGGCCGGCTGTGGCATGCACCACCACGGCCAGCCGCCCGAGCGATGAGCGTCCCTCGACGTGGGCGATGAGGTCCGGCGGGATCTCCACTCGCTCGACGGTCGTCCCGAGCACGAAGTCCCCCGGGTGGAGGATGTACTCCCCGCCCTCCTCGACGACGGTCTCGGAGACGTACTCCTCGACTTCGGCTTCGTCGTTGGGGTGGATACAGGCGATGTTGGCGTGCTGGAACTCGAGGAACTCCCGGCCCAGCCGGAGGTCGACGCTCGCCGGCTGGATCTGGAGTTCGGGGTCCGACAGCGGCTCGACGACGAGGTCGCCGTCCTCGAGCCGGCCGAGGATGTCCCGGTCCGACAGTATCATGCACGAGGGGGCGGGCGAGGGGGCCAAAAGGCTCTCGGTGGCCTCTTGGGCCGGCGGCCCCTCCACCCGGGCATGGACACGAAGCAGGCCATCGTCGCCCGCACGGACATCGGGATGGGCACGGGGAAGCTGGCCGCACAGGTCGCCCACGCCTCGCTGTCGGCCTACGAGGACGCCGACGAACGGACCCGGAAGGCTTGGAAGGGATCGGGCCAGAAGAAGGTCGTCCTGAAGGCCTCCGGCGAGAAGCAGCTGTTCGAACTTGCCGACCGCGCCGAGCGGGAGGGGCTCGCTCACGCGGTCATCCGCGACGCCGGCCACACCCAGCTCGAACCGGGGACCGTCACCTGTCTCGGGGTCGGTCCCGGCCCGGAGGGCGCTGTCGACCGGGTGACCGGCGATCTCTCGCTCTACTGAGCGGTCGAGCGACGGTCCAGGCTACGGTCGCGGGAACGCCCGGGCGTACTGCGGCGGGACGTCCACCCGGTCCATCGCGTCGAGTTCCCGCGCCGCCGTCAGCGTGAAGTAGGGGTCACGCAGGTGCTCGCGGGCGAGGATGGCGAGGTCCGCCCGATCGTTCAGTATCACCTCGTTGGCGCCCTTCGGCGTGGTGATGCCGCCGACGGCCCCGACCGCGAGTTCGTCCTCGTCGTAGGCCCGACGGACGTCCTCGGCGAACGGGGTCTGGTAGTGCGGCCCGGTGTGGGGGATCTGCTGGTCGGGGTGGACGCCCCCCGACGACACGTCGATCAGGTCCGCGCCGTCCTCCGCGAGGTGTCCCGCGAGCCGGACCGTGTCCTCGCTCGTCCAGGCGTCCTCTCCCATCCAGTCCGTCGCGGAGAGGCGGACGAACACGGGCCGATCGTCGGGCCACACCTCCCGGACCGTGCGGGTCACCTCCCGGATCAGCCGGGTCCGGTCGTGGAATTCGCCGCCGTAGTCGTCCTCGCGGGTGTTGGTGACGGGGGAGTAGAACTCGTGGAGGAGGTAGCCGTGGGCGCCGTGGACCTCCGCGACGTCGAACCCGGCCGAGAGGGCGTGTTCGGCCGCCTCCCGGAAGGAGTCGATGACGCCCTCTATCTCGGCGATGGAGAGTGCCTCGACCGCCTCGTGCGGGTCGTCGTGGGGGTACGGCACGTCGGTCGGACCGACGGGCGTCCAGCCGTCCGGGGCGTGTACGGGTCCGCTCTCCGGCGCGAACGGACGGAACGTGCTGGCCTTCCGGCCGGCGTGGGCGAGCTGCACGGCCGTAGTCGCGCCGTGATCCCGCATCGCCTCGACGGTCGGGGCGAGCGCGTCGGCGTGCTCGGCCGACCAGATCCCGAGGTCCTGCGGGGAGATGCGCCCGCGGGGCTCGACGGCAGCGGCCTCGCTCATCACGAGCCCGGCGCCACCGACCGCCCGAGAGACGAGGTGCTGGCGGTGCCAGTCGGTGGCGAGCCCGTCCATCGGCTCACAGGAGTACTGACACATCGGGGAGACCATCACGCGGTTCCGTATCGTCGTCCCCCGGAGTTCGAGGGGGTCGAACAGGTCGGCCATCGTCGGCGATTCGTGGTCCCCGGATAAGACCGCCGCGACTTCGGTACGACTGGCCGGTAGCGAGGACGAGTCGATCGGGTGTTCGTCGACCGACCACACCTCCGGCGCGGGTGGGACTGGAAGGGGCTGACGGTTCCGGTTCCTGCTGTAGTGGTGACCTCCTGACAGTCGATCCCGACCGGTGTCGGACATCTCCCCCACAGTCGGCTGCACGCGAACCCGCAGGCACTTCCCGAACCCCACCCAACCCCACGGCATGAAACCACCACACCTGGGAACGAACGGACCGGGCGGGGGCGATTACTAGATGCCCCGCGAGGCCGGCCCGCTCGAACGCGAGATGGGGATGGGCTACTACGCCAGCGGGACCGGCGGGACCGGAGGACGGCTCCGCGCGGAGCCGGAGGACTTCCGCGTCACCGAACTCGAGCGGTTCGGCGCGGACGTCCGGCCCCCCGACGCCGACCCGGGGAGCTACCCCCACACCGTCTTCCGGGCCACGCTCCGAGGGTGGGACACGAACGACTTCGCCAGCGCGCTCTCGAAGACGCTCGGGATCAGTCGCGAACGGATCTCCTGGGCCGGGACGAAGGACAAGCACGCGGTCACCACGCAGCTGTTCTCGGTCCGGGACGTCGATCCCGAGGCGGTTCCGGCGGTCCGCGATTCGGAGATCGAGGTGCTGGGTCGGGCGGGCCGGCCCGTTCTGTTCGGCGACCTCGCCGGCAACGCATTCGAGATACGTGTCCGCGAACCCGGTCGTCCCGAGAACGCCGAGGCGGTCGGCGGGGAACTGCGTGCGTTCGCCGGCGGCGAGGCCGAGGACCCCGACGCTCCCGCGGGTGTCCCGAACTTCTTCGGCCACCAGCGGTTCGGCTCGCTCCGGCCGATAACCCACCGGGCCGGACTGGAGATCGTCCGCGGTGACTGGGAGGCGGCGGTGCTTTCGTACGTCACCACCACGGGCGAGCGGGAGCCGGCCGACACCCGGGAGGCGCGGGCGTGGGTCGCCGAGACCCGCGACTGGGCGGGTGCCACCGAGCGGCTCCCCGGCCGCCTGCGCTACGAGCGGGCGATATGTCACGCGCTCGCAGACGTCGAGAGCGAGCCCGACCCGGACGATTTCAGGCGGGCGCTGGAGACGATGCCGAGCAACCTCCAGCGGCTGCTCGTCAACGCCGCGCAGTCCTACCTGTTCAACGAGATCCTCTGCCGGCGGATGGAGCGGGGGCTCTCCTTCCACGAGGCCGTCGAGGGTGACGTGGTCTGCTTCGCCGATCGGGACGCCCCCGAGGGGCTCGCGCTCCCCGACACCGACCGCCTCCAGGGCGCGAGCGGCGACCGGCTCCGGACGGTCAACCGTCACTGTGCTCGCGGCCGGGCGTTCGTCACTGCGCCGCTCGTCGGTACCGACACCGAGTTCGCCGACGGCGAGCCGGGGGAGATCACCCGGGCGGTACTCGACGAGTTCGACGTCGCCCGCGGGGACTTCGACCTGCCGGGGGAGTTCCATTCGACGGGGACCCGGCGGGCGGTGCTCCTGCGGACCGGTCTCGAGGTGGAGACCGACCCGCTCGCCTTCTACTTTTCGCTGCCGAAGGGGAGCTACGCGACCGTCGTGCTGCGAGAGTTCATGAAGACCGATCCGGCGGACCTGACCTGAGCGGTCGTGACCGTGTGAACCATCGGGCACGGGGCCCCTCGCCGCCCGAACCGTCACCCTTTCGAGCCGTCCGTCGGCCCCGACCGCACCCGCGCGGCTCCCCTATCCGGTGGCGACACACCGACGGAGACACCGCGATCCGGATGGCCGACCGACGGCCAGCGCGCGGGCCACCGTCGACCGGAGGGCGTGCGGTGCCCGAAGTTGTATAAATATTTCGTGGCCATTTTCAGGGGCGGAACACGCTCCCGGGCGGTCAAGCCCTCCCGGGGAGAGGTGTGGACAGGGGATGTGGGGATTCGTGGACGGTACGTCGGAGCGGGGCTCGAGGAGCCGGGGGCTCTCGCCGATCGTCGGGACAGTACTCCTGGTGGCGATCGTGCTGGTCCTCGCTGCGATCCTCGCGAACCTCGCCCTGGGGTTCACCGATCGACTCCGGTCCCCCGCACCGCAGGGGGCCTACTCGACCGAGTACCATCCGGACGGCGAGGACAACAGCGGCTACCCGTACTTCGTGCTCACCTACGAGGGCGGCCCGACGACCGACGCGTCGAACATCTACGTCCGCGACGAGTCGAGCAACGAGGTCGCGTGGGCGGACGTCTGGACGGCCGGTGATACCGTCGAAACCGGCGAGTACATCCACATCGACGGCTACCTGAGCGACGGCGCCCTCGACCACGTCTGCGAGGAGGGACAGGAGTACCGCGTCGTCGTCCGGGACGACGACGGCCGGACGCTCATGATGATGAAGTTCGAGGTACCGTCCGAGCCCGACCCTCCGGCGGGGTGGTGCTGACCGATCCGGTCGGCCCGGTGTCGGGTCGGGACGCCGCGGTCGGGCCGAACCGTCCCCCTCTAGGGTCGGTTGTAGTCGGTTACCGACGATTCCCGACCCCGTCCGGGAGATCGACGGTACATCGTTACAACCGACCCTATTATCCGCCCGCCGCGCCCAGTTCGAGTATGCAGTGTCGGCAGTGCGCGCAACCGCTCGAGCGGCCCGGGGACTACTGTCTCCGCTGCGAGACGCGCAACGCCGACACGGTCGTCCTGGACCTCGGGCGCGAGCGGGCCGAGGTCGCCGCCCTCCTCGAGGACGAGGTCGTCGCCCGGCGGGTCGTCACCACCCGCGAGGAGCCCTCCGAACGGTGGGGGCCTACCGAACTCCGGAACTACGCCGGCCGGGTCACCGACGAGGTCCACCGCAAGCGGCCCGAGGAGGTGTACGCCACCGGCGACCGCGACGTCCTCAACGCCGTCCGGGCGCAGCTCCACTACCCGCTCTACCGGGTCAGAGAGGAGGACCCCGTCGAGGCGGTGCGGGAGCGCCGCGGCGACGAGCCGCTCGAAGTGGTCGAGAAGTCCGTCGCCGAGAAGATGGGCGGCACGCACTCGACGCTCATCGGGAACAGGGACGGCAAGCGGGCGATCGAGACGGTCGCCGCCCACCCGCACGTCAAGAAGGTCGTCCCGGGGCCGATCGACGCCGGCGGTTCGAGTTCGAACTCCGGGGTGCGGGCGAAGGCGACACGCGCCGACGGGAAGGGGAACGTCCGTCTCCTCGTGCGGGACGGCTCCAGCGTCCAGGAGAACCGCGTCGTCACGACCGCACGCGACCGCGAGTCCGGCGAGTGGATCCGCGAGGACCTCAACGAGGCGCTCCGCGAGACCGACCTGCAGGAGTGACGCCCTGGCTGACGGTAGCTTTATTCCCGCCCGTATCGGAGTCGGCACGTCATGCCCGAAACCGGGTGGGTGCGCTACACGCCCCACGCGCTCGTCGCGACGGTGGTGTTCGAGTTCACGCACATCGCCGACGAGTTCGCCGGGAACTGGGCCCCGTTCACGCCGATACTGGAGCCGACGGTGGCCGCGATCAGCATGGGCATCTTCACCTTCTTCGGGCTGTGGTCGCTGTGGTGGAGCCTCGAGGAGCGCCCGTGGGGGTACGGACTCGCCGCGCTGTTCGGCCTCTTCTTCGGGGTGGCCGAGATCTGGCACCTCGTCGACGACGCGAACATGACGCTCTTCCGGTGGACCGTCGTCCTCCTGGCGCAGACCTTCGCGGCCGTCGTGGTGGTCCTCGGCGCGAAGGGGTTGTGGCGACACGAGCCCTGGCGGTCCGATACCGTCGGACAGAACGGTTGAGACGACTCGCCCGCGGACCGTCCCGGGCGAGATGTTTCAAAGCATCTGTCCGACGGTAGAGTAGCTGACACCGGAGCGCCTACGCCGGGAACACCCCGTCGGGTTCGGGGACCGCCCAGAGGTTCGCCGCCACCTCGAGGATCACGCCGTCGAGTTCGCCGGTCATGTCGAGGTACCAGAACTCGAGCCCCTCGAAGCGGCCGCTCTGCACCACCGGAATACCCGCGTTCTCGTACGTCTCGACCACCGAGTGGGGGTCGTCGTAGGCGAAACAGCCGATGTGGTGGATACCCGTGCCGCCCGCGTCGAGGTGCTCGGTGTACGTGCTCGGCCCCTCGAGCGGTTCGATAAGCTCGACGTTCACACCCGGGAGCCCCGGGTTCGGGAGCTTCGACAGCGGACTCCGGCAGTCGGTCGGGGCCCCTGTCGACGCTCCGAGGCCGAGCCGGTCGCGGAGCCCCGCGATCCAGCCGACGACCCGCTTCAGCGTCCGACCCGGGACGAGGTGGGTCGCCAGGTCGATCGGTCCCCGGACGTCCGAGAGCGCCACGCGCATCGAGTAGTCGGCCGGCTCCCCGCGGTAGGTCGTCTCCGCGAGCCGCGGGGGCTCGTAGCGGTAGGTCAGCCACGGATCGATCCCGAGGAGGGCGCCGAACCGTCGCATCGCGTCCTCCAGGTCCTCGACGACGAACGCGACGTGTGAGATCTCCGGGATCGGAACGTCGACCCGGGGGAACATGTCGTCGGGACCGTGTTGTGGGATGCCGTCGTCCACCATGTGCTCCCGTCTCGTCCCGTGGGGATAACCCGTCGGGGTGTCGGTCGTCCCTGTTCGCGCATCGTCGCTCCGACTGGTCGGCGAGATCACACGGGGGCGCACGACCGACAGTATATATCCCGTCGAGGGTACGTAGTGGGCAGGAGATATCCAATGGCCCGGGCGACGACGGACGCGGAGGTGATCGTGCGCGAGTACCTGACGGTCTGGAACGACCGGGCGTACGGGAAGATACCCGAGGTGGTCTCGGAGTCGTTCAGGATGTACGACCCGTGGGCCATCGACGGCGACCTCCCCGGGAAGATGGGGGAGGTCCACGGCCGCGACGGCCTGGAGCGGTTCGTCCGCTCGGTCGTGGCGGGCTTTCCCGACTTCCACCTGGAGGTCCTCGAGATGCTCTCGGACGGCGGGACGGTGATGTACACGGGCCGAATCACGCTGACACACGAGGAGACGTTCCACTGGATCCCGCCGACAGGGCGACGCTGTGAGTTCCGGTACATGGGGGAGGTCCGAGTCGAGGAGAGCCAGGTGGTCGAGCACCGCGTCTACCCTCCGTTGCTCGATGTCCTCGTCGGCTTCGGGCTCACCTCCCCCGCGGTCGTCCCCTACCTCCCGAGGCTCGCGTGGGCGGCGGTGAAACACCTCGCACGCTCGCTCCGGTAGACGCGTCGCCGGCGGAGCCGACCCGTGTGCCCGGCAGCAGCGGTTCGTGCTACCAGTTAACGTACTTGGGGGAGTACGGGCAGGACACATGACACTCGATCGAGGGACGGCACTCGTGACGGGTGCCTCCGCCGGCATCGGGAAGGCACTGACCGAACGGTTCGCGAGCGAGGGGCACGACGTGGTCCTGGTCGCCCGCCGCGAGGAGCGACTGCGAGCGGTCGCCGATGGGATCGAGGACGCACACGGCGTCGCGGCCCACGTCGTGCCGGCGGACCTCTCGAACCGGGAGGACCGTGCCGACCTCTACGCGGAGGTCACCGGACGGGGTATCGAGGTGGACTACCTCGTCAACAACGCCGGCGTCGGCACACAGGGGAAGTTCACCGAGATCGACCTCGACCGCGACCTCGATCTGGTCGAGCTGAACGTGGCCGCCCCCACGCACCTCTCGAAACTGTTCGTCCGCGATATGGTCGAGCGGGGGGGCGGTGGTGTCCTCACCGTCGCCTCCACCGCCGCGTTCCAGCCCGGGCCGTACATGGCGACCTACTACGCCTCGAAGGCGTACGAGCTGTCGTTCTCCCAGGCGCTCCACGAGGAGCTTCGCGGGGACGGCGTGACCGCCACGGTGCTCTGCTCGGGACCGGTGGCGACGGAGTTCCAGGGGCGTGCCGACATGACCGACGCACCCATCGGACGGCAGGACGGCGGCCTGATCCGGTGGATGGAGGCCGACGACGTGGCACGGATGGGGTACCGCGGGCTGGCCGAGGGGCGGGCGGTGGTCGTCCCCGGCACCGCGAACAGGGTCGTCCGCCTGGCGGCGAAGCTGCTGCCGTCGTCGCTGGCCCGGAAGCTGGCGATGCGGGTGAACCGGGGGTGAGGTTCCGGCTCCGGTCCGCGACCACCCCCGACCGCGACTCGCAGGGTTTATTCCCCCGACGGGCCCACATACGAGCACTATGGCCACGAGCAAGGTCGGCAGCGCGGGGCGGTTCGGCGCCCGGTACGGGCGCGTCTCCCGCCGTCGGGTCAAGGAAATCGAGGACGACATGCGGAACTCGAAGGTCGACGGCGACGACGTCAAGCGCCTCGGTACGGGCGTCTGGGTGAACGAGGAGACCGGCGAGACGTTCACCGGCGGCGCCTACCGACCGGTCACGCCCGCCGGCCGGACCGTCCGCCGGTCGATCCGCGCCGCCCTCTCGGGGAGCGAGAACGAGGGTGAAACCGAGAACGCGAGCGAGTGACCGTCCGATGAGCTACAAGTGCTCGCGGTGCAAGCGCGACGTCGAACTCGATGCCTACGGCGGGGTCCGCTGTCCGTACTGCGGCCACCGCGTCCTGCTGAAGGAGCGCTCTCCCGACGTCAAGGAGATCGAGGTCGAGTAACGCGGCCCGACTGCCGGTGACCCATCACCCGGCCGGGGACCCGCCGAGGCCGGCCGACTCTGGCACGCCCCACCGCGCCGAACTCGTCTTCGACTACGACACGCCCGGACGGGCACGACTCCTCGCTCGCAGCGTCGGCCAGGAGGTCGAAGAGATCGAGGGCGACCGCACCCGGGCGATCCTCGAGGTACACGGGACCTCGGTCGTCGTCGACGTCGCGGCCGACGACCTCGTCGCGCTCCGTGCGGGCGTCAACACCTGGTCGACGCTGGTCGAAGTGGCCGAACGGGTCGCGAGCGTCGGCGACCGAACCGGGGCATCCACGGACGGAACGTCGACGGACGCCGATGGGGGCTGATACGGTCGGCGCCGGGGGCCCAGGAGCCCGAAACCCCGGACGATACCGGCACGGGGTCGGGAACCGGCGAGAAATACGGGGTCGGCCACCGGGCGTCATCATACGGTCGTGCGTCACTCGTTTCGCGTCACGGCTCCGGGTGCCGACGCGTCGGTCTCGAAACGCCGATACTCTCGAAGATCACTCGAAGTAGTTACGCACGACCCTATCAGTTCGGACTGGGTGTGGCGAGGACCACGGCGTCCAGGTCCCGGAACCAGTCGGTCGTCAGCTCGATGGCCAGCGTCCCGATCCGGTCGTCGAGGTGACCGACCTCGACGGTGGAGGGGGTTCCGCTCCCGATGGACAGTGCTCCGCAGGGACACACGTCGTCTCCTTCCCCGTCGAGGGCGGCCGCCGCGGTGCCTGTGGTGCCGACCACCGCGGTCGTCAGCAGGGCCGCGACCAGGAGGACTCCGAAGGCAGTGCGTCGAGCCGTGATGTGGGGTAGGTCCGTCGTCCCGATCACGGGGGTCCTCCCCGTCGTTCGTCGCCTCTCCGCCCGGGACCACGCGACCCGCGCACGGCGGCGGATCGGATCCGCCGGTCAGCGACGGGGATCCCACGAGTTCCCGGGGCTGGAGCCTCGACGACTGCTCGGCGGAATAGCGTGGGTTTTTCAGGGGGGAACCCCACCGTCCGTCCATGCAGGGTAACCTTCCGCCGGAAGCTCAGGAGAAGATCGAGGAACTCCAGGACCTCCAGGAGACCGCACAGGAGGTCGCGACGCAGAAACAGCAGGCCGAGACGACGCTCCGCGAGTCCAAGACGGCTCTCGAGGCTCTCGAGGACATCGAGGCGGACACCGAGATGTACCGCGAGGTCGGCGAGCTGCTCGTCGAGACGGAGTACGACGAGGCCTACGACGACCTGGAGGAGAAGGTCGACAGCCTCGAGGTGCGCGTCCAGACCCTAGAGAAGCAGGAGGACCGCGTCCGGGAGAAGTTCGAGGAGCTCCAGGGCGAGCTCCAGCAGATGCTCCAGGGCGGCGGCGGCCCGGGCGGCCCGGGTGCGGGCGGCCCGATGGGTCCGGGCGGGCCGGGCGCCGGCGGCGCGTAGACGAACGACCAGACCTTTCTCGCATCCCGACGCACCCCCGGGTATGAGCGACAGCGACAGCGGCGCGGAGCCGACGGACGACGCGGTCGTGCAGGCCGCCTCGGACGCGGCCGAGGGTCTCGTCCTCTCGCGGTACAGGCAGTCCGAGATCGACGATCTGGACGTGACCGTCACCTTCGAGGACGGCGTCCTCGAGGTCGACGTCTACCTGAACGCGCCCGAGGAGACAGAGGACCCGGAACGGGTCGCAGAGGACGCCGTGCGGGCGGCCGAAGCGGCCGTCGACGAACTGTTCGCGGAGGCGTCGGCGGAGGGGTCCTGATCCCCCTCCGACCGCCTACTCCTCCTGTGGGGCGAACTCGACGAGCGTGAGGTCGCGTTCCAGCATGCAGTAGTCGTGTGGGGGCTCGCCGACGACCTCGGTGATCTGGTACTCCTCGTCGAACGCGACGCCCTCGGGCTCGCAGTAGGCGTGGCTCGGGCACTCGGTGTACGGGCAGGGCCCCTCGAGCCCGGTCCGGCTGCCGGCGAACGCCCCCTTCGAGGCGACGTTGGCGAGGACGGCGGCGGGTTCGACCTCGACGGCCCTGACGCCGGTGTCGTGGACGCCACACTCGAGCGTCTGCCCCCCCTCGCGCACGCCCGTTACCCGGTAGCGGTGGCCCTCGGTGAGGTTCAGACACTGCCCCCGGTAGGGACAGCCCTCGCACGCGGGGGCCTCGCCGTGGTAGGTGAACTCGGTCCCGACCTCCGCCAGCCGGGTACCGATGAGCGTGACCGTGGCCATACGCGGGGTAGCCGGCCGTCGGGTTTAAGCGTCCCGACCCGTGAGTTCGTCGAGACGCCCGACGTAGTCGGGCCGGGGGACCTGGTAGAGCGAGCGGTAGTCGACGTCCCCGCGGGCGAACTCGGCAGCGAGGGCGAGCGCCCCCTCGACGGCGGCCTCCGGGGAGTCGAACTCGCGGGGCGGGGCCGACACCTCCGGTTCGAGGAACAGCGTTGCCACCCACGGGGCGTCCGGCGGGAGGGTTCGGGTGCCTCCGGGACGGCGCGAGCGGCGGCCACGGGTGACGTACAGCGTGGGGAGACAGGCGGCGTCGAACACCCCTCCGTCGAACACGTCCGGGCGGTAGGCGAGGACCACCCGGTCGTCGGCGTCGTCCCAGACGGTCCAGCCGTCGGCCAGCGCCTCGCGGTCCCCCTCGTCGAGCATGGGTACACTACGGTGCCCCCGGCTATCAGTCCGACGGTCGGTGGAGCGGTGGAGTATTTAAACCCCGTTCCCCGCTGTTCGGGGTCAACGAGGGGGACGTCACCGCCACCTGCCGGTTTCGGACGGTTCGGGCGGGGGGCGGAACGTATCGAAAAGCGGCCTTCAGCAGAACGTTTATATAGTTCTGGTCCTCAAAGGTAATATAGTATCGGTGGATCGCCCACCCGTACTCCCCCACCCCGCTCTGCTGCCGTGTCGTCCCACCCGGAGACCCGGTCGCCGGCGGCGGGAGTGGTACGGTGAGACATGACATGCGGCACGCCCCGGACCCGAAATCCGCCGACGTCCCGACGGAGAGCCGCGGGTCAGGCCCGCAGTCCTGCGGTCCCCCGAGACTGTCGACCGGCCCCGCGGCCGGTAACCAGCGCCCCCCGGCGCCACGCAAAGCATGAGTAACATGGAGACGCTCGAAGACCTGAGCCAGGAGTACCGGAACTCGATCCCCTCGGACCTCCGCGAGACCCGGTCGTTCGACTGGTACCTCGACGAGCTGTACGAGGACCCCCGTATCGCCCGCAACGCCCACCAGCGCGTCGCCGACATGTTCGACTACTACGGCACCGAGTACGACGAGGGCCTCGGGGTCGTGGAGTACCAGCTCGCGAGCGAGGACCCGTTGAACGACGGCGAGAACACGTTCTACGGCCGGAACATCCACGAGTCCATCCACGAGTTCGTCAACAAGGTGAAGTCCGGCGCCCGCGGGCTCGGCCCCGAGAAGCGCATCAAGCTACTTCTCGGTCCCGTCGGCTCGGGCAAGTCCGAGTTCGACCGGCAGGTCCGCACGTACTTCGAGGACTACAGCCTGCGCGAGGCGGGCAGGATGTACACCTTCCGGTGGACGAACCTCTGTGACGTCATCCGGGACCAGGACCCCGCCGACGACGTGGTCCGGTCGCCGATGAACCAGGACCCGCTCGTGTTGCTCCCCCAGGAGCAGCGCGACAGGGTCATCGAGGGGATGAACGAGCGGCTCGACGCCCCCTACACCGTCCGCAACGAGCAGTCGCTCGACCCCGCCAGCGAGTTCTACATGGACCGCCTGCTCGAGCACTACGACGACGACCTCCAGGCGGTCCTCGAGAACCACGTCGAGGTCGTCCGCCTGATCGCCGACGAGAACAAGCGCCAGTGCATCGAGACGTTCGAGCCCAAGGACAAGAAGAACCAGGACGAGACCGAGCTGACGGGGGACGTCAACTACTCGAAGATCGCCGTCTACGGCGAGTCCGATCCGCGGGCGTTCGACTACTCGGGGGCGTTCTGTAACGCCAACCGCGGTATCTTCTCCGGCGAGGAACTGCTGAAACTCCAGCGCGAGTTCCTCTACGACTTCCTGCACGCGACCCAGGAGCAGACGATCAAGCCCAAGAACAACCCCCGGATCGACATCGACCAGGTGATCGTCGGCCGGACGAACATGCCCGAGTACCGGGACAAGAAGGGCGACGAGAAGATGGAGGCGTTCAACGACCGGACCAAACGGATCGACTTCCCGTACGTCCTCCAGTACGAGGAGGAGGCGATGATCTACGACAAGATGCTCCGGAACGCGGACGTCCCGGACATCCACGTCGAGCCCCACACGCTCCAGATGGCGGGGCTGTTCGGCGTCCTGACCCGGATCCAGGAGCCCGACGGCGGCCAGGTGAGCGTCGTCCAGAAGGCCAAGGCCTACAACGGCGAGATCGACGAGGCCGACGACATCGACGTGAAGAAACTCCGCGAGGAGGCCCAGGAGGTCGCCGACCTCGGGGAAGGGATGGACGGGGTCAGTCCACGCTTCATCGGCGACGAGATCGCCGAGGCCATCATGGACTCGATGCACCGTGGCCGTGACTTCCTCTCGCCGCTGACGACGTTCAACCACCTGGAGGAGAACCTCGAGAATCACGGCTCGATCCCCCAGGAGAACTTCGAGACGTACTACCGCTACCTCGAACTCGTCCGCGAGGAGTACAAGGAGCGGGCCATCGAGGACGTCCGGCACGCGCTGGCGTACGACCTCGACGAGATCCAGCGCCAGGGCGAGAAGTACATGGACCACGTGATGGCCTACATCGACGACGACACCGTCGAGGACGACATCACGGGCCGCGAGCAGGACCCCGACGAGAAGTTCCTGCGGGACGTCGAGGAGAAACTGGACATCCCCGAGGACCGCAAGGAGGACTTCCGCCAGGAGGTCTCGAACTGGGTCTCCCGGCGGGCGCGCGAGGGGACGAGCTTCAACCCCCAGGACAACGACCGCCTGCGCCGCGCCCTGGAGCGCAAGCTCTGGGAGGACAAGAAGCACAACATCAACTTCTCGGCGCTCGTCTCCAGCGGCGAGATGGACGACGAGGAGCGCAACTCCTGGGTCCGCGCGCTCGTCGAGCAGGGGTACAGCAAGGAGGGCGCCAAGGAGGTCCTCGAGTTCGCCGGCGCGGAGGTGGCCAAGACGGAGATGGAAGCGGACGACTGAGATGAGTGGCGAGGACTACATCCGGCGCGGGGACGAGTCCCTGCGGGACACCTACGAGGCACCGATGGGCCTCGGTGAGTACGTCGACGCGGTGTTCGAGAACCCCCGCATCGCCAGCCACGCCTCGAAGTACCTGCTGGAGGCCATCGAGGCCGCCGGCACGCGGCGGGTAGTCGAAGAGGGCGAGGAAAAGGAGCGCTACCGCTTCTTCGACGACCCGCACAACGACGGCGAGCACGCCATCCTCGGCAACACCGAGGT
>JAZKST010000112.1:0-4240 GCA_036625905.1 Haloarculaceae archaeon
CCGGGCGAGACGGGGGTGTCCAGCCCCTCCTCGGCCTCGCTCATCGCGCTCGGGCCGGTCTCGATGCGGGCCTCGCCGAGGTCGCGCCCGGCGGCGTGGTAGCCCGCGCGGGCGCCGAAGACGATGAGTTCGGGCAGGGCGTTCCCGCCGAGCCGGTTCGAGCCGTGGACGGAGACACACGCACACTCCCCGGCGGCGTAGAGCCCCGAGATGCAGGTCTCGCCGTTCTCGTTGACCTCGATGCCGCCCATGTGGTAGTGCTGGCCGGGCTTTACCGGCATGGGCTCCTCCAGCCCGTCGACCCCCTCGAAGTCCTCCGCGAGGTGGAGGATGTTCTCCAGGCGGTCGACGATGCGCTCCTCGCCGAGGTGGCGCATGTCGAGGTAGACGTACTCGTCCTCGATGCCCCGGCCCTCGTTGACCTCCGTCAGCTCGGCGCGCGAGACGACGTCCCTGGAAGCGAGTTCGCCGTCGTTGTTCGCGTAGCCGCGCTCGAACATGAACCGCTCTCCCTCGGCGTTGTACAGGATTCCCCCCTCCCCGCGGACGCCCTCGGAAATGAGGACGCCCGTGCTCGGCAGGGTGGTCGGGTGGAACTGGACGAACTCCATGTCCTCGGCGGGGACGCCCGCGCGGTAGGCCATCGCCGCGCCGTCGCCGGTGTTGGCGACCGCGTTGGTGGTGTGATCGTACGTCTGGCCGTCCCCGCCGGTGGCGAGAACGACCCCGTTGCGCGCCCGGAAGCCGACGACCTCGCCGCTCTTGATGTCGTAGGCGACGACGCCGTGGCACTCCCGGTCCTCCGGATCGTCGTGGTCGGTCACGGCGAGCCGGGAGACGTAGAACTCGTCGTAGACCTTGATGCCCCGCTTGACGACCTGCTCGTACATGGTGTGGAGCAGGTGGTGGCCCGTCTCGGCGCCCGCGTACGTGGTCCGGGGGAAGGATAGCCCGCCGAACGGTCGCTGGGAGACCCGACCGTCGTCCTCGCGGGAGAAGGGCATACCCCAGTGCTCGAGCTGGATGACCTCCTCGGGGGAGTCCTGACAGAGCGTCTCGATGGCGGGGGCATCGCCGAGGTAGTCCGACCCCTTCATCGTGTCGTAGGCGTGCAGTTCCCAGTCGTCGCCGTCGCGCAGGGCGGCGTTGATGCCGCCCTCGGCCGCGCCGGTGTGCGAGCGAACGGGATGGAGCTTCGAGACGAGGGCCACGTCGGCCCCCTCCTCGTGTGCCGCGATGGCCGCTCGGAGGCCGGCGCCGCCGGCGCCGACCACGATGACGTCGTGTTCGTACATTGTATGGTGCCTTGGGTTCGTGTTAGGCCGTCTCTGACTTGAGGCTGTCTTTCGCCGAAGGCGACGCTACCGGGAGGTCGGGGGACGGCCGTTCGAGCATCGCCCGACTCCCCGTCGTCCGAACCGGTCCGTGGCGACGGTCCGTGGTGTAAATCCCGGTCACAGGCCCCACAGGGAAGGGGAGCGTATAAAGAACCCGGACCCGCTCTCCCGAGGCGGGGAACGCGGGGACGGAACTCGCTTCCGCGTCGGCCGGTATGCCTCACTATCGGCGACGTGTATATATACCTTGATAACGGACCCGGATTATCACTCCCTATGAACAGCGTTTCCGACGACGAGCGGCGTGACCTCCTCGGTCACGTCCTCCTGCCGGTCGCCCACGAGGAGGACGCACTGGCGACCGCGGCCGCGCTCGAACCGTACCGGCCGAAACGGGTGACGGCGCTGCACGTCGTCGAGAAGGGGGGCGGCGTCCCGGACAAGACGCCCGTCGAACAGTCCGAGGGGCTGGCGGCGGAGTCGTACGCCGCCGTCCGGACCGTGTTCCCCGACGCCGACGAGCACACCGCGTACGCCCACGACGTCGTCGGCGCGATCTTCGAGGCCGCCGACGAGGTCGGCGCGAGCGCCATCGCGTACCGCTCCCGCGGCGGCAACCGGATCGTGCAGTTCCTCTCCGGGGACCTCTCGCTGAAGCTGGTCACGAACTCGGATCGGCCCGTGATCGCCCTTCCGCGTGTAGAGTCGAACGAATGAGCGACGAGGAGCTCGCCAAGGACCTGGGCCTCGTCTCGGCGATGACCATCGGCATCGGGACGATGATCGGGGCCGGGATCTTCGTCCTCCCCGGCGTCGCCGCCAACGCGGCGGGACCCGTCGTCGTCGTGTCGTTCGTCGTCGGCGGACTGATCGCGATGGTGAACGCGCTGTCGGTCTCCGAACTCGGGACGGCGATGCCGAAGGCCGGCGGCGGCTACTACTACATCAACCGGTCGCTCGGGCCGCTGTTCGGCTCGATCGCCGGCATGGGCGACTGGATGGGGCTGGCCTTCGCGTCGGCGTTCTACTGTATCGGGTTCGGGCAGTACCTCGCCGTCTTCGTGCCGCTGCCCGAAGTGGCGTTCCTCAACCCGATCCAGATGGGCGCGCTCCTCGCCGGAATCGTCTTCGTCGGGGTCAACTTCATCGGTGCCAAGGAGACCGGCGGCGTCCAGACGGTCATCGTGTTCGTCCTGCTCTCGATCCTCACCGCGTTCGCCGTCGCGGGCTTTCTCTCGTTCGACTACGCCACGCTCGCCGGCGAAGACGGCCTCGCGCCGTTCGGGACCGAAGCGATCCTGCCGGCGACGGCGCTCGTGTTCGTCTCCTTCCTCGGGTACGCCAAGATCGCGACGGTCGCCGAGGAGCTGAAGAACCCGGGGCGGAACCTCCCCATCGCCATCATCGGGAGCGACGCCGACACCGTGGTGATGGGGTACGGCGGCGCGCGGTTCGCGGGTGGGCGTGCCGAGGCCGCCCTGGAGGAACTGACCCACGACCTGCCGTGTGACTTCCTCGTGCTGGACGGCCAGGACCTCGAGCTGTCCGACGTGCTCGTTCCGACTGCCGGCGGGGCCTCCTCGGACCTCTCCGCAGAGGTCGCGGGGGCGTTACGAGAGACCGTCGGCGTGGACGTGTCACTGCTCCACGTCGTGGACCCGGGCGAGGAGGATACGGGTCGGGAGTTCCTGAACGACTGGGCCGAGAGTCACGGGCTGGCGGATGCGGACCTCCGCGTCGAAGCAGGGGACGTCGAGACGGTCATCGGGCGGGTCGGCGAGACGTACAGCCTGGTGATAATCGGGTCGACGGACCGTGGGTTGCTGTCCCGGATCGTTCGGGGATCGCTGGCGTTCGACGCCATCCAGGCGCTCGAGACGCCGGTGCTGCTGGCCGAACGGCCGTCCGCACGCTCGCTCCGGGAACGGCTGTTCGGCCGTCGCTGACCCCGACGACGGACGGGTTTCACACACCCACGAGACACCCGTCACCGGTCGGCGATCGTCCGGATACCGCACGGGACCACCGAACGGGTCCGTTCGCGGGGTCGGCCACGACGGTGGCCCTATCGAGACAGCACTGTTTTGTCCCGGGTGACACAGCGTTCAGTATGTCCCCAGCCGACTCCCGGGACCGCGTCGTCGTACTGGTCATCGCGCTACTGGTGATCCTCGCTCCCGCGCTGTTGCTCGCACTCACCGTCGGGTTTCTCGTGCTCGCGGGCGACCTCGTACTCGGCCGAGTAACCCCACTCGAGTTCCTCGAGCTGTACATCATCGACCTGGTACTGATCGCCGGGGTCGGGTACGCCATCTATCGGCTGACGCTGTGGCTGGTCGAGAACCGACTCCCCGAGTCGCTCGACGTGCTCGATGAGGACGCTGCGGACGGGGGCTCGAACGACGGGCCGGAGGGGAGCGCGAGCCACAGTAACGACCGTTAGTGATCCGTTCCCGTCGAGGCCGGCACCGGTAGCCGAACCGGGTTCACCAGAACTTCAGGTTGCTCTTGACCGCTTCGCGCTTGAGCTCCTGGATGTGCTCGGTGAGCGGGATGTCCTTCGGGCACACCTCGGTACAGGAGAACTGTGTCTGGCACCGCCAGACGCCGTGCTCCTGTTCGATGATGTTCAGGCGGTGCTGTTTCATCTCCCCGCCCTCGCGCTCGTCCATCGCGAACCGGTAGGCCTTGTTGATGGCCGCGGGGCCGAGATACTGGTTGTCCCCGGCGGCGATGTTACACGAGGACATACAGGCGGCACACCAGATACACCGCGTGGACATCTTCACCTTCTCGCGGTTCTCCCGTGTCTGGCGCTGCTCCTCGAGTTCCCCGGAGGGGTACTCGTTCGTCTGGAAGTACGGCTCGACGGCCTCCATCTGGTCGTAGAAGTGCTCCATGTC
>JAZKST010000113.1:0-4203 GCA_036625905.1 Haloarculaceae archaeon
GACGTCGTGCGCCGCGAGCGGTTCAGCGGCGGCCCCGCCCGCGGGTTCCTCTCCTCGCTCGAGGCCGACGGGCGCATCTTCGAGGCCGACCTCGCCGTCGACCGCGCGCACGTCGTGATGCTCGCCGAGCAGGGGATCGTCGACGACGACTCGGCGGGCGAGATACTCGGCGCGCTCGACGAGGTCGAGGCCGCGGGCCACGCTGCCCTCCCCGAGGGCGAGGACGTCCACGCGGCCATCGAGACGGCCGTCGTCGACCGGGTCGGCGAGGTCGGCGGCCGGATGCACACCGCCCGGTCGCGCAACGACGAGGTGGCGACCTGCCTGCGCTACCGCCTGCGCGAGGACCTGCTCGACACGGCCGAGCGCGTGCTCGAACTGCGCGAAGTGCTGCGTGAGGTGGCCGACGAGCACTCCCGTACCGTCATGCCCGGGTTCACCCACCTCCAGCCCGCCCAGCCGACGACCGTGGGCCACTACCTGCTGTCCTACGAGTCGGCGCTCCGGCGCGACACGGCGCGGTTGCTCGACGCCTACGACCGGACGAACCGCTCTCCCCTGGGCGCGGCGGCGTTCGCCGGCACCACCTTCGACGTGGACCGCGAGCGGACGGCAGAACTGTTGGGGTTCGACGAGGTGATCGAGAACTCGATGGACGCCGCATCCGCGAGGGACTTCCTCGTGGAGTCGACCGCGGCGGTCGCCTCGATCGCCACGGGTCTGTCGGGCGTCGCCGAGGACCTCGTGATCTTCTCGAACCGGGGGCTGGTCGAGCTGGACGACGACTACGCCTCGACCTCCTCGATCATGCCCCAGAAGGTGAACCCGGACACGATGGAGCTGGCCAGGGCGACCGCGGGCGACGCCGCCGCCGGGTTGAACGGTCTGCTGACGACGCTGAAGGGGCTCCCGCGGGCGTACAACCGCGACCTCCAGCGGGCCCACGGCCACGCGTTCGAAGCGGTGGACGCCGTCGCCGAGGCGACCGAGGTCGTCGCTGGCGCGGTCGCCACCGCGACCTGGCCCGAGGAGGCACTCGCGGCTGCGGCCGGCGAGGGGTTCTCGACGGCGACGGGGGTCGCGGACCTGCTGGCCGCTTCCGGAGTACCGTTCCGAACCGCCCACGAGATGGTGGCGCACGCGGCGCAACGCGCCGCGGAACGGACGAGTAGCGCGGAGCGAAGCTCCGCGGACCGTTCGAGCGGGCAGTGCCCGCGAGAAGACGGCGGAGCCGCGAGTCGCGCGGCGGAGTCGGTCGAGACCGGGGGCGCGGCGGACTACGCGGCGCTCGACGCCGCCGCCCGCGAGGTGCTCGGGGACTCCCTCGATGCCCACGTCGACGCCGCGGCCGTGGAGGCGGCGCTGGACCCGGCCGAGAGCGTCGCCGCCCGTGACTCGTTCGGCGGACCGGCCCCCGGGGCGGTGGCAGGCGCGCTCGACCGCGCGGCCGAGAGTTGCGAGACGGACGCCGAGGCGCTGGCCGACCGTCGGGAGACGCTCGCGGACGCCGCCGACCGCCTCGCACGCGAGGTGAGTCGGCATGTCTGACCGACCGACCCGACGACCCCGCCCGGCCCCCGACGCGGCCCGCGGCCCGCCGGGGCTGCCGTCCCCGTCCGGGGACGAATTACCAAAATTCCGATAGCGTCGTTCGGAATACGCTGTTGTGGTGGTTACGAGGCGCTCAGACTACTGTCTAATCTATAAATAGTTCTGACAGGTCCGAAGCGCTTAAGTGCTGGAGGGTACGAGTAGCGGGTACAATGGCAGAGTGCATCGAGTGCGGGGCCGAGCTGACCCTGCACGAGGACCTCGAAGTCGGGGAGATCGTCGACTGTGGGACCTGCGGTGCCGAGCTCGAGGTGGTGGGGACCGATCCCGTCGACCTCGAGACGGCGCCCGAACTCGAGGAGGACTGGGGCGAGTGAGCATGTCGACGGCCGGCCAGGGACACACGGATACGAACGCCGACACACGGACCGCCGAGGGACGCCAGTCATGAACGTCGGGGTGCTCTACTCGCGCATCCGGCGCGACGAGAAGCTCCTGCTCTCGGAGCTGCGCGAGCGCGACCACGAGGTGACGAAGATCGACGTCCGCAAGGAGCGGTTCGGCATCCACCAGGCCCCCGAGTCGTTCGAGGGGGTCGACCTCGTGCTCGACCGGTGTCTCGCCACCTCCCGCTCGCGGTATATCACGCGCTTCGTCGACCGCTACGGCATCCCGGTCGTGAACGACCCGGAGACCGCCGAGGTCTGCGCGGACAAGGCACGCAACAGCCTCGTCCTCTCGGAGGCGGGCGTCCCGACGCCGAACACCGAGGTGGCGTTCACCAAGGAGTCCGCACTGGAGTCCATCGAGGCCTTCGGCTACCCGTGTGTCCTGAAGCCGGTCGTCGGCTCGTGGGGCCGTCTGATGGCGAAGATCGACTCCCGGGACGCCGCCGAGGCCATCCTCGAACACAAGGAGACGCTCGGGCACTACGAGCACAAGGTGTTCTACATCCAGGAGTTCGTCGAGAAGCCCGGCCGGGACATCCGCGTGGTGGCCACGGACGGCGAGCCCGTCGCCGCGATGGCCCGCTCCTCGGACCACTGGCTCACCAACGCCGCACAGGGCGCCGAGGTCGAGGGGATCGAGGTGACCGACGAGATGCGCGACCTGGTCGAACGGGCGAGTGACGCCGTCGGCGGCGGGCTGCTGGGCGTGGACCTGATGGAGACCGGCGAGGAGTTCACCGTCCACGAGGTGAACCACACGGTCGAGTTCAAGGCGCTCGATTCGGTGACCGACGTGGACGTCCCCGCGGCGGTCGTCGACTGGCTAGAGGCCAAAGTCCGGGCGCCCGGGGTGACGGCCTGAGATGACGCGAGCCGCGGTGGTCGGTGGGTCCGGGTTCACCGGCGGCGAGCTCTGCCGCCTGCTCGACGGGCACCCCGAGTTCGAACTCGTCCAGGCGACGAGCCGGTCGTACACGAGCAAGACCCTCGGAAACGTCCACCCGAACCTCCGGCACCTCGACCTGCGTTTCACCGATCCGGAGGACCTGGAGAGCGTCGACGTCCTGTTCGCCGCGACGCCACACGGCGTCTCGATGGGACGGATCGACGCGTTCCGCGACGCTGCCGACACCGTGGTCGACCTCTCGGCGGACTTCCGCCTGCCCGACGCGTCCTACTACGAGGAGTGGTACGACGGCCACGAGCGGCCCGAACTCCTCGAGGAGGCGGAGTACGCCCTTCCCGAACTCAACCGCGAGAACCTCCCCGGCGCGGACCTGGTCGCCGCCGGGGGCTGTAACGCTACCGCGACCGTCCTCGGGCTGTTGCCGCTCTACGAGGCCGACGTGCTGGCCGGCGACGAGCGGATCGTGGTCGACGTGAAGGTCGGCTCCTCCGAGGGCGGTGCGACGGGCTCGGCGGCGAGCCACCACGCAGAGCGCTCGGGGATCGTCCGGCCGTACGCGCCGACGAGCCACCGCCACGAGGCCGAGATCGAGGCCTACCTCGGCGCGCGTGTCTCCTTTACCGTCCACGCCGTGGACATGATCCGTGGCGCGAGCGCGACCTGCCACGTCTTCCCGGACTCGCCCGTCTCGAAGGGCGACCTCTGGGGGGCCTACCGCGAGGCGTACGACGAGGAGCCGTTCGTCCGGACGGCCGCCGGTGGGGGGAGCGTCTACCGCTATCCCGAGCCGAAGGCCGTCGCCGGGTCGAACTTCGCGGAGGTCGGCTTCGAACTCGACCCCCGTAATGGGCGTGTGGTGGTGTTCTCGGCCATCGACAACATGATGAAGGGCTCGGCGGGCCAGGCGGTCCACGCCGCCAACGTCGCGCTCGGCTTCGAGGAGACGGCGGGCCTGGAGTTCACCGGGTTCCACCCCATCGGAGCGCCGTAGAGGAGTTTTGATATGAGTTCGGAGACGAAGTTTTTCGATACACGGACCATGACGACGTTTTCAGAACCACCTCGGAAGCCCCGGAAGACGTCACAGACCCCGAGAACGTCTCGGAAGCCCCCGCAGTCTCGGCTCCCGGGACTCGCTGCGGTCCTCGGCCTCCGGCCTGCGGTCCTTGCGTCGGCCGGGCACGCCGAGACTGCGGCCCCTTCCAGTCCCACCCGACAGCACCGGCAGCCCTACCCTTCCCCGGGTCGGCGCACGGAGGCGCCTCCCGGCCGCTCGGCCGATCGGTCGAGCGTCGC
>JAZKST010000114.1:0-4184 GCA_036625905.1 Haloarculaceae archaeon
CCCTCGTTTGACCACAGACGATGACCGGCGGGCAGAGGCACAGCCCGGCGACTGACACCCGCCGGATGGGCTGGCACACCGAGACGATCGAGTCGGTCTACGACGAACTCGACACGGCGACTGAGGGTCTGACCGACGAACAGGCCCGCGAGCGGAGAGCGGAGTGGGGCCCCAACGAGATCACGACCGGGCACGGGCGTGGGCCGCTCCGCATCTTCCTCGCGCAGTTTTCCAGTGCGCTCATTTGGGTGTTACTCGCCGCCGTGGCCATCTCCGTCGCGATCGGCCACCTCGTCGACGCGACGCTCATCGCCGTCATCCTGCTGGCCAACGGCGTCTTCGGGTTTGTCCAGGAGTACCGTGCCGAGCAGAGCCTCGATGCGCTGCGCGAACTGACGCGGCCCGACGCGACCGTCCGCCGGGCGGGAGAGAAACGGGTAGTCGACGTGACGAGACTCGTTCCTGGCGACGTCGTCGTCCTCGAGCAGGGCGACGTCGTGCCCGCCGACTGCCGGATCGTCGAGGCGAGGGCCCTCGAAGTCGACGAGGCGGCGCTGACCGGCGAGAGCGTCCCCGTCGAGAAAGAGACCGGAACGACGTCGGAAGGGACGCCGCTGGCCGAGCGATCGAACGTCCTCTACAAGGGGACAAGCGTCACGCGCGGGCGAGCCGTCGCTGTCGTCGTCTCGCTCGCCCTCCAGCTCGCGGTCCTGTACACGCCGCTCCGGGAGTACTTCGGGACTGTCCCCCTCTCTCTGGCCGACTGGGGGGTGCTGGCCGGAACGCTCGCCGCCGGAGCGCCCCTCGTCGTCGCGGTCGGCTGGCTGGTCAAGCGCGGGACTGTCGCCGACCGGCAAGCCGAATCCCCATCCAGCGACACCGTCCAGACGTTCGCCGAATGACTGTGGTCGCGTTATCCCGGCAGGACGACGTTGATCGCGGCGACGATTAATCCGGCGAGTCCCATTCGGACGGCGGCCACGTACCACCGCTGGCCCGAGATCGAGCTCATGTACGCGCCGAAGACCGCGAGCACGCCGACTCCGAGCGCGACCGCGAGGACCGCCGCCTCGCCCATCGTGAAGACGACGCCCTCGAAGGCGAAGGGGACGAGCGTGATGAGGATGCCGGTGACGGGGCCGAGCCCGCTCATCGTCGCGTGGACGAGGCGGGTCCCGCGCTGTTCGCGGTCGATTCGCGTGTCGTCGAGGTCGGTGAGCATCGCCCGCTCGATGCGCTGTATCTCCGCCAGCGTCTCGGCGCGTTCGATCTCCCAGACGCTCCAGACCGCAGACGTCCCCAGCCCGATTGCGGCCCCCAGGCCGATCTTGATGACAGTCAGCCCGTCAGGTACGCCCGAGAGGACGGCCCCGACGATGACGCCGATACTCGTCAGCGTCCCGTCGAACCCGTTCGAGATGAAGTACCGCCGCGAGATCGCGAGGACGTCCTCCTTCCCGAGCAGCCGCCGGAACAGCCCGCGTATCGACGCCACAGTTACCTGTCCTGGAGTGTGGGCCGGTCCTCGACGGCGTACTCGCCACAGGCGACTTGGTCGACGGAGTGGACTGTGGCACCGAGTTCCTCGATGCGCTCCTCGATTGTCTCGGGGTCGAGGCTCTCGCCCTCGAAGGTGAGCTTGACGTTCTGGACTTCCTGGTCGAGTTCGATGAGCGTGGCCGTGACACCCCCCACACAGTCCACCTCGGAGACCTGCCGGGTGAACTCGACGAGCGGTGGATCGTGCGGCTTGAGTACGTCCACGACGAGACGCCGGACAGTCGCCATACTCCCCGTTGGAGGGCGATTCACCTAAAGGCCGGTCCCGACAGGATTTTGTCGCCGGCGAGTCGTCGTCACGTATGCACCTTCGGGCAGCTATCGCGGCCGCGGGCGTGGCCGTCACGGCCTTTCTCCTCGTCGCCGTCGCGGTCATCGAACTCCTCCCCTTCGAGTTCTCGGCCATCGTCGGGCTCCCGGTCGGCCTGCTCGCCGGGATCGTCGCCTTCGTCGCCGTCTTCGCGGAGTACCGGTTCGCGGGCACAGCGGCACAGCGAGTGACGATCGCCGTCGCCGGATTCGGGTACACGGTTCTCGCCGCCCTGTTCGTCGGGTACGTGAACCTCGGCGGGCTGCGGGGGGCCATCGGGCCCGAACTGCTCGCTGTCCTCGGCGCCGTCGTCGCCGTCGCCGTCTACCTCGGGCTGTGGGCCCGCGAACGGGACGACATCCCCTGAAGGTATCAGCCGACGAGCGACCGGACGTATCGCGTGACGTGGTCGTCCATCCGGCGCTTGTAGCCGGCCTGCCTGGCGAGCCGGTCGAGTTCCCGCGAGACGAGGCTGCCGTACTGGACGGCCTTCTTCTCCCGGAATGCGAGCCGGTCGGGCAGCCACGCGCGGGCAGCAAGCCGGAGTGCCCACTTGCGCTCGCCCCGCCCGGAGACGAGCAACCCGCCCGGCAGCGCAAGCGCCCGGGAGACGACGCGGTCGTCCAGGAGCGGCGTCACGGGCTCGACGCCCCCCTCCCGGAGCGCCAGCGTGTCGCGTTCGAGCTGGTCGGGCAGCGTCCCGACGACCTCCCGGCGGGCGCCGCGGACGGTGTCGGCCTCGACCCGGGGATCATCTGGGGCGCGTGCGACCTTGGCGTAGCCGCCGAACAGTTCGTCCGCGCCCTGCCCCACTGCCAGGCGGCCGTAGCCGTCGGCTGCGGCCGCGTCGGCGACCAGA
Organism: Haloarculaceae archaeon; assembly: GCA_036625905.1. Classification (GTDB taxonomy): domain Archaea; phylum Halobacteriota; class Halobacteria; order Halobacteriales; family Haloarculaceae; genus Salinirubellus. The sequence goes on from JAZKST010000114.1 coordinate 2,730, forward strand.
AACAGCGCCAGCGCGATGGCGACGTCCATCGCGTTGGTCCGGCCTGTTGCGCGGGCGACGCGCGGGAGGGCGGCCTCAAGCGCCCCGTGGTCGAGTTCGACCGTCCGGACCTCGTCCCCGAGCGCACGCGCCCCCGAGCGTGCCGCCGCCAGGTCGTGGCTGCCCGGGAACCCGACGGCGTACAGCGGGGCGTCGAGGCGTGTTGCGAGCAGCGCCGAGTCGACGCCCCCCGAGAAGGCGACAGCGAGATCCGCCGAATCGACGCCCCCGAGCGTCCCGTCGAGCGCGGTTCGGAGCCTCGCCACAGCGTCGCGTTCGTCGGCCACCGGTTCCGGGTCGGGCAGCGACCAGACGCGCTCGTCGCCACCCGCTGTCCGGACGTGACCGGCCGGGACCCGCTCTGGGTCGGCGAGGTCGGCGGGGTCGTGACTCCAGGTCGCCGGCTCGTCGGCCTCGGAGAACAGGGGTCGCCGGCCGAGGACGTCCCGGACCAGACGTCCGTCGAGGACCCCCGCAAAGCCCCCCGTCCCGGGGAGTGGATCGCCCCGTACGAGGGCGTCGCGGACCAGCACGGGGTCGGCACCGGCGACGTCGGTTCCGGGCTGGGCGGGCATCCTGCCAGTCAGCGGCGATCGACGCCACGGTCCAGCAGCTGCTGGACGCGGGTCGTGACGCGCCGTTTCACCCCGCCGGCGGCCTGCCGGAAGCTGATGTGCCAGGGCGTGCGCCGCCCCTCGACGGAGGTACGCCCCGCCCGGATGGCGTCGAGGACCGCCGCGGCGGCACGCTCGTCGGTGTCGACGTTGGTGACCCCGCGGCCGACCATCTCACAGATGTGTGCGTCGCTGCCGGCGGTGACGGGGATGTTGTGCTGGAGCGCAAACCGTTCTGCCCGGCGGTTCGCGCGGCCGGTCAACAGCCGGGAATTGAAGATTTCGATCGCGTCCGCGGCCGTCAGTTCCTCGCTGGAGATGTTCGCGAGGACGCCGCTGCGAGATTTCTGGAAGGGGTGTGGGACGACCGCGATGCCGCCCAGGTCGTGAATCCGGTCGATGGTCGTCTGAAACGAAAGCCCCTCCGGGACGAGTTCCTCCACACCGAGTGCGAGGACGTGTCCCGCCTCGCTCGTCACCTCCATCCCCGGGATGCCGACGAGGCCGTACTCGGGGGCCAGCTCGACCGCGTCGAGGCTGGCATCGATCTCGTCGTGGTCGGTGACCGCGAGCCCGTCCAGGCCGACGGCGGCGGCCTGTTCGAGCAGGCGGTCGACCGGATCCCGGCCGTCGTAGGAGAGTGACGAGTGGGCGTGAAGTTCGACCGAGAGCACACCCCCACTTGAGGGGGGAATACAAAAAGCGCCCCGGTCTGGCGTCCTGTGACCGGCTATCCGGCCGCCGGGCCGTCGTGGCTGGTGGCGTCGGAATGTGGATCGTGAACTGCTCCGGGGTCAAGTGG
>JAZKST010000115.1:0-4152 GCA_036625905.1 Haloarculaceae archaeon
TCGAAGACATAGAGGATTCGGCCATGAAATCCACCACGACCGACACCGATGCACCGGCTACTGCGACCGACGGCGGCACGGAGGAGGTGAGCGACTGATGGTCTCCGGACTGGTAGTCGTCTTCGGGGTCGTCATGCTCCCCCTGTACCTCGTGCTGGCCGGGTGGTTCCTCGGCGAGCCGCGTCACCCGAAACACGCCGCTATGGGCGTGTTCTTCCTCGGCGGTATCGCTATCGGTGCCATCGTCGGCCTCTGGATGATGGATCTCGCACTGTCGGTGATCATGGGGCTGTGAGGTGACCACGATGACACATGCCACATCGGACCGAACTGGTGACGAACTCGGGGACAGCGAGAGCGTCGTCGAGGGGCGGGTCTATCGGATCCTCGGCGAACAGTTCCTCGTCCGACCCGACCGCGAGCGGGCCGATGCCGTCGGAGCCTGGGCCGCCGAGTGGCGAGCCAGCGCCGAGACGCTGCCACCGGAGTTCGATACGGCACTGGAACGGATCGAGGGCGGGTCGACTGCCGAGGAAGAACGACTCCGGACGGCGTACACCCACCTCTTCCGGGGTGTCTCCGAGCGGGCACCGGACCCGCCCTACGAGTCGCTGTACGCCGACGGGCAGTTCTACAGCGAGACGACGACCGAGATAAGGCAGGGCTACCGCTGGGCGGGCGTCGACGTCGACGATTCGAACGGGAACGAGCCGCCGGACCACCTGGGGGTCGAGCTCCAGTTCCTCGGGGAACTGGTCGCGATGGACGGCAGCGACAGGGGATCGGACGAGCCCGACCTCGACGACGCGACGTGGTGGCTGCTCGACGAACACCTCACGGCGTGGCTGCCGACCTATCACGCCCACCTCCAGCGGGAGGATCCGCCCGAGTACTACGCCGGGCTGCTCGATCTGGCGCTCGCAGTCGTCACGGCACACCACGATACGCTCGCGGAGGAACGGTAACCATGCTCGACCTGCACAACCACTACGAGATCGAGTTCGACGTGCCGGGTCGCCGCCGGGACGCGTTCGAGGAGTGGCTGTCCGCCGACGCCGTCGCGTGGCTCAACCACGACAGTGTGGCTACCTTCGACGTCTTCCAGAACGACACAGGGCTCTCGCCGGAGCTGAAGTTCGTCTTCGGGTTCGAGACGCTCGAAGACTGGGCGGCGTTCGTCGGGAGCGACGAACACGAGGCCGCCATGGAGCGCTTCGAGACGTTCGCGGACAACCGGGAAGCGGTTCTCTGGCAACGTGCGTCGGTGAAGCTCGACGAAACCCCCGACCGGCCGATCGGCGACGGCGGCTCGAGCGACGTATCCACACGACAGCCCGACAGACACACGGTGATCACGCAATGACTGACGACAGTTTGACTGACGACGTACGCGACCGACTGGCGAGGATCGAGGACCCGCGACTCGACGACGATAGCGAGGCGCAAAGCGCCTCGGACCATGCGAGCGGACAGCGAGGCGGTGACGCCGCCTCGAACGGGACGGCAGCGCCGTCCCCCAGCCCGCGAGCAGACATCCTCTCGCTCGGGCTCGTCGGAGACATCGAGATCGAGGACGGCGTGGCACGCGTCCCGCTCGCGTTCGGAGCGCCGCACTCGCCGACCGAGACGGAGATCGCGACCCGCGTCCGGGAGGCCGTCCGCGAAGCGGGCTACGAGCCCTCGCTCTCGGTCGAGATCGACGACCAGACGCCCGCGGGAACGGTCGAGGGTGCGCCGAACGTGATCGCGGTCTCCTCGGGGAAGGGCGGCGTCGGGAAGAGCACCGTCGCGGTGAACCTCGCGACGGCGATGGCACAGCGCGGGGCGTCGGTCGGCCTGTTCGACGCCGACGTGTACGGCCCGAACATCCCGCGGATGCTCGGCGTGCACGACCACCCCGCGATGGCCGATGACGACGAGACCATCATCCCGCTGGAACGGTACGACCTGCAGCTGATGAGCATCGGCTTCCTCGTCGGCGAGAACGACCCGGTCATCTGGCGCGGGCCGATGGTCGACAAGGTCCTGACTCAGCTCTATCACGACGTGGCGTGGGGCGACCTGGACTACCTCGTCGTCGACCTCCCGCCGGGGACCGGCGACGCACAGCTGTCGATGCTCCAGCAGATGCCCGTGGTCGGGTCGGTCGTCGTGACGACGCCACAGGACGTCGCGCTGGATAACGCCCGCAAGGGCGTGCGCATGTACGACCAGTACGACGCGCACGTCCTCGGCGTCGTCGAGAACATGAGCACGTTCGTCTGCCCGGACTGCGGGAGCGAACACGACGTGTTCGACGTCGGCGGCGGGGAGAAGCTCGCCGACGCGTACGACCTCCCGCTGCTGGGGCGGATCCCGCTCGATCCGGCGATCCGGGAGTCCGGCGAGTCGGGCGAACCGGTCGTCCTGTCCGAGGCCGAGTCCGCGGCGATCTTCGAGGACGTCGCGGAGCGCGTGATGGACCGCGTCGGCGAGATCAGGCGGGAGTCACACCGGCTGACGGCGAGCGAGCCGAGCACGCCACCCGCCCGATGAGCACACGTCTCGAGACCGCGCTCGACAGATCGCCACTCCAGGCTCGCAGCCGAGTACTCACGAAGACGCTCCTGTACCGGTGCCTGATGGTCGCGATTACGGTGCTCGTCGCACTCCTCGTGACCGGTAATTCGGCGACGCGCTCGACGTCGGGATCGCAGCCAACGTCGTGAAAACGGGGACGTACTACGCGTGCGAGCGCCTCTGGGATCACGTCACCTGGGGGGGTCGCCTGATCGGGGCGTGGCTCTCGAGGCGGACGAACGCGCACCCGTTCTCGGTCAGTTCGTACGTCGTCGAGGGCGGCGTCGTCGGTTCGACGTGTTTCTCGACGAAGCCGTGGCACTCCAGTTCCTTCAGTCGACGCGACAACATCGTCGCCGTAACGCCGTCGATGGCGCGCTGCGTCTCGGTCAAACGCCCACTTCGAGCCGAGGATCCCTCGAAGCTGGTGCCACGACTCCTGCCAATCCGATACGTCGGTACTCATCAGTAGTACGTCTGTCGCCGCAACGCGTAAAACACGTTCGACGGGGCCTGTAACGTCGCTACCGGGGTGGTTCTCCGTCGAAAAACCCGATGTCCGTATCGGGCGCGCCGGTCGTCGCGGCTCGGACCCGCTTGCGATCCTCGTTCAGCAACAGTCGGTGCTCGCCTCGCCGGAACCGGTACCCTCACCGAGTTCGCCGGGATCACAGTCACACTCGGCGAGTCGTCCACACACGCCCTCCACGACCCGCGTGAGGTCGTACTCGGCGTCATCGACGTCGAAGACGACGTCGTCCCCGACGCGAACCTGGAAGATCTCGCCTCTCCGAACTGGTATTTCGAAACTGTTCAACTAGATTGCTTCCGTTGGCTTCAAGTAGTGGACGTCACACCAGATAGAGGGCATCTGTACCGCATCCCTTCGGACAGACCGGAACCATTAATTGAACCGATACTCAATTCGTCGTCGATGACCCAAGCCACGGAACGACTTCGGCGCTATCTCGACGACGAACTCGGTGAGTGTCGCACCGAGGACGTCGAGCGTCGGCTCGACGAACTCGGGACCCTCGAAGCCACGCTCGGGACGGCACAGGTGGACATCGAACTCGACGTGCTCTCTGCACTCGCCAGTGAGACGCGCTACACCATCGTGCGCGTCCTCGTCGCGGCCCGGGAGGAACTCTGCGTCTGTGAACTGAACGCGGTCGTGGACGTGACCGAGAGCGGGCTCAGTCACGCGCTCTCGAAGCTCGTCGACGCCGGCCTCGTCGAGGGGTGGAAGGACGGCCGCTGGAAGAAGTACCGTGCGACCAACCGCGCGGTGGCGCTCGTCACCGTCCTCGAAGGGAGCGTGACCGTCGATGAGTAACGTCGAACACGAGCACGGCCCGGACTGCGACTGCGAGAGCTGTGGCGACCCGCGGTCGATGGACGTCCTGGACAAGTACCTGACCGTCTGGATCTTCGGCGCGATGGCAGTCGGCATCGGGCTCGGGTTCGTCGCGCCGTCGGTGACAGAGCCGATCCAGAACCTCCATCTCGTGGAGATCGGCCTCATCCTGATGATGTACCCGCCGCTGGCGAAGGTCAACTACGGCCAGCTCCCGACCGTCTTCAGGAACGTGA
>JAZKST010000047.1:0-21931 GCA_036625905.1 Haloarculaceae archaeon
AGCCGTACTTCCGGATCTTCAACCCGATGACCCAGGGCGAGCGCTACGACCCCGACGCCGAGTACGTCCACGGGTACGTCCCGGAACTGCAGGACGTCTCGGCCGAGCACGTCCACGCCTGGCACGAACTGTCCCCGGACCGGCGCGACCGGCTCGCGCCGGGGTACCCCGATCCCGTCGTCGACCACGCCGAGCGCCGGGAGGCAGCGCTCTCGATGTTCCGGCGGGCACGCGGCGAGGCCGACGAGGAGTAGATCCCGGATAGCACCGTCCGCGTCGGTGCCGGCCGGAAGTGCGCTCGACGACGGGACGACGGAGGCGAGTAACCGAAGCTATAGGGCGCCCCGCGACCAGTTCCCGGACGTGTCCTCCAGCGTCTCCCCGGGCACCTCCCGGGTGCTCTCCATCGCCCTGGCCTTCCTCGCCGGCGTTCTCGCCGGTGCCGTCCTGGTGAGCGCGGTCCCCGGGCTGGCCGGCGGGCCCGTCGAGACGGGTCCCGACCCCGAGAACCCCCCGACGAGCGTCTCCACGGCTGGCCCGTCCTGTGACGACGGCGAGACGAACCCGAACGCCGGCTGGGTCCACGAGGTCGGGGCCGGGAACGCCTACGTCGTGACGCTCAACGCGACCGTCGTCCACGACGCCGGCACGGAGATCCGGGCGGACGTGAACCCACGGAGCGGGAACGAGTACGAACTCGCGCTCCGGACGGTCGCCGTCACGCCGGAGCGGGCCCTGGACTGCGAGCGGGTCCGCACGAAGTTCTCCATGGGCGTCTCGCTGCCGACCGGCTACGAGCGGCTGGTCGTGAGCCTCGATGGTCGCGAACTGGTGGACGCGAGGCGGACCGACACCACCGCCGACCTCTACCCGCTCCCGAACCCGCTGAACGCGACCGGATGACCCCGTTCGGCCGTCCGGTCGGCATGGTCCCCGGACGGTTCACCGCTCGATACGGTGGCCGCCCTTATCGAGCGCACCCACCGAGCGGGGACCATGCCGACCGGACGGCGGTATCGCGTGGCGAGCGTCGCGGGCATGGTCGGCCTGACGACGCTCGCGGTGTTGATCGCCAGCGATCCGGCCGTCCAGTCGCTCGCCGTCCGCCTCCCGGTCGTCGGCCGCCTCCCGGTCGATCCCGCTGCCGGCTCCGAACTCCTCCTCGAGACCGCGACGACGCTCGCGGTCGTCCTCGTCGCGTTCCTGCCGCTGTACGTCCCCCGTCCGCGTCGCTCGCTCGACACGGCCGTGCTGGCCGGGGGGCGCGTGCTGCTGTCGACGGTGGCGCTCGCGGCCGTCGGCTACTTCGACTACACCTACCGGCTCCCGCGGCTGACGCTGGTGCTCGCGGCCGGCCTGCTGTTCGTCCTCGCGCCGGCGTGGTTCCTCTTCCTCCGGCGGACGCCCGAGGACGCCGCCAGTCGCGCGGTGGCCGTGGGCGACGATCCGAACGCCATCCGGTCGACCGTCCGGGCCACGGACGTGCCGGTCCTGGGGTACGTCTCCCCGCCGGGGGCGTCCCCCCGGACGGTCGGCCTGGGGCCCCTTCCGGACGGCGGCATCCGCGCGGGCGCGGACCGGACGACGTCGACCGAGCCGGCCCTCAGCTCGGGGTCCGACGGACTCGAAGGACTCGACTGCCTCGGCGGGCTCTCGCGCCTCGGCGAGGTGTTCGTCGAACACGACGTGGACGCGGCCGTGCTCGCGTTCCCGCGCCCGGACCGCGCGGAGTTCTTCGGCGCGCTCGAGGCCTGCCACGCCAGCGGCGTGGTCGCGAAGGTCCACCGCGACCACGCCGACGCCGTCCTCACGAGCGGCCCCCCGGCCGGGCCGCTCGTCGAGATCGACCTCGAGCCGTGGGACCCGCTCGACCGCCTGCTCAAGCGGTCGTTCGACGTGACGGTGGCCGCCGCCGCGCTCGTCGCGCTCGCTCCCCTCATGCTCGCCGTCGCGCTCGCAGTCCGGATCGAGGACGGTAGACCCGTCCTCTACAGTCACGAACGAACGGCGGCGTTCGGCGGCACCTTCCCCGTCCGAAAGTTCCGGAGCATGGCCGTCGACGCAGAGAGCGGGGACGCACGGCTGAGCGAGGAGGACGCCGGCGGCGTCGACCCGCGGGTGACCCGCGTCGGCCGGGTCATCCGCCGGACCCACCTCGACGAACTCCCGCAGCTCTGGTCGGTGCTCCGGGGGGAGATGAGCATCGTCGGCCCCCGTCCGGAGCGCCCCGAGCTCGACACGGACATGGAACGGGCGGCGCCCGACTGGCGCCGGCGCTGGTTCGTCAGGCCGGGGCTCACCGGGCTCGCACAGGTCAGGGGCGTCACCGCGTTCGACCCCGAGGAGAAGCTCCGATACGACGTCGAGTACATCCGCCGGCGGTCGCTCCGGTTCGACCTCCGGATACTGCTCCGGCAGGTGTGGCAGGTGCTGGTCGACGTCCGGGAGCTGCTCACCGACCCCGGTCGGTGACCGACCGGAGCAGGTCGCGGTAGGCCTCGATCGCCCGGTCCCGCCCGAACCGCTCCTCCAGACAGCGGCGAGCGTTCGCCCCCTCTCGTGAGGTCCGTCCGGGATCGTCCATCCACGACCGGAGGGCCGACTTCGCCCCTGCCACGTCCCCCGGCTCGACCCACGCCCCGCAGTCACACGACTCGACGACCCGTCGGACGTCGTCCTCCCGTCCGGTGACCGCGAGCACGGGCCGGCCGGCCGCGAGCGAGGAGTAGAGCTTCGAGGAGACACACGCACCCGCCACCGCCGGACGGACGCCGACCAGCGTGGCGTCCCCCGCCGTCAGCGTCTCCGGTACCCGCTCTACCGGCTGGAACGGCAGGAACGTCACGGACTCGATCCTCTCCTCGCGAACGTAGTCCCGCAGTTCGGCCTTGCGTGCCCCCTCCCCGACGACGAGCAGCCGGACCGAGCGTCCCTCGCATCCGAGTTCGGCGACGGCGTCGACGGTCGTCCGCAGTTCGTGGAACCGGCCGACGTTGCCCGAGTAGATCACGGTGAACGCCTCCACGAGCCCCTGTTCGGCCGCGACCGCGCTCTCGTCCTTGGATTTCGGCTCGACGAACGAGGGGTCCTCCCAGTTGTGGACGACGACGACCGACTCCGGATCGAACGCCGGGTCGTCGGCCATCCGTTCGAGGACGCGCTCGCGCATCGACTCCCCGAGGACGACCACCCGGTCGGCGTCCCGGTAGAGCGCCTCGGCGAGCCGACCCCAGAGCCGGGCGACCAGCCCGTCGGGGTCGAGTAGGCCGAGCGCGACCGGGAACTCCGGGTAGAGGTCGTGGACGAGGTAGACGTACGGCGTCCCGTGGAGCCGCTTCTCGACCCAGGCGGCCAGCGGGAGGACGGGCGGGTTCGAGACCACCAGCAGGACCTCCCGGGAGCCACGGAGGAGGCGTGCGGTGACCGCAAGCAGGAACGTGAGCCAGTTGAGTACCCGCAACGGGAGCCGGTCCTTGTCGAACCGGGTCGATCGAACCCGCCGAACCGCCACCCCTTGGTGGCACGACTCCCGCGGGACCGACCGGTCCCGGTCGGCGGGGTGATAGCTGGGCCGCCCGGTGAGCACCTCCACGTCGAACCCGTCGGTCAGCCCGGCTGCGAGATCGGTCAGCAGCCGCGCCGTCGCCGCCTCTTCCGGGTGGAAGTACTCGGTGAGGACGGTGAGTCGGGGCCGGTCCGCCATGTCCGGGTCGGTGGGGGTCGGCCTACTAACCCTGTCGGTGCAGGCCCGCGTGCCGCGCCAGTCGCCGACTACCGACCACGATAACCGACCGCCGACTCGTCGACCGACACCGTGCGACAGTGTAATCGGCCTCCGGTCGGTCTACCCGCCAATGGACTCGACCCCGCTCGTCTCGGTCGTAACGCCCGCCTACGAGGCCGAACGGTACATCGAGGAGACGCTCCGGTCGGTCAGGGACCAGACCTACGAGAACGTCGAGCACGTCGTGATGGACGGCGGCTCGACGGACGGGACGACGGAGATCCTCGCCGCCTACGAGGACGAGTACGACCTGACATGGTACTCCGAGCCGGACGAGGGGATGTACGACGCCATCGAGACGGGGTTCGAGCGGGCCTCGGGCGAGGTCCTCGCGTGGCTCAACGCCGACGACAAGTACCTGCCATGGGCGGCCAGCGTCGCGGTCGGCGCTCTCGCAGAGCCCGGCGTCGAGTGGGTGATCGGCCACCCCGCCAAGTGGGATCCCGAGGGGGCCCTCTCGACGGTCCGGCCGCTCCGTCCCTACTACCGCCGGGCGTGGATCGAGCGGGGCTGGTACCACGGCCGGGGGCTCGGCTGGATGCAACAGGAGTCGATGTTCTGGACGAGCGGACTCTGGGAGCGGCACGGCGGGTTTCCCGAGGGTGTCCGGCTGGCCGGGGACTATCACCTCTGGCGGCAGTTCGCCACGGAGACGGGCCCGGTCCAGCTCGGGACCGTCGTCGCCGGCTACCGGCTGCACGGCGACCAGCTCACCGCCGACATCGAGGACTACTACGCGGAGGTGCCGGACGCGGGACCGCTGCTCCGGGCGCTGGGTCTGCTCCGGGTCGGCGACGTCTACAGTCTGTTCCGCGGACTGGCCGACCGGTTCCGGCGGGGCCGGGACGCCCGTGAGCCGTGACCGGTCGGTCAGCGACCGAACGGGCCCCTCACGCGGTCACTCCTCCAGCAGCTCCCGTATCGTCGCCTCGACGGATTCGCGGGGGGCCCAGCCGAGCTCCTCGCGGATACGGGTCGTGTCGACGCCGAACTCGTCGACGAGCGTCTCCCCCTCGCGCGGGTTCTCGACGAGCCGCACCTCGGGGTCGAGTCCGCGCTCCTCGCGGGCGATGCGCCGGACCGTCTCCGCGACCGCCATCACGCCGGGGTCCTCGTCGCTCGCCAGTTCGTACCGGACCGCGCCCGTCTCGCCGGCCTCCCGGCGCTCTGCCAGCCGCGCCGCCGCCCGGACGAACCCACGTGCGACGTCCTTCACGTGGACGAAGTTGCGGGCCTGTGTCCCCGGCTCGTAGACGGTGAGGGGCTCGCCCGCGAGCGCCCGGCGGACGAAGAAGTTGATGACCGTTCCCTTCGAGACGGTCCGACCGCCGACCTCGTGGGAGCCGTAGAGGTTCGAGATCATGAACAGGGTGGCGGGGAACGCCCGCTCGGCCATCGTCTCGATGGCCCGTTCGCCGAGCACCTTCGTCCGGCCGTACCAGTTCAGCGGGGCCCGCTCCATCCCCGCCGTGATGGGGAACGACGTCGGGTCGCCCAGGACCGCCATCGAGTAGGGGAACGCCATCGCCGCGCCGGATTTCCGACAGAACCACGCCACGTTGTTCGTCCCGCAGACGTTCACCTCGTACGAGAGGTCCGGGTTCGACGCACAGTCGTCGACGCCGGAGACCGCGGCGAGGTGGAGGACGACGTCCGCGCCCGCCAGGGTCGACTCGAGCCGGTCGCGGTTCCGCACGTCGACGTGCTCGACGGACACGCCGCCGACCTCCCGCACCTCGCCGAGGTAGAAGTTGTCGACGGCGGTCAGCTCCCAGTCGGGGTGTGCCTCGCGGAGCCCCCCGACCACGCGACTCCCGATGTAGCCCGCCGCTCCGGTGACCGCGACGTGTGTCACCCGCGTCCACCTCCGTCGGTGTGGCTGGACCCGTGCATACCCGCACGAACGGGGGCGAGGGCAAGTGCGTTCCGGAGTCCCGCGACCGCGGCCTGCCGACGGGTCGACACGCTACGCGACGGGTTCGGGACGTGATCGGATGACGTTCCGGTTACGTGGCTATTTTAAGTACCCCAACGCCGTAGCACGGATGTGGGAAAGGACACACTCAGCGACATCGCGGGCCTGCCCGACGAACTCGGCATCGACGAGGACTTCGCACGCAGCCAGCAGCGGCTCACGGTCCGCGTCGAGTCACGCCGATACGGCAAGCCGATGACCGTCGTCTCCGGGTTCGACCCGGAACTCACCGACGGAAGCGACCTGAAGGAACTGGCCTCCGAACTCAAGCGCCAGGTCGGCGCGGGTGGCACCGTGAACGACGGCACCATCGAGGTGCAGGGCGACCACGCCGACCGGATGCCCGACCTCCTCCGCGAGCGCGGCTTCGACGTCGCCTGATACGGTCGTGCGTACCCGTTTCCGGGTGTTTTCGGGAACATCGGTGTATCGAGACCGAGCAGACGGAACGCCGATCCGTGAAGCGAAACGAATCACGCACGACCGTACGATACGGCTCGTTCTCGATCGGGTCCGATCTTCGCCCCGGACGTTCAAGTAGGAAGCCGGGACCAACCCGTCACGGCCATGCCCGAGACGCGCCCGGCCGCCGCTCGACCCGACGACCGACGACCGATCCGAGACAGCGTCCCGATTGGCGACCCGTCGACGTGACCGATCGTGCCCTCGTCGCCTACGAGCGACCCGGCGACGACTACGACTGTCACGCGGGACGGTGGACGGAGGGACTCGAAGCGCGGCTCACCGCGCGGACGCCGTTCGGTGGTCGGAGCACACCAGTCGACCCCGCCCCCGACGAACGCGGCGTTCCCCGGGGGATGCTCCCCGAACGGGTCGAGTTCGGTCACCACGAGGCCCTGCTCGTCGTCGATACCGCCTACGAGGTCGCGACGTTCGTCGCGCTCCCGTTCGGGTTGCCCGACGCGGCGGCCGACGGCGGCGCGCTGGTCGAGTCCCGTGGCCTGCTCGACACCGCGTACCTCCACGGCTGGGTCCGGGGGTTCCGCGCGGCGCTCGCGGAAGCGCTGGGCTGCGGACTCGACGCCTCGGCGGGGGTGGACCGTCTCCGTGCGGAGGCCGAGGGGTTCGCGAGCGAGGGACGAACGGTCCACCTCGTGGGGGAGCCGTGACGGGGCGCTTTTGTCCTCGGGCCGGCTACGACCGCGGCAGTGACGGAACCCGACGCCGATACGGAGATCGACGGGGACGCGGCGCCGCCGGTCCCCGACGGGACGGCCCCCGGCGTCTCGACGCTGGTCGGGCCGGGAGTCGAAACCGCTCGGGCGTTCCTCGACGACGCACTCGACCGGGGCGCGCTCCTCACGGTCTTCGGCCGCTGTACCGTCGAGTACGACGGCCGCGCCGCCTCCACGCTCGGCCCCGGCGACCGCCACCTCATGCTGAAGCCCGACGGGAGCGTGCTCGTCCATACGGAAGAGGGCCAGCAGCCGGTCAACTGGCAACCTCCGGGCTGTACCCACGAAGTGTCGGCCGAGGGCGGCCGCCTCAGACTGCGCTCCGAGCGGACGACGCCCGACGAGGAACTGCTCGTCGAGTTCGAGTCGGTGGGCCACGCCGCCGCGTTCGACGCCCGCGACGACGGGGCGTTCGCCCTCTCGGGCACCGAGGCCGACCTCCGGGAACGGATCCTCGAGGACCCGGACCTCGTGGAGCCGGGGTTCACGCCGCTGGCCACCGAACGGGACACCGCTGCCGGCGCGGTCGACGTCTACGGCGAGGACGAGTGCGGGCGGACGGTGGTCCTCGAGCTGAAGCGCCGGCGCGTCGGCCCGGACGCCGTCGGCCAGCTCGCCCGGTACGTCGACGCCCTCCGCCGCGAGCTCCACGCCGACACCGAGGTCCGCGGGACACTCGTCGCCCCCTCCGTGACAGACCGGGCGCGGCGGCTGCTCGCCGAGCAGGGGCTGGAGTTCGTCGCGCTCGGGCCCGAGGCGGACGGGGACGGGGGATGAAGGTCGACGCCGGACCGGAGCCGATGCGGGGTCAGCCGTCCTCCGCCAGCCGCTTCAGCTCCGCGAGCGTGTTCAGCGCCTCCAGCGGCGTCGTGCTGCCGACGTCGATTCCCTCGAGGGCGTCGAGGAGTTCCGGTCGGGCGCCGGCCGCCCCCGTTTCGGCCTCCTCGACGTCCGCTCCGGCGTCCGCGGTCCGCTCGTCCCCGCCGTCGGCAGCCGCCCGCTCGTCGACGGACTCCCGGAGGAGGTCACGCGCCCGGTCGACGACGGGGTCGGGAACGCCGGCCATCCGGGCGACGTCCACCCCGTAGGAGGCCATCGCGACCCCGTCGCGTATCTCGTGATCGAAGGCCACCCCCTCCTCGCCACGGGTCCCCTCGAAGTGGCGGTTGCGCGCCCGCGGGAGCGCCTCCGCCACCGCCGTCAGGTCGTGGTGGTGGGTCGCGAACAGGGTGAACGCGCCCACCTCGTCGTGGAGGTGCTCGGTGACCGCGCGGGCGATGGCGAACCCGTCGGCGGTGGAGGTCCCCCGGCCCACCTCGTCGAGCAGGACGAGCGACTCGGCGGTCGCGCCGGCGAGGATGTCCGCCAGTTCGGTCATCTCGACCATGAACGTCGAGCGCCCGCCCGCGATGTCGTCGCTGGCGCCCACCCGGGTGAACACCCGGTCGATCACCGGCAGGCGGGCCGACTCCGCCGGGACGAACGACCCCGCCTGGGCGAGTACGCAGATCAGCGCGACCTGGCGCATGTACGTCGACTTCCCGCTCATGTTCGGCCCCGTGATGACCGCCAGCGGGGCCTCCCGGCCGAGGGCCGTGTCGTTCGGGACGAACGACTGCTCGGTCCGCTCGACGACCGGGTGGCGTCCCCCCCGTATCTCGATGGCGTCCCCGCTCATCCCGGGTCGGCAGTAGCCGTGACTCGCGGCCACCTCCGCGAACGAGACCAGCGCGTCGAGCTCCGCGACCGCGCGGGCGACCTGCTGGATCCGCTCGGCTTCGTCGCCGACCGACGAGCGGAGCTCGCGGAACAGCTCGTACTCGAGGTCGTCGGCCCGCCCCTCCGCGCGGACGATCTCGTCCTCGCGCTCCTTCAGCTCCGGCGTGACGAACCGCTCGGCGTTCTTCAGCGTCTGCCGGCGCTGGTACTCCTCGGGCACCGCGTCGAGGTTCGGATCCGTCACCTCGATGTAGTAGCCGTGGACCCGGTTGTGGCCGACCTTCAGCGAGTCGACGCCGGTCCGCTCGCGTTCGCTCTCCTGGAGGGAGTCGATCCACGCCTTCCCCTCCCGTTCGGTCTCGCGGAGTTCGTCCAGTCGCTCGTGGTACCCCTCTCTGAGGACCCCGCCCTCGGTGAGTTCGATCGGCGGGTCCTCGGCGACGGCCTCGTCGATGGCTTCGCGGACGTCCTCGAGGGGGTCGAGCCGCCCACGGAGTTCGCACAGCCGGTCGGACTCCGCCTCGGCGAGGTACGTCCGGAGGTCCGGGAGCGTCGCTAGCGTGTCGTGGAGCGAGCGGAGGTCCCGGGCGTTCGCCCGGGCGCGGGAGACCCGCGCGACGAGCCGCTCGAGGTCGTAGACGTCGGCCAGCCGCTCGTGGAGCCCCTCGCGGACGGTGACGCTCCGGACGAGTTCGCCGACGGCCCCGTGGCGGGCGGCCATCTCGTCGGTGTCGAGCAGGGGCCGCCGGAGCCAGTCGTGGAGCGTCCGCCGACCCATCGCACACGCCGTCTCGTCGACCACGTCCACGAGCGCCGTGCCGGCGGCCCCGTGGACCGACCGGGGCTCGAACAGTTCGAGCGACCCCACCGCGACGGCGTCCAGCAGCATGTACTCGCGGGGATCGTACCGGATGAGGTGGTTGAGGTAGTCGAGTCGGCCCGAACCGCCGTCCTCGTCTCCATTCCCGTCCGCATTCCCGTCCTGCGCATCGGTCCCGCCACGGGCGTACTCGGCGTACGAGAGCAGTGCGCCGCAGGCCCGCACCTCCGCGGTCGACGCGAGGAGCGTCCCCCGCGGTCCGAAATAGGAGGCGACGGTCTCGCGGGCGTGGTCGAGGTCGAAGGCGTCCGGGTCGTACGGCGTGACCATGCAGTCGGCGTCGAAGACCGCGACACCCTCGCCGACCTCGGGGCTCACGACGGCCTCGGCGGGCGCGAACCGGCCCACCTCGTCCCGGACCGCATCGAGGTCCGGCGCGCCCGTCGCGTAGAAATCCCCCGTCGAGACGTCGAGCATCGCGAGGCCGTAGGTCGTCTCGTCCGGTTCGCCGCGCGGCTCACGAGCGGCAGAGCCGCCCGTTCGCTCGTTCGGAGACGCTCCCTGCGGTCGCGTCGCCCGTGCCAGTGCCGCCACGAAGTTGTTGTCCGCGCCGCCGAGCAACTCGGCCTCGGTGAGTGTCCCTGGGGTGACGACCCGGGTGACCGCCCGCTCGACGGGGCCGGTCGCCTCCTCGGGGTCCTCGACCTGGTCGGCGACGGCGACCCGGTAGCCCGCGTCGAGCAGCGTCTCGATGTACGACTCGGCGTTGTCGACTGGGACGCCGGCCATCGGGTAGGTCCCCGTCGAGTCCTCCCGTTTCGTGAGGGTGATCTCGCAGAGCCGCGCGACCGTCTCCGCCGCCTCGCAGAACGCCTCGTAGAAATCTCCCACCTGGAACAGGACGAGCGAGTCGTCGTACCGCGCACAGAGGTCGCGGTACTGCGTCAGCATCGGCGTCAGTTCGCCCGCCATCGCCTCCGGCGGACCCAGCGCCGCGTCCGCGTCCCCGTCCATGCATCCCGGGTGCGTCTCGGCGGGCAAATACCCCTCGGTCGCCCACGCGCTCGACGCCGACGCCGAGGCGGTCGAGATCGAGGCCTGAACACCCCGTTTCGCGCAGTGTACCGGGCGGAGTTTTCACGTACGGGAGTCGCGTAGCCAGCGACGATGACCGATGCCGACGCCGGGACGGCCATCGAGACCCTGGATCTGACCAAGCGCTACGGCGACATCACTGCCCTCGACTCGCTCTCGCTGTCCGTTCCACGCGGCGAACTCTACGGGTTTCTGGGTCCGAACGGGGCCGGGAAGTCCACCACGATCAACGTCCTCACCGGCCAGCTGGAGCCCGACGCAGGGTCGGCCCGCGTCGCCGGCGTCGACCCCGTCACCGACCCGGTCCGGGCCCGCGCCGCGGTCGGTATCCTTCCGGAGAACGGCCGACCACCCTCCTTTCTCACGGCCCGCGAGTACTTCGGGTTCGCGGGCGCGACCCGCGGGCTCTCCGAGGGGACGGTCGACGCCGCGGTCGAGGCCTGGGCCGATCGGCTGGAGTTCCGACACAAGCTCGACACGCTCTGTACGGACCTCTCGCAGGGCGAGCGCCAGAAGGTGCTCCTCACGCAGGCGTTCCTCCACGAACCGGACGTGGTGTTCATCGACGAGCCCCTCACCAACCTCGACCCGATCATGCAGGCGCGGGTCAAGCGCTTTTTCACCACGTACCGCGAGGCGGGCAACACCCTGTTCCTCTCGACGCACTTCATCGGCACCGCCGAGGACGTCTGCACCCGGGTGGGCATCGTCAACCGCGGGCGGCTGCTCTCGGAGGTCGACCCACGGTCGCTCGACGAGGGCGAGTCGCTGCTCGACCGGTTCTTCGTCGCGGTCGACGCCGACGCGCCCGGGGGCGACCTCGGACCCGGCGGGGTCGCGGCGTCGACCGCGGGCCTCGGGAGCGACCCCGCCGCACCCGGTACCGGCGGGGGTGACTGATGGGGGCGGTCGAGCGGGCGCTCCCCTACCGCTACCTGTTCGGCCGGCTCGTCCGCGAGGAGTGGCGGCTCCACGCCGAGACGTTCGGCGGCCGCCGGTTCGCCGTCTTCCCGGCGTTCGTCGCGCTCGTGGCCGGCGGGACGGCGACGTTCCTCGCGCTCGGCGGCGCCGACGCCGGACTCCTCCTCGCGGGCCTCCACCTCGTCGTCGCGCTCCTCGGTCTCCAGGTCGGCACGGTCGGGCTCGTCGGACGGGACGCCGTCGAGGACCTCCTGGGTGACACGACGCTGCTGATCTACTCGGCACGAACCCTCCCCGTCCCCGCCGAGCGGCTCGTCGTCGCGTTCGTCCTCAAGGACGTCCTGTTCTACGCGTTCCTGTTCGTCCTCCCGCTCGTGGGGGGCGTCCTTCCGCTGGTGTACGTCGGGGCGGTCGCGCTCGTGCGGCTCCCGCTGCTGTTCCTGACGAGCGCGGGGATGTTCGCACTCGGTGTCGGCGCCTCGCTCGCGCTCGTGGGCGTCTACACCCGCTCCCGCCCCGCGACGCTCGTGCTCGTCGGAGGGGTCGCAGTCGGGCTCGTCCTGCACAGCGGCCTGCTCCTGTCGGTGACACCCTATCGGGTGTGGGTCGAGCCGACCGCCGTCGCCGTCGTCGGGAGCCTCGTGCTCCCGGTCGCGCTCGTCGCGATCGGCACCGCGCTGTTCCGGTTCGAGGGCCGTCGGGTCTCCCGGAACGCGCCGGACCGGTTCCGCCCGCTCCACCGCCGCCTCGGACGGCTCGACGAGTACGGCGCGCTCTCGAAGTCGCTGCTCGACGTCTCGCGGTCCGCCGGCGGGCTCGCCAAGCTCGCGTTCTCCCAGGGGCTCGTCTTCGGCGTCCTCGCCGTCCTGCTCGCCTACCTCCCGGACGTGGTGCCCGTTCGCCCCGCACCCGGGCTCACCGTCGCGACGATACTCGCGCTCGGCACGTTCACCACCTACAACTGGCTGTTCCAGTTCGAGGACGAACGGTTCTACCGGCGCTACCCGGTCCCGCTCGAGGCCGTGTTCCGCGCGAAACTGGCCGGGTTCTGCCTGCTGGCGCTCCCGGTCGGCCTCGCCTACCTCGCGCTCGGTGGGTGGCTGTTCGGCCTCCGGTCGCTGCTCGTCGGCGTCGCCGTCTTCGTCCCGCTCTCGCTCTACGTCTTCGGCGTCACGGGCTACGTCGCCGGCTTCGGGCCGACGGAGCTCCTGTTCGACACGCCGACGTTCGCGCTGTTCACCGCCGCGACGATGGCCGTCCTCGTTCCCCTCGTGATCGTCGCCATCGCCATGCCGCTCGCACCCGGCCGCCTCTCTGCCGTGGCGGTCGCGGTCGCGAGCGTCGCCGGGGTCGTCGGCTACCTGCTCTACCGGCGGGCGGGCCCGCGGTGGGCCGACGCCGCTCGCGACGGGGCCGACTGATGCGGACGGTCGCGGCTCGCGACGGTGACGACCTCGCCGGCGGAACGGAGCCGTCGCGCTGGCACCCGACCCACCCCGCCGCCGGCTACCGATGAATCGTGCCGGTACGGATAAAAAACCCGGTCCGGGGACGGGGAATGAGCCGGCCGCCGTCTCGCTCGGCACTTCCGCTCCGGTGCGTGCCGTGTGCACAGCTACCGCGCGGTTAAGCGGTTACCGGTGGTAGCCCCTCTCGGAGGACACCGCCACACCATGACCGAAGCTTGCTCGACCAGCGACACCGCGTTCCTCGACTACGGCCTGCCGAACGGCCAGGTGCTCGTCCCGGCGACGTACTACGCACTCGCGGCTCGCGACGAGGGGACGTTCGGGCCGACCCCGGAGTACGTCCACCGTATCGCGGACACCTTCCGGACGGCGTTCGTCCGCCGGGCGGCGCTCCCGGTGGTCCCCGAACCCGTCGACGCGGCCGTCGAGGACGCCGTCACCCCGACGCTCCACGAGTTCACCCACGAGGCAGACCTCCGGACGGAGGTGCTACCGACGTTCTACCGGCGGGTCGCCTCGTACACCTGCACGTACCTGCAGTGGTACCCCGATGGCGGCGTCGGCGTCGACGTGGAGGGCTGATACGGACGGTCGTACCGACGTGCCGGTGATCGCCGGGAGCCCCGTCGTTCACGACGGGACGGATGTCACCCGTCCCTCCCCTCCGTCCCGTCGGGCTCGTCCGGTCCGTTCGTTCCGCCCGACTCGTCCGGGTCGTCCGCCTCCTCGGGGGCGCCGACGTCCTCGGCGATCCTGTCGACCGTCTCGTCGACGAGCCGCTCGGAGAACCCCGCCACGAAGCTGACGACCAGGAGCGCCAGCGGGTTCGTCAGGAGACCCGTGGCGAACACGGCCCCCGCGAACTCCGTCCGGGCGACGAGGAACAGGAAGAGCGCCGAGACCCCCCCGAACAGCGTTCGCGCGATGAGCGCCTCCATCATGAACACCGGCTCCGGGACCGACGGGTCGGTCGTGAGCGAGTAGAACTCCCCGAACGAGCGGTAGACCATGCTGAACAGCGCGCCGAGCGCCCCCGTGAGTACGACCAGCCCCAGGAACGCGTCGTTCAGGAGGACGCTGCCGGCCGGGACCGACGTGGCGCCGTTGCTGGTCGCGTTCACCGCCTCGAGGAATCCGCTGCCGTTCCCGCTACCGGCGCTCCCACCGGAACCGACGAACCCCAGACCCAGTACGGCGGCCAACCCCACCAGAACGACGACCAGCACGAGGATCCCGCCTTGGAGGAACCGTCTGACCTGGACCGCGCGCTCGTAGCGGCCCACGTTCCACTCGTGGAGCACGCGGACGGCGTAGTACAGGTTCAGCGGCGCCGGCGGACGGTCGTCCGACTCGCCCAGGTACTCCCGGACCAGTTGCCGTCGCTGCTCCGGCAGCGACTCCGCGGCGTACGAGCGGATGCGCCGGCCGAGGTTCAACAGCCGGGTCGACTCCGACTCCTCACCGCCCTCGGACCGGGCATCGATCCCGAGACCGAACGTCCACCCCTCGGCGCGGTGGTCGAGGAGACCGTACAGCAGTATCTCCTGCCGGCTGGCATCGTAGTACAGCGAGAGGAAGTTCGCGTAGTCCCGCCGGTAGGCGGCCGCCCGCGCCCGCTCGAGTTCCGTCCGAGCGCGCTCCAGCCGGGAACGGATCTCCCACGTCGATTCGGGCTCCTCCAGCGCGGCGTCCTCCAGTAGCGTCAGATAGTCCTCGATCTCCAGGGCCTCGAGATCGGCCTGGTCGAGGTGCCCCCGCTGGCGCGCGGTGAGTCGGTACCCCGACAGTGCGACGACCGCGCCGAGCACGATCACCACGACGCCGACGAAGAGAACAGGCCCCGACGACAGGTTCGGCAGCATCCCGCCCGGACCGAGGACCTCGAACCCGGCGAGGAGAACCCCCAGGGCGGCCAGGGCGACCCCGCCGACGAAACGGGGGGTCCGCACCCACTCCTCGGGGCGGAGCGACCGTCGTTCGGGGACCGCGTCCTCCTCCTCCCCGTTCGTGTCGGGTGCCATGAATCTCACCCTCGTCCGAACGGGCTTAACTGCTCCCCTCGTCGGGGGGAACGCCGACCCCCCGGGCGATCACCGGCACGTCGGTACGACCGTCCGTATCAGTCCTGGACGAACCGGACGAGCACGTCGTCGTCCTCGCGCGGGAACGCCTCGCCCTCCGCGCGGCCGTCGCGGTTCGAGGTGAGCGCGTAGGCGTTCCCGTCCGGTCCCTGGCCGACGTGGCGCACCCGGCCGAGTTCGTTCCGGAACAGCTTGTGCGAGGTGGCGACGAACCGTCGGTCCATCCAGTCGGCGTCGAACCGGCGGGCGTCCCCGCCGTCGAGCGGCGGTAGCTCGGCGTCCGGCGGCGAGAGCGTCACCGCGTTGACGTGCATCCCCCCGAGCGCCCCCAGCACGAGTCGGCCGGTCCACGCCGGGACGGCATCGCCGGTGTAGAACACGCAGCCCGACGGCGCCCACGTCTCGCCGCCCGTGTTGACGACCGGCCGGTGGAAGTCGGTGTCGCGGTACTGCTCGGCGTTGCGGGCGTCCGGCCAGCCGTAGTCTGCCCCCACTTCGAGCACGTTCACCTCGTCGTGGGCCGTCGGCCCGTGCTCGGTGACGACGGGCGTCCCGTCGGGGAGCCACGTCACCCCCTGGGGGTTCCGGTGGCCGACGGTGAACACCCGTCGGTCGCCGTCCTCCCACTCGGGGTTCCCGGGGACGGGCTCGCCGTCCGGCAGGACTCGCAGAATCTTCCCGCCGAGGAAGGAGGGATCCACGGACTTGTCCGGCTGGCCGCCGTCGCCACAGGTCACCCAGAGGTACCCCCGGGGGCCGAACACGATCCGGCCGCCGTTGTGGAACTGGTTCGCGGGGATCCCGTCCACGACCGTCTCCTCCGTGCCGGTGACGTCCTCGGCGGTCACGTCGTAGCGGACGACCCGGTTGTACGCACCCTCCGGCGCATCCGGGTCCGGGTAGGTGTAGTAGGCGTAGACGTACGGCTCGTCGGGGTAGGAGGGGTGGACCGCCACGCCGAGCAGGCCGTCCTCGCCGCCGGTCGACCACCAGCCCCCCTCGTCGCCGGGGCCGATGGCCGAGGCGTCGACCACCGCCTCGGGCTCGGCGAGCACGTCCGCCACCCCGCCCTCGACCCGGAGGATGCGGCCGACCCGCTCGGTGACGAACAGGTCGCCGTTCGATGCGAACGCGAAATCCCACGGCACCTTCAGTTTCGTGACGACCGGCTCGACGCTCACGCCCCCCAGCGGCGAGGTCGTCGGCGCCTCCCAGTCGGGGTCGTACCCCGCCCAGCCCTCCAGTCCGTCGGTCGGCTGCGGGGTCGACGCGGCGGTCGGCGTTCTCGTACTGCTGCCACCGAACCCCGTACAGCCGGCGAGGCCGGCGGTGCCCGCACTCGCCCCGAGCGCGGCGAGGAGGCGGCGTCTCGTCGGGGAGGGCTGCTCCATGCCCGCCGTTCGGAGCCGCACCGGTGAAAAGTTGGTGATACGCCGGACGGCTTGTGGGGAGACGGTGGGACGGGGTGTTCGCGTCGGTCCCGTCGGTCCGCTACACCCGACCCGGACTCCTCCGGTACGCCCGGCGCCGCCGGGAGGGAGTGCCCGCGACCCGGATCGCCGTCGAGTGGGGCTCTACACCGCCGCACGGCTCGGTTTCTCGGACCGGGTGAACGATCCCGGCCGGCCCGGTGACGTCCGGTCCGGAGACGCGGCGTGTAGAAACGAGGCGAGACGGGAGGAGCGAACGGGGTTACCGCGCGGCGGCGGCGACGCGTTCCTTCTCCTCCTTCTGTGCGACGGCGTACGTCTGGAGGTCGTAGTTCGCGGCGCCGATCAGCTGGCTGGCGAGCGCCTCGGCCGCGCTCGTCGTCGTCTTGTGTGACGCCGAGTGGGTGCCCCGGGCGATGAACCCGAGCGCCTGGTCGACCCGGCGCTGCGGGGCGACGTCGACGGCCTTCGGGACGGAGATGCCGCCGTACTTCAGCCGGACGGTCTCCTCGCGCGGGCCGCTGTTCTCGACGGCGCGGACGAGCACCTGCACCGGGTTCTCCTCGGTGCGTTCGTGGACGATCTCGAAGGCATCCCGGACGATGCGGGTGGCGAGCTGCTTCTTGCCCGTGTTCTCGTCGGTCTGCATCAGCCGGTTGATGAGCCGCTCGACGATGCTTATCTCGGACTTCTTGAACTGCTTGTCCGCGTGGCGGCCCATCGTGTGCGCGACCGGCGTGACCGTGATATACCTGCGAGTGGACGGGTCGCTGTACTCGATGTCGGAGACGTCCCAGACGCCGAACAGCAGCGCCCGCTCGGTCGCCTCCTCCTCGTCGACGGGGGCGTCCGGCTCGGGGGCCTCGCCCTCGGGGTCCGGATCGGATTCGGGTTCGGACTCGCTCACGCGAGCCACCTCCGGTGGCGAGTGTGAGTTAACGAGTCGCAGCCCGCACAGCTACGCGAGCAGGAACGTCTCGTCGTACTCATCGGACGGGTTTTTCCGCGTTCCCGCGGACGAGTTCGAGCAACGAGACGCCGTTGACCTTCTCGACCTTGTAGTTGACACCCGAGAGGTCGCCCATCGCGCGGCCCTTGGCGCCGCCGATGCCGGCGATGGTCACCTCGTCGTGCTCGTCGATGAACGAGATGGCGCCGTCGCCGGGGCAGAACGCCGTCACCTGCTTGCCGTTCTTGATCAGCTGGACCCGCACGCACTTCCGGATGGCCGAATTCGGTTGCTTGGCCTCGATGCCGACCTTCTCCAGCACGATACCTCGACCCTGCGGGGCGCCCTCGAGCGGGTCGGACTTCTTGCCGAGCCCGCGGGCGCGCCGCGCGTAATCCGAGTCGGACCACCGGTGCTTCTGGCGGTCCTTCTTGAGTTTCCGCGCGGCGTACTTGCCGTTCGCCATAGTGTCGTCCACTTCCCGACGGAGCTACTTAAGCGTCCCTTTTCGAAGCCCGCCGTCCGTCCAGTATCCGCCCGTCACGGAGTCTCGCGGTCGTCCGGAACGGTGTCGGCCCCACCCCGGGCCGGGGGCGGGGCCGTCAACCTTCATAAGCGTCCGCGGGAAACCGACGGGCATGGCCGCGAACGAAGCCGGCGGCGGGCTCGAGATCACCGTCAGCAGTTTCGTCCTCAAGGTGATCGTCGTCGCCGTCGGCCTCATCGTCCTCGGATTCCTCGCCGCCCAGTTCCTCGCCGAGAACTCCTTCACCGGCGTCGTGGTGGGGATGCTCTACAGCACCGGCGGGCTGATGCTGGCGGTCGTCCTCGTCGGGGTACTCGGGGACCTGCTCGCACAGCTCCGGCGCCAGCGGTAGCGCGACGGTGGTGGTGTAGTGTCGGTCGTACGTCCCTACGTCGCCGACCCGTCGAGGCGACGATGCACGAACAGGTACGCACGACCGTATCACGCCAGCTCGACGTCGTCGACGTCGAAGTGCCGACCGGCGAGTTCGCGGGCCAGCCGGATGTTCCGGCCGTCGGCGCCGATGGCGACCCCCGTGTCCTCGCGGTCGACCTCGGCGTAGGCGACGGTCGTGTCGTTCTCGCTGAGGGTGACGTTGTAGACAGCCGCGGGTGCGAGGGCGTTCGCCACGAACGCCTCGGGGGTGTCGGCGTCCTCGACCAGTTCGACCGACCGGCCGATCCGCCGCTCGAGTCGCTTCACCCGCCGCCCCCCCGGACCGATGGCCTTCCCCATCTCCCCCGCGGGGACGAGAAACACCACGCGGTCGAACGCCTCGTCGACGATGCAGTCCCGGGCCGCCACCTCGGTGACGTCCTCGAAGAGGGCGATGAACTGCCTGGCCTCGTCCGAGAGGGTGACGCGCATGCCTTAGTCGTCCGCGCTCTCGGGCTCGCCGGGCTGGCGGCGCGCGCCCATCCGCAGGTCGACGTCGCCCGTACCGAGCTTGATCGGCTTGCCGACGATGACGTTCTCCGTGACCCCGTTGAGGTCGTCGATCTCGCCGTGGACGGCGGCGTCGAGCAGGTGGTTCACCGTCACCTCGAAGGCCGCCCGCGCGAGCACGGACTGCTTGTTCCCGGAGATGCCGTGCCGGCCGATCGACTCGATCTCCCCGCGGTTGGTCATGATGTCCGCGACGAGCATCAGGTGCCGGACGTTCACGTCGTCCAGCCCCTGCTCCTCCAGGGTGTTCATCGTCTCCTCGATGATCGCCTCGCGGGCGGCCTCGATGCCGAGGTTGCGGTGGATCTCGTGGATGTTGTTGCACGTCGTCCGCGAGGCGTCGACCCCCTCGATGTCGAGCACCTCGCCGAAGTCGCTCCCCTCCGTGTAGAGGACGAACTCCTCGCCGGCCTCGGTCTCCTCCTTGCGGATGACCACGCGGGAGACGTCCTCAATGCCCTTGAACACGATGTCCCGGAGCTCCTCGACCAGCTGGAGGAGGTCCCGGTAGGAGGGTTCGGGTGGGCCGAACTCGATCACCGTCTCCGAGGGCGTGACGGTGTCGACGCCGAGCTTCGACTCTATCTGTCCGGCGATCCCCGTGACGACCTCCGAGAGCGAGTCGGCGGTGGGCCACCGCTCGCGCAGCGTCTCCTCGTTCAGGTCGACGCTGACTGTCATGTCCGCGACGTTCGTCGAGACGTTTCCCAGCGCGAGCACCCGCGTCGCCTCGATGTTCCAGACGACCTCGTGGGCCCGCTCGCGCTCGGTCGCGTACTCGTCCTCCAGGTGGACGGTCATCATCGGCGTGTCCGGGGTCTTCCGGGCGTCCACCAGCTCGATGAGCCGCGGGAGCCCCTGCGTGACGTCGATCTCCGCGACGCCCGCGTAGTGGAACGTGTTCATCGTGTTGTGGGTCACGACCCCCTCGGCGGTCGTGAACGTCTCGAGCCCCTCGACGGAGAAGTCGTAGACGTAGTCGTGATCGCTGGTGACCGTCTCGACGGACTCGATGCGGTCCCAGACGACATCACTCTCGACGGCCTGCCGAAGCGCGTCCAGTTCGGGCGTATTGACGTCGGCTGCTTCCGCCTCATCGACGAGCCGCGAGAGCCGGTTCCGGCCGATCCGCTGCCGGTTCGACGCGGCGTTGACCTGCCGGCTCGGGATACCGGCCTCGCTCGCCACCTCGCGGAGCGCGTCGCCGAAGTTGGGGACCTGGTCGGTCGCGTCCGGGCCGTCGGGGTCGATCTCGGTAGCGAGCGTGACGAGCTTCTCGCCACGCTCACCGACCATCCCGACGCGTTCGGCGAACCGTGGGACGAACTTCGACGGAATCCGCAGCGTCCGCGAGTCGTCCTGCCCACCGAGTGTCGCGTACACGCCCACGCGAGCAAGCAGGAGTGCCATACCGGCGGTCAGACGACTGCTCGTGGAACTCGACCGGACGGAGCTCGTACCGACGTTACCATCCCCGCTGAAGTAGCCACGGAGCAGGCCGAGGACGAACGGTTCGGTCGCACCGAACGCGAACCCTGGCACGACCTTCTCGCCGTCCTCGATACACGCCGCGCGGAGGAAGTCGGCGAGCACCGTCCCGTTCACCCGAATGTCGTAGCTGTCGCCGTACTGGCCGTCGCTGGCGTACTCGTTCACCGATAGCCCGACCCGTTCGGCGAATCGGCGAACCTCCCCCTGGAACGCCGGGTCGGTGTTCGACACCGAGACGTAGTGGTCCGTGGCGTGGCCCTCGGCGAGCCACGCACCGACAAAGAACCCCGTCCCGGCGTCAAGCGGGAACTGCTCGGGGAGACCGACGGTCCCCTGTCTCGGGTAGACGGAAGCGGGGTCGAGGTCTCCGTCGTGGAGCGCGGTGCGCTTGTTCTCGACCTGTTCGGCATCCGCTGGGTGCGTCGTTGCGCCGCCGTCCGCGAGCGTCGACGTGTACCAGTAGTCGCTCGCAGGGAGGTACCCCCGGAGGTCGACGGAGTCGCTACCGTCCTCCACGTCGAGCGTACCGACGACCGGGAGCCAGTCCCCCGGCTCGAGGTCATCGCCAGAGACGGGGACGACGTCACCGTCACGGCGGGTCACGAACGAATGGGCCTTCGTCGCCCGGATCGTCCGTCCGGATTCGAGCTCGAATCGGAGGAGTTCCTCGGGCGTCTCGTGTCGGCTAACCTCCTCGACAGGTTTCCACCGGATCCGCTCGTCCCGAGCGAGGCTGGGAACTTCGAGTCCCCCGGGCGCGAGCGCGACCTCGTGGCCGTCGAAGCTCCGGACCTCCCGTCCCTCCAGCAGCGAGTCGACGAGCGGTCCGATTTCGGTCACGTCCGTTCCGCCGTTCCGCCTGATCAGAACGCGCTCGTCGGCCGGAACCGACATCTGCGTTCCGGGTTCGCCGATCGACTGTGCGCTCACCGTCCCGACGGGGTCGAGCGGGTCGACCCGGGTGTCCAGGTACTTCGACTCGACGGCCTTCGCGATGTCGGCGGCCTGCTCGACGGTGACGCCGTCGCGGGCCTCGATCGTCGACAGGACCTCCTCCTTGAGCCGTCGGGGGAGGTCCGTCCCCTCGACGATGCGCTCTACCTCGGCGTCAGTCATCGGACTCCACCTCCCCGGCCGGGGCGGGGACGGACTTCCAGGAGTCCATGTGCTCCGAGAGGTTCGTCTCCAGCTCCTTCCGGTCGAGGAACGCCGCCCGCTCCCCTTCGTCCGCGAACTCCTCGTCCAGGATGCGGTCGGCGATGGCCTCGACGTCGACGGCCGGTCCCTCGGCTTTCGAGGACACCTGTACCGGCGAGGTGCCGTCCTCGCCGAACTCGAACTGGACGATCGTGTCGCTCGTATCGCGGACCGTGCCGTCGTACTGGGTCTCCAGTTCCGAGAGCGCGTTGATGAGCCGGCGCTGGAGGTAGCCGGACTTCGAGGTCCGGACGGCGGTGTCGACCAGCCCCTCGCGGCCGCCCATCGCGTGGAAGAAGAACTCCCGGGGGTTGAGCCCGCTCCGGTAGGAGT
>JAZKST010000048.1:0-21682 GCA_036625905.1 Haloarculaceae archaeon
ACCTACGAGCGCCGCGAACACTACGCTGACCCGGACGGAGACGTATGGGAAATCAGTGAGTATCGCGGTCGCTACGGCGGGGTTCTCGGTGCTTCGACGGTTCAGCAAATCGAACGAAAGAACCGCGAAGCGCGGACGTCGTTCTTCGCACTTCAAAAGAAGGGCGAAGCCAACGGACAGCCCGGCTTCTGGGGCAACGCTTCCGAGGGCCGCGAACTCCGCACGTACATCCGCAACACGTCGTACTCTGTCGAGTGGGGTGAATACTCTCGCCTCGAAATTCTCGTCGACCAAGACCTGAAAGATGAGTACGGGCTTGGAGACCGCGAACGCCTCCGGCTCGAAGTCCGGGGCGACCCCAACTGGACGGAGTACGAAAAACAGGGTCGATTGGAGTTGTTCTACGACGAGCAAGCACAATCGTTCAGGGCCTTTCAGCCAGTCACCGTCGATGATTCTCGACTGGCACAACCACTGGCAGACGAAACCGCCGCTCTGGATATTGGTGCGAACACCCTCGTCGCCTGCACAACCACAACCGGCCAGCAACTCCTGTACGAAGGACGCGCCCTGTTCGATAGGTTCCGCGAAACTACACGAGAAATCGGTCGGCTCCAATCACTGTTAGAGGACGGTCGGTACAGTAGTCATCGAATCCGACGACTGTACGACCGTCGTACCAAGCGACGTGACCACGCTCGGGACGCGCTCGCCCGCGACCTCATCGAGCGGTTGTACGATGACGGTGTTTCGACGGTGTACGTCGGGGCACTGACGGACGTACTCGATACGCACTGGTCGGTGGAGACGAACGCGAAGACGCACAACTTCTGGGCGTTCCGAGCGTTCGTGAACCGACTGGCATGTACCGCCGAAGAATACGGTATGTCGGTCGAGGTTCGGCCGGAAGCGTGGACGAGTCAGGAGTGTCCAAACTGCGGTTCCACAGAGGATACGACGCGCCACCGCGACACGCTGACGTGTCCGTGTGGCTTCGAGGGGCACGCCGACCTCACGGCATCAGAGACGTTCCTGAGACGTCATCAGAACTCGAAGAGTTCTGATTGGCGAACGAGACACGCAGTGTCTCGTCAACGGCAGACGACGGTAACACGGTCGATGGCACGGCCTGTATGCCTCAAGTGGGACGACGATAACTGGTCAGAGTCACCACGCTCGGTTCCCAACGAGGAGCATACGAACCCGCAAGTTGCCTCCGTGGGCCGGCAAGCGATACTCCCAGCGCGAGGAACCCTCGCCGTTTACCGCGAGGAGGATGTCATTCGTAGTCCTCGTAGGTCGGCCGGCCGGAGTCCGGCGGGAACCGTGTGAGGGGAACCTGCGTCTGGTCGCCGCTCTCCATGTCCTTGACCGTCACGGCGTCGTCCGCGAGGTCCTGCTCGCCGACGATGACGACCGTCTCGGCGTTGATGCCGTCGGCGTAGGAGAGCTGCGAGCCGAAGCCCCTGCCGGTGAGATCCGTCTCGACGACGTGGCCCAGCTCGCGGAGGTCGCGGGCGACGTCCGCGGCGACCCGCCGGACCTCGCGCGCCTCGCCCGCCCGGAGGACGTAGTAGTCGGTCGTCAGTTCCTCGGCGGGGAGGACACCCGCCTCCTCCAGCAGGAGCGGCAGCGTCGAGTTCATCACGCCGGGGGCGACTCCCACGGCGGGTGTGGGCTGGCCACCGAACGACTCGACGAGGTCGTCGTAGCGCCCGCCGCCGAAGATCGACCGGGAGATGCGCCCCTTCGCGTCGAAGCACTCGAACACGACACCCGTGTAGTAGTCCAGTCCCCGGGCCGTCTCCAGCGAGACCGTGCAGAACTCACGGACGCCGAAGTCCTCGGCTGCGGCGAGCACCTCCCGGAGGTTCGTGACCGCCCGCTCGACGCGGTCGGTGCCGGCGAACGCCACGAGTTCGGTCAGGTCGCCCCGCTCGAGCAGCGCGTCGAACTGCCGGGCCTGCCCCTCCGTGAGGCCGGCCTCCCCGAGCAGTCGGTAGTACTCCTCGTCCTCGACCTTCGCGGACTTGTCCACGGCGCGGATCGCAGCACGAGTGTCCACGTGGTCGTCCATCGACTCGAACAGCCCCCCGAGGATGTCGCGGTGGGAGACGCGGAACTCGAACTCCTCGCCGTCGAGCCCGAGTCCGGTGAGCGCGTCGGCCGCGACCGCGAGTATCTCCGCGTCGGCTTCGGGCTCGCTCGTCCCGAAGATGTCGACGTTCGTCTGGTAGAACTCCCGGAACCGGCCCTGCTGGACCTGCTCGTACCGCCAGAACGGCCGCGTGGAGAACCACTTGATGGGCTTGGCGAGCGCCTGCTGGCGCGCGACCACCATCCGCACCACCGTCGGCGTCAGCTCGGGCGTGAGCGTGACGTGCCGACCGCCCCGGTCCTCGAAGGCGTACAGCTCGTCGACGATGTCCTCGCCGGACTTGTCGGTCCACATCGCGGCCCGCTCGAGCCGGGGGGTACCGACCTCGCGGAAGCCGTACCCGCGGGCCGTCTCCTCGACGGTGTCGATGACGGTCCGTCTGGCCGCCATCTCCGGGGGATAGAAGTCGCGGAACCCCTTCAGCCCCTCGTGCGTTGTCATGGGTTCGGGTTGTCGGGGGCGGGTAGGGAAGCTTACGGTCCACCTTTTTGCTCGTCGGGTGCGCTCGCTTCGCTCGTCGCGGGACAGCCCACTGCGGCGCTTGCTTCCCGTAGTCGACCACCCCTTTCATAGTGATTACTGCGACTATTTCCAGCGATGGTGTCAAAAGACGCCGGCGTAGAGGCTTCTACCACCGGTACAGATCGTCACGGCGGTAAAGAATCGCAGTAATCAGTATCAGTCCCACCCGCTTCGGTTGGGCAGCTGGCATGGGTGGGACTGAAAGGGGCCGCGCTCTCGACGACGGCGGCCGACGCAAGGACCGCAGGCCGAAGGCCGAGGACCGCAGCGAGGTCTGCTCGCGGGCCTTCGGCCCGCTCGCACGGTCCGAGGCAGCTTCGCCGCCTCGCTACCCCCGAGTCGAGAGCGCAGAGGCTTTCGAGGTGATACCGGCGGCTGTCTCGACGCTCGACACCGAACCCGCCGGATCCGAGGGACAAGCGAAACGAGAGAAGTCACGTCCTGGGCCCGCACGGCTTTTCACCCCCGCCCCCCAGTCCCCGTGCATGACCGACCACGCGAGCGAGGGGGTGACGGCAGAGGCCGACGCCGACGCCGGATTCGGTGCCGAGGAGTCGCCCGGTGCGGATCTCGACGCGAAGATCGAGGCCGCACGGGCCGATCTCGCGTCGTTCGACGGCGTCCTCGTCGCCTTCTCCGGGGGCGTGGACTCGAGCGTCGTCGCCGCGCTCGCTCACGACGCCCTCGGCGAGGACGCGGTCGCCTGCACCGCCCGGAGCGAGACGCTCCCCGAGGCCGAACTCGAGGACGCCCGGCGCGTCGCCGAGGAGATCGGGATCCACCACGAGACCGTCGCCTTCTCCGAACTCGAGGACCCGAACTTCGTCGTCAACGACGGTGATCGCTGTTATCACTGCCGGACGATGCGCCTCGGGAAGATGTTCGAGAGGGCCCGCGAACTCGGCATCGACGTCGTCTGTGACGGGACGAACGCTTCGGACCCCGGCGAGGGCCACCGGCCCGGCCTCCGTGCGGTGGCGGAGATGGACGCCTACTCCCCGCTGCTCGAACACGGTTTTACCAAGGAGAAGGTCCGCGAGACCGCCCGCCGCTACGACCTCTCGGTCGCGGACAAGCCCTCGATGGCCTGTCTCTCCTCGCGCATCCCCACGGGCCTCGAGGTCACGGAAGAACGGCTCTCCCGGGTCGATCGAGCCGAGAACCTCCTCCGCGAGTGGGGGTTCGAGCAGTTCCGCGTGCGCGACCACGACGGCCTCGCTCGCATCGAGGTCGGTGCGGATGAACTCGACCGGGCGCTCGACCCCGGCTTCGCCGAGGCCGCACACGAGCACCTCTCCGAGATCGGGTTCGACCACGTCACGCTCGACCTCTCGGGCTACCGGACGGGGAGCGTGAGTCCGATGGAGGAGGACGACGAGCACGGGGAGCACGGGGAGAGCGAGTCGGCGACCGCGGACGCGATCCTCGATGCCGACTATCCGATCGGAGACTGATCGTCCCCCAGGCCCGGGTGATGCCCCGCTCCGGCCCTAGATGCTCCGCCGCCGGACGAGTCGTCCGGCCAAAAGCACCGGCAGGAGACACCACGCGAGCAGCGCCAGGACGAGCACCGGCACCGAGAGGCCCACGTCCACGAACACGGCGGCGGCCCCACCACCCGTCGTCCCCGCCTGCGAGAGCACGAGCACGCGGAAGACGTCCGCCGGGTTCGCCAGCACGAACGCCGACAGGACGGCGTCCGGGAGCCGGAGGTTCGCGACGGCCCCCAGGGCGACCAGATCGTGGACGAACACGGACCAGACCCAGGCGAGGAGCACCCCGCCGAGCGCGTGGGTCTTCTCGGCGGCGAGCGTCGAGACCAGCACCGATAGCGAGAGGAACGCCAGCCCGAGACCGACCGACCCGAGCAGGAAGGCGACGAACAGCGGCCACTGGACGAGGCCGGCGCCCGCGACCAGCACCGCGCCCGCGAGCCCGAACCCGATCAGCGTCGCGGCCGCCAGCGTGACCGACCGTCCCAGGTACGTGCCCAGGACGACGTGCGAGCGAGGGACCGGGAGCGCGAACACCACGTCGAGCCAGCCGTCCTCGTCCGCGCCGACGACGCTGTCGAAGCCGTAGACCAGCGCCGCCAGCGGGAGCAGATACGTCGCGAGCTGGGCGAGACTGACGACGATGGCGTCGACCCGCGCCGGGCCGAGGCTCGACCCGCCGAACACGGTCAGCAGCACCGAGAGCAGCGCGAACAGCCCGGTCAGCGCGAACGCCCACCGGTTCCGGACCGAGAGCCGGTACTCCTGACCGGCGACGATGGCGACCTGTCGCCACCCCGTCGTTGCGGGTGCCTCGACCGCCTCCCGGGTGCGGACGTCGACCGCCCGTACGGTCTCGATACCCCCGTCGGACTGGGGAGGGTCGTCGCTCACGTGTCCACCCCCTGCGGGGTCGCCGCGTCCACGTCCCGGTCGGCGTCCTGCGGGTCGCTCAGGGCAGCCTCGAACACGCGATCGAGACCGGCCTCGGTGACCTCGAAGCCCTCCACCGCGTCGAGCCCGTTCAGCGACTCGAGGACGGCCGGGACCCGCCCACGATCGCAGGCGAATTCGGTCGACGCCCCGTCGTTCGCCGTGACCGTACAGCTGTGCCCGGTCGCGAGATCGAGCACCTCGTCCGGGTCCCCACCGTCGGCAAGCCGGACGCGGACCGTCAGCCGACCGTCGGTCTCCGCCTTCAGGTCGGCCACGCTGCCGACGGCACGCAGCCGACCCTCGTGGAGCACCGCGACGGAATCACAGAGCGCTTCCACCTCGGTCATCACGTGCGAGGAGAGAACGACCGTGAGGTCGGACTCCGCCCGGAGCCGGCGGACGATGCGGTGGAAGGCGGTCACTCCGAGCGGGTCGAGCCCCGCGGTCGGTTCGTCGAGCAGGAGGATACGGGGCTGGGGGAGCAGTGCCGTCGCCAGCCCCAGCCGCCGGTTCATCCCGTTGGAGTAGCCGGAGACGGCACGGTCGGTCGCGCCCGTCAGTCCGACCGTCTCCAAGACCGCGTCGATGCGATCACCGCGCTCGTCGGCCGGGAGGCCCCGCATCCGGGCGTGGAACGCCAGCACCTCCCGTCCGGTCAGTGACGGCGGGAACCCGGCCTGCTCGGGGAGGTAGCCGACGAACCGTCTGACCGCGGCGCCCGCAGTCGCCACGTCCCGGCCGGCGACCTCGAGCCCCCCGGAGTCGGGCTCGACGTGGCCCACCAGTAGCTTGAACAGTGTCGTCTTGCCGGCGCCGTTCGTTCCGAGGAGGCCGAACGTCGATCCCTCCTCGACGGTCAGCGAGAGCCCCTCGAGGGCGGTGACATCGCCGTAGCGTTTCGTCACGTCGGTCGCGTCAATCGCGTGCATAGTATCTCCTCCAGTCGTCGTGTGGCGGTTCGGCGAGCGGGTGGTGGTCGACGACACCGGGGGAGTCGACGACCGGGAACGCGCTCTCTGCCAGCCGGATCGAGTCGAACGCCGGGCTCTCCGCGAACACCGCCGCCTGGGGGTGTTCGTGGACGAGGTGCTGGACCAGCCCGGCGGGGCGGTGTCGAACCTCGCTCACGCCGTCGCGGTTCGGATCGACCACCCGAGCGTCCGACCAGTAGTTGCCCCGTTCGGAGGCGTTCCAGGCGACCTGCTGGCTCGTCACCGCCAGCACCGCCCGGTCGTTGTGGAGGAAGCTGTTGCCGTGAACCCGTTCCTCGGTGCTCCCGGCGGTGAGCTGGACGCCGACGCGGTTCTCCAGCACGAGGTTC
The DNA here is from genome assembly GCA_036625905.1 of Haloarculaceae archaeon. Lineage (GTDB taxonomy): Archaea > Halobacteriota > Halobacteria > Halobacteriales > Haloarculaceae > Salinirubellus. The sequence goes on from JAZKST010000048.1 coordinate 6,431, forward strand.
CCCGCCATGGAGTTGTTCAGCGAGTTGTACACGTAGAGACCCTTGTCGTTCGCCACCAGCGAATTGTTTCGCATCGTCGTGTCGTCGATGTCCTTGACGAGGATGCCGTGGCCGCTCGTCCCCGTGTTGTTGATCGCCACGTTGTCGACGAGTTCCAGCCGCTTCGAGACCATCAGTGCGTATCCCACGTCGCTGTCGAACGCGACGTTGTCGGCCAGCCGGCAGTCGTCGGAGTACATGAAGTGGACGCCGTAGCGGAGGTCCCACATCGTGTTGTTCCCCGTGACGACGCCGTGGGCCCACGAGTAGTAGATCCCGTCGCGGACGTCGGTTATCCGGTTGCCGAAGACGCGGCTTCCCTCGGTCTTCCAGAGCTGGATGCCGTTGCCGCGATAGGACAGCGGCGTGACCTCCTCGCGCCCGACGACGGTGGTGTTCCGCACCAGGACGTCGTCCACGCCGTCGACCCAGATACCGAACGTGATCTCGGTCACGCGACTGTCGACGACCCGCGCGCCCGTCCCGTTGACCCAGACGCCGGCATCGTTCCCCGACGCGTCGCGGCCGGAGTTGCGGACCCAGACGCGCCGGACCGTGACGTTCTCGCCGTTGAGGGTGAGCGTGTCGCCCTCGCCGCCGCCCTCGACGACCGCCATCCGGCCGGAGGCGCTGAGCAGCGTCAGGTCGGAGGTGTTCACGGTCACCCGCTCGTCGAACCGGCCCGAGAGGACGACCGTGTCGCCCGGCTCTGCGGCCACGACGGCGGCCTGCAGGGAGTCGAACTCGCGGTCGTCGACGGTCGCCACGCCGTCCCGGGTCGGCACGTCGAACGCGTACTCGTCGGGAACGTTCGGATCGAAGGCGAGCCCGTGGCTCGTCCCGGTCCCGGCGCTGGCGCCGCCCGGTGCCGCACCGACTGCGAGCAGCGACGCTACTAGCACCGCGACCGCGAGTCCGGCGAACCCCCGTTCGACGCCGACCCGCATGGTCACCTCCGCTCCGGCGTGGGACCCGCGGTGTCCTCCTCGCCCGCCCGACCCCCGCCATCACTGCCGACGCGGTCGCGGAGTTCGTCGATGCCGCCCGGCACGCGCGACGGGAGCTCGCCGACCGTGACGCCCGTGTCGCGGTAGTAGTACGCGACCGACAGGAGTCCGACACAGACGACGGTCAGGTACGCCCCGGCCCCCAGCCGCGAGTAGCTGGTGATGTTCGCGACCTCGTACTGGCCCCAGATCGGCGGGGTGAACGGATCGACGCCGACGACGGGGGCGTTCGGGTCGAGGCTGTGACCGGTCTGGTAGAGCCGGTACTGGATGTCCACGATCATGACCGTGAACACGGTGGCCGCCCCGATCAGTTGCCACTTGAGCCCGCGCTTGAGCTTCCCGATCGTCGGAGCGAGTGCGACGAACACTCCGGTGGCGGCGACGGCGACGAACGCCAGCGGCGCCACCGACCACTCGGGGACCTTCACGGCGCCCTCGTGGACCTCGTAGTTGGGCTGCCAGTACACCGGGTCCGGGTAGTAGAACCCGATGTACTTGTTGAGCGCCGCCATCTCGACGTAGTCGCCCGTGATGTGCGGGTAGGCGTACAGCTGCAGGCGGAGCACCTCGTCGGGGTACTGGACCGCGTGGACGTTGATAACCCACATCGGCAACAGCAGCGCGACCAGCAGTAGCGCCGCTGCCAGCGCCGGCAGCCCCCGGCGCAACTGGGCGAACTCGTCGAGGCTCGGAGGCGTGTAGTTCATACTGTTACCTCGGTTCGACGATCATCCGCGAGCGCATCTCCAGGTGGAGCGCGCTGCAGAAGTACGTGCAGTAGATCCAGTACACGCCGGGGTCGTCGACCGTGAAGGTCGCCTCGCGGGTGTCCTGGGGTGCGATGGAGAGGTTGATGTCGTGCTGGGGGATGGCCACCCCGTGGATGATGTCGGGCGACCCCTCGATGTTGGTCACCGTCAGCTGGACCTCGTCGCCCTGCTCGACGGTGAAATCGCGGATCGCGAACTCGCTGCGCTTGGAGGCCATCTTCACCTCGACCGTCGAGTCGTCGACACGCTCGACCCGGGAGTTCTCCTCGGTGACGAACTCCTTCTCGCCCTCGTAGTCGGCACTGTCCCAGACCTTCGCCGGGCTGATGGCGTCGGCGGGCGCGATGACGCAGTCGTGGGGCTCGGGGTAGACGGGTTCGTCCATCGCGAGCTCCATCCCGCCGGTCTCGTCGTCGGCGTCCTCCCCGATGTAGATGAGCTGGTCGTTGTCGGGGTGGATGGGGCCGACCGGGAGGAACCGGTCCTTCGAGAGCTTGTTGAGCGAGACGAGCCAGTCGCCCGCCGGGTTCGTCGTCTCGGCGGCCGCCGCCTGCAGGTGACCGGGGTTGTAGTGGACGTCTATCTTCCCGAAGACGGGCTCCTCGGAACCCTTTTCGGCCTCGACGGCCTGCTCGACGTTCCACTTGGCGACCTGCGAGTCGATGAACAGCGTGGTGTACCCGTTGCCGCGGTCGTCCCAGGTGGTGTGCAGCGGTCCCAGCCCGACCTTCGGCTGTCCGACGACCGCGTCCGCGAGGTTCTCGACCTCGTTCAGCTTCGCGATCTCGACGATGGAGACCGTCGGCGAGAGCTTCCCGCTCGCGGTCACGTACGTCCCGGTGGGCTCGACGTCACAGCCGTGCGGACTCTTCGGGACGGGGACGTAGTAGACGAGAGGGTCGGAGCCGGTCTCGCCGTCGCCCTTGGCGTACTTCGTGCCGAGGCGGGCGTCGATGACGCGCGCGCCGTTGATCTCCTCGCCGGCGCCGTTCTCGACCGCCTGCTCGATGGCCTCGACGTCGAACGCCTTGAGCCAGTCCCGGTCGTCGTGGGACATCTCCTCGATCTCGAACCCCTCCTCGGCGTTGTAGCCGGTCGCGAACGCCCAGTTGCCGTCCTTGGAGGTGTCCGAGTTGTCGAGGTTGCCCGACACGCGGATCTGCCATGCGACGTCCATGCTCTCCGGATCGAGCGCCGTGAACATCGACGCGTAGTCGTCGGCGCTGGTCGGGTCGACGCCCCCGTCGTTGGGCAGCGGCTCGCGGAACTCGCCGACGCCGTAGAGGTATCTCGTGTCGGGGCTCTGGACCGAGCAGCCGTGGCACGCCTGCATGTTGGGGATATCCGTGATGGCGTCGGTCTCGAAGTACTTCAGGTCGATGCGGGCCATCCGGCCGTTGGCCTTGTCGTTGATGAACAGCCAGCGGCCGTCGTACTCCCCGCCGCTTTCCGAGAGGACGGGATGGTGACAGTCGCCCCACGCGTAGTCGCCGCCCTCCTCGAGGAGCTGTTTGGTCTCGTCGTCGTGGCCGTAGCCACGGGCGCTCTCGGCCTGGAACGTGGGGATGCGCATCAGCTCGCGCATCGACGGGACGCCGACGACCCGAATCTCGCCGGAGTGCCCGCCGCTCCAGAAGCCGTAGTAGTCGTCGAGCTCCCCCGGCGGAACGTGGTTGTCGACGTCGCTCTGACTGCCGCCGCCCCCGGTCGGCGTGCCCTGGTCGCCCGTGAAGCCCGAACACCCGGCGAGCGCGGTGGTCGCGCCGACGGCCGCTCCGGCCTTCATGAAACTCCGGCGGTCGAGGCCGAGGTCCAGTCCCGGGAGCGTGAGGCTCACGTCCGCGGGGTCGTCGGTCGACTCTACCTCGTCGAGCAGGGCGTTCAACTGGGCCTCGTGCTCGGCGACGACCTGCTCCGGCTGCTTCGGGACGGCAACGCTCCCGTCGATTTCCCGTTCGGTGCTGTCGGTGTCGTCCTCGGTCTCGTTCTCGGTGTTCGCCATGGTTCTGTATGTACGGTCGTTCGGCGTGCTATCCGGGCTCTGCTGGCTGTGCGGGTGTTCTTCGGACATCTCAGACCACCGTCACCGTCCCGACCATCCCGCTCATCTCGTGGGGGATGCAGTAGTACTCGTACGTGCCCGTCGTCTCGAACGTGTGCTCGTAGCTCTCCCCGCCGGGGATGTTCCCCTCCTCGGGATAGGTGTCGTTGGCGGCGCTCTGGCTGTCGAAGCCGCCGGAGGCGAAGTACTCGGCCCCCTCGGGGATCTCGTCCTCGTAGGCCGTGACGGTGTGGCCGATGCTCCCGACGTTCTCCCAGGTGACCGTCGTGCCGGCCGAGACCTGGATCTGCTGTGGCTCGAACGTCAGCTCGTCCGTCATATCGACGGTCGACGTCTCGACGAAGTCGCCGTCACCGCCGCCTCCCGGGGTCGGGCTCTCGGTGGGCGTCGGCGTGTCGTCGCCACCCCCACCGTCGCCGCCCTCGCCGCCGCCGCCGGACGTACAGCCGGCGACCGCTACGGCGACGCCCGTCGCGGCGAGGGTCTGCAACCAGTCTCGTCTGTCGTAGGTGCGCGTCATGGTGTAGTGGTTCGTCAGTCGGTGATCTGTCCCTCGGACACGGGAGGTCGACCCACCGGCGGTCGGCTACCCCCAGTCGCGGCTGTCAGCCATCGTCTGCCGTCCGGGGTCGGGATGGCGTGTCCGGGTCGTTCCACACGCACACCTACGGCGAACGACCCGCATAACTCCCGAACGTGGTTCTCACCCCCGCAAGAACACCACCTTACATGTTCCCTCCGTGGTTCAAGTACTCTACCGCTTCGCTCGACCCCCTCTCGGATCGGGGACGTCGCACAGGAGCTCACGACCGACGATAGGGATTATCGCAGCCGAGCTTCGATCCGCCACCCCACGCCGGGCGCGTGGGCCCGGACGGAGACGATATAGTAGCGTTTGGAACCGATGACACACTCCGGACGGGAACGTTCCTCCCGTCCGTGAGTAAAGACTTTCAAACGCTACTATAGGAACGACTGCGATGCTCCCTACGAGTGCCACCCGTGGCGGCGAAACGGTCCCGGAGGACAGGACGCGGGGGACGCTATCCTTCGAGCGTCTCGGGAGTGATCTCCTCGAACGCGAGCACATCACCGCCGTGGTCCGCGGCGAACGCGTCGGCATCGGCCCGCACGGAGAACGGGAGTAAATCCTCGCCCATCGCGCCGTGGACGCCGCTCCCGACGACGTAGAGCGCCGACCGGGCGTCGGTGAACGACGCGGCGTCGGTGTGTGAGGAGATGAACGTCCGGCCGTCCTCGCGCGAGAGCGCGTAGTCGACAGTCGAGTAATCGGTCACGTAGACCGCGACCGCCCCCCAGTCGAGGCGCTCGTGCTGGAAGTAGTAGGGGAACAGACAGCCCCGTAGGGAGTCGAACCGCGCGGGGTTCCCGTGTGTCTCCGGACGCTCCGAATCGTAGAAGATCTCGCCGTTCGGTCCGGGGTGATCCCCGACGACCATCCCGCAGACGTCACACTGGGTACCGGACGACAGCGTCACGGGGTCGGGAGGCTCGGACGACTGTGGGGCTCCCGAACATCCCGCGAACGAGGCGGCCAGGAGAGCCCCGCCAGCCAGGACCGACCGGCGCAGGACGCCGTCCGGGGTCGACGTCTCGTGCCGGCCGTGTCGAGCGTCTCCCACCTGCATTCCCGGTCGGAACGCCGGGCGGTCGGACGTACGCCGGGTCACACGGGACTCGTCCCTCCGTGACTCCTCCCGTCGTCGGTGATGGCTCCCGTGTGTCGTTCGCTCACGGCGGCAGTCGTCGGTGGGTGCCTCTGTGGACATCGCCCCTCATACCACCTTCACCGTTCCGACCATCCCGTTCATCTCGTGCGGGATGCAGTAGTACTCGTACGTGCCCGTCGTCTCGAACGGGTGCGAGTAGGACTCCCCCGCCGGGACGTTGCCCTCCTGCCCGTCAGAGTAGCCGTCCTTCGCGGCCGGCAGGGAGTCGAACCCGCCGGAGGCGAAGTACGTCGCCCCCTCGGGAATCTCCTCCCCGTAGGCCGTGACGGTGTGACCGATGCTCCCGACGTTCTCCCAGGTCACCTCCGTCCCCGCGGAGACCTGGATCCGCTGTGGTTCGAACGTCAGCTCGTCCGTCATCTCGACGGTCGAGGTCTCCGTCCACTCGCCGCTCGACCCGTCCCCCGAACCGCCCTCAGTGGGGGCCGGCGTGTCCGTCCCGCCGGCGGGCGTGCCGCCTCCGCCGGAGCTCGTCGACCCGGCACAGCCGGCGAGTGCGATACCGATCGCCGTCGCTCCCGTCGCGGCCAGGAACGTCCGTCTCGTGTGTTCGTCTTCCATCCGGTCGTCACCTCACACCGCCGGTTGTCGACTCCGACCCGAAAAGGGGGACACCGGTTCTCGCGGCCTGGAGGGGCGCCCGAACCTGTTCCCGCGGCCGTTTATACGGTCGCGGCGACCGCTACGATCCGGGGACCCGCCTGCGGCCGCGGTTGGTCCACTTGAGCAGGAACAGGGTTCCCTCGAACAGCGCGACCATCGTCGCCGCGACGATGATCGGCGCCATCCCGGTCGGGTCGGGGCTGAACAGGAACGCCAGGCCGAGGAACGCCCCCCAGAAGTAGAGGCGCCGGTCGGCCATCCACTGCCTGGTGGTGAGGCCCATCATGATGGCGAGCATCACGAACAGCGGTATCTGGAAGATGAACGCGAACCCGCCGAGCATCAGGACCATCAGGTCGAACGTCTCGGTCAGGCCGAACGCGATGATCGTCACCTCGTCGGAGTAGTAGAGGAAGTAGGTGAACAGCGCCGGCAGGACGAGGAAGTAGGCGAACAGCACCCCCACGGTGGCGAGCACGAGGCTCGTGGGGACGCTCGCGAGGTAGTAGCGCCGCTCGTGGGGGTAGAGCCCCGGCTTCATGAACTGGTAGGACTCGTAGACGAACACGGGGAGCGCGACGATGAACCCGGCCAGCGTCGCCACCTTCAGCCGCGCCAGGATGAGCGCGAGCGGGTGGTAGACCCGCGGCTGTGGCACGGGGTCGGCCACCAGCACGGTGTACCAGAGGAAGTTGATGATGCGCTCGCCGAACGGGAACACGATCCCCGAGACGACCGCCATCACGACCACGACGACGCCGAGCCGGCGGACCATCTCCTCGATGTGGTCCGCGAGCGGCATCTCCTGGTCGTCCGGCGGGCCCTCGAAGATCTCCCCGTCCTCGGCCGGCGCCTCGTAGGCATCGACCGTGTCGGTCCCGTCGGCGTAGCCGCCGTCGGACTTCGCCGCCGACGCCTCGCCGGCCTCGGCTTCCGGGACGGCATCGTCGTCGGTCCAGCCCTCGGTCACCTCCTCGGGGTCGGGGCTGGCGTGGTCGCCCGCCTCGCCCTCGTCGGCCGTGTCGGGTCCGTCGTCGCCGTCGTCGGCCGGTCCGTCACCGGAGTCGGAAGCGTCTCCGGAGTCGGAGATGTCCTCGGGGACGGGGAGGTCCGCCCAGAGCTCCTCGCTCTCCTCCCCGTCGACCTCCTCGTCGGTCTCGGATCCCCCGGTGTCGGTGGTCTCCCCGGACTCGGTGGCCGTCTCGGCGTCGGCGTCGGTGTCCTCCGGGGGGTCGGCGCGGTCGCCCTCGGCACGAGCCGGCGGCTCCTCGCCGGACTCCGGGTCGGGTGCGTCGTCCGCCCCCCCGTCGGGCACCTCGTCTCCCATCGTCCACGGATGGGCTCCATGCGCTTGTAAGCCTTCTTCTTGTCTCGGGGACCGCGGGTGACCCCCTGCCCGTGACGGGTTCCGGCGTGCTTCCGACGTGCTCGACGGCCCGCTCCGGGAGTCGTCCGCGGGCGACGCGCCGAAGCAAGAGATTGATAGGGAGCTACCGCCTACGGGACCGCGTGTCTGGCGCCATCGACGAGGACGTCGTCCGGACCGTCGACAGCGGCCGGGAGACACTGGGGGCGATGCTCTCGGCCGCCCAGAGCCACCTCCAGAAGGTGTTCCTGGTGTTCGTGGTCGGGCTCATGCTCACCATCTGGGGGCTCCGGGCGTTCGTCTGGAACCGAATGCAGGCCGACCTCCACACCAACCCGAACATCCAGGTCGTCGCCGTCACGCCGTTCGACGTCATCCTCCTCCAGGTGAAGATCGGCCTCGTCGTCGGGATACTCCTCTCGCTGCCGTTCCTGCTCTACTACGCCAGGGACGGCCTCCGCGAGCGCGAGCTCTGGATCCCCGACCGGGTCGACCTCGCCCGGTGGAAGATCGTCGTCCTCGTGCTCGTGAGCGTCCTGCTCCTGCTCGCCGGCGCCGCCTACGCCTACCTGCTGTTCTTCCCGCTGATGCTGGGCTTTCTCGCCTCGAACGCCGTCCAGGCGGGCTTCGAGCCCACGTACAGCATCGTCCTCTGGGCGGAGTTCATCTTCCTGCTCACCATCTCGTTCGGCCTCGCCGCCCAGCTGCCGCTCGTGATGTCCGGGCTGGCCTACGCCGAGATCGTCCCCTACGAGACGTTCCGGGACCGGTGGAAGTACGCCGTCGTCGGCATCTTCGGCTTCGGCGCGCTGTTCTCGCCGCCGGACCCGTTCACGCAGATCATGTGGGCGCTCCCGCTCCTCTTTCTCTACGGCGTCTCGCTCTCGCTCGCGCGGTTCGTCGTCACCGCCCGCGTCTCCAGCGAGATCGTCGGCCTCCGGTCGCTCGCCCGCGACCGCTGGAACGTCCTCGCCGGCGCCGCCGTCGTCGCCGGTGGCCTGGCCTACTACGCCGGACAGGGGGCCTTCACCGGGCGGTACGACGCGACCCTCCAGCGGCTCCCCGAGCCGGTCCGGCCCGGACTGTTCGCCCGCGAGGCGCTGCTGGGGCTGCCGGTCGAGTACGTGCTCGGGGTCGTCGCCGCCGTCGTCGGCCTGCTCGCCGCCGGAGTGGCGCTGGTCGTCCTGCTGTTCCGCGAACTCGAGGACCTCCCCTCCCCCGCCGAGCGGGCACGGGGGGTCGGGGCCGGCCAGGCAGACCTCGCGAGCGCGGGCGCCCACGCCGACTTCCCGTTCGAGGGGATGACCGCCTCGGCCGTCCGCGAGGCCGCCCCGGCGGAGGCGTTCGCGGCGCTCACCGAGGACGAGGCCCTCGCGGAGGCCCGGCGGGCGCTCCACGAGGAGGAGGACCCCGACAAGGCCGAGGCCATCCTCGACCGGTTCGACGAGGTGAACGCTGAAGCCGAAGCCGAGACAGCAGAGGCGACCGCCACCGGCGACGCGACGGGTGACACGACGGGCGGCGCCTCGACGACCGGTGCGGGCGGGGCCGCCCCCGTCGGGACCTGGGCGGTCGACGCGAGCGGTCCGCTCGGCGCGCTGTCCGTCGGTCGCGAGCGGGTCGACTGGGCCGTCCGGTTCGGGCAGGCCTGGAACGTCCTCGCCGGGCTCGTCGTGGTGGCGCTCGCGGTGGCCTACCTCGCGGTCGCCGGGGAGTACCTCCCCGCCGGGTCACTGGCACCGCTGGCCGACCTCACCAGGCTGTCCGCCGAGTGGGCGGCGCTCCTCGCCGGCGGGGTCGTCGGGCTCGTCATCGCGGCGCTGCTCGCCGCCGGACTCGCCGTCTCGTGGGCGTACGGCGCCGGGACGGACCCGGCGGCGGTCGACCTCTCGACGCTCACCGCCGAGGAGGTCCGGAGCGCACCCTCCCGGGCGTTCTTCGGGATGACCGAGGAGGATGCGGACGCGGTCGCCGGGCGGGCGATCGCCGAGGACGACCGGGAGAAGGCCCGGGCGACCCTCGACCGGTTCGACGAGGTGCTCGAGGAGCGCGAGCGGGCGGAGGAGCGCCGACGCCACGGCTCGGACGGCGAGAGCGAGGGCGGGGGCGAGGGCGTGTTCGGCCGCACCGGCGCTGGCATGGCGAACGCCTTCACCGAGGATGAGGTCGACGAGGACGACATCGGCGGCTACTACTACGACATCGCGTTCGTCTTCGAGTCGCTCACCTCGAAGGCGTTTCGCCTCGTCGGCCTGTTCATGGTCGTCCTCGCCGGGACGTTCGTCTTCCTCTACCAGGGCGGTATCGGCGCGCTGAAGAACACGTTCTACGACCGGCTCCCCGCGAGCGTCTCGCCCGAGTCGGTGAACCTGGTGACGCTCCACCCCGTCGAGGCGCTCATCTTCGAGGTCAAGGTGAGCACCATCGTCGCGGCGGTCGCGACCCTCCCGCTGCTGCTCTACTACGCGTGGCCGGCGCTGAAGGAGCGCGGGTTCGCCCGCGGCGACCGGAACGTCCTCGTGACGTGGGCGGGGTCGCTGTTCCTGGGCCTGCTCGCGGGCTCGGTGCTCGGCTTCCTCGTCATCGCGCCGACCATCATCTCCTGGCTCGCGGCCGACGTCGCGCGGGCGGGCATGGTCATCGCCTACCGGATCAACAACTTCGGCTGGCTCGTCTTCTTCACGACAGTCGGCGTCGGGCTCCTGCTGACCGTCCCCATCACGATGTTCCTGTTCCACCGCGGCGGGCTGGTTCCCTACCGGGTGATGCGGACCCGGTGGCGAGAGGTGACCGTCGCCGTCCTGGCCGTCGCGGCACTGGCCTCGCCACGCGGCGTGTTCACGATGTTCCTCTTCGGAATCCCGATCATGGCTGCCTACGGCGTCGGACTCGGGATACTCCGGCTCTACGTCGTCCTCGGCGGGAAGGGCGGCAGACCCCCGCTGGTGCGGGGCCAGGAGGCCGACTGATACGGTCGTGCGTACCCATCTTCAGTAGCCTTCGGGAACGTCGGCGTGTCGAGACCGATGCGACGGAGCGCCGACCCGTGAAGCGGTAACTGATTCCGCACGACCGTATGAAGCCGTCCCGGCGGTGCGCCGATCGCGGCGCCGAGGCGGTGGACGGCATCGTTTCCCGGCCCCGGCGGGGGGAACGAGCTCGCCGCCAGCGAACGCGCGTTTCACGTCCCGAGACGCCGGTCAAAAGTATAAAGGGCGACCCGACAGCGACCCATCGGGACCGATGTCGATCATCGATACGGTCGAGCGGAAGGTCGGCCGCCGACGGGGAGTCCTACTGGTTCCAGTGCCCGGACTGCGGGTCGGACGAGGTGAGGGAGGTCGAGTCGGCCCCATAGCGGTCATCGTCGACCGTCGGAGACAGGACGAGCCCCGACCGAGACGACTGACCGGTCAGTATATTTTATATACTGTCGGACCTATCGATCGGCTGTCGCGCCGTCGCGGTCCGAAGCCGGGCGGTTTCGACGAGTTCGTCGTTCTCTCCCCCCACCCCGTTCGTCGACGGTCGAGGGCGAGCAGTTCGGGGGCGAGGTATAATATCGGTCGCGAGCCCCTGTACGACGTCGCCGATCCTTCGAGGCGACGATCCAGGAACAGTTGAGGCCGGCAGTACACCCCGCGGCGCGGGCAGACGCCGTCGGCTTCTCGGGACCGTACGACCGGCGGTACCGGCGACCGAGGAGCCCTCTTGACCGGGTTCGAAGGGTCTCGATGTAGGAAGATACTTCCCGCTCGCTCCCCGGATATTCGGTATGAGTGAGTTCACGGTGACGGGTCGGTATCGCTCCCGGGACGGGTGGCAGGCGTTCACGAAGACGGTCGAGACGCCGAACGAGGACGTCGCCCGCGAGCACGTCTACTCGCTGGTCGGCTCACAGCACGGTGTCAAGCGGACCGGGGTCGAACTGGAGCGGGTCGAGGAGGTGACCGCCGCATGAGTCTCGGTGGTGGTGGTGGCGGCGGCGCGATGCAGGAGATCCAGCAGCAGATGGAGGCACTCGAGCAGGAGAAGCGGGCCATCGAGGCCGAGATCGAGGGCGTCCGCGAGCGGCAGACCGAGATCGACGAGGCCGTCGAGGCGATCGAGACCCTCGAGACCGGCAGCAGCGTCCAAGTGCCGATCGGCGGCGGCGCGTACGTCCGTGCCGAGGTCCAGGACATCGACGAGATCGTCGTCGATCTGGGCGGCGGCTACGCGGCCGAGCAGGACCAGGACGGCGCCATTGACGCGCTCGAGCGCAAGCGCGACGCGCTCGACGAGCGGATCGAGGAGCTCCGCGAGGAGGTCAGTGAGGTCGAGAGCGAGAGCGACCAGCTGGAGCAGCGGGCCCAGCAGATGCAGCAACAGCAGATGCAGCAGATGATGCAGCAGCAACAGCAGCAGGAGCAGGGCGACGAGTGATCGAGGAGCGATAGATGTTCGACGGACTGAAGGAGAAGCTGGGGCGGTTCCGCGAGGACGTCGAAGAGGAGGCGGTCGAGGAGGTCGGGGCGGAGGCAGTCGATGGGACCACCGACGACGGGTCCGAAGCCACGGACGCCGACGCGGCGGACGCCGGAGTGGAGGACGCTGGAGTGGAGGACGCCGATCCCGAGACCTCGGAGACCGGGGCCGACGAAGCCGAAGGGACCGACGAGACGGGGCAGGGGCTCGCCCAGCGCGCGAAGCTGTTCGCCACCGGGAAGACGATCATCGAGGAGGGGGAGCTCGAGGGACCCCTGGAGGAGCTCGAACTCTCGCTCCTGCAGGGCGACGTCGAGATGAGCGTCGCCGGGGAGATCACCGAACGGCTCCGCGAGGAGCTGGTCGGCCAGACCCGCGCGCAGGTCCAGACCGGCCAGATCATGGTCGAGCGGGCCATCGGCGACGCCCTGCGGGACGTCATCGGCGTGGGTCAGTTCGACTTCGAGAAGCGCATCGCCGAGGCCGACAAGCCGATGACGATCATCTTCACCGGCGTCAACGGCGTCGGGAAGACGACGACCATCGCGAAGATGGCCCGCTACCTCGAGGACCGGGGCTACTCGACGGTGCTGGCCAACGGCGACACGTACCGCGCCGGTGCGAACGAGCAGATCGAGGAGCACGCCGAGACGCTTGGCAAGAAGATCATCACCCACGAACAGGGCGGCGACCCCGCAGCGGTCATCTACGACGCCGTCGAGTACGCGAAGGCCAACGACGTCGACGTCGTCCTCGGTGACACCGCGGGACGGCTCCACACCTCGAAGGACCTGATGGCCCAGCTCGAGAAGATCGACCGCGTGGTCGGCCCCGACATGACGCTGTTCGTCGACGAGGCCGTCGCCGGACAGGACGCGACCAACAGGGCGAAGCAGTTCGACGAGGCCGCGGAGATCGACGGCGTCGTCCTGACGAAGGCCGACGCCGACTCCCAGGGCGGGGCCGCGGTCTCCATCGCTCACGTCACGGGCAAGCCCATCCTCTTCCTGGGCACCGGCCAGGGGTACGACGACCTGGAGCGGTTCGACCCCGAGGAGATCGTCCGTCGGATCGTCGGCGAGGACGCCGCGTAACCGACTCGTCCGACCGCCGCCGTTCTACGGGAGGACGGGACGAGCGCCCCCGGGTGGGGTCACTCCTCCCGTTCCCTGCCGTCCTTGATCTCGCTCAACTGCGCGAGCAGGTCCTCGTTGTTCGCCCCCGACTGGAACGCGAACTCCCCCTCGAACTCGGTCCGAGTGTCCTCCCCGGTGTCGATCTCGGTCGTATCGATCTCCTGTCGTTCCCGCTCGCTCTCGTCGTAGGAGCCAAATCCCATTATAAATGCTAAAGTTCGTGCACGGATAAGACCTCGCTTCCGGGCGCAGTTCCGTTCCGCCTCACGGATCGGAGGCCCGTTCACCGGTCTCGAAACGCGGATCTGCCCGGAGATAACCAGAAACAGTTACGCCCGATCGTATCAGCCCGCCCCGCCGTCTCCCGTCGGCCACCCGGGGAGCGACAGGTCGAGGTCCGCCGTGACGAGGTCGGCCGCCGCGTCGAACGGCGAGCGGATCTCGGGCACCGCGTCCGGCCGCCGGCGCCCCGCCGCGGCGTAGACGGTATCGACGAACGCCGATCTCGGACGCCCGTTCTCGAACAGGCCGTGGAGGTATGTCCCGAGGACGCGGTCCGTCGCGGCGCTCGCCGGCCCGAGCGGTCGCACGACCTCGCCCGTGACCGTCGTCTCGCCGGCGTGTATCTCGTAGCCCTCGACCGTCCCCGTCGCGCCGTCGAGGGGGCCGGCTCCCTCGACGTTCACCGACACTCGTTCGACGGTCTTCTCCGTCGAGAACCGCGTCTCGACGGGCAACAGGCCGAACCCCGGGACCTCCCGGCGGTCGCCGGTCCCCTCCAGGTCGGCGTTCGTCACCTGCTCGCCGAGGAGCTGGTAGCCGCCACAGAGCCCCACGACCGGTCCGTCGAACCCCCGTATCGCGCGGTCGAGTCCCGCCGCCCGACAGGCCAGCAGGTCGTCGACCGTGTTCTTCGTCCCCGGGAGCACCACCGCATCGGCGTCCGCGAGGTCGGCGTCGAGCGGCCTGTAGGCGACCCGGACGCCCGGTTCGCGGGCGAGGGGTTCGAGGTCGGTGAAGTTCGATATCCGGGGCAACCGCGGGACGACGACGGTCACGGCGTGCTCCTCGGGGACGCCGTCGTCGGCACCGAGGACCGCCCGCTCGTCGGTCGCCGGGAGCGAGACGCTGTCCTCCTCGGGGAGCCCGGGATCGTCGTACGGGAGCACCCCGAGGACGGGAACGCCGGTCAGGGCCTCGAACGTCTCCAGGCCGGGGTCGAGGACGGACCGGTCGCCGCGGAACTTGTTTATCGCGACCCCCGTCACGTGCCGGCGGACCGCGTCGGGCGCGAGTTCGAGCGAGCCGTAGAGGCTGGCGAAGACGCCGCCGCGCTCGATGTCGCCGACGAGGATGACCTCGACGTCGTCGTCCGGCGTCTCGGCCGACCCCCCGGCCTCTTCGCGGGCCACCCGCTCGGCCACCCGGACGACCTCGACGTTCGCCAGGTCGCGGTCGTGGAGGTTGATCTCCGCGACGCTCCCCGCGCCCTCCGCGACGACGACGTCGTGCTGCGCGGCGAGCCGGCGGTAGGAATCCTCGACGGCCCGGAGGGCCCGGTCCCAGTGGTCCTCGTAGTACGTCCCGGCGGCGAAGTGTCCGACGGCCTCGCCCTGGAGCACGAGCTGTGACTCGCCCTCGCCGCGGGGTTTGAGCAGAACGGGGTTGTGGTCGGTCGTCGGCGTCACGCGGGCGGCGCGGGCCTGGACGTACTGGGAGACGCCGACCTCGCCGTCGCCGCCCCCCGGCGAGAGGACCGCGCGGGCGTTGTTGGACATGTTCTGTGCCTTGAACGGCGCGACGTCGACCCCCCGGTCCGCGAGCGCCCGGCAGATCCCTGCGACGACGGTGCTCTTGCCGACGTGACTCGCCGTCCCCGCGACCAGGAGGGTCCGTGTCATCTGGCTTTCACCGTACCGACGCCGGGCACGGACAAGTCTCCTGCGGACGCGGTGAGGGTGGTCAGGCGTCCCGCTCTTCCGGCTCCCGTTCGCGTTCCCGGAGTTTCCGCCGCTGTATCTTCCCGGTGGTCGTCTGCGGGAGCGCCT
>JAZKST010000116.1:0-3997 GCA_036625905.1 Haloarculaceae archaeon
TCCGGTGGACACTTGTCGGAGCCGCAAGACCGTCCGTCGATGGAAGGACACCGGTGGCTGTACGGCTGGGGGCTGGGGTCGGTCGCGCTGGGGGGCGCGTCGCTGCTCGTCCCGCTGTACGTGGTCGGCCTCGGTGGCGACCCGTTCGACCTCGGGTTACTGGGAGCGGTCGCGGCGTTCGTCGGCACGCCCGGGGCTATCGTCTGGGGGCGACTCGCCGACCGGACCGGGAACCGGCGGGGAGTGGTCACCGCCAGCCTGCTCGCCGTGGCGGTCGTCCTGGGCGCGACGCCGTTCCTGCCGACCATCCAGCTGGTCGTCGCCGCGAACGCGCTGCTGTGGCTCTCCTTCGCGGCCGCCGGGCCGGTGCTGACGCTGCTGGTCGTCGCTGGCGTCCCGGAGCACCGCTGGAGTACGGAGATCGCGGCGCTGAACAGGTACCAGGGCTACGGCTGGGCGGGGGGGCTCCTGCTCGGCATCGTGTGGTCGGCGAGCGTCGGGCGGCTGGTCGGGCCGGTGACGAGCCAGCGGTACCTGTTCGTCGCGTGTGCGGTCGCCTCTGCCGCCGCCGCACTCGTCCTGTGGCGGGCGATGCCGGCCCCGCCCGAGCGGCAGATCCGGCGACTGAACCGCGACCGCGTCGAGCGACTCCTCTCGACCGGTCGACGGGGGATCCGGGGCGCGACGTTCCGGTTCACCCCGACGCTGGCGGCGTACTTCCTCGGGGTCGTCCTCTTTTTCACGGGCTTCTCGGCGTTCTTCGCGCCGCTCCCGCTATACCTCACCGGAGTCGGGTTCTCCTCGGACCTGGTGTTCGCGCTCTACCTCGTCGCCAGTCTCGGGTCGGCGACGTTCTACACCGCCGCCGGCCGGCTCGGCGGCGAGTACGACCTCCGGCTGCTCCAGGCGGGCGCGCTAGGGCTGCGTGCCGTGGTGATGCCGCTGGTCGCGGTGGTCGGGGCGGCGCTCGCCGCGGGTGCGGTCGGCCTCCTCCTCAACGGCGTCCTGTTCGCGCTCATCGGGATCACGTGGGCCGTCATCGCCGTCACCGCGGGGACCATCGTCACCCGCCTCGCCCCGTCCTCCCTCCGGGGGGAGGCGCTGGGCGTCTACACGGCGCTGACGACCCTGGCCGGCGGTATAGGCAGCATCGCCGGCGGAGCGCTCGCGAGAGCGACCGAGTTCGTCGTCGCGTTCGGCATCGCCGGGGGCGTCATCGTCGCGGGCGCGGCGCTCGTCCTCGCGCTACGGGGTATCTCGGAGCGGACGGGGACCGGTTCCCGTGCCGTCCGAACGGAGCCGGACGGCGTCACGACGGACGGCGGCCGGCTGTAGCGACCGGCTAGGGGCGGCGGCCGGACGCACCTCGAACCAGGCGTGACCTCGGGGACGGTACGGTCGTCGCGCCGGCGCGGTCGTGTCCGGGCACGCCCACGTCGGCGTCGTCGCGCCGGCAGTGCCCGCCGGAGCGTATCCGGTCGAGAGGAACCGAGACCGGCGAGGCGGCGGGTTCGGGTCGCGAATCGGCAAAAAAGTATATAATCGTCCATCCACTATTCGGCGGTCCGATGGTCGCCGACGCGTACGACGTCTGGCTGCTCGACCTCGACGGGACGCTCGTCGACGTCGAACCGGGCTACGTCCACGACGTGATGGGTCGTGTGGGCGACAGGCTGGGCTACGACGTCACCGAGACGGAGGCCGAGGCGGTCTGGCACTCCCTCGGCGGCGACCCGAACGCCGTCGTCCGGTCGTGGGGGGTCGACCCCGACCGGTTCTGGGCGGTCTTCCACGAGGAGGAGGATCCGGTCGCCCGCGCGGAGTCGACGTTCCTCTACGACGACGCCGAGTGGTTCGCAGAGGTGGACGCCCCGCTCGGCCTCGTGACACACTGCCAGTCCTACCTCACCGACCCGGTGCTTGACCACGTCGGTATCCGCGACTGGTTCGACACGGTGGTCTGCTGTACGGACGAGACGGGGTGGAAGCCCGACCCCGGGCCGGTCGAGCGGGCGCTCGCCGACATGGGACTGCTCGACGCCCACGAACGGGGCATCCTCGCTGGCGACGGCCCGCACGACGTCGGTGCGGCGTGGAACGCCGGGCTCGAGGCCGTCCACGTCGAGCGCCACGGCCACGACCGCCGCGGGCTCTGCGTGCTCGGCGACCACCGGGTGGGCGGGTTCGACGAACTCGGGGAGCACGGTGGGCGGGATGCGGCCGCCGACTGACGCTCGCTGCGCCGGACCGCCTCAGAACGACTCGAGGATCCCCGGGAGTCGGTCGACGAGGTCGGCACGTTCGACCGTCACGTCGGCGTCGGGATGGGGGTCGGGGCCGCCCGGGTAGCGGACCTGCACGGCGTAGAGCCCCGCGCTCGCCGCGCCGGCGACGTCCGCCTCGGGGTGGTCGCCGACGAAGACCGTCTCGCCGGGGTCGGCCTCGAGCGCCTCGAGGAGCCGCCGGAACGTCCGCGGGTCCGGCTTGGGTTCGGGGAGGTCGCCCGTCACGACGACGGCGTCGAACAGGTCCGTCCAGCCGAGCGTGTCGAGCTTCCCTCGCTGTGTCCGGACCGGCCCGTCGGTCAACAGCCCGACGCGGTAGGACTGCCGGAGGGTCTCGACCAGGTCGGCCGTCCCCTCGACGGGCACGAGTGCGTCCTCGACGGCACGCCGATAGGCCGTCGCGAGCTCGGTCGGGTCGACGTTTCCCCCCTCGCCGGCGTGCTCCTCGACGAGCGCCGCGAACACCGGCTCTCGTGTGTCGTCACCGGAGTGTTCGCGGTGGGCCCGGAGGTACGCCTCGCGCGTGAGCTCCGCGAGGAGGTCGTCGGCACCGGCGACACGGACCGCGTCCGAGAGGAGCGTCGAGCGGTCCCGTTCGGGGACAGCCAGGGTCTCGTCGAGGTCGAACCCGACTGCGCGTATCACGGCCGGGGATGAGTCCGCACGGGATATGAACCTCCCGACCCGCCCGACGGTCGGAGCCATCGGTCGGTCGTCGTGCGAGCGGCGGCACGTGCCTTCGGCCCGGATGGGAAGGCTTGTGGGATGGCGGCGGCCACCTCCGGGTATGTTCTTCGAGGACCTGCGGGCGCGGATCGAGGCGGTCGACAGCGTCGTCTCGGTGGGGCTCGACCCGGACCCGGCTCGTCTCCCAGAGGCCGTCGCGGACCACGACCTCCCGCGGTGGGCGTTCAACCGACGGATCATCGACGCGACCCACGAGCACGCCGCCTGCTACAAGCCCAACGCCGCCTTCTACGAGGACCCGGACGGGTGGCGGGCGCTGTGCGAGACCGTCGCCTACGCGGAGGGAAAGAGCGTTCCGGTCCTGCTCGACGCCAAGCGAGCCGACATCGGCAACACGGCCCGGCAGTACGCGAAGCTGCTCGACGACCGAGGCAGCGGCCTCGCAGCCGACGCCATCACCGTCAACCCCTACCTCGGTCGGGACTCCCTGGAGCCGTTCCTCGGCAGGGACGGGAAGGGCGTGTTCGTCCTCGCGCGGACCTCGAACCCGGGCGCGACCGACTTCCAGAACCTCGAGGTGGGCAACGACAAGCGCCTCTACGAGTACGTCGCCCAGCGGGCGGCGGAGTGGAACGAGCACGGGAACGTCGGCCTCGTGGTCGGCGCGACCGCTCCCGAGGAACTCGAGACGCTGCGGGAACTGGTCCCGGACCTCCCGTTCCTGGTCCCCGGTATCGGCGCGCAGGGCGGTGACGCCGAGGCCGCCGTCGAGTTCGGCCTCGCCGACGGCGTCGGGCTGGTGAACTCCTCGCGGGGCATCATCTTCGCCGGGGAAGGGAACGGACGGGACTTCGCGAAGGCGGCCGGCGAGGCGGCAAAGCGGTTGAAGCACCGGTTGAACGAGTATCGGTAGCCGGACGACCGATCGTAGGTCGACGTTCGCCGGGACGTGTACCGTCGGACAGAGGCTTCGATAGATTCGACCGGTGGCGTATCCCCGGTAGAGAGTATCGGCCGTTCTGTCC
>JAZKST010000003.1:0-149098 GCA_036625905.1 Haloarculaceae archaeon
CCTGTTCACGACCATGCTGCTGCAGTCCCGGACGAGATCTGCCACGACGCGGAGTATGGCGTACGCCGGGCCGTGACCAACCGGAGGACAATAGACTGGCGCCTGTTCCTACAGGGGGATCGCTACGCGTCGTAATCCACCTGATCGCTCCACATGAGCCTGCTATCAACTCTGACCGGCATGACGGTCATTCCCAGGGTCTGCTGCATCCGCTCGCTCGACACCTCGAAGTCCATGTCCCTGTTCCCGACGAGGAAGCACCTGTCTTGCATGTCTACCTCCGGGTAGTAGATGCTGCCGACGCTAGCGTGGCCCGTGGGGTACGTGGTGATGTTGATTTCGTACATCCCGGGGTCCTCGTGTTCCCGGAGGTCGACCAGCTCCGGCACATGGCCCTCGGCGTGCGCGATATCGAGGTTCCCGTCCCCGACGACGATGTACTGGCTCCCGACGATCGACTGGTCGCGGGCGATGTCCAGCGCCGGTCGCAGGGAGAACCCGCAGTTGAGCAGCCCCGCCATCGTCCGACCGACGCGGAGGGCTCCGGTGTTGATCACGTCGTTCAGGGTGACGGCACCGCCGATGGCTCCCTTCCGGATGAGTTCGACTCCCTGATCGTAGGAGGAACACCCGTTGAGGAAGAACGAGTCGACGCCCACGCTCGAGACGCTGGCCGCGTCGAGCGTCCCGTCCTGACACCGGAACCCGGTCTCGTCGATGTGGCCGATGTAGTGGAGGAAGTCGATGTCCGACTCGAGGATGATCGCGAGGTGGTCGCGGGTGATGTTGTCGTCCGTTCCGTAGGAGTTTACATCGAAGGGGACCTCCTCGCGGGAGCCGTACGTCCCCTCGACGCTGTCGAGTTCGTCATTCATCTCGTCGTCGTTACAGACGAGGACGACGTCGATGTCGCCCGCGCGCGGCTCCCTTGTGACCCGATTCCGGTACGCCTCGACCATCGCCTTGCTGGCGCCGATCGGCGTCTCCTCGCCGACCCACGCCTGCTCGATGGAGTCGGTCTCGTCGGGTTCGACCACCGACCGGGACGTCCCCTCGTTCCGTGGTCCCGCACGGACACCCCCGTCGCTCCGCAGGTAGGCGTCGACCGCGGCTCCCTCCACCTCGCTGGCGGCCGCAGTGCTCGCGTTCGGCGTCCGGATCACGGCGAGATCGTCGACGAGGAACGGAACTACTGAGGCGTGGATCGCCACCGGTTTCACGTGTGCGGTGAGTTTCCACCGCGGGAGGTGGGGCTCGATCGACCCGTACGGCACCTCGAAGTACGCCGACAGTCGCTCGCCGGGCGATGCTTCGAACAGGTCCCCGAAGGGAACCGATACTTCCTCGGCGAGCACCTTCCCCTCGTGGAGCGACGGGCTCTGGCTGCTCTCCGACCGCGTGACGCAGTCGAGGAACAGCGTTCGTTTCAGTGCGCGCTCTACCGACCGTTCGAAGCCGATCCCCGGCGATTCGAGCGGGTAGTCGAACCCGTCGGCGACGATCCGGGGTTCGATTCCGGGAACGACCTCCGCACCGAGGTAGTAGGCGAGCGAGGCGACCGGAAAGATGGACTCCACCGACGGCGGGATCTCGATCCGGACCCCGGTGTCCGGGGTATCGACGGACGCCGGGACCTCGAACCGATCACCCAGTTCCAGTTCCGGCGGGTGGCCCCGCATAGTTGGGTACGATCGGTCGGGCGTAGTGGTCTTGAGCGCGCTGCTCAGGTGGGAGATGGCTCGCATCAGGTCGACCGGATCCCCGGTGGTCGTAATCGTCGTCGCCGGTCGTTCGTGGTACGACCTGGCACCCACCCGTATCTCGCCGGCCTCCTCGAGTTCGATGACCCGCTCCTTCGGCTTCGCCGAGACCGTTACCGGCCCTTCGACCCGAAGATAGAGCTTGATGGCACCGTCGATCTCCACGAAGTACGTCCCGCTCTCGAACTCGTGTTCGTCGAGGACCTGTAGCCTGACGAGCGTCTCGCCGTCCGAATCACGGACTGCCGTGTAGGCATCGTACGGGAGGCTGATCCGCGTTCCCTCGAAGGCGACGGCGGTGTCCACGGGGTATATGAACTCCCCCGTGTCCACCTCCCGGAGCTCGACCGAACCGTCGGTGACGAGTCCGTAGCGCCGACGTTCGATGTGGTCGTGGACGCTGATATCCCCGTCCTCGCCCGCGAGTATTTCGACGTGTTTCATTCGATCTGTCACCGGCGGGGTGTCACGGCCCGGACGAACGATCCATCTACTCTCGTGTGGGGTTCCACGTCGGACTGAAAAAAGCTGTCGGCCGTTACGCCGGTTCGGTCAACCGCCCAGCGCGCTCCGCAACGTCTTCAGATAGAGGCCGGGAGCGTTCCGTCGAGCGCCCGAGAGGGCGGTCGAAACTGCCGCCCCCGCTCTCTCGGGGACGCCCTCGCCGTGCCCGCAGAGCAGCCGTTCGACGTCGAGCTCTCCGAGCTCCCGTGGGGGGAGCAGCCGGAGCATCGGGTGGACGCCGACCCGCTCGCCCCGGGCGCAGTAGTAGTCGACGGTTCCGAGGGCCTCCGGCGTGAACAGCACCCTTCGGTCCGGGTCGTACAGGGCCGCCTCCTGCCAGAACGGGTTGTCGATGAGGCGCCGCACCTCGAAGTCAGTCCCCCCGAGGGTGTCGCCCAGTCGCTCGACGGGAGCGTCCAGCTTCGGCCCGACACCCGACATCCACGACGGGACGTGGACGGCGACGTCGTGTCGCCGCGCGAGGGCCCCGGCGTCCCGCCGGTGTCGGTCGAGCGTGACGACGATCCCGGCCACCTCGCCGAGGTCGGCGAGGAACTCGTCGAGGCCCGGCGCGTCGACCGGATCGAGTACCCACACGCCGTCGCCGGTGACGGCGTGACTGGCCCGCTGCATCCCCTCTTCGGGGTGCGCGATCCACCCCGCACCGCCCTCCCAGCGGTCGACCTCGCTGACCGAGCCGCCGCCGGAGGCTTTCATCGGCATACAGGTACGGAGCAGCGGGAACGGTATAAACGGTAGCGACGTGGCAAGCGGCTCGGAGCCGGACCGTCGCAGCGGCTCGACCCGGAGCCGCGACTACTCCTCTACCGTCGGAGGGAACGGTCGATACTCCCGACCGGGGAGACGCCACCGGTCGAATCTATCGAGGCCGCTACCCGACGGTATCCGCGGTCTCGGCCGGGTCGGAGACGACCAGCACGGGTATCCCAGTGTGCTCGGTGACACGCTGGGTGGTGCTCCCGAGGACGCCGCCGACGCCGCTCCGGCCGGTCGATCCCATCACCAAGAGGTCGGCGCCGACCTCGTCGGCGTACCCGACGATCGCCCGAAAGACCGCGGTCCCGCGGATCACGTCGGTCTCCAGGTCGACGCCGGGCGGCGCCTCGGCCGCGACCGCCTCGACGTTCTCCGCCGCCTCGTCATTGAGCCGCTCCATCAGCGGCCCCATCGCCTCGCCGCTCAGCAGGAGCGAACTCGCCGACTCGTCGACGACCGCGACGACGTGGACGGTTCCACCGCCCTCGGTGGCGATGGTGAACGCCTCGCGGGCCGCCCGCATCGATGCCTCGCTACCGTCGGTCGGGACGACGATACGGTCGTGCATGTCCCGGGTGAAGAGTCGGGGTCACTTATACCGTCGGACAGGCGCTTGGATAGATTCGACCGGTGGCGTCTCCCCGGTCGGGAGTATCGACCGTTCCCTCCGGCGGTGTATACTGCGGCACGGCCCCTGTCGGGACGTTCGACTCACCGTCGCGACGGCGACGGGACCTCCGTACGCGTACCCGTCCCGGAACCTCCTTCGATCGATCGCGGCGGCCGACGGATCGGATGGGCGCGTCCGGCCGAGACGGCCGCAGACTTATGACCGAGAGTTCCCTAGCACCGCGTGGAGCCGAACGGCTCCGTAGTGTCACACGCGGGGCACACACCCCCGCGGGACCACTATCCGCTCCCGATCGTTATCCGTCCCCGAGTGTCCGCGTCCGCGTTCCCCTGCTCGCGTCGACCCGGTCGCCGGTCACACACGGAGCATCCCGTACAAGTACGTCCGGGTGGTACGGTGGGTATGGAACACGGCTGGGGGGACGCCGACGGCGTCTCCGTGCATTACCTCGCCGCCGGCGACCCGTCCGACCCGACGGTTCTCCTCCTCCACGGGGGTGTCATCGACTGTGCCTCGCTCTCCTGGGGCGGGGTTATCGACCGGCTCGCGGATGGACGACACGTCGTCGCGCCGGACCTCGCGGGCTACGGCGAGTCCGACCGTCCGGAAGCGGACTACTCGACACCCTGGCACGTCGACGTCGTCGAGTCGTTCCTCGACGACCGGGGGCTCGACTCCCCCTCGCTGGTCGGGGGCTCGCTCGGCGGCGGTATCGCCATCGGCCTCGCGCTCCGCTCGCCGGACCGGGTCGATCACCTCGTGCCGGTGGACAGCTACGGCCTCGGACGGGACCTCCCGAACGGGCTCCTCACCTGGGCGCTCTCCCGCGTGCCCCAGCTGAACCGGCTCTCGCTGGCGTTGCTGGCTCGAAGCGAGCGACTCACCCGTGCATCGCTCGGTAACATCGTCGTCGACCCCGACGCCGTCCCCGACGAGGTCGTCGCCGAACTCCACGACCGGGTCGGCCGTCCCGAGGCCGGGAAGGCGTTCCGCCGCTGGCGACGGGCGGAGGTGACCCGGGACGGCTACCGCACGGACTACACCGACCGGCTCGGGGGGATCGAGGCGCCGACCCTGTTCGTCCACGGCGAGGCGGACGAACTGTTCCCGGTCGAGTGGGCCCGCTCCGCCGCCGAGCGGGTGCCCAGCGCGCGGATCGAGACGCTGGAGGGGGTCGCCCACTGGCCGCCCCGGGAAGCACCCGACCGGTTCCTCGGGGTGCTCGATTCGTTCCTGCCCCGAGCGTAGCGTCCCCGACCCGGGGCCGGTTCCTCGCGGGTCGACTCGCCACCCCGTCCCGTTCCGCCGCGCATTTGAACCGCCACGGAAAACCGACCGAGTGATGAACTCGTTGGAGGTCACGCTCCGACTCGTCGCGCGGGTCCTCCTCATCCTCACGAACGGGTTCTTCGTCGCGATCGAGTTCGCGCTGACGCGGGCCCGGCAGTTCACCGAGGAGGAGTTCGTCGGCGATTCGGATGGGGGACTACGACGGGCGTGGGAGATGACACAGGACCTGGAGCTGTATCTCACCACCTGCCAGGTCGGTATCACGGCGTCGAGCATCGCGGTCGGGATCGTCGCCGAGCCGGCGCTGGCGGCCGTCTTCGAGCCGCTGTTCGCGAACACGGCCCTGGCGGCCATCGGCTCGGGGGCCATCATCGCGTTCCTCATCATCAACCTCGTCCACCTGACCCACGGCGAACAGACGCCCACGTACCTCGGCGTCGAACGATCCCGGGCGGTGTGTCGCTACGGCGCGACGCCGCTGTACTGGTTCTACCGGTTGATCTCGCCCATCATCACGCTCGGCGACGCCATCGGGACGGGTGTCCCCTGGTTCAACGACCTCGTGTTCAACGCGGTGTTCACCTACGAGGACACCGACGGGGACGGCGAACCGGACACGCAGGTCCCGGGCTACGGCTGGAAGGCCGGCACCTCGATGGCCGCCCCGCAGGTCGCCGGTGCGGCCGCGCTCGTCAAGTCCGCGAACCCGAACTACAACGCCAACCAGGTCGAGTCCGTACTGAAGCGAGCCGCCGACGTCCCCGAGGACTACGACAAGACCTACTACGGCAGCGGCTACCTGAACGTCGTCGACGCGCTCTGATACGGACTGTTTGTGGTCCGTACGAGTCCCTAGAGAGCGGTTTTCCGCCTTACGCCGCCGCCTCGATGGCGCTCACGAGCGTCGCCTTGTCCTGTACGCCGACCCAGCGCTGGCTGGCCTCACCGCCGGCGAAGAGGTAGAGCGTCGGGACGCCCTGGACCTGGAACTCCTGTGCGATCTCCTGGTGGTCGTCGATGTCGACCTTCGCGACGGCGGCGTCGGTCCCGGCGGCGATGGCCTCGACGGTCGGTTCGAGCATCTTGCACGGGCCACACCAGTCGGCGTGGAAGTCGACTAGCACGACGTCGTTCCCCTCGACCAGCCCCTGGAGGTGGTCCCGCCCCTCCACGTGTATCGGTTCGCCCGCCCCCGCCTCTGTGTCGCTCATAGGTCCCGATACGGTTCTCGGGCTTTTAATCACACGGCGTTTCGGTCGGGCGAGTGCACTTCCGGAGCGCCCGCCGGTTCGGACGAGTCGGAAGCTTGAGTTCCTCCGGTTCCGACCCCCGGCCGTGTTCCCCCGTATCGACTACGTCCACTGGATACACGCGCGGATCGAGGCGGCGACCCACGATCTGGGGTCGAGCGACCTCCGTCCCGAGGCGGGCGATCCCGATCGGGTGGTCCCCGCGCGACTGGCCGATCTGCCGACCCCCGAGGAGGGGCTCCGAACCCTCGTCGCGGCGGCCGCGTGGGACGAGGGCGTGCTCGTCGTGCCCGGACGGTTCTTCGGGGCATCCGAGGGCGTAAGAGTGAGTCTCGGCGGACCGCTCGAGGAGATGGAGGCCGCCCCGGCGGCGTTCGGCGGGGCCCTGGACCGGGTAGTCTGACGCCACCTTTTAAAACTCCCCCTCCGATACGTCGCCCATGGACCGGAACGAACCTCAGGAGATCACGTCGCTCGTCGGCCGGGAGGTCTACTCGAACAACGGTGTCTTCGTCGGCGAGATCGAGGACCTCCGTCTGGACATCGAAAAGGAGATCGTCACCGGACTGGCGATGACGGAGCTCAACTACGATCTCTTCGAGGACCGCGCTGCGGGCTCGCGGGGGGTCATCGTCCCGTACCGGTGGGTTCGATCGGTCGGCGATATCGTGCTCGTGAACGACATCGTCGAGCGGATGCGGAGCGAGAACGAGGAGGACGGCCAGGTCGACTGACCCGACTAACTCGGCCGACCTGCGCCTCGAAGCGCCGGTTCCCGGTCGTTCAGCGCTCCTGGAGCAGGGTCCAGGTTCGACCCTCGCTCCCGACGCACCGCGACCGCGGCCGGGCGATGCGGTTGTCCCCGAGCCGTTCCATGCAGTGGGCGGTACACCCGCGGACGTGCGCGACCGGCGAGTTCGTCGATGCTCGAGAACTGGGGTTCGGCCGCCACCCCCTCCAGTCCGGGGCGGTAGTCGGCGCCGTCGGCATCCGGGTCGGTCGTGGCACGCCGGTGGGACGGCCTATGATCCTTCCCCCCCGTAGCCACCCCGACATCCTCCCACCACACCCTCGGCCCGCACTCGGTCGCCGTTCGCGTCCGTAGGGCCACTACCCGCCGTTCGACGACTCGCTCCCCTCGACTCCCATCGCCTGGAACAGCTTCGTCCGGACCGCGTTCTCGGTCAGGTCGAGCAGCGTGTCGCGCTTGCCCTCGCTCGACTCCAGTCCGGTGAAGATGCCGAGGGGTATCTCGACGGTCGCCTCGGTGGAGTGGCCGACCACCTCGCCGATCCCTCCGAACGCGTCCTGGAGGACGTTCCCGATGTTCATGCGGATGTCCTTCGAGCGGGCGACGAGGTGGATGGTGTTGTCGGCGATGGCGAAGACGGCCGTGGTCGTGATCCCCTCGAGATTCAACAGCTGCTTTGCGGCCTGCGAGAGGGCGTCGCGGTCGCGGATGAACCCGGCGTTCGAGACGAGGTGTGATCCCTTCACGTCGCGGTTCTGGATGGCCTCGGCGAGCACGTCCAGCGTCTCCGGCGAGAGCGACGGCGACTCCACCTGTTCGAGCGTATCGTGGTCGGCGAACGGGTAGAGGTACGCCGCCGCGGTCAGATCGGCGGGCGTCGTGTCCCGCTTGAAATCCAGCGTCTCCGCCCGGATACCGTAGAGCAGCGCCGTCGCCACCTCCTCGGAGAGGCTGAGATCGAACTCCTGGATGTACTTCGTGAGGATGGTCGAGGTCGAGGAGACGTTCGGCCGGACGTCCATGAACTCGGCGTCGAACTCCAGGTCGGGCTCGTAGTGGTCGATGAACACGTCCGGGTTCCGCTGGAGAGTGTACTCGGAGGCCTTCGCGTAGTCGACGAGCGCGAGGGTGTCGTACTCCGAGAGCTCCGCCTCGTCGAGCGGCGAGAGCTCTATCCCCAGGAGATTGACGAACGCCCGGTTCTCCTGGTGGCCGATCTCCCCCTCGTAGAGGATGTGTGCCCGGACGTCGAGCGACTCGGCGATCGCCTGGAGCGCCACCGCGGAGGCGATCGAGTCCGGGTCCGGCGAGCGGTGGGCGACGATCGCGAGGGTCTCCCCGGCGGTGAGTATCTCCCGGAGCTGTTCGGTCTTGTACTCGAGTTCGCCCGTCTCGAGTGCGCGAAGCGCCGAATCGGCGATCACGGCCGAGGGGTTGATCACGACGTCGACCCCCAGCTCGGTGAGTTCGTCCGCCGTGACGGGATCCGAGGCGCGGACGATGATGAACTGGTCGCCGCCCCGCTGGCGGATGTTCCGGACGGCGGCCTTGTTCGCCTCGACGTCCGAGGAGAGGACGAGCAGGACGTCCCGCTCGGAGACCATCTCGGCGACGCCCTCCTCGGAGATGTCCGCCGTCCGGGCGTCGAGGTCCTGGTCGCGGAGCGCCTCGACGCGGCCCTCGTCGCGGTCGAGGATGAGGACGTCCTTGCCCTCCTCCTCGAGCTCCTCGGCCACCGCGTGCCCCACGCTGCCACAGCCGAGGATGGCGTAGGTAGACATCGAGGCCATCGTCATGACGCTGCTCATTACCGGCCGTTCGGTCGGCTTGCTACAAAAAGCTCCGTACTTCGGCCGTAGTTGGCCTCCCGAGCCGTCGCGCACGCGCACGCCGCCGACCCGTCGAGGCGACGATACACGGACGGGGACGACCGACAGTATAAGTGCCTCGACGGGCTATCGCGTGGCGTGTACCGTGCGAGCGACGAGGTGGAACACGAAACCTGGCTTGTCCGGCTCGACCGGGCGGCCGATCGGCTCGAACTCGGGAGCGACGCCCGGTCGCGGGCCGCGGACCTGTTCCTCTCGACACTGCCCGAGGCCGACCGCTCGAAGCGGGCGACGCTGGCCGCGGCGCTCTACGTCGGCTGTCTCCTCGCCGGCGAACGCCGCCCCCAGGGAGAGGTGGCCGACGCGGTCGGCGTCTCGCGGCTCACCGTCCAGTCGCGCTGGAAGGACCTGATGGAGGAGGCCGGCCTCGAACCCCCGTCCTGGTGATACTAACATCGTCCGTTCGTATCGTACGGTCGTGCGTCGTTCCGCCCACGGATCGGAGACCCGTTTCGTCGGTCTCGACACGCCGACGTTCCCGAAAATCGGTAAAGACAGGTATGCACGACCGTATCAGGGGTCGGCGGGGCGGCGCCCCTCGCGACCGGGCGTAAGGTTGCCGTACTCGTCGATCTCGCCGTCGACGATTCGCGTCGAGGAGATGATCTCGCCGTCCTCGGCGTAGACGTGGTCGACCACCTCGATCTCGAGCGGTTCGAGCCCCTTCTCCCGCCGTTCCTCGTTCACCATCTCCGCCCCACGCTCGGTCTCGGGCGAGACGATGAGGACGTCGAACCCCGGTTCGGTGGCAACGCCGGTGGGTCTCGGCAGTTCCCGGATCTCGAAGGATCGACCGTACTCCGCGGCGAACCGCTCCAGTTCGGACTCCAGTTCGGCGTAGCGTTCCTCGTAGCTCCGGACGAACCGGTTGACGTTCCTGGTCTTCGGAGCGAGTTCGTCGCTGGTGAGCCCGACGGTCACGTCACCCAGTTCGAACGCCCGCTCGAACAGGGCGC
Organism: Haloarculaceae archaeon; assembly: GCA_036625905.1. Lineage (GTDB taxonomy): Archaea > Halobacteriota > Halobacteria > Halobacteriales > Haloarculaceae > Salinirubellus. Next base: position 9,809 of record JAZKST010000003.1, read on the forward strand.
GGTGGCCGTCGTGCACCGGGTCGAACGTCCCGCCCAGCACCACCTGCATAACCCGGCCCACGGAGTGGGGTCGCTTAGTCGCTTCGACTCCACGAGCCCGTCTACGCCGACACCGGGAGGCACAGCGACTCGCACAGCGCGTCGAGGCCGGCCTCCTCGCGGAGCCGGCGCTGCCGCGTCGCGCCGTCCTCCCGGTCGAGCACCGCGAGGACGCCGTCGACGCCGAGCCGGTCGGCCTCGCGCTCTACCACCCGGTCCAGCGGGACGGTCCCCTCCCCGTCCCGTCGGAGGAACGAGGCGTCCCGACCGTGTCGGATGGCCCGCCACTTGTTCTCCTCGAGCACCTCACGGCGGGGTTGGGGGATCGTCTCGCCGTCCTCGTATCGGTCCGCGAGATCGAGCACGAGCGCGTGGACGTACTCGACGAACGCCAGGGTCGTCACGGCGTCGGCCTGCCCGTCCGGCGCCCGAACCTCGACGGTCCCGTGGCCGGAGTGGGGTCGGACGTCGTACCAGAGCTCGCCGCGGTCCTCGATGGAGCCCGATCCGACCAGCCGACGCTCCAGTTCGGCGTACGCCCCGAAGGAGTCGAAGGCCGTCGGCATCCCCGTGTTCGGGAGCCCCTCGAATATCTTCGCCCGAGCGGACTCGAGCCCGGTGTCGAACCGACACCAGTACGGCGAGTTCGCCGACAGCGCGAGCAGCACCGGACAGTGCCAGCGGACGGCGTTGGCGATCCAGGTCGCCTTGTCCGCGTCGTCGACGCCGACGTGGACGTGCAGGCCGGCGGTCGTGTTGCGGTGCTGTGGGTACTGGATCCGCTCTAACTGCGAGCGGTAGCGGGGCTTCTCGGCGTGTTCGAGCTCGCGCCAGTCTGCGGCGGGGTGGAGTCCCGCGCCCGCGATGCCGTAGCCGTGCTCGGCCGCGTAGTCGACAAGCGCGTCGCGGACCGCCCGTACCCCCTCCCCGGCCGCCGAGAGCGAGTCGGCCGTCGGGATCTGTGTCTCGATGACGCACTTGAACAGTTCGTGATCCAGCCGCCCCTCGAGTATCTCTGGCGGGTCGGCCTCGTAGACGAGCGTGTCCGTCCCGGAGACGGGCCGCCCGTCGGCGTCGACGACGAAGAACTCCTCCTCGACCCCGACGGTCCCCATCCGGTCGAACGCGCCGGCCGACCCGAGTTCCTCCATGCCGAGCCGTGTGACTCCCGCCCGCTAAAACGTTCCCCTCGTGCGGTCGGGGTGCCCTACCGACCGCTCGGCCGACCGTCCGACTGCGGCCGGGCGACGACGCCGAGGTGGTCGTCGTGGAAGCCGTCCAGCCGCTCGGTCTCAAGCACCTCGTACCCCTCCCCGAGGCGGTCGAGCGCCCGCTCGAAGACGCTGTCGGGAGCCGCGGTCACGTCCTCGCTCCGGGCCTTCACCGCCACCAGGAGTCGCCCCCCCTCCCGGAGGAACGGCCGGTTCGCCAGCGCGACCTCGGCCTGTCCACGGGTCGCGACGTCCTGGACCACCGCGTCGACCGGTTCGACCACGTGTGCGTACGTCTCGGGGCGGCGTGCGTCCTTCAGCAGCGGGAAGAGGTCCTCGCGAGCCTCGCAGGGGTCGAGCAGGTCCCGCGCCGGCCGGGCGGCGAACTCGACGGCGTAGGTCGGCCCCGAGAAGTCGGCGACGTGCGAGACCGTCGTCCCCGAGGCCGCACCGAGGTAGAGGACCGTCTCGCCGCCAGCGAGCCCGAGGTCCATCCCCCGCTCTATCATCGCGCCGAGCTTCGAACGGTGCGGGTCCCACGCCCGCCACTCGCCGTCGGTCGCCTCGCCGTACGCCGGCGGGCCACGGGTGGCGAGGTGCTCGCGACCGTCGAACTCGTGCCGGGCGACGCCCGTCGGGAGGTCGGGCGAACTCACGAGCTCTCACCCGCGTACTCGTCGCCGGTCCTCGCCCGTATCGTCGCCATGCGCTCGCGCAACTGCTCGTCCAGCTCGGGCTTGCGCTCGCCGGAGTAGTGGTCGACCCGCGCGGCGATGGTGAGTTTTCCCGCCACCGCCCGGGCCGCCGATCCGCGGTGGTCGGGATGGGTCCCCCGGACCGCCTCGTGCGTGTAGATGACGCCGTGTTTCGGGGACGGTGCGTGGCCCCGGAGGTGGGCGAACAGCGCCTCCTCGGCGCCGAGTACCTGGACGGTGCCGCTCGGCTTCTTGGCCAGCGACTCCAGCCCGCCGGCCAGCGATATCAGGCGCGCTGCCAGCACGGGACCGGCCATCGCCGAGAGGTTCGGCGCGACCTCGGGTGCGGTGCGCTCGACCTCGGCCCGGAGCGACGCGGCCTCGTCGTCCAGGTCGCGGATCCGGGCGGCGAGCGACCGGAGCGGTTCGGGGGCGTTCTCGTGGTCGGCCACCTCGCGTGCACCCTCGATACCCTCGCCCACGTCGTCGAGCAGGCTCCCTGCCCACTCGGCCACCCGCTCGGCGAGTTCGTTCGCCACGCGGTCGCAGTCGTCCATGGCACGAATACTGTGTTTCAACTGTTGATCGTCCGCTCGTTCCCTCTCTTTGACCGCCTTGCGGGTAGCGTGGATCGTGGCCTCGTGGAGCGCCTCGTAGTAGTCACCCTCGTCCTCCGCGAACCCCGACTCGACGGCGAGGGCGGGCCAGTCGGCTGGCGCGTCGGCTGTGCCACCCTCGATTCGGACAGCGGCGCCCACCGTGTTCCCCGGTTCGAGGCCGACGAACCACCCCTGGCTCGCGCCTCCAACGTCCTCGTGATCCTCGACGTCCTCGACGGTCATACTCCGCAGTTCCGGCCGGTGGGCGAAAAGGTACGGGGTCGGAGTGTGGGTCAGGCGGTCGTGCGGGATCCGTTACCGTCTCGCGGGACCGAGTCCGTCGTACCGGGCTCGAAACGCCGATCACCCCGAAGATCGTCGATAACGGTCACGCACGACCGTATCAGCCCTCGAAACAGGCGACCGGAATCCCTCGATCGGGCGTCGCCGTCGGGCTCCCCGAGGACGGCCCGCCGACCGACCGCTGGGTCCGGTAGAGCCCGCGGTCGGTCAGGTGATACGTGACCGGGATTCGGGCGCCGTCGCCGTGGACGACAGTCGCGGTGGCCGTCCCGGTCGCCCGACCTTGCGCCCAGGTGTTCGTCCGCGAGGTGAGCTCGACCACCCACGTGTCACCGGAACGCTCGACGGACACGTCACCGACGATCACCTCGACGCGCGTCGAGGTCGTCCGGAGCGCCGCGTTCCGGGAGTACGCCTCCTCGAAGGCGACGACGTACCGCTCGATGGACGAGCGGTTCCACTCCGCGGGCGGGTCGGGCAACTCGCTCGGCTCGACGTCCTCCCGGAACGGGTCGACAGTCCCCTGCTCGACGGTGTCACACTCGCCGGGCGTCGGAGTCGACGTTCCCGGAGGCGAACCGGTCGGCGGTGTCACGGGCGTCAGCGTGGGCGTCCGGGTCCCGTCACCGCCGCCTCCGGGTACGGCGGTACACCCCGCGAGCATCAGCATCCCCGCGAGGAGCGCGGTCAGGAGGGCACGACGGCAGGTGCGTTCCATGCCTGCCGGTTTCCGGCGTCGATGTAAGTGCCTTGAGGAGGCACAAACGACTCTCTAACCCATCGCCTCGAACGGCTCCTCGCAGTCGTTGCAGTAGTGGATCGACCGGCAGAGCGACGGGCCCTTCGGATGTTCGCGGTCGGTGTCGGACCCGCCACAGTAGGGGCACCGTTTCGGTGGGCTCGCCTCGCCCGCCTCGACGCTCGGGTCCACGCCGGGACCGAGCCCCCTCACACCGACACCCCGAACTCGCGGAGCGATTCGCGGCCCGCGTCGGTGACCATCTCGACGGTCCACGGCGGCGACCAGACGAGGTCGACCTCGGCAGTATCGACACCGTCGACCGCCTCGGCGGCTCGCTCGACGTCCGAGAGGAGGTAGTCCCGCGCCGGACAGCCGGTGTAGGTGAGCGTGAACCGAACGGTCGCGTGGCCGTCCGCGACGGCGACGCCGTAGACCAGCCCGAGATCGACCACCGAGACGGGCATCTCGGGGTCCTCCACCTCCCGGAGCGCATCCCAGACCCGGGCCTCGACGCCCGTCGCCCCCTCGCCCGTCTTCGGGTAGGACTCGTGGGGCGAGCCCGACTCGTACTCCGTGTACGCGCAGTATTCGGGTCCGTCGGACTCGAACACGGCCCCCGGTTCCCGTTTCGGGTCCCGTTCCGGCTCAGACATCGGCGTCCACCTCGTCGGGGTCGACCATGAGCCGCGGCGCCTCCGTCCGTTCGAGCATCCGATAGGTGTAGGTCATCTCCCGGTACTGGCGCTCCCAGTCCTTCGTGTGTGACCCGTCGCGCCCCCGCACGTCGGTGAGGGCCGTCTCGGGGTCCTCCTCGGGTGCGAGCGGGAACCGCAACCCGAGCCCCTCGAGGAACCCCCCGACGAGCGCCAGCCAGTCCTCGCGGAGTGCCTCGAGCGAGCGGGTCCTGACCGCCAGGTCGACGATTCGCTCCTCCTGCCCGGTCGGGACGAACAGCGTCAGCGCGTGGGGGAACAGCCGGTCGAGGGCCGTCTGGACCCGCCGGCGGGCATCGCGGTCGTCGCACAGCCGCTCGAGCCAGGACTGAGCGTGGTCGCGGTGGTAGGACTCCTCCGCCCGCACCTTCGGCACCCGGTCGGCGATCCGGGGATAGGAGGACCCCTCGAGCGCCTCCAGCAGCAGGTGCTCGTAGGTGTCGTAGAGGTACGCCCGGACGAGCAGGTCGGCCCAGCCGCCCTCGGGGAACGCCAGTTCGACGAGCGTGGCGTGCCGGAACTCCCCGGGGGGTCGCTCCCAGATCAGTTCCGGTTCGGTGTAGCCGAAGTCCTCCAGCAGGTCGTACCAGAGCCGGGCGTGCCCGAGTTCGTCCTGGGCCACGTTGGCGATCGAGATATCCGCCTCCAGCGTGGGACCCCGGACCTGCCAGTCGGTGTAGCGGTCCGCGAGGACGTACTCGTCGTCGGCCATCGCGAACAGCAGCGCCTCGACGGCCTCGCGCTCCTCGGGATCGAGGTCGGCCGGCCCGCCGAGGTCCCCGATCACGAGTCACCACCCGACCCGCTCGACGCCGCCTGCCGGTCCCGCTCGGCCTCCGCGGCCTCCTGTTCGCGCTGTGAGTCCGCGATCTCCTCGGCGAACGTCTCGTCGGTGCTGTAGTTCGTCGCCCAGCGGTACTCCTTCTGGGTGGTTCCGCCCATGGCGACGCGCTCGTCGGCGGCGTCCACCTCGGATATCTCCTGCTTCGGAGCGATCCACAGCGAGTTCGCCGGCTTGCGCCGTGCGTGCATCACCTGGGCGTACTGCTCGGCGAGATCGCGGTTCGGCGCGTGGACGTTCCCGACGTGGACGTGGTAGTCCTTGCGCCGCTCCTGGCGGAACACCTCCCAGATCACGGTCCGGCCCCCGCCCCGGCCGTCGCGGCCCCGTCACCCTCGACCGCGTCGTCCTCGATGGCCTCGCGGACCCACTCGACGGCCGCCTGTGCCCGGCGGCGCTTGGCTATCTGTCCTTTCCCGGTCGGGTACTCGTTGCGCGCGACGGTGACGAACTCCTCCCAGTCGAGGTCCTCCTCGTACACCTCGTAGTGGTCCTCGTCCTCGTGGTACTCGACGCGGGGGTACTCGGGTAGCTCGAGCCCGTACTTCCGGGCCTTCGGGAGGTAGGCGTTGAGGAACGCGTCCCGGAGCTCGTCGTTGGACATCGTCTTGAGCCCCACCGACATCGAGAAGTCGGTGTGCGTCGAGCGGTCGTCGGTCGGGCCGAAGAACTGGAGGATCCGCGGCCACCACTTCTCGAACGCCTCCTGGAGCCGCTCGCGGTCGCGCCGCGTCCCCGTCGCCAGTTCGCGGAGGATGTCCTCGCCGTGCTTGATGTGGAACCCCTCCTCGAAGCAGATCTTGTCCAGCGCGTGCGCGTACGGCTCCCACGAGGTCCGTTTGAGGGTGGCCTGCCGGCGCATCGCCGCCCCGTCGACGAAGAACATGATCATCGGCAGCTCGTACCAGTCGTCGAGCGGGTAGTGAAAACAGTTGAGGAACTTTCCCGCTCCCGCGGCGAGCTCGTCGAGCATCTCCTCGCGGGTCTTCACTCCCAGGTTCTCCGCGGCCCGATAGAGTAACTGTGCGTGACCGACCTCGTCCTGGACCTGCGCGCTCACCGCGAGCTTCCGGTCGAGGCTGGGGGCCTGTCGGACGAACGGGCGCTCGATGTACGCGCCCATGACCTCGCTGTTGGCGTGGAACTGGATCATCCGCGTGGCGGCCTCCCGGTACTCGCGGGGCATCTCGTCGCGCGGCCCGAACTCCCGGGGGCCGGCACGCCGTTTCACGGTGTCTACGTCCATCGTTCCTGTAGGATTCCGCGCGGACACGCAAACCGATTGACCCGGCCATGGCGCGGTTTCAAGTGCGTGTGTGTCGTTCACAGGGCATGATCGCGGAGTGTCTCGTCGTCGAGTTCCGGGTCACCGGCGACGACTGCCCGCTCGCGGAGGCGACGCGCACGACGGGCGCGAGCGCCGACGCGAACCCGCCGCTGTTGCGGTCGGACGGCTACACGCTGCTGCACCTCACGGCGTCGGACCCGGCGGTCGGCGAGCACCTCGACGGGGACGACCGGGTCAGGTACCTCCACGGCGCCGGTGCGGACGGCCGACACAGCTACCGGTGTCTCTCCAAGTCCCCGTGTGTCGTCCACCGGCTGGTCGACGCGGGGTTCCTCGTCGACTCCATCCACCACCGCGCCGGGACCGAGCGCTACGTCGGCGCGGTCGTCGGACACGACGTCCTCCAGGGGGTCCTCGGGGCGGCCGGGGAGACCGTCGGCGTCTCCATCGAGCGTATCTCCCCGCTCGGCGACGCGGGCGACGACCCCGTCGCCCGGCGGTGGGACCTCACCCCCGCCCAGGAGGAGGCCGTCGGGACCGCCTACCGGATGGGGTATTTCACGGTACCCAGGAGCGCGACGGCCAGCGAGGTCGCCGACCGGATCGGGATCTCGAAGTCGGCGTTCCTGGAACGGCTCCGCCGGGCTCAGTCGTCGTTCTTCGGCCACGTCTACGGTGCCGACGAGGAGTGACACGGACTGTTGTAGTCCTTTACCGGTCGATCGCCCGTACATCGTTACAACAGTCCGTATACGGTCGCGCGTAACTACGTCCAGCAGTTTCCATCGGTGATTCGAGACCGACGAGGCGGAACGCGTCGGCCTACCGGGACTGGCTGGAGCGACAGTCCGCCTCGGCGGGCCGAGCGACCGCATCCGCCCGGAGTCGACCCTCCACCGGCGGACCGCCACGTGGGTGACCGCGCCGACTCGGGCAGGCTTTTGATCGGCGGGCCTCATCCCCGATCCATGACCCCGGACCCCGCTGCAGGGGGTGGTCCCGCCGAATCGACGTTGGATCCGGATCCGGATCCGAATCCCGGTACGGAGGAATCGCCGGACATGGGCGACCTGTTCGACGAACTCGAGGCGCTCGAGGCGGTCGTCGATTCGCCCGAGGAGCGCGAGCGGGTCCGGGAGACGAAGCGGATGGCCCTCAGCGTCCAGGGGGGCACGTTCGGCCGGGTCATCAGCGGGTTCGACCGGGCCGACGCCGCCGAGTCGCTGCTCGGGAGCCTCCTGTTCGGCATCCCGATGTTCGTCGAGGGGGGGACGGGCGAGGTAGGTGCGTTCGTCGCCACCCACCCACTCTACTTCCTCTTCACCCTGGGGTTCGCGCTCCTGTCGGTCGTGGGCATCCTCTACGTGGCCGACATCCAGGACGTCCGTGTACGGAACCCGATACTCGGTATCGTCCCCCGGAAGCTGCTCGGCGTCGTGCTCGTCGCGGCGGTCACGGCGGTCGTGATGATGACCGCGTGGGGCCGGATCGACTGGGTCACACGGCCGTGGGTCTCGGTCTGTGACGTCACGGTGGCGTTCTTCCCGATGGCCATCGGCTCGGCGCTGGGGGACATCCTCCCGGGATCGTAGGTCACGGAGAAGTCGGACCCGATCAGCCCTGTAGCGGGAGTTCGACGCCGAGCGGCGCGAGCATCGTCATCATCGACACCGGATCGGTCGCGGCGACGTACTGCCCGTCTTCCGCACGCCGGTAGGAGAACCCCCGGACCTCGATCTCCCGTCCGGTCGGTTCGATGCCCCGAAAGGCTCCCTCGTGGGTTCCCCACGCCTCCCAGGCGGCCATCACCGCGTCGCCGTCCTCCCTGACCGTCGTGACCTCGATCTCCGTGTCCGGGAACGCCGCGTCCCACTCGGCGTGCATCGACTTGACCGCCAGCGCCGACCGAACGGGGCCGTACGCGGCGCGAAGATATAACTGAATATGAGGGTTCGGCCGACAGTTCCTCCCGGGGGTCGGTCCGAACGACGAGCGCGTGCGGTCGTCTCGGCCATCGGCTTCAAGACCGGGCCCCGGACCGTGGCCCACAGCACCGTGTCACGGCGCCTTTGAGAAGGGTTAAATGCCGCCCGGGACTCACGCATGGTATGAGCGAGAGTCAGCAGCGCGGCACCCGCAAGTGCGTGTCGTGTGGCATCAACATCTCCGGCACGAACGCCGCTCGCTTCAAGTGCCCCGACTGCGGGCACCTGATCTTCCGGTGTTCGACCTGTCGCAAGCAAAGCAACCTCTACGAGTGTCCCGACTGCGGGTTCACCGGTCCTTAGGTGATTGGACATGGGTAAGGTAGCCGCACAACTCAAGGTGATGCCACAGAGCCCCGACGTCGACCTGGACGCGCTCCAGGAGCGACTCGAGAACTCCCTGCCCGAGGGTGCGAAGATCTCCCGGGTGGACCGCGACGACGTGGCGTTCGGGCTCGTCGCCCTGCTCCCGACGGTCATCGTCCCCGACGACGCCGGGGGGAGCGACGCCGTCGAGGAGGCGTTCTCGCAGGTCGAGGGCGTCGAGAGCGTCAAGGTCGACCAGGTCGGCCGTATCTGACCGCGACCCCGTTCTACAGGGGTCCGGAACCGACGACGCGCGCCGGACGGGGACCACGCGTCGGCGAGGCGGCTTTCGCACCTTTTATAGTGCGCTGCGGGCAAGGGGGAGTCAAGACCATGCCGAGTTCGAACGGGCCACTCGAGGGGACGCGGAACAAGCTACGGAACAAACCCCGCGAGCGGGGGACCTCCCCGCCACAGCGGGCCATCCAGGAGTACGAGGAGGGCGAGAAGGTCCACCTGCGGATCGACCCGAGCGTCCCGAAGGGGCGGTTCCACCCGCGGTTCAACGGGCACACGGGCGAGGTCCTCGGCAAGCAGGGCCGGTCGTTCAGGGTCCGCATCACCGACGGGGGCAAACCGAAGACGCTCGTCACGGCCCCCGCCCACCTCCGCCGGCAGACGGAATGACGATCTTCAAGGAGATCGTCGACCAGGAGTACCTCACCACCGCCGAGGCCAAGGAGGTGCTCGCGGGCATCGAGGCCGAGCGCACCCTCGACGAGGACCGCGAGATGCGCTACGAGCTGGCGCGGGCGATCGAGCACGTAAACCGGTTCGCGGAGCTCTCCGCCGAGGACGCCCGGGCGCTCGTCGAGGAGCTCCTAGAGCACGAGAAGGTCGACGAAGCGACCGCACACAAGGTCGCCGACCTGCTCCCGCGGGACCGCGACGAGCTCCGGTCGGTCTACGCCCAGCAGCGCTACTCGCTCGACGGCGAGGAGCTCGACGCGATACTCGACACGGTCGCGAAGTACGTCTGATACCGGCCGCCGCAGTCGTCGGTAGCTCCTCTGCCGGGCGAGTCGTTTTAATACGCTGTAGTCGTACTGTCGTGACATGAGCGAACACGGGTCGCGGAGCGACGATGCCGGTGACGGCGGCGACGACGCGGACGCGGGGGCGCCGACCACCGCCGTCGTCCTGGACCTGCTGCCCAACGGCCGGCCGGACGACGAGCGGCCGGCCTACCAGAAGTCCCCGGTCGCGTACGCCCTCGGCGAGGCGGAGTTCGGGCTCTACGAGCTGACTCTCGAGGACGACTCCGGCATCGGCATCGGCGACACCGTCGCCGTCGACCCGCCCGGCGAGCACCTCCGGTCGGTCCGTTCCGTCGACTACGACGGGCTGACCGGCGCGGCCCGCTCGGAACTCGAGTACGCCGTGAACGACATCATCGACCGGGACGAGCGGCGGTTCGTCGACTTCTACAACGACGCCCAGGCCATCACGACCCGGCTGCACGCGCTGAACCTCCTCCCCGGTATCGGGAAGAAGCTCCGGAACAACGTCCTCGACGAGCGCAAGCGCGGCCCGTTCGAGTCCTTCGAGGAGCTCTCCGAGCGCGTCTCCGGACTCCACCGACCCCGGGAGGTGCTCGTCGAGCGCATCATGGAGGAGCTCCGCGAGGAGGACCTCAAGTACCGCATCTTCGCCCGGCGGTCCGAGGGGTCGTGACCGCCGGACCCGCCCGAAACGGAACGAGGAGTTCTTAGGCACGGGGCCGGTAGCGCCGGGAGCGAATGAGAGACGAGCGAACGGTCCGGCGCGACCCGGACGCGCTGTGCCGACGGGCCGGCGTACGGGGTGACCCGGACCGCGACCAGCACTTCCTGGTCGACGACCGGGTGCTCGACCGGCTTCCGGGCTACCTCCCCGAGCGGACCGACGTCTCGCACGTCCTGGAGGTCGGCGGCGGGACCGGCGCGCTGACCGACCGCCTGCTGGCCGTCGCCGACCGGGTGACCGTCGTCGAGCGCGACCCTCACCTCGCGGGATTCCTCCGCGAGGAGTTCGCCGGGGAGATGACCTCGGAACGACTCGACGTCGTCGAGGGCGACGCCCTCGAGGTCGAGTTCCCCGAGTTCACGGCGAGCGTCTCCAATCTCCCGTACGGCGTCTCCTCGGCGGTCTGTTTCCGCCTGCTCCCGGAGCGAAAGCCCCTCGTACTGATGCTCCAGCGCGAGTTCGCCGAGCGGATGGCGGCCGGACCCGATACCCCCGAGTACGGTCGGCTGTCGGTGACCGCTGGCCACTACGCCGAGGTGGAGGTGGTCGAGCCGGTCCCGCCGGCCGCGTTCGAGCCGCCGCCGGCCGTCGACAGCGCCGTGGTCCGGTGTACGCCCCGGGAACCCGACTACGAACTCCCCGACGAGGCGGCATTCATGGACCTGGTGAAGGCGTGTTTCACCCAGCGGCGCAAGACGATGCGCAACGCGGTGCGGAACACCGCACACATCTCGGGGCTCGACGACCCCGACGCGGTCGTGGCGGCCGCGGACGAGGCGCTGATGGGCAAGCGCGCTGGCGAGGTGACGCCGGCGGAGTTCGCCCGGCTCGCCCGGCTCGCGGCGGAAGTGGGTGGAGCGTGACGGCAGAGCGGTTCCTCCAGGCGCTCGGTGGGCTCGACTGGGGGGGCCGGGTCCTGGTCTCGGTCGGTGTCGTCCTCGCCTTCCTGGCGTCCGTCGTACTGGTCTACGTGGCCGGCGGGCCGCTGAAACGGCGCCTCGACGAGGAGTTCGCGGAGGCGGTACAGTCACTGCTCGTGACCGGCGCGGGGGTCGTCGTCGCCGGGGTACTCGTGGTCGTCTGGGGGCTCCAGGCGGAGCTCGGTACCGCGCTGGGGGCCGTCGCGTTCGACGGGGAGGGCGCGGCGCTCCTGATGGTCTCGCTCGTCGTCCTCGGTGTCGCGTACACGGTCACCCGTCTCACCAAGCGCTTCGTGGTCCGTCGCGCCCGGCACGACGCCATCTCGGCCCACCAGCGCGAGGTGGCACACCACGTCGTCCAGATACTCGTGTTCGTCCCCGGGGTACTGTTCGTGATGGCGCTCTGGGGGGTGGAGCCGGGGAACCTCCTCATCGGCGCGGGCGCGGTCGGCGTGGTCGTCGGCCTCGCCGCCCGGCAGACCCTCGGGGCGATGCTCGCGGGGTTCGTCCTCCTGTTCGCCCGCCCGTTCGAGATCGGCGACTGGGTCGTCGTCGACGACGAGGAGGGGACCGTCACCGACGTCTCCGTCTTCAACACCGAGATACGCACGTTCGACAACGAGCACGTCCTCGTGCCGAACGACCAAGTGACCGCGACGGAGATCGTCAACCGCTCGCGGCACGACTGGCTGCGGGTACAGGTCGACGTCGGCATCGACTACGGGGCCGACCCGGGGGAGGCGGCCGAGGTCGCCGAGGCCGCGATGGCCGACTGTGAGGAACTGCCCGACGACCCCGCCCCGGACGTCGTCCTCTCGGAGTTCGCCGACTCCTCGGTCGTGCTGACCTGCCGGTTCTGGATCCGCGACCCCACCGTCTCCCGCAAGTGGGAGGCACAGAACGCGGTCGTCGAGGCGGTCAAGGCCGCCTTCGAACGCGAGGGGATCGAGATACCGTTCCCCCAGCGGACCGTCTCGAGCCGCGAGGAGGATACCGGGGGCGGGACGTGACGGACCTCGCCGAGCGACGTGGCGTCGAGACGCGGGTGTACGAGGCGGCAGAGGACTCGCACCTCCTCGCCCGCGCCGCCGTCGAGCGCGTCGAACCGGACGACCTCGTCCTCGACGTCGGGACCGGATCGGGCTACGTCGCGGCCACGGTCGCCGAGACGACCGGCGCCCGGGTAGTCGGGTCGGACGTCAACCCATACGCCTGCGAGCGCGCTCGCGACGTGGGGATCGAGGCCGTCCGCGCGGACCTCGTCGCCCCGTTCCGCGACGGGGCGTTCGACTGGGTCCTGTTCAACCCTCCGTACCTCCCGACCGCGGAGGACGAGGGGTCCCGGGACGACTGGATGGAGCGGGCGCTCTCCGGTGGGGAGTCCGGCCGCGAGGTCGTCGACCCGTTTCTCGACACCGTCCGTCGGGTGCTCGACCCGGGCGGGACGGTGCTGCTGCTCGTCTCCTCGCTGACCGGCATCGACGCGGTGCGCGACCGCGCACGGGCGAACGGACTGACCACCCGGCCGGCCTCCGAGGAGTCGTTCCCGTTCGAGCGGCTGGTCGTCCTCTCGCTGCGGCCGACGGGGTAGCTCGGCACGCCGTGGAGGGGCACCAGCGACCCGGATAATTACCTAAATGCATAATTCGATGTAGCAATTATTAAACGCCGGCATCACGTAGCGCCGCCAATGACGGACATCCTGTCCACGACACCGGGACTGTTCCCGCTGCCCGACTGGGCCAAGGGGGAGCTCTCGGAGCTGAAGGGCCACCAGAAGTCCGACCTCGTCTCCGGCGACGAGGGACCCGAGATCGTCGACGCGTACGACCGCACCCGCGAGGAGCTCGTCACCCGGCAGGTCGAGGCGGGCCTCGACCGCGTCGTCGAGGGCCAGGCGCGCTGGGACGACATGATCGCCCACCCGCTGGCGGTCCACGACGCCGTCGAGACGCGCGGCATCGTCCGTTACTACGACAACAACAACTTCTACCGCGAGCCGGTCGTCACCGACGACCTCGAAGTCGGCGGGGACGTCGCGACCGACCTGGAGGCCGCGGCAGAACTGACCGACGCACCGCTGCAGGCGGTCCTCCCCGGTCCGTACTCGCTGTTCGACCTCGCGACCGACGAGCACTACGGCGACGACGAGACGTTCCTCGCGGCGCTCGGGGAGTTCCTCGCCGGCGAGGTGGCGGCGCTCCCGGACCACGCGACGCTGTTCCTGCTCGAACCGTCGCTCGTCGAGACCCCGCCGGGCGAGGGGCTCGACGAACTCGCGAGCGAGGCCGTCGACGCCGTCGCCGCGGTGACCGACGCCGAGGTCGTGGTCCACACCTACTGGGGCGCGATCCCTGAGAAGCCGTACGCCCACCTGATGGACGCGGACGTCGACGCCATCGGCTTCGACTTCGTCGCCGACCACGAGCGGAACGTCTACAATCTCCAGGAGTACGGCACCAAGGACTCCATCGCGCTGGGCGTCGTCGACGGGCAGAACACGCTCGTCGAGGCCCCATCGAAGATCCGCGAGCGGATCGAGTGGGTCCGGGAGCAGGTCCCCGCACAGGAGTTCGAGACGGTCTACGCGACCTCGAACACCGAGCTGTTCTACCTGCCCCAGAACAAGGCCGAGGCGAAGCTCGACGCGCTGGCCGAGGCCGCCGAACTCGAGGAGGTGGAGGCATGAGCACGAACACCGACACGAACACGGACACCGACAAGAACACCGACACCCGCGAGCAGTTCCGACCGAACGACCACCCGAACGACCACTTCCTGCTCACCACGGTCGTCGGCTCCTATCCGAAGCCGACGTGGTTGAACCGCGCCCGCGACCGCTACGGGGAGGGCGAGGACTTCGACGAGGAGGACTGGCGGGAGGCCACGGACGACGCCGCCCGACTCATCACCGAGGAACACGAGCGTGCGGGCCTCGACGTCGTCGTCGACGGGGAGATGCGGCGGAACGAGATGGTCGAGTACTTCGCGGACCGGATCGCTGGCTACGAGTTCAACGGGCCCGTGAAGGTGTGGGGCCACAACTACTTCGACAAGCCCTCGGTCGTCTCGGAGGTCGAGTACCAGGACACCTGGCTCGTCGACGAGTTCGAGTTCACCTCCTCGGTCGCCATCCACCCCGTCAAGGTCCCGATCACCGGCCCGTACACGCTCGCGAACTGGTCGTTCAACGAGGCGTACGACAGCGTCGAGGCGCTCGCCTACGACCTCGCCGAACTCGTCAACCTCGAGGTCGAGAAACTGGTCGAGGCCGGCGCCCGGTACGTCCAGATCGACGAACCGGCGCTGGCCACGACGCCCGACGACCACGCCATCGTCGGCGAGACGCTAGAGCGCATCGCCGACGGCATCCCCGAGGACGTGCGGCTGGGCCTGCACGTCTGCTACGGCGACTACTCGCGCATCTACCCGGAGATGCTCGAGTTCCCCGTCGACGAGTACGACCTCGAACTGACGAACGGCGACTTCGACCAGCTCCCGGTGTTCACCGACCCCGAGTTCACGAAGGACCTCGCGCTCGGCGTCGTCGACGTCCACTCCGCCGAGGTCGAGACCGTCGGGGAGATCAAGCGCAACATCAAGAAGGGGTTCGAGGTCGTCCCGCCGGAGCGACTCACCGTCTCGCCGGACTGCGGCGTGAAGCTCCTCCCCCGCGAGGCGGCCTACCGGAAGATGGAGAACATGGTGACGGCCGCCCGCGAGGTGGAGGCCGAACTCGACGCCGGCGAGGTCGACGTCGGGTTCGCCGGCACCGAGGCGCCCGCGGACGACTAACAACCACTTTTTGCTGCGTCGGGTGTCCTCGCTCGCTGCGCTCGCGTCGGACACCGCTCCTTGCAAAAACGTGGGGAAAAACTGCACCCCTCGCTCGCGCGGATGCTGGCTTCATGTTCGTCTGATAGTGATTCGCAGAGATCTTTGGACTCTCTAACGTAGCGGTTTTTGACTGCTGGAGAATAACGTCGATCGATTCAGAGGCCGAATTCATCAGGCCGATTCACACGGAGTTCCGCTCGAGGTCGGTGAATTTTGGACTCAATCGGTCGGTTCGATGTTCTGGTTCATGCGAAACAGGGTCTCGGGGTCGAACTGTGCCTCGAGGTCGGCCAACCGCTCGTAATTGGTCCCATATGGGGCCCCACCGCCGTGGAGGGGACGGTGGGTTTCGGTCGACGGGCCGACCGACCCGGACGTCGTGCTGGCGGTGGCGGCCCGACGGGACGACGAGCCCGCGGCGGTGGAGGACGAATTCCGCCGGGTCGAGGAGCGGTTCGAGGTCGACGGGGTCTACCACTCGCCCGCGACGGAGACCGGGTAGCGGGACGCGGGGATCGGAAAAGGAGTGGACTGGGGGAGACGGCACGCTACGCGACGATATCTCGTCTGCTGTACCTTCCCGAACCCGCGGCGAGTTCCCGCGGTCGGTGAACGGTCGGGGGTAGTCTCGGCCTCCGGCTCCCGGCGGGTCCGTCACCCGTCAGCAGGGAGCCGCGCGTTCGCCGTCGTTGATCGTTCGGGTTAGGCAGTGAGTCGTGTTGGTCGACGAGAACGGGCCGACGGTTAGTCCTCGTAGACCCAGTCGGCCCTGTCCATCTCCCAGTCGACGAGTTCCGCCTCGTCGAAGAACAGCGCGATCTCGCGCTCGTTGGCCCCCTCGTCCTCGTGGTCCGAGCCGTGGATCACGTTGTGGCCGAGATCGAGCCCGTAGTCGCCCCGGATCGTACCCGGCGCGGAGTCGGCGGGATCGGTCTCACCCATCATCTTCCGGACCTGCCGGATGGCGTCGCTCCCCTCCCAGACCATCGCGAAGACGGGTCCCGAGGTGATGAACTCGACCAGCCCCTCGAAGAACGGCTTGTCCTCGTGCTCGCCGTAGTGCTCGCGGGCCTGCTCCTCGGGGATCTCCATGAACTTCCCGCCGACGAGCTTCAGGCCGCGCTCCTCGAACCGGGCGACGATATCCCCGACGAGACCGCGCTGGACCCCGTCGGGTTTGACCATCACGAAGGTGCGCTCGTCGTGGCCGCTCTCGCTCATTCCTCGTCCTCCTCGGTGGCGTCGGCCGCCGCCGTCTCGGCTTCGGCCGCCCCGCTGCTCTCGCCCTCGTCTTCGGCCGCCTCCAGGTCCGGCGTCCCGGTCGTCTCCTCGGCCGCCTCGACCTCGGGTTCGGGTTCGGATTCCGGTTCGGCCCCGGGTTCGGATTCGACGTCCGGCTCGGGTTCGGGTTCCGCCTCGAGCTCCTGGGGGCGCCGGCCCTCCTTCGCGGCCTGCCCGGCCTGCGTCCACTCCAGGTCGCGGGCCTCGCGGCCCATGAAGTAGTTCTTCTCGGCCTTCCGGTCCTTGAAGTGGAGGACGGTGCCGTTGTTGCGGACGTACATGATGCCCGTCCCGGGCTCGATCTCCTCGCCGCTGAAGTCACACGTACGCGTGCTGACCATCACTGACCACCGATACCGTCCGCCTCACGGGCCGTCTCGCGGAGCTGGAGCACGTCCCCCACTCGCACCGGCCCGAGCACGTTTCGCGTGATGATACGCCCCTGGTTGCCGCCCTCCTGGATGCGGCACTTGACCTGCATGGCCTCGCCGTGCATCCCGGTCTTGCCGACCACCTCGATGACCTCGGCGGCGGTCGCGGCGGATTCCCCTTCTGCGCTCATCGGTCTACTGGAGCTCCTCGAGCTTCGAGGCGATGTCGTCGACGTCCTCGCGGGCGTCACCGGCGTCGACGATGGCGGCGGCGGCCGACCCGACCTCCAGGCCGGCGGCGTGGCCGACGTCGTCCTGCGTGCCGACGAAGACGTACGGGACGTCCTTCTCCGCACAGATCTCCGGCAGGTGCATCACGACCTCCTCGGGCTGGACGTCTTCGGCGACGAAGACCAGCACCGCGTTGCCTCGCTCGACCGCCTTGGTCGTCTCGTTCGTTCCCTTCCGTACCGAGCCTGTGTCCCGGGCCACCTCGAGCGCCTCGAGGGCGTCCTCCTCGAGGTCGGCCGGGACGTCGAAATCGACGTAAACTGACATGATGTGGTCACCTCCCGCGCGCGGGCTCGCGCTCCCCCGCCGTGCGGGCTCTCGCCCGTGCGCCGCGTGGCGCGTCGTCCTGAGAGGCTAGGAGCATCACAGCCCCGCGCGGGCTGTATCCCTCCGTAGATATCGGGAACGTATAAGCGCTTTCGAACGCGCTCGGCCCTGCCACGGCCCCGCACGACCGTCGAACCCCGCGGTGTCGGGAGCCCGGACACCCGGACCGACGACCCCTTGTGCCCGCCGCTCCCACCACCGGAGGTGACTCGGGAGCTCGCCGACATCGTCCGGGCGCTGTCCGCCGAGGCCCGCCACGCGGACGAGCGGCGGCTCCTGGTCCTCGCCGGCGCCCGGGCGGCGACCGACGATGCCGCGACGGCAGCACTCGATGCCGTCGACCGTCTCGCCGCCGGAGCGACAGTCCTCACCGACGGACCGCTCGAGGTACCCGGCGCGACGCGCCTCCCGCTCGACCGGAGCGGCGACCTGCTCGGGACCACCCGAGGGACCGTCCTGCTCGACTGCCACGACGAGACGCGCCCGAACGCTATCGGCCGGGCCGTCGGGGCCGTCGACGGCGGCGGCCTGCTCGTGCTGCTCGCGCCGCCGCTCGAGGCGTGGCCGGGGACCCGAGACGGGTTCGACGACGGCCTCGCCGTGCCGCCGTTCGGCGTCGAGGCCGTGACCGGCCGGTTCCGCCGCCGGCTCGTCCGGACGCTCCGGGAACACCCGGGTATCGCGATCGTGGACGTCGACAGCGGGACGGTCGAACGGGACGGCCTGACCGACGCGGCGCCGTGGCGACCGACCGAAGCGGCGGGGCCGCCCGAACCGCCGACCGACCCGGTCTTTCCGAGGGCGGCCTACGATGCCTGTATCACCGGGGACCAGCGCCGGGCACTGTCGGCGTTGGAGGCGCTCCTCGATCCGGGTTCGGCGGTCGTCGTCTCGGCCGACCGGGGCCGTGGGAAGTCGAGCGCCGCCGGCCTCGCCGCCGGTGCGCTCGCCGCCGAGGGCCGGGACGTCCTCGTGACCGCCCCGGGCTACCGCAACGCCGCCGAGGTGTTCGCCCGTGCGCGCGAACTCCTGGGGACGCTGGACACGCTCGCGGACGCCGACGAGCCCGCGCACGTCCTCTCGACTGTGGAGGGCGGACGCGTCCGGTTCGTCCTCCCGACCGAGGTCCTCGACCTGTCGGACGACCCCGACGCGGTCCTCGTCGACGAAGCGGCGGCGCTCCCCGTCCGGCTGCTCGAGGGGCTCCTCGACGCCGACGCCCCGCTCGCGTTCGCCACGACCGTCCACGGCTACGAGGGCGCAGGGCGGGGGTTCGACGTCCGCTTCCGCGACCGGCTGGCCGCGAGCGACCGCGAGGTGACGGACATGTCGATGACGGACCCCATCCGCTACGCCGCCGGCGACCCCGTCGAGACGTGGGCGTTCCGCGCGCTGCTGCTCGACGCCCGACCCCCGGTCGACCAGCTCGTCGAGGAGGCGACCCCGGCGGACTGCGAGTACGTCGAACTCGGCGCCGAGGCGCTGCTCGCCGACGAGCACCGGCTCCGCGAGGCGTTCGGGCTGCTCGTGCTCGCACACTACCGGACCGAGCCGGACGACCTCGCCCGGCTGCTCGACGCGCCCAACGTCGCCGTCCGGGCGCTCACGCACGGGGGGCGGGTCGTCTCCGTCGCGCTGCTGGCCCGCGAGGGTGGCCTCTCGGTAGAGCGCCGCCGCCGGATGTACGAGGGCGAGCGCGTGCGGGGGAACATGCTCCCGGACGTGCTGACCTCCCAGCTCCGGGACGAGGGGGCGGGCGAGCCCGTCGGCCTCCGGGTGCTCCGCATCGCCACCCATCCCGCGGTCCGCTCGCGGGGGCTCGGGTCGCGGCTACTCGAGGCGGTGACGGCGGACGCCCGTGCCGGCCGGTTCGAGTGGCCGGCCGGCGTCGACTCGACCGTCGACTACCTCGGCGTCGGGTACGGCGCGACCCCGCGACTGCTCCGGTTCTGGGCCGAGAACGGGTTCGGGACGCTCCACCTCTCGACCACCAGGAACGACGCCTCCGGCGAGTACTCCGCGCTGATGTCCCGGCCGCTCACCGAGACCGGCCGGGCGCTCCGCGACCGGACGGCCCGCTGGTTCCGCCGGCGGGTCGGATCGGTGCTCGCGGACGCGCTCGACGACGCCGACTCCGACGTGGTCAGGGAGGCGCTGGCGGCGACCGCACTCCCCGAACCGGTCGAACCCGACCTGTCCGACCGCGAGTGGCGGACGGTCGCGGCCGCCGCGTTCGGGCCCGGTCTCTACGACGCCGCGCCGCGACCCTTCCGGGAGCTCGCGCTGGAACACCTGGTGGGCGGGGGAGTCGAACTGTCCGCAGACGCCGAACGCCTCCTCGTGCGGAAGGTGTTGCAGACACACTCCTGGAAACAGGTCCCAGAGGAGGGACCGTACGTCTCGAAGCGCGAGGCGATGCGGGCGCTCGGCGCCGCCTACCGGCCCCTGGTCGACCGCTACGGGACAGAGGTGGCCCGGGAGGAGGCCGACCGGTACCGATGACGGCGGTGTTGGGACTCGACGTCGTCGTCGCCCTCGCGCTCGCGCTCTGCCTGCTGGGAGTCGTCGGGAGCCTGCTCCCGCTGGTCCCCGGCGCCGCGCTCTCGGTCTCGGGCGTCCTGCTCTACTGGTGGCAGTCGGGCTACGCCGATCCGGGGCCGCTCGTGCTCGCGGGGCTGCTCGGGCTCGCGTCGGTGGCGCTGGTGCTTGACTGGTTCGGCGGGGCCGTCTCCGCCTCGGCCGGCGGTGCCTCCACGAGGACGACCCTCGCGGCGGCCCTCGTCGCCCTCCCGCTCACCGTGATCGCGGGTCCCGTCGGGCTTCTCGCCGGGATCGCGGGGACCGTCTTCGTCCTCACCTACCGGGAGAACGGTGACGTCGAGGCGAGCGTACGGGTCGCCGCCTACGCGACCGTCGGAATGCTCGCCTCCGCGGTCGCCCAGGCGCTGCTCACCGGGCTCGTGTTCCTCGGGATGGTCGTGGTCGTGACGTTCTGAAGGAAACCGTCGTCGGGTCCCGGCCGCGCCGATTCACCATATATCGTACGAATAACGAGCGGTGTGGGACAATAATTACGAATTATCCGGGGAATTTCGTGGGGTATTTGTACCTTTATTCTCCGACGGGTGGTATCTGCCGGGACATGCTAGAGACAACGGTCACGGAAGTCACGACGCTGGCGCCCGTTCCACTACAGACGGCACAGGGCGAGGTACTGAGCCGGATACGAGACGACACGCTGTTGAACGCGTCGCTGTGGATAAACATCGCGCTGGCGGGGCTCTCGACCCTGCTGTTCGTATACATGGCCAGGAACGTACGGGAGCAGCGCGCGCGCCTGATCTTCGGGGCGACGTTAATGATACCGCTGGTGTCGATATCGAGCTATCTCGGGATGGCCTCCGGACTCACGATCGGCCTGATAGAGATGCCGGCCGGACACGCGCTCGCGGGACAGGAGGTCCTCAGCCAGTGGGGGCGATACCTCACGTGGGCGCTATCGACGCCGATGATACTGCTTGCGCTCGGCCTGCTGGCGGACGTCGACACCGCCGACCTGTTCGTCGTCGTCGCCGCCGACGTCGGGATGTGCGTGACCGGGCTCGCGGCCGCACTGATCACGTCCTCCTACGCCCTCCGGTGGGCGTTCTACGTCGTCAGCTGTGCGTTCTTCGTGGTGGTACTGTACGCCCTGCTCGCGGAGTGGTCTGCGGACGCCGAGGCGGCCGGGACCGGCGAGATATTCTCCACGCTGCGGGCGCTGACCGTGGTGCTGTGGCTCGGCTACCCGATCGTCTGGGCGGTCGGCATCGAGGGGCTCGCCCTCGTCGACTCGGCCGCGCTCACCTCGTGGGCCTACTCGCTGCTCGACGTCCTCGCGAAGTACGTCTTCGCGTACCTCCTGCTGAGCTGGGTCGCGAGCAACGAGGGCACGGTCGCGGGGACGACGAGATCCGACGCGGTCGGCGCCGGGAGTCCGGTCGACGACTGATACTGTCGGTCACGAGTACGTATCCCGGTTGCACGTTCCGCCGGGTGTGCCGACGCGGTGAGTGACTGGTGTCGGTACGTCGTGTCCACATGACCGACAGTACGAGGCGGCTCTCGACCGGTCCGACGCCGGTGTTCGGACTCCCGGGTCGGGACTAGCACGTGGCCCACACGTCGACCCCGCCGTCCTCGCGGACCCGGCCCGTGGCGTCGGCACACTCGGTCGTCCTGACGGTGACGTTCCCCGCGGTGTTCCGGGCGGTCACGACGACCCGGAGGGGGACGCGCCCGTCGGGGCTCGCCTCGGCGAGGTCGTAGGCTTCGAGCCCCGACCCGGGGTCGAGCACGTACGCCTCGTCGTGGACGGTCACCCCCGTTGGCTCGCAGACGACTCGAACCCGGACCTCGACGCTCCGGTTCCAGCCGTTCCGCAACAGGACCGGCGTCTCGCGGTCCGGCGAGAACTCGAAACCCGGCTCCGTCGCCGTCGGTGTCCCGCTCACCGGAACCGTCCCCGCCTCCGGTGTCACGGTCGGCGTCCCCGTCGCCGGGGGTGGACACGCCCTCGGAGCCGTCGTATCCGGTGACTGCGTCGGTGGCGCCACCGCCGTCACGGTCCCCGCACTCGGTCCGTCCGGCGTCGGCGTGCCGACGTCCCCGCCGGAGTCCCCGGAGAGACAGCCGGCTGTAAGGAGGACGAGCGCGACGAGGCCAGCGAGTCGTACTGACGGACGCATCGTCGGGGCGAGGACCACGGCAGAGGAGTGTCTTTCGGGCGAGCGACGGCCGGGGACGGACAGTATATGCCGTTCGAGCGCGTCGCCCCGGCCATGACCGAGTGTGCGGAGGAGGACTGCGAGCGGACGGTCGCGGTCAGGCTCCACGTCCCGTGGGCGGGCGAGCGGGAGGTGTGTGCGGCCCACGCGCGGGTGCTCGCACAGCAGGAGGGGGTGGTCGCCGAGCCGCTCGAGGGCGCGGAGGGAGAGTTCCCCTAGAACGTCGGTATCAGGGGTGGTAGGCCATCATGACCTCGTCGACGTACTCGTCGTCGATCCGGTAGTGGCCCTCGCGGACGGCCTCGGTCTCCCAGCCCCGCTCGGAGAGGAACTCGATCGCGGCCTCGTTGGTCGCCGGGACGGTGTTGTAGAGCTTCTCGGTGCCGACGGCCTCGGCCCACCGCTGGCCGCGCTCGAGGAGCTTCTCGCCGATGCCGTGGCCGCGGTACTCGCGGTGGACGCCGAGCGTGAGAGTCGCGGTGTGGGCGAGCGCCTCCCGCTCGGGGTGGTCGAGGTGGACCCAGCCCACGACTTCGCCGCCGACGGTGGCGACGAACACCACCCGCGACTGGAGCTCGTTGTGGCGGAGCAGCACCTCCTCGTGGTCGATCACGTCGGCGAGGCTCTCCCCGACGATGTAGCGGTCGTCGGTCAGCGAGTCCCGGATGACCGAAAGCAGCGCCTCGCCGTCCTCCTCGCGGGCCTGCCGGATGACGAACTTGACGTCGGTCTCGTACGTTTCGGCACCGTCGTCCTCGAACGCGACCCGTATCTCCTCGGCCTCGCGATCGCGCTCGAGTATCCCCTCCCGGGCGAGGACCGTCACGTGGGTGCCGAACTCCTCGGGAGACATACGGAGGGCCTGCCGGGCCTCCTCGTAGTCGATCGCGCCGTGTCGCTCGACGTAGTCGTAGACCTCCTGGCGTCCCCGGTGTCCGAACTCGAGCTCGTCGGAGAATCTCATGACTCGTGGTAGCACCACCCATTATATAAGGGTTGTTCCGGATCGACCGACGGGATCCGCCCGACGCGAGGCCCGCCGCGACGGTCAGCCGTCGGCGGGCGCCGGCTCCGGGTCGGCCTCCGGCTCGGCCGATCCCGACCCGGCCGTCCGCTCCGAGACGTCCCGCCCCGGGACGTGGGTGAGCACCGCGGCCGTCCCCTTCAGGTCGTGGGTGTCGACGAACACCTCCGCGGCGGTCCGGACGGTGAACGCCGCATCGATCTCGACGCCGTGACACCGGGCGTACAGCGAGAGCCAGGTGTTCATCGCGCCCTGGAGCCGGTCGAACTCCCCGGTCTCGAACCGGACAGGCGGTCCGCCCGTCCGGGCATCGAGGTAGACCGCGAGCGCCTCGCCGAACCCCTCGCGGAGGTACCGCAGGGCCTCGGCCTCCGCCGGCGGCTGGGCCGGGGGCTCGAACGCCCGCTCGTCCCGGCGGGAGCGCCGGTGGAGCTCCGCGATGCGGTCGGCGTACTGACTCATCCTTCCCTGTACTCGACGCCCTTCCCGCCGCTCGGGTGCGTCCACTTCGTGTCCGCGACGACGGCACACGTGCCACACTCCACACAGGGCTGGGTGTCGAGGCTGACCACCTGCTCCTCCTGGCCGTTGGTTTTGACCGTCTCCGCGCGGTAGCAGCCGCCGCCGTAGTCCATCGAACTCACCGGGCAGGCCGTGACTGCGGCCCCGCTGGCCTCCCACGACCGGTCGAGCACCTCGATGTGGGGCTCGCCCACGTCGTAAGTCAGGTCGCCGATCCGGTCGCCGAGGTCCGGCGGCTGGACGTGGTTCTCGTGGGTGATCCGGTCGCCGAGCTCCTCGGCCATGACCGTCGGCAGGGTGACGTACGCCGAACTCGTGTCGGGGAGGACGCTCATCATCAGCGGCGAGTTGAACAGCCGCTCGACGGTGTCGGACATCGCCCGCATCCCCATCCGCCCGACGACGGACTCGGCCACCGTGTCGACGAGGTCGGTCACGCGGTCGTTCTCGGCGACGGCACGGGAGACGCGGTAGGCCGGCGGCCGGAGCTTCGCCATGACGCCCTCCTCCTCGAGCTTGCGCTGGTAGAGCTCGCCGGCGGAGTGGGCCTGCCCGCGGCCCTTCGCGTCGACGAACGCCTCGGCGGCGAGTGCCCCCGCGGTGACGGCGTGGTTCATCCCCTTGATGATGGGCCCCTGGGCCTGCATCTGCCCGGCCGCGTCGCCCACGAGGACGAGCCGGTCGCGATGGGGCGAGGTGTGGGCCACCTTCTTCGAGTCGGGGACGAGCTTCGCCGAGTACTCCAGTTCGACGTAGTCCTCGTCGAGCCACTGGCCGAGAAGCGGGTGGGTGAGGAGCGCGTCGAGCAGCTCCGAGACCTCCGCCTCCTCCTCGACGATGCTGTCGAGGTGGAACACGTTCCCGATCGACAGCGAGTCCTCGTTCGTGTAGAGGAACCCGCCCCCACGAACGCCCTCGTAGAGGTCGCCCGAGAACAGGTGGGCCTCGCCCTCGTCGGGACCGATGCCGAACCGGTCCTCGATGACGTCGGCGGGCATGTCGACCACCGCCTTGACGCCCTGGAACCACTCCTCGGGCTCCTCCCAGTCCATCAGGCCGGCGTCGCGGGCGAGCTCGGAGTTGACCCCGTCGGCCGCGACGATCAGGTCCGCGCGGATGGGGTCGATCTCGTCGCAGGTCACCCCGACGATCTCCCCCCGCTCGCGCAGGAGCCCGTTCACCCGGACGTCGGTGAGGAGGCCGCCGCCGGTCTCGCGGGCCCGCTCGTGGACCTGCTCGGCGAGCCAGGAGTCCATCTTCCGCCGGAGCACCGCGTCGGCCCACTCCGTGTCGTGGTGGTGGAGATCCGAGATGTCGACGGTCTTCACCCGGTCGCCGGCGATGTTATGGATGTAGTTCGTCGTGACCGGCCGCTCGGTGGCCGCCTCGCGGAACCCGGGGAACAGGCTGTCGATGGTGTACGGCGCGGACTCCTCGGCGTAGATCACGCCGCCCGAAACGTTCTTCGAGCCGGCGTCGACGCCCCGTTCGAGGACGAGCGTCTCGACGCCCGCGTCTGCCAGCCGGGCCGCAGCAGCAGCACCACCCGGGCCGGCGCCGACGACGACCGCCTCGTAGTGCTCCTGGTCGCCGTCAGTCATCGACCCGACCCCCGTCGGCCACGGCAGCGACGTCCAGTTCCCCGCTCTCGACCGCCTCGGTCAGCTCGGGGAGCACCTCGAAGAGATCCCCCTCGACGAAGTAGTCGGTGAACCCGCGGATGTCGGCCTCGGGGTCCTCGTTGATGGAGATGATGAGGTCCGACTCGTCCATCCCGACCTTGTGCTGGACCGCTCCGGAGATGCCCGCGGCGATGTATACGTCGGGTTCGACGACCTGGCCCGATTCGCCGATCTGTCGTTCCTCCGTGACGTACTGCTCGACGTGGCCGTCGAACTGATAGGAGGCGGTGATCACGCCACGGGAGAGCCCGAGGTCGGCCTCCTCGAACGCGTCCACGAGATCGAGCCCGAGCTCGATCCCCTCCGTCGGGTTCGAGCCGATGCCGCGGCCGAGCGCGACGACGACCTCGTTGCCGGTGAGGTCGACACCGCTGTCGAGCTGGTCGTACTCGGTGATCTGGACGTCGAACCAGTCGTCCTCGAGGGGCATCTCGTGCTCGATGAACTCACCCTCGCGCTCGGGGTCGGGGTCCGGCATCTCGAAGCTCCCCGGGATGACCGAGGCGCCCTGCGGGTGGAACTCCCGGTCGGGCTTGTCCAGACAGAGGATAGTCGAGTACTCGAACCCGGAGAAGTCCGGGCGCTTCATGTGGAACACCCGCTCGAACGTCCTGTTCGTCCCCGGCTCGCCGGTCTTGGCCGGGTTGGAGATGACCGCGCTGGTGATGTAGAGGTCCGAACAGTCCGAGGCCAGCCCCGAATCGAGTTCGGCTTGGACCAGCGCCGAGAGGTCCCGCCCGTTGTTCGTCGCCGGGAACACCGTGTACCGGGGCTCGTCGTAGTCCCGCCAGTCCTCGTCCTGGCGGTCCTCGCGGCCGTAGGGGTGGCCCGCGCCGCGGGCCGCATCGCAGAAGATCTCCGTGTACGGCTTGTGCCGGAAGCGGTCGAGCCGGTCGTCCTCGACGTACACCGCGACGTCGGCCCCGTACTGGATGGTCTCCTCGGCCAGCCGCGAGGCCTCGTCGTCGACCACGACCGCGACGACCCGTTCGTCGGCGTCGTACTCCTCGTTGTACTCGTCCATCAGCTCGCGGGCCTTCCCGAGCATCTCCCTCGAGACGTCGATGAGCTCGCCCTGCTGGACCTCACAGTAGACCCACATGTCCTCGTAGACGCCGCCCTCCAGCGCACGGACGTGCTGTTTGTCCGCCGTCGGGTGGTCGAGGTCCGGGTGGCGCTCCTCGGGGGTCTGGGGCTCTTCCTCTTCGGCGTCGGCCTCATCGCCCTCGCCCTCGTCGCTCCCCTGGACGGAGTCGATCCGCTGGCGGATGAGCCGCGTGACGCTGTCGCGGTCCTCGCCGGCCTCCTCCTGTTCGATCAGCGCCTCGAGCTCCTCGACCTCGTCGATGCTGCGGACCGCGTTGCCGATGTCCGCGACGCTCATCCCCGCGAGCTCGACCTCTTCGTCGGCCTCCTCGTCCTCGTCTTCGGAGAACTTCTCGATGCGGCTCTCGATGAGCGCGATGGCACCGCTCCGGTTCTCCCCCCGGTGCTCTTTCTGGAGGATCTCGTCGAGTGCGGAGGGGTCCTCGATGTCCTTCAGTGCCGGTCCGAGCTCCTGTATCGTGTATTCGTTTGGATCTATAGTCATGATATCAGTCCGCGGCGTACGGCGTCAGCTCCTCGAGCACGTCGTTCATTCCATCCGAATCGTCCGGCGTGAGCATCGTCGCCTCGCGCTCGGAGGGCGCCTTCGGGATCGGGTCGACCGACTCGACGATGGTCGGCGAGCCGTCCAGTCCCACGAAGTCGGGGTCGAGGTTCAGGTCGGTGTGGTCCCACATCGTGAGGAGGTCCTCGAACTCCTCGGCTCGCTCGCGGGTCTCAGCCCGGAGGTCCTTGTGGGTGAGTCGCTCGCCGGCCGTCCGGTAGGAGGGCGAGAACTCCGGGTCCGCGACGACGAACGCCGGGAGGTCGGTCTCGACCGTCTCGACCTCCTCGACGTCGCCCTCGACGAGCCGCTTTGCCCGCAGCGTCCCCGCCTCCTCGTCGATGTCCATCGCGATGACGTGGGTGACCATCGGCATGTCCAGGCACCAGCGGGTCTGGGGTCCGGTGTGGCCGGTCTCCCCGTCGGCGGTCTTGAACCCCGCGAACACGAGGTCGGGGGGCTCCTCGAACTGCGAGATCCCCGCCGAGAGGGTGATGGCCGTCGCCCAGGTGTCCGCGGCGGCGAACTCGCGGTCCGAGAGGATGTAGAGGTCGTCGGCGTACACCGACTCCATCGCCTCCTGGAGGACCTCCTTGTAGCCCGGCGGGCCCATGCTCATCACGGTCATCCGCCCCCCGTGGCGGACCTTCGTCTGCAGTGCCGCCCGGAGGGCGTGCCTGTCGTTGGGGTTCATCACCGTCGGGGTCTCCCCGCGCTTGAGGTGGCCGTCCTCGTCGAAGGACACCTGCCCCTCGCGGAAGTCGGGGACACCCTTGGTCAGCGTGACTGTGTGCATTGATGGCGTCTATCGGCCCTCCGGTTCCCGTCCGTAATAGGTCTTAGTATCTCCGTCCGCCCTTTCCGTGTCTCTCGTGACCACGGCGCACCGTGACCGGCGGGCAGCCACGCGGATCGGTGGTACCGGTCGTGAGGATCGGCGGGGCCCGGCGGTGCTGTGACTACGTGCGGAGTCCGGCGAACGACGCGACGTGGACCGTCCGTATCAGGTGCGGTCCGAGCGGCCGGGGTCGACGTCGATGGCGTCGACGGGACAGACGTCCACACAGAGCATACAGTCGATACACTGTGGTTCGTGGGCGGGGTCGGCCTTGATCTCGCTCTCGGGGTGACCCGGCGAGTCGACCCACTCGAACACGTCGACCGGGCAGTCCTCGAGACAGGCCCCGTCCGCGATGCAGATGTCGAAGTCGACGGCGACGTGGGTCCCGTGGATGCCGAGCTGTTCGGGTTCGTCGACCGGACCCCACACCTTGTGCCCGTTGTGCTCGTCAGCCTGCTCCCGGTTCTGCTCGAACTGCGGGTCTATCGCCATGGGTGTCGTTCTCGAACTCCGCACTTATACTTGGCGTCGAAGTCGTTCGGGTCCCGGGGTCTTCCCGGGGTCTGCACCGTCCGACTACTCGACGTCTCCCGGCCCGTCCGGCGCCGTCTCGGCCCACGCGACGCTGTCGGCCTCGCGGACGCGAACGCCCTTGCCGGCCAGGTGGCGCATCCGCTGGCGGGCGAAGTCCTCCTCCCTGCTCCCCCGGGTCGCCAGTACGTACATCCGGGCCCGTCCCACCGGGCGCATCGTCCGGCCGGCCCGCTGGGCACCCTGGCGCCGCGAGCCCCCCAGCCCGGAGGCGGCGATGGCGAGCTCGGCGTTCGGCAGGTCGATGCCCTCGTCGCCGACCCGCGAGACGACGAGCACGTCGCGTCGCCCCTGTCGGAACTCGCGGAACAGCTGCCGGCGGCGGGCGTGTGGCATCTCGCCGCTCACGAACGGCACCCCCAGGCTCTCGGCCAGCCGGTCGCCCTGCTCGATGAACTCGACGAACACCAGCGCCTTCTCGCCCGGGTGGGCCCGGAGGATCTCGCGTACTTCCTCGGCCTTCGCCGGGTTCATGGCCGCCAGCTGGCGCTTCTCGTGGCCCGTCGCGCTCCCGTACTCGTTGCGGTGGGTCTCCGAGCCCCACGGGATCAGCCGGATCTCGACCTCCGGCTCGGCGACGTAGCCCGCGTCGAACAGCGCCTTCCAGTCGGTGCCGATCGGCGGACCGATGAGCGTGAAGATCTCCGCCTCCCTGTCGTCCTCCCGGATGGGTGTCGCGGACAGCCCGATCCGGTGTTTGGTCTGGAGGTCGGCACTCCGGCGGTAGATGGGACTCGGGATGTGGTGGACCTCGTCGTAGACGACGAGCCCCCATCGGCGCTCGTCGAACAGCATCCGGTGGCGGTCCATCCCCGCGGTCTGGTAGGTGGCGATCGTCACCGGCCGGATGTTCTTCTCGCCGCCGTGGTAGAGGCCGATCAGTTCCCCGGTCAGCGACGTCCGGGCGAGCATCTCCTCGCGCCACTGCTCGGCGAGCTCCCGGGAGGGAACGAGCACGAGCGTCTCGCCGCCGATGGCGGCCATCACGCCCAGCGCAGCGACCGTCTTTCCGGACCCCGGGGGGCCGACGAGCACCCCCGCCTTCGCCTCGACGAACCGGCTCACCCAGTCCTGCTGGTACGGGCGGAGGTCGAGTTCGAGTTCGATCGGCAGCGCGTCGCCCTCGTCGAGGCGACGGTCGTCACGGACCGGGTAGCCCGCTTCGTAGAGGGTGCGCTTGAGCTCCGCGGTGCGCGACTCGGCCACCCACGCCTCGGTGTCCGAAACCCGGGCACGGAGGACGCCCGCGTCGAGTTTCGGCTCGGCGACGTTCCCCAGGAGCTCCGCGCTCTCTGCCTCTAGGACCACGTAGCCGTCCTCGTGGGTGTAGAGCCGGAACTTCCGGGCGCGTTCCCACTGGTCGCGGACCCACCCCTCGAGGGCGTCGTACCGGCCGCCGAGAGCCTGGCGCATCGACCGCTCGAGGGCCTCGAACGTCTCGTGGGGCGCCCCCCAGACGTCGGCCTCGCGGACGCGGTAGAGGTAGCCCTCCTCGCGGTTCGTGTCGACGAGGTGGGCGAACCCCGATAGCTGTGCGCGTGTGAACTGCGACGGTCGGTCGACGACCGCCTCCCGGCGGCGCGGGAACACCACGACTCGCTCGCGGTCCTGTGTCTCCTTCCAGTCCGCGGGATACCAGACCACGGGGTCCGTTTCGACGTCGAGCGACTCGACCCGTCCCTCGTCGGCCAACCCCGAAAGGGCCTCGTGGGCCTCGGCCTGGGTGCAGCCGAGCGCCGAGGCCACCTCCGTCGCCGTCACCAGCGGCCGGGACCGGTCCTCGAGGACGTCGTAGAACTCGTCGACGGCGAGCCCCGGCTCCCTCGTGTCCCCTGGCTCGGTTCGACCCCCGTCTGTCGTCCCGTCGGCGCGGTCGTCAGCGCCGCGCGAGGACTCGTCTGCGTCCGTCACTGTCCCGGTGTAGACGGGGGACGGACAAAAGGTGCGTGAGTCCGACCGCGACCCGCGAGCTTCCGGTCAGTCTCGCCGCCGGTCGAGCGGTGCTCCATCGGCGGACGATGACGATGGCCCTCCGCCGGACCCCTCGTCCGACGAGAGCGCGTCGACGAGGCGGGCATCCGGGATTTCCTCGCGGGCCTCGAGGAGCAACCGCGCGACGAGACCGACGGAGACCAGGAGGACTCCCGCGGCGAACGCCACCTCGGCCGCCCCCCAGATGCCGTGTGGGTCCCGGTGTGGAGGAGGATCGGCGATCCCGCGCCCGTCAGCTCCCGTGGAGGTCGGACGGCGGGTGAGCGAGAGATCCCCCGCCGGGAGACGGAGGAGTTTTTATGAGCCGTCACGCTGTCCGTGACTGTGTCTCGAAACCGGCGTCCGTGGATCGCACTGCTCGGGTGTTTCTGCATGGGTGCCGGGTTCAACACGTACCTCATCGCCCCCGCGAGTATCATCCCACTGTTCGCCGGGACGTTCGGCATCGGCAAGACGGCTGCGGGACTGAGTATCAGCGTCTTCTTCCTGAGCTGGGGGATCGCCAACCTCCCCGGCGGGCTGGTCATGGACCGCCGTGACAACCGGCACCTGGCCCTCGGTGGGACGGTCGTCTTCGTCGCCGCCTGCGTCGCCACGGCGCTCGCGCCGAACTACACCGTGTTCCTCGTCGCGCGCCTGGTCGGTGGCGCGACGGGTGCGTTCCTCTGGACGGCCAACGCCAACATCGTGAGCCGCGTTTTCCCCGAGTCACGACTCGCTCTCGGAACCAGTCTGTTCGTCGCTTCGGGTCCGGCCGGCCAGGCAGTCGCGCAGTTCCTCGGCCCGATCCTGGCGAACGCGGCCGGGTGGCGGACGCTGTTCCTCGTGTACCCGGTCTTGGCGATAGTCGGGGTTCCGATCCTGTACTTCGCCGTCCGTGATCCCGTCCGGAGTGACGACGCCGTCTCGGTGGCGCAGTTCGGACGGACGTTCCGGAACCCCACGATCCTGGCCGTCTCGCTGGCGTCGGCGTGTTCGTTCGCGCTGTTCCTCTTCTTCAACTCCTGGATGCCGACGTACGCCACCGAGGAACTGGGTGTCAGCATCGCCGCAGCCGGTGGCGCGGCGGCGCTCATGCCCTTCGCCGGGATCGTCGCGCGACCCGGCGGCGGGTGGATCTCCGACCGGATCGAGGGTCGTCGCCGCCCCGTCATCGTGGCCTCGTTCGTCCTCTCGTTGCCGCTCATCGTCTCGATCTCGGTCGTCACCTCCTCGATCGGGTTCGCGGCGCTGATGCTGCTCACGGGGGCGAGCATCCAGCTCGCCATCGGCGTGTACTACGTCTACGCGAGTGAACTCGCCGAACCCGGTACACGCGGAACCTGTCTCGCGATGGTCACCTCGGCGTCCACGTTCGGGGCACTCGTCGCGCCGGCCGTCGGCGGATGGCTCATCGGAAACGTCTCGTGGACTGCGGGGTACGTGTTCGCGATTCTCGTCGGCCTCGCCGGTATCGGTCTCGCGCTCGTGACCCCCGAGTCCTGAACTGATACGGTCGTGCGGAATTAGTTACCGCTTCACGGGTCGGAATTCCGTCGAATCGGTCTCGAAACGCCGATGGTACCGAAGACTACTGAAAATAGTTACGAACGACCGTATGACGCGTCGAAGACAGCCTCGATGTAGTGACGGCGTCGTCCGTCCGCCCGGGCGGACTCCGAACGTGACACTGCTTTCCGTCGTCACCGATCCGTCGACTGCAATCCCTCTGTTCATCGGCCGATCAACGGTCCAGTCTCGGTCACCGCCGTGGGTTTCGACGGACCCGGGAGCTTCAATTGCACCCGTCCCGCCGCGTGGGTATGGTTCCCGATCCCTCCACGGAGACCGATCCGGGCGACCGTCGGTCACGTCGGTCCCGGCGAGCGATGCTCGCGACGGGGGCAACGACGGCCGCCGCCCTCGCCGGCTGCTCGACGCTCGCGAGCAGACGCCTGTCGAGTCGCGTCGAACACAGTGGTGGCGGCGAGATGAGCGTGGTCTACACCGCCGGAAGCTCGGAGGTGGCGACCGCGACGTTCACGGTCTCGGACATCGTCGACGGCCGGACCCGGTTCAGGCCGCACATCTCCCAGGAGCTCTCGGGGGTCGAGAGCTACCGGCTCCGTTTCCGACCGGTCGTCGACGGCTCGGTCCCGCACTTCACCGTCGCGCTCGAACGGCCCGGGGGCTACCCGTTCCCGAAGTACCGCTTCTAGTCGGCCGAGGGGTTCGGCTGGACGCTGTTCGAGGTCCCGGCGATGGGAGACCAGTCGCCCGGATCGGTCAGCGTCGACTTCTGGTTCGACCTGTTCGACCTGTTCGACGACGTGGAGCGTCTCGGCGTGCAGGTGAACATACGCGCGACGCTCGACGCCGGACTCGACCCGCGGCCGTACGTAGCCGAGGCGCTATTGACGGTACACGAGCCCGATCCCGGGGACGAGTAGGGACCCCCCCGCCAACGACGTTCCCTTACTCCCCCCGGAGTTCTCGCATGTGGTCGACCCGCCGCTGGACGAGGTCGGCTTTGCCGATGTCGTGGCGGATGCGGAGCCCGGCCTCGTCCGCATCCGCGATGGCGGCCTCTGCCAGTTCCTCGGCCTCGCGGATGCTGTCGGCGACGCCCACCACGGCGAACGAGCGCGAGGTAGTCGTGTATATCCCGTCCTCGCGGGCGTCGACGCTGGCGTAGAACAGCAGCGCACCCGCCTCGTCCGCCGAGTCCTCGTCGATGGCCACGAGCGTCCCGCCTTCGGGGTCCGTGGGGTAGCCGGCAGGGACGGCGTACTTACAGACGGTCGCCTGTGCCTCGAAGGCGAGCTCCGGGAGGGAGTCGCCCTCGCGGGCCGCCCGCAGGACCGAGACGAGGTCCGTTTCGAGAACCGGAAGCGTGTTCATCGCCTCTGGGTCGCCGAACCGGGCGTTGAACTCGACCACCTTCGGGCCGTCCGCGGTGAGCATGAACTGGCCGTAGAGGACCCCCTTGTAGCCGTCGAGCGCGTCGACGACCGCCTCGAGTATCTCCACGGCGTCGTCGTAGTCGACCTCGGACATGAACGGGAGTTCGAACCGGGCGTCGCTGTACGAGCCCATCCCGCCGGTGTTGGGCCCCCCGTCGCCCTCGTAGGCCCGCTTGTGGTCCTGGACCGCGGGAGAGACCCGGACCTCGCCGTTCGCGACGAACGCCTGCACCGTGAACTCCTCGCCGACGAGCCGCTCCTCGATCACCCAGCCCTCGTAGCCCGACTCGCGGACGTAGTCGGCAGCCTCGGCCTTCGTGACCTGGTCGCCGGTGACACGGACGCCCTTGCCACCGGTGAGCCCGCGGGGCTTGACCGCGACATCACCCTCGAGCGATTCGACGTACTCGGCCGCGGCGTCGGGGTCGGCGAACGTCTCGAACGTCGGCGTTCCCGGTATCGAGTGCTCGGCCATGAATGCCCGCTGGAACGCCTTGTCGGTCTCGATGCGTGCCTCCTCGGCCCGGGGGCCGAACGCGTAGACGCCGGCCTCGTCGAGGGCGTCGGCGACACCCGCCTGTAGCGGTGCCTCGGGGCCGACGACGGCCAGCGTCGCGCCGACCCGCTCGGCGTAGTCGACGACCGCTTCGGTGTCCGTTTCGTCGAGTGTCTCGACGCCCTCGGCCAGCGCCACGATTCCGGGGTTCCGGTTCGACGCACAGGCGTAGAGCGTGGCGTCCTCGCTCCCGGCAACCGCGCGGGCGATAGCGTGCTCGCGCCCGCCGCCGCCGACCAGCAGTACGGTCTCCTCGGTGTCGCTCATGCGCGAGTGGCGGCCTGCGTGGTGCCTAAAGGTTGCCTTCCGCGGCAGGCTGGCTCCCATCGTTCCCGGTCGTGTCGTTCCGGTGTAGAGACCCGGACAGTGACATCGGATAACAGCTCGAAAGCCCCCGAACTCTACGCTCCCGAGACTCGTTGCGGTCCTCGCCTCGTTCGCTTCACTCACTCGCCTGCGGTCCTTACATCGTCGGGGTTCGCGTAGAGTTCGGCCCCTTTCAGTCCCACCCGATGGTTCTCTCATAGTGATTACTGCGATTCTTTACCGCCGTGACGATCTGTACCGGTGGTAGAAGCCTCTATACCGGCGTATTTTGACACCATCGCTGGAAATAGTCGCAGTAATCACTATCAGAGCCTCCCCGAGCACCAGGCTCCAGTCCTGCCCGAGGGTTCAAGTGGGGAGACGGGACCACCGTCCCCGTGACCTGAACTCGGCCGCGAGGGGTGCCGCGGGAGCGCGACACGGCCCCTCGTGGACGCCGCGTCCCGTGTCGCCTGCTCGATCACTCCGATTCGGCCTCCGAGGGGGAGCGCTCCCCGGGTCCGAGGGTGACGTCCGGCTCGTCGGGCGCCTCGATGGCACCGTTCAGAACCTTCGCGGCCGTCAGCACGGGGTCCCACACCGGCGAGAACGGCGGTGCGTAGGCGAGGTCGTACCGCTCTAAGTTCGCGACGGTGGCGTTCTCGTGGAGCGCCGCGACGACGGTGTCGACCCGCTTGCCCGCGCGGTCGGTCCCGACGACGGAGGCGCCGAGGAGCCGCCCCGTCGAACGACAGCCGACCAGCCGTACGGTGATGGGGGCCGCACCCGGGTAGTAGCCCGAGCGCGACCGGCTGGAGATCGTTCGCGAGACGGGATCGAAGCCGTAGTCGCGGGCCTCCTCGAGGTCCGTGATACCCGTCCGTGACACCTCGAGGTCGACCACCTTCGTGATGGCCGTCCGGGCGACGGGCCCGCCTTTCGTGGGTGTCCCCGCGACCGTCTGCCCGACGGCACGGCCGTGGCGGTTCGCCGTCAGCGCCAGCGGGACGTAGTCGACCTCGCCGGTGACCACGTTCCGGACCTCCGCACAGTCACCGGCGGCGTACACATCGGGATCACTCGTCCGGTGGTACTCGTCGGTGGCAATGGCGCCCGTCTCGCCGATCTCGATGGCGGCGTCCTCGGCCAGATCGGTGCGGGGTCGAACGCCCGTCCCGAGTATCACCATGTCGACCTCCGTTCGACCGGCGTCGGAGACGACCGCGTGGGCGTCGCCCGAGGCGTCGCCCTCGATGCGCTTCACCCCCGCGTCGAGGTGGAGTTCGACACCCTCCTCCCGGAGGTGCTCCTCGACGACCTCGGCGATCCCCTCGTCGTACGCCGAGAGGACGTGCGAGGACCGCTGGAACAGGTGGACGCGCGCACCGCGGGAGCGGAGGACGTCGGCCATCTCCAGCCCGATGTACCCCCCACCGACCACGGCCACCCTCTTCGGGTCGCGCTCGTGGAGGAACCCGACGATCTCGCCCTCGGAGGCACCGACGATGTCCTCGGTCACGCCGTCGGCCTCGATGGCCTCGCGGATGGCGTCGGCGTCGTCGAGGGAGCTCAGCGTGAACACGCAGTCGAGATCGACCCCCTCGACCGGCGGCGGAGTCGGCGCCGCGCCGGTCGAGAGCAGCAGGTGGTCGTACGGCTGCTCGAAGGTGCCGTCCTCGTTGCGGACCGTGACGACGTTCCGGTCGGTGTCGACGCCGGTCACCTCGTGCCACCGACGGAGGTCGAGGCCTCGCTCCGCTACCGCCTCCTCGGCCGTCACCGAGACGAGGTCCTCGAGCTGGTCGACGGTCCCCTCGACGTAGTACGGCATCCCGCAGGCACCGTAGGAGACCCACTCGCCCATCTCGAAGACCATCACGTCCAGCGACGGGTCGTCGCGCTTGGCCTTGCTCGCCGCGCTCATCCCGGCGGCGTCGCCACCCACGACGACGAACGTCTCGGTCATACCGGGAGCTGGAACCGCGGGGGACTTCAACCGTTCCCGTGCGTGCGGGGGCCACGTTCAGAGGGGTTGTCGGCGTCCCACGGTTCTCGGTCGGTCGGCGGTTCTCCGGCCGCCGACCGACTCGTGCTCACTGGATGTAGGAGGGCTCCTCCGCGTCGCAGTGCTCCTCGTGCTGTTGGGCCTCTTCGCGCGTGTCGAACATGAGGCCGCACTCCTCACAGCGGTACCAGGTCGCGTCGTCACGCTCGGTAACGGCCACCATACGACTGTCTCTGTCGTCGGGTGGCAAAGGCGTTTCTCACCTCCACAGGTCACACAGGTGTCCCGCTCCGAACCCCGGTTGGCGAGGTGCGAAATCGGTCGGCCGAACGGTCGACCGAATCCGGCGACACTGTCATCGTCGCGGATCCTTCGAGCGTGCCCCGGAACACGTATGGACCGACCGACCCGTACGGTGTGGCATGAGCAGGGGCGACCGGTCGGTGACGCTCACGGTACAGGGCGCCCAGAAGCGCGACGCGGGTCGCGGTGTGGCCCGTCTGGCCGAGGGTGCGCGCCGCGAACTGGGCGTCCTCAGCGGCGATACCGTCCTGATCGAGGGGGACCGTCCCACGGTAGCGAAGGTGTGGCCGGCACGCGACGGCGAGGGGACCGTCCGGGTGGACGCCGACACGCGCGCGAACGCCGGCGTGACCATCGGCGACACGGTGACCGTCCGGCCGATCAGCGTCGCCGACGCCGCGGAGGTCCGCGTCGACGTCCCCGTCTCAGTCCCCGACGACGACCTCCGCCGCGCGGTGGCCCGCGACCTCCTCGACCGGCCGCTGCAGGCCGGTGAGACCGTCCGGCTCGAACGGCTCGGGGTCCGGGCAACCGTCACGGCAACCGACCCCGACGGCACCGTCCGGGTGACCGAGCGGACCGACGTCTCCGTCGTCGGACGCGACGGGGCGGCCGAGGGCAGCGGCGTCGGTCGGGAAAACAGGAACCGCAGCGGAGACACGGGCGTAGACGAGGGAACCGGCGCTCCCTCCGCGGGACGGGGCCACAGCAGCTCCGGGACGGCCCGGGAGGGTTCGGAGGCCGAGTCCGACCCCCGGACGGTCACCGGTGGGCCGCCCGCCGAGGAGGCCGACTACGGCGTCACCTACGAGGACATCGGCGGCCTCGACGAGGAACTCGAGCTCGTCCGGGAGATGATCGAACTCCCGCTGACCGAACCGGACCTGTTCGCCCGCCTCGGGATCGACCCCCCGAAGGGTGTCCTGATGCACGGGCCGCCCGGCACTGGAAAGACGCTCATCGCCCGCGCCGTCGCGAACGAGGTCGACGCCCACTTCGAGGTGATAAATGGTCCGGAGATCGTCTCGAAGTACAAGGGCGACTCCGAGCAGGAGCTCCGCGAGCGGTTCGCGACCGCGACGGCGAACCAGCCGTCCATCGTTTTCATCGACGAGCTCGACTCCATCGCCGGCACCCGCGACGAGGAGGCTGACATGGAGAACCGGCTGGTCGCCCAGCTTTTGACGCTGCTCGACGGACTGGAGGACCGCGGGCAGGTGGTCGTCATCGGGGCGACTAACCGGGTCGACAGCATCGACCCCGCGCTCCGCCGCGGCGGTCGGTTCGACCGCGAGATCGAGATCGGCGCCCCCGGGGAGGCCGGCCGCCGGGAGATACTCGACGTCCACACGCGGGGGATGCCGCTGGCCGAGGACGTCGACCTCGATTCGCTCGCGGGTCGGACCCACGGGTTCGTCGGCGCGGACCTCGAATCGCTCGTCAAGGAGGCGGCGATGGCCACGCTACGCGACCGCGAGCACCGCGAGGAGCTGATCGTGACCGCGGCGGATTTCGAGTCGGCCATGGGCGCGGTCGAGCCCTCGGCGATGCGGGAGTACGTCGCCGAGGCACCGCGGACGACGTTCGCGGACGTGGGTGGGCTCGAAGTGGCCAAACAGACGCTCACCGAGGCGGTGATGTGGCCGCTCCAGTTCGAGCGGCTGTTCGAGGTGACCAACACGGACCCGCCGAGCGGCATCCTCCTGTACGGCCCCCCGGGCACCGGGAAGACGCTGCTCGCGCGGGCGCTGGCCGGCGAGAGCGAGGTGAACTTCATCCACGTCGACGGGCCGGAGCTGCTCGACCGCTACGTCGGCGAGTCCGAGAAGGCCGTCCGCAAGCTGTTCGACCGGGCGCGCCAGGCCTCGCCGAGCATCGTCTTCCTCGACGAGATCGACGCCGTCGCCGGCCGACGCGGCGAGAGTCACGAGGTGACCGAGCGGGTGGTCTCGCAGCTGCTCACGGAACTCGACGGGCTGGAGTCGAACCCCAACGTGGTCGTCCTCGCGGCGACGAACCGCCGGGCGTCACTCGACCCCGCGCTGCTCCGTCCCGGCCGACTCGAATCGCACGTCGAGGTTCCGATCCCCGACGAGGCAGCGAGACTGGCGATACTGGAGGTCCACGCCCACGAGAAACCGCTCGGCGAGGACGTCGACCTCGAAACGCTCGCCGCGAGGACCGAGAGCTACTCGGGGGCGGAGCTGGCGGCGCTGGTCCGCGAGGCCTCGATGCGGGCGATCAGGGAGTTCGCCCGCGAGGTCGGACCCGCCGAGGCCGACAAGCGGGCCGAGGAGGTCCGGGTGACCGCGGGACACTTCGACGCGGCGATGGAGAGCGTCGAGCGCAACCGGACCGAGTAGCCCGAGACCCCGGTTACAGGCGGAGAACCGACAGTAGAGGTCGAGAACGCCGGTCGGCAGCTCGCCCGTCAGCTCCGGACCGCGGGGCGTCCGCAAGCCGCCAACGCCGAGGACTGACGCCGGTCACGACGGCCTTTTCGCCCGCGTTCCCCTCGGTCGGCCATGGACGAGGAGGACGCTACGGACGAGCAAGTCGACGCGAACGAGGGAAGGGACGGGATCGAAGCGGCCCGGTCCGAGGCAGACAGGGCCACGGACGAACCGCTCGCCGACGCCGCGAGCGTCGACGAGCGCATCCGGCGGCTCGAGAGCATCGTCCGGGCGCTGGAGTCGGGCGAGGCCGACCCCGACGAGCGCGCCGCACGCATCGCCGAGGGAAAGGCGCTCGTCGCCGGCCTCGAACGGGACCTCGAAGCGGTCGGAGAGCGCACGGCGGAGACCGAAGAGTAGCGGGCGCGCCGCGACGGTCGACCCGCTCGACGCGACGTTTTACATGGAGTGCTGTGGATTGTCGAACCATGACAGACGGAGCGATCCGCGAACCGCGGCTGGTCGTCTCGCCCGCGAAGACCCTGCTGGGCCCGGGTGCGGTCGAACAGGTGGGGGAGTACGCTGGGCTGTACGGCTCGACGGTGCTCCTCGTCGCGTCCGAGCAGATATACGACATCCACGGCGAGACGGTCCGTGCACCCCTCGAGGAGGCGGGCCTCGACGTGGTCGTCTACGACGAGGTCCGGCCGGACCCCACCGTCGAGAACATCGAGTCCGCGTACGGCCTCTGGACCGAGCACGACTGTGACGTCATCGTCACGCTCGGCGGGGGCTCGTCCATCGACACGGGCAAGGGGGTCGGTATCCTCGCCGCCAACGACGGGGACATCCGGGACTTCGGGGTCGACCGCGCGGGCTACGAGGGCGTCCCGAACCCGTCCCCGCCCATCGTCGCGGTCAACACGACCACCGGCACCGGCAGCGAGACGACTCGGTCCGTGGTCGTTTCCGACGAGTCCACCTCGACGAAGTTCCTCATCGTCTCGAAGAACGTCGTCCCCGAGGTCGCCATCGAGGACCCCGAACTCGTCACCTCGCTCCCACAGAGCCACACGGCCTTCACCGGCATCGACGCGCTCACCCACGCCATCGAGGCCTACACCTCGGTCAAGTCCCACAGCGTCACCGACGAGTTCGCGGAGAACTCGATCCGCCGCATCGCCGACTCGTTCCTCAAGTCGTGGGCCAACGGCGACGACGTCGACGCGCGGATGGAGATGATGATCGCCCAGTTGCAGGCGGGCCAGGCGTTCGGCAACTCCTCGGTCGCGCTCGTCCACGGGATGGCACGTCCTCTCGGCGCACAGCTCCACGTCCCCCACGGGCTCGCCAACGGGCTCATCCTCCCCTACGTCGTGGAGTTCTCGACCGTCGCCGCCCCCGAGAAGTACGCGAACGTCGCGCGGATGCTCGGCGCGGCCGACGAGTCCGACGGGACCCGCGAGGCCGCCGACAGGGCCAGCGAGGCGATCTTCCGGATGTGCGAGGACGTGAAGCTCACCTCGTATCTGGAGGACTTCGGCGAGGTGCCGTCGCGGGAGGCGTACATGGACGTGGTGGGGAAGATGACCCAGGACGCCATCGACTCTGGCTCGCCCGACAACAACCCCCGGAAGCCGACCCGGGAGGAGATCGAGGAGCTGTTCGTGCGGATCTACGACGACGCGCTCTCGCCCGAGAGTCCGCGGCGGTCGTAAGGCGAGACGCCTCAAGAGTCGGTCGCCGTCGGCCCGTCCCGACACCAGTTTTATGCCGTCTATCGGTCATCTCGGTAGTCATGGCCAAGCACTTCACCGCACCGGGCGCCTACGTCCAGGGTCCGGGCGTGCTCGGAGACGCGGCCGAGCCGCTCGCCGGGCTCCGGGGTCGGACTGCCTACCTCCTCGGGGGCCGGACCGCCCTGTCCGTGGCCGAGGAGGCGCTCGCCGCCAGCCTGGACGAGGCGGGGGTCGATCTACTCGCCGCGGACGACGACGTCGAACGGTGCACGCGCGACGCCGTCGCGGACTACGCGGGGCGGATCGAAGACTCCGGGGCCGACGTCGTGGTCGGCGTCGGCGGCGGGGTCTCGATCGACGTGGCGACCGCGGTCGCCGCCGAGGCTGGGACCGAGTTCGTGAGCGTCCCGACGATCGCCAGCACCGACGCCCCGTGCTCCGCCCTCGGCGTGCTCTACGACGAGGCGGGGAACGTCCTCGGTCCGACCCACCGCGACCGCAACCCGGAGGTCGTGCTGGTCGACACCCGGGTGATCGCGCGAGCGCCCGCCAGGTTCCTCCGGCACGGGATGGGCGACGCCTTCGCCACCCGATTCGAGGCCGAGGCGGTGGCCCGGTCCGGCGCGAGCACCGCCGCAGCCGGCCGGTCGAGCGACGCCGCCCTCGTGCTGGCGCGGGAGGCGTACGACCGCCTCGCGGGGTACGGCCCGGACGCGCTCGCCGCGGCGCGGCGGGACGCCGTCACCCCGGCGTTCGAGAAGATCGTCGAGACCAACGTCCTGCTGTCGGGACTGGGCTTCGAGAGCGGCGGCACCGCCGGCGCCCACGCCATCCAGGGCGGGCTCACCAACGTCGGCGTCCGGGAGCCACACGGCCTCCTCGTCGGGTTCGGGACCGTCGCCGAACTCGTCCTGCAGGACCGCGATCCCGACGAGATGGAAGCGGCGCTCTCGACCTACTTCGACTGCGAACTCGACGTCACGCTCGATGAACTCGGCGTCGACGACGCACAGATCGACGAAGCGGGTCGGATCGCCTGTGATCGCGGGATGGAGAAGGAGCCCCGGTCGGTGACGCCGGCAGCGGTGGCCGACGCCGTTCGGGCCGCCGACGAGCTGATCCGTCGGCGACGTGACTGAGACGCGCGGGACGAAATCGAGTGTGGGACGTCCTGTCACGCTCGAACGCGACCGCGGGACGGGTTCGACCGGGAGCGACCCGACGGACTTCGCGGTCAGTCCCAGAACGACTTCGTCCGCGCGTACTGCCGCTCCTTCTCCAGTATATCCCTGTAGAAGTCGTCCTCGTCCTCGCGCCACTTGTTGATCACCTGGGCGGCGTTGTGCGGACCCACACCACGAGCCGCTAACGCAACGACGGCCTTCTTCCCGTGGCTCTGCACCAGCG
The DNA here is from genome assembly GCA_036625905.1 of Haloarculaceae archaeon. Lineage (GTDB taxonomy): Archaea > Halobacteriota > Halobacteria > Halobacteriales > Haloarculaceae > Salinirubellus. The sequence goes on from JAZKST010000003.1 coordinate 52,063, forward strand.
ATGCCGACCGGTAGGCCCGTTTCGTCATCTTCTCCTGGTCTGCGTCCTTCTCCTTTGCCCGCACCGCTTTCAGCACCTCGTCGGCCCAGGGGTTGAGCGCGGCGACCTGCGTCGACCCGCACTTCGGACACTCGGGCTGGTCGGGCACCCGTTTCACCTGCTGTCTGCGGTCCCACTCCTTGCAGTAGAGACACGCCAGAAGCACTCGGTCGCCCTGGATGCGCTCGCGGACCGTCGCGATGACGCTCGCGTCGGCGTTCTCCGGCGAGAGCAGTTCCTGGCCCGACGAGCGCCCGCCGAGGCCGATTGCCGTCCGCTCGGTGTGGGTCTCGACGGCGACACGTCCCTCCTGTATCGCCCGCAGGAACGCCGCCGCGCGGTCGACGTCGAGGTCCTCGTGGAACGTCTCCCGGATCGCCTCGTCGTAGACGGGCGTGTCCCGGAGCGCCTCGAGCAGTCGGTCGCGGCCGAAGCGGTTGCCGCTGCCCGTCCCGCGCCAGCGTTTGAGCGAGCCGAACTTCGCCGCGATCTGCGCGAGTTTGAACTTCAGCGAGTCGGCGTTCTTCAGCGAGAGTTCGAGGATCGACGCCAGGTGGTCGGGGTCGGTCTCCCGGAGCAGCGAGACGACGTTCCCGCCCGTGATACCGCGCGGGACCTCCAGTTCTACGCGGTAGGGGTCGATCTCCATCCCCACCGAGGAGCCGGTCTGCTGGCCGAGCATCGCCGAGAGGAACCGCCCGACCGTCTCGTTGGCCCGGTGGCCCAGGCAGGCGTTGACGACCACCTCCTGCCCGAAGTACTCCACGACGACCGTCTCGTGGTCCGGGACCGGTCCCTCGTGGTCCTCGATCTGCGAGAGCGCCTCGCTCGCCGTGTGCTCGTCGGTGGGATATGTATCGGCGAGCCACCGGGCGACGTCCTCGCGTGCTCTGCCGGCCTCGAACCGCACCACGGCGTCCCGGCGGAGCCGTCCGACGTCCTGCGCGACGGGATAGGGGACAGGGATCTCCGACCCGGTCCAGGCGGGTACCTCCCCCGCCGGGTCCTCGACGGGGGTGACCTGCACCTGCTCCTCCTCCTCGTCGACGGTCGTGATCCGCCACATCTCCCCGCCCTGGATGAACGTCTCGCCCGGCTCGGCGAAGTTGACGACGAACCGCTCGGCGAGCGTCCCCACCGTGCGCCCGGAGGCGACGTCCCGGACCTCGTAGTTCGCCTCGTCGGGGATCATCGAGAGGTTATTATAAAAATACTCCCAGGTCCCGCGGGACTTCTCTATGCGGTCGGCCTCCTCGTCCAGCCAGAGGACGTGGTTCTCCGAGAGCTCCCGGACGACCGACTTGAACGCCTCCTCCGAGAGATCGGCGAACGGGTACGCCCTCGTCACGATCCCGTAGGCCCGGCGTGCGGGGAGTTCGCCGAACCCCATCAGCAGCCCGGGTATCTGGTTCGCCACCGTGTCGAGGCTCCCGTGGTGTATCCCGGCCGGTTCGACCCGTCCCTCGGCCGCGCGGCGGGCGATGACCAGCGCCTCGAACGTGTCGTCCGGCCGGGTAGTTACCACTGTGCCGCTGGAGACGAGGTCCTGTCGGTGGCTCGCCCGCCCGACCCGCTGGAGGAGCCGCGAGACCTGTCGCGGGGACTGGTACTGGACGACGTGGTCGATGCGGCCGACGTCGATGCCGAGTTCCATCGAGGAGGTACAGAGTAGCCCGTCGAGTTCGCCCGTCTTGAACCGGTCCTCGACGTCGATCCGGGCCTGCTTCGAGAGCGAGCCGTGGTGGATACCCAGGTCCGTCCCGTACTCCTTCAGCCGCGAGCCGAGCCCCTCGGCGGTCTGTCTCGTATTGACGAACACCAGGACCGACTCGTGCTCGGCGACCAGTTCGTCGACGAACCGGACGTGACTCGCCACCCGCGCGTCGGTCATCAGCTCGCCCGCGAGCCGCTCGTCCTCCTCGGTTATCCGCGGTTCGACCACGCGAACGTCGACGTCGCTCCCGACGTCCACCTCGAACACCTCGCACCCACGGCCGGCGGTGAGGAACCGCGCCACCTCGTCGGGGTCCCCCACCGTGGCCGAGAGGCCGATCCGCTGGAACGGACCCGCGTGTTCGACGAGGTGTTCGAGGCCGACCGCCAGCTGTGCGCCGCGCTTGGACGCCGCGAGTTCGTGGACCTCGTCGACGATGACGTGTTCGACGTCCGCGAGCGCCCGGCGGAGCTTCTCGCCGGTGAACATCGCCTGGAGGGTCTCTGGGGTCGTCACGAGCACGTCCGGCGGGTCGTCGGCCTGCTTCGACCGCTGGTACCGGGTCGTGTCGCCGTGGCGGACGTCCACCTCGATATCGAGAACCTCCCCCCACCACTCCAGCCGCTCGCGCATATCGCGGTTCAGCGCCCGCAGTGGCGTGACGTACAGCGCTCCTATCCCGTGCCGGGGCTCGCGGCCGACGATGGCCGAGAACACCGGCAGCATCGCGGTCTCGGTCTTGCCCGACCCCGTCGGGGCGATGACCAGCCCGTTCCGACCGTCGGCGAGCGTCGGGACGGCGCGGCGCTGTGGCTCGGTCGGCGCGTCGAACCCCCGTTCGGAGAGCGCCGCGCGGACCTCCCGGTGGAGGTGCGAGAAGGCGTCCATCCCCGCCGCCGTCTCGGGGTCGCTCACTGTATGGGGTTCGGGCGCGGGGCGATTAAGCCCCGCGGTCCGTCGCTCGGTGGTCCGAGGATAGAGGCGCGCGACTCGACCGGCTGGGTCGCCCGGTAGACCACGCCGAGCGCGCGGGGCTCGTCGACGTCCTCGAGGTAGAGTATCACCTGTCGGCCGGCCGCCTCGTAGCGGCTGATGGTCCCGCGCTCGCGGAGCCGCTCCAGCGAGCTGGTCTCCACCTCGAACCCCGGCGGGACGGGCAGGTCCACGACGGGCATCCCGATGGTCACCTCACCAGGGCCGACGCGGGCCCGGACGGCCGCCGTGTCGTCGACCGCGAGGTTCGTCCGGTCCCAGGTGACGTTCAGGCCGACGCCCGACTCCCGGCCTGGCGCTCGCGGCTCGTCCCACGGGACGTGGCAGGAGGTGATGAACTCGTAGTAGAGCCCCTCGGAATCGGGCGCACTGATGGCGTAGGGGTTCTTCCCCCGCTCGGCCCCGATCGCTACGCACGCCGGTAGTCACCGAGCCGGGTGCCGTCGAGCAGGTAGGCCTCCCCGTCCGCGAGCCCCCCCGGCAGGAACGGCGAGAGGAACGTCTGGCTCTCCACGTTGACCCAGGTCCCGCCGGTCAGTTCGTTGAACGCCGGGAAGACTACGAGGTCGGCGCCGGGACCGACCGACGGGTCCCCGTGGTGTTCGACGAACGGCTCGGGGTCGAGCCGTCCCCGGAGCCACGCCCGTTCGACGCGCCGACCGCCAACCTCGTCCTCTAGCCTGACGACGGGGTGCTCGTGGGCGACGCAGACCGTCTCCGCCGAGAGCACCTCCCGCGAGGGCCACGTGTGGCCGTGGGCGAACCCAACGGCTCCGATGCGGGTCCCCGGGCCGTCGACCACGGTCACGCCCTCCGTATCGGCGAGAACCTCCTCGATGTCGCCGTCGTGGTTCCCCTTCACGACCGTGACGGGGACGCGCGCGGTCAGCGCCGAGAGCAGCTCCTCGATCTCCGCCCGTTCCTCGCGGCCCGGGGACCCGATGGCGTTCGCCAGGTCACCCAGGAACACCACGCAGTCCGCGCCGGTCCGGGCGAGCAGTCGGTGGGTCCGCTCGCGGCGGTCGGCGGCACGCGAGCGCACCTCGACGCCCTCGCGCCGCAGCGCGACTTCGAGCCCGGCGTGGTAGTCCGCGACGACGAGCGCCCGCTCCCCGCCACAGTCGGCGACCGCCGCGGGCTCGTCCGGGACCGGCTCGACGGTCACTATCAGATGGCCTTCAGCCGGCCGTCGCTCGGCTCGTAGGCCCGCCCGCTCATCATCGCGTCGTCGATGGCGTCGGCCACCTCCTCGGGGTCGACGCCGTGACGCTCCGCGACCGTCTCCACGACCGCCTCGCGTTCTGCCCCGTCCCCGTCGTCGAGTTCGTCGATGACCTCGACGGTCGCCTCGTCGACGTCGAGTTCGGTGCCAACGCCGGTTTCGCCTCCGGCTTCGGCCCCGTCCGCGTCTTCCGACACGGTTTCGGGTTCGGGTTCGGGCTCCGGTTCGGCGTCGTCGGGCGCGGCCGTCCCATCGCCGGCGGTCGGGGAGGAGTCGACCCCGGGTTCCGGCTCGGGCGTCCCGATGTCGGCCTCGCCCGCCGGCTCCACCTCTCCGGCCGTCTCGAACTCGGTGCCGAACTCCGCCTCGATCTCCTCGCGCTCCTCCTCGGGGAGGTCGAACTCCCCGGGCTCGAAGTCCCCGAGTTCGTCGTCGGGTTCCGCCGCGGGTTCGTCGACCGGCCCGGTTCCGGACGGCTCGGACTCCGACTCGGACCCGCCGCCCGCGGTGGCCGTCTGCGTCCCGGGCTCGGGTTCCTGTTCGGTCGTCGTCTCAGCCGGTCCCGTCGCCCCTGTCGAGTCGGTCACGGTCTCCGGTTCCGGTTCGGCCCCGGACGTGGGCTCTGTGCCGGCTCCCGCCCCTTCGGCGGCCGTCTCGTCGGATCCGGTCGCCGTGGTCGGTCCGCCCGTCCCCGCGCTGTCGGCCGGTCCCTCGGTCCCGACACCCGGCGCGGGCGTCGTCACGCCGAGATCCATGCCCGCGAGCCCCGCCAGCACCGCGTCCTCGGTGTCGCCCTCGTCGGGCGCGAGGTCGAGCCGGTCGACCTCGTCGCGCTCGCCGGCGACGACGCGGACGGCCTCGAGCGCGGTCTCGCGGAGCGCCTGCAGGTACGCCGAGGTGGTCCCGTAGTGCTCGATAGCGAGTTCGACCCCGCTCGCGAGCCCCGGATCGACGCCCTCCTCGACGAGCCGCTCCCGGAGGTCCTCGCCCCGGAGGTCCGAGCGGAGCGCGCTCGCCATCGTCGCCACGCGGTCGAGCGTCTGTTCGGCGGTCCGTACCACCCACCGGTCCCGGGTCTCGGCGTCCACCTCGCTGATGGACTCGGGCCTGACGCTCGTGTAGACGCGATCCGAGTCCTCCGGGGAGAACGTCCGGGCCTTCCCGGTGACGGCGAGGAACGCGGGCGAGTCGACGCGGTCGAGGAACGCGAGCTCGTCGGGCTGGTACTGGCCGGCGTAGGCGACGAACGCCCCGGTCGGGTCGACCACCCGGCCGCGGAGCTGCTCGCCGCCGACGCGCTCGGTCTCGGTGAGGACGCCCACGAGGAACAGCCGGTTGACCCGGCCGCCCGTCGGCGTGACCACGTAGTTCGGCGCGCGCTCCTCGTCGCTCTCGGAGTACGAGACGGTGGAGTCCTCGAACTCGGCGGCGAACAGCCGGTAGGCGATCTCCCGATTGCCCGGCCCCGAATCGGCGCTCATCCGCTCACCTCCGCGAGCAGGTCGCGGGCCCGCTCGGCCGGGTCGTCGCCGACCGCCTCGAACTCGGTCGCGTCGACGTTCGCGCCGTAGTCGTCGACCGAGAGGTTCCCGCGCACCCGGTACTCCTTGCCGACGACCCGCTCGCGGATGCGGTCGGCGACGACCTCCTGGTCCATCGCGTCCCTGGCGTGTTCGAGCGCGTCCTCCAGGGTGCCGCCGTACACCTCGCTGGTGAGTTCGTCGTCGAGCACGACCGTCGCCGTACCCGTCCCGTCGTCGAGGATGGCCTTCGTCCGGAGGTCGTCGACCCCCTCGACCGCACCGTGGGAACGACACTGCCCCTTCTGGACGATGCGACCACACTCCGGACAGCGCTGGATCAGCCCGGAGCCCTCGCGCACGTCGAGTATCGACCCGACGAGTTCGACATCGAACACGCCACCGCTGGAGACTGCCTCGCCGACCGACATCCGTGGCGCCTCGTCGCCGGGCGCGATCTCCCGGTCGAGCGCCTCGACCGTGGTGTACTCCCCGAGGGTCACCTGCGGCACCCCCCGGAACTCCTTGACGTGGGCGTTCTCGATGCGGACCGAAGCGTCCTCGGTCATCGCGTCGTGGTCGTCGGGCTCCCAGTCGGTGAACGGCAGCCGGGTCGACCCGTCCGAGACGACGCCGCTCAGTATCCCCTTCCGCTCGCCCTCCCGGGCCGAGACCTCGCGGGTCTCGGCCTCGATGACCCGCACCTCGACGGTGACGGCGCCGTCACCTGCCCGGAGATCCCGGAGGTCCGCGACGCCGCCGACTTCGTAGGGGACCTCGGAGGGCTCCTCGCGAAAGGCGACGGTCGTCGACTCGTTGACGTTCAGCTGTGTCCGGCCCATGAACTCCCTGACGCCGGCGTTCCCGAGCGTCACCGTGTCGCCGGGCGAGAGGTCGACGCCCGCCCAGTCGGTGAAGATCACCGTCCCGGTCCCGTCGGCGATCTCCCCCTCCCGGATGACCCGGAGGTCGCCGTCGATGTAGATGGAGCGCTTGCCCACCGAGAGCACCGTCCCGGTGACGGTGACGTTGCCACCGTCCGGCGCCACGTCGGCGATGTCCGTCTCGGTCGGGTCGGCCGACCCGCCGCCGTCGTCGCCGTACTTCCGCCGGACGCTCCCGACCGCCTCGTCGAGCGGGACGCTGTAGGAGACGAGGTTCTCGAGCGCCGACTGGACCTCCGCTTTGTCTGCGCCGAGGTCGGAGGCGAGCTCCTCGGCACGGTCTTCGAGACTCATCGGACGGAGATAGGGCGGTCCTCGGTAAAAGTAGTTCGTGGCCGTCGCGCGACGGCCGGACGGAGACGCGGCCGGAACCGAACGTTCGGACCGGTGTGGGGCGATCCCCCCTTTCGGACGTCGGTCGTGCGCCCGTCGCGGGCTCCCGCGCTGGCCGATGTCTGACGAACGTTTATACTGGTGCGGTCCCGATGTCGTGGTATGCCAATGCACGGCACACCGTACGACTTCGGCGGCGCGGAGACCGACGGCGGCCTGGCGGACGCCGGTTCCGAACCCGACGAGGACACGACGGTCATCGTCGACGGCGCGGCCATGAGTTTCAGGGACTACAGGCGCCGCGGGGGGTGATCGGTCGATCACGGCAGTCGCGACGGGGGAGCGGACGACACGGGCGGATTTCCGCGATCAGCTAGCCCCGCGGACGGATGCGTGGTTCCAGGGGTGGCCGTCCGCCGTTCCGCCGTCCGCCGGCCCTGCCGAGACGAGTCACGACGGCCCGTCTCATACGGTCGTGCGTCGTTCGTTTCGCGTCACGGGTTCGAATCCCGTCTCGTCGGTCTGGAAACGCCGATACGTCCGGAGACCACTGGAACTGGTTACGCACGACCGTATCAGTCGTCCGCGGCCGGCGCCTCCACGAGCGTCTCCGGGTCGACGCTCGCGTAGCGGGCGACGGCGTCGAACCGCTCCATCCCCGAGCGGTCGCCGCTCGTCACCCCGTAGGCCTCGTCCTCGCCGAACCGCGAGCGGACGAACGACTCGGCGACGAGCGCCTTCCGGCCGTCGCCGTCCTCGTCGATAGCCCACTGGGCCTCGCTCACGAGGACCGCCGCGGTGACCACGTCGAACAGCAGGTCCGCGAGGCGCTTTGCGTGGTACTGGGCGTAGTCCTCGTCCTCGGTGGCGAGGGTCATCAGCGCCTCCTGTAGCCCCACGAACCGACCCTTGACGTCGGCGGCGACCTCTTCGACGAACGGGTGCTCGACGTCCAGCAGGTCCTCGACGTAGGGTATCAGCGCCTCGTGGGCTGCCTCCTTCCCGAGGACGCGGAGGACGTCCAGCGAAAGGACGTTCGAGGTCCCCTCCCAGATGGGCAGGACCTGGGCGTCCCGGTAGAGTCGCTCGACGGTGAACCCCCGGACGTAGCCGTTGCCGCCGAGCACCTCCATCGCGTAGGAGGCGGTTTCGACGGCCATTCTCGCGGTCTTGTACTTCCCGACGGGGACGAGCAGGCGCATCAGCCTGTAGGCGTCCGAGTCCCTCGCGCCGTCCCCGCCGCCCTGTCGCTGACGCTCGGCGTAGTGCTTCGCGGCCTCGAAGGAGAACGCGGCCGCGGCCTCGTAGTCGACGGTCATCTCCACGAGGTCCCGTTTCATCAGCGGGAACTCCCCTATCGTCTCCCCGAACGCCTCGCGGTTGGCCGCGTGGATCTTCGCCTCCAGCAGCGCCCGGCCCATGATACCCACCGCGCCCGTCGCGTTGGTCAGCCGCTCGTAGTTGAGCATCTCCGTCATGTAGCGGAACCCGCGCTCCGCCTCGCCGACGAGCGTCGCATCGGCCCCCTCGAAGACGATCTCGCCCGTCGGGACGGCGAGCGTTCCCAGTTTGTCCTTCAGCCGACGCACGACGAGGTCGTTCGGATCGCCGTCCTCGTCCGTGTGCGGGACGACGAACAGCGAGAGCCCCTCCGTCCCGCCGGGCGCGCCGGGCATCCGGGCGAGCGCGAGCGCGCCCTCGGCGTCCACGTTCGAGCAGAACCACTTCTCGCCGTAGAGCTCGTGGGTGTCATCGTCCTGTGGCTCGGCGCGGACCTCGTTGGAACCGACGTCGCTCCCGCCCTGCTTCTCGGTGAGGAACATCGCGCCCTCGACGTGCTCGTCGTAGTCACGGGAGGTGAGCCGCCGGAACGTCCCGTCGTTCGCCCCGTCGTCGAACGTCTCCAGCACCAGCGCGGCCCCGACGGTCATCGACGCCGGGCAGACGAAGCCGGCGTCGTTGTACGACAGCAGCGCCTGCATCGTCAGCGGGTGGACGAGGCTCACTGGCTCCTCGCGGCCCGGCGGCGCGTGGAAGGCGTCGTGGGTCAGCCCGAACGCCTCGTAGGTGAGCCGCTCGGTCTCCGCCAGTTCGGCCGGGTAGCGCACCTCGTTGATCACCTCGCCGTCGCGGTCGTACGTGTCGAGGTCCATCCCCTGGCGATCGATCTCCTCGGCGTTCTCGGCGATGGGGCCGGCGACGGCGTCCCCGAACGCCTCGAGTCGGTCGCGGGCCCACTCGTACTCCCCCTCGGGGTAGGCCCGGCGGGCCTCGAACCGGAGCGTCGGGTCCAGCGTCCAGTAGTTGAGGGCGTCGCCGCGACCGCGGTCGAACCGTCCGTAGTCGATGGCGTCGTCGGAGGGGTCGGGCGTCGGGTCGGCGGACATGGGCCGGCGTTGGTGAACGTCCGTGATAAACGACCGGGTGGCGAGCGCCGACGGCTCTCGGACCCCGGCCCGCGGCCGGCCGCGACAGCACTTATGCGCAGGGGGTGCGCCGTCTCCGGCATGACACCGACGGTCCGGACGGCGACCGAGGGGGACGGGCGTGCACTCGCCGGGATCTACGCGCCGGTCGTCGAGGGGACACACGTCTCCTTCGAGACGGACCCGCCGGGCGCCGAGGAGATGGGACGGCGGGTCCGTGAGACGACGGACCGCCTGCCGTGGCTCGTCTGCGAACACGACGGCCGGGTGGTGGGCTACGCGTACGCCAGTCCGTACAGCGACCGGCCGGCCTACCGGTGGTCGGTCCACGTCTCCGTCTACGTCGACGAGCGGTACCGACGGGAGGGCATCGCCCGGGGGCTCTACGAGTCGCTCCTCGAGGTCCTCCGGCTCCAGGGGTTCGCCAACGCCTACGCGGTCGTCGCCCTGCCGAACCCGGCGAGCGTCGGGCTCCACGAGGGACTCGGGTTCGAGCGTGTCGGGCTGTACGAGCGGGTCGGGTACAAGCTCGGCGAGTGGCGCGACGTGGGACACTGGGGGCTGTCGCTCCGGGACCCGGAGGACCCGCCGTCTCCGCCGACGCCCCTCGAGGACCTCCGTGGGACGGCGGCCTACGAGGCGGCGCTGGAGTCCGGCGAACAGCGCGTCGAACTGTGATCACCTCCCCGTCGGTGCGACGTGTCGATGCGGGGCGGTCGGGGGCACACGGTTTTGCCCGTGGCCGTCCAACGGGCGTGCATGACCGACCGAGGCTCCGGCCCCGACGGCGACGGTGAACCGCGAGACGAGGACCTGACGGCGCTCGTCGAGGAGCTGTCGGCGACGCTCGAATCCCTCCAGGAGGCGGTTCGTGCGGACACCCGCGACCGGCCGGTGAGTCCCCGCCGTCCCCGCACCCCGCCCGGACCGACGCCACCGTCGCCGCGCGAGCTCCTCCGGTTCACCGAGCAGTACACCATCCCGACGCTGATCGCGCTGCTCGAGTCCGGTGTCCGCTCGCTCGAACTGCTCCGGGCGACGCTCCGGCTCCTCGACGGACGGGGTATCGAGACCGCCTCGCCGGCCACCCGCGAGCGCGTCGAGTCCGTGGGTCGGACCACGCTCGAGCGGGTCGACGCGGTCCTCTCCGACATCGGATCGGCCGTCGAGGGTGGTGACCCGAGCGACCCGGCGGCGCGGGACCTGCTCTCGGACGCGCGGGCGCTCCGCGAGGAGATCGACCGGCGGCTGCGCGAGGCCGAGGGCAGGGTCGAGGACGGGGACCGGGACGGCGACGACGGGCGCGACTGGGGCGGGACCGCCCGCCTGACCTCCGGGCACCCCCCCGCGGAGGGGCGGAACATCCCCGTACGGTCCGCGGACGGGTCCGAGACGGGCGGGGAGGTGGAGGACGACGACGAGGACGTCCCGGTCGACGTCGACGCGGAACTGGAGTCGATACGGGAGGACGTGGCGCGAGAGGAGGGCGGAACGTCCCCTGTCCGCGACTCCGACACCGACTCCGATCCCGGGGACGGGGATGGCGGGGAAGACCGGACGGAGTGATCGAGCCGTTCTTCGACTACCGGGAGCGCTACACCCTCGACGACCCCTCGGCCGCCACCCGGGAGTGTCTCCTGCCCGTCGTCGGGCTGGCCCATCACGAGGACGACGAGGTGGTCGCGGCATACCCCCACGCGGTCGACGGGGACCCACGGGGCGTGGACGAGGCGGTCTGTCTCCTCGAACCCGCCCCGTTCGGGGCGGTCGGACGCTTCTACCGCCGGTTCGACCGGGTGAGCGACGAGGAGGCCATCGCAGCCGCCGAGCCGACCCGCTCGCGGCCGGCGGTCACTCCCGCCGGGACCGGCGAGCGGGGTCCACCTCGGCCAGACAGCCGGTACAGAGCCCCGTCTCCTCGTCGTAGTGATCCGAGCAGACGAGCGCGCCGCACCGGCGACAGCGGTGTTCGGCCGGTGCGGCCTCGCAGATCTGACAGAGCCCCACGACGCTCATCGCGCCGTCAGGACGGGGCGGTTCGCCCGGCCCAGCACCCGCCGGGTCGTACTCCCGAGGAATCGTTCCCCGACGCCGGCCAGCCCGCGCGTCCCCAGGGTGAGGAGGTCGGCGTCGAGGCCGTCGGCGTACTCCATGAGCGTCCGTTCGGGGCCCCCCCGAAGGACGTGGGTTTCGACCGGGAGGTTCCGGTCGCGGGCCGCCGCCGCGACCGTCTCGACCGCGTTCTCGCCGCCCTGCTCGAGCAGGCCGACGATGCTCCGCTCGGAGTCCGAGAGCTCGTAGACCGCCGTGTCGACGGTGTAGACGACGTGGACGTCGGCGCCGTACCGCTCGGCGATCGCGAGACCGTGATCGGCGGCCCGTTCGGCCGCGTCGCTCCCGTCGGTCGCGACCACGACGTGGTCGTACATCCCGTAGCCCGACCGAGGGGCCTCGGCGTCCGCCTCCAGCTGGACCGTCAGTACCGGCACGTCCGCGAGGGCGACGACCCGTTCGGCCGTGCTCCCGAGGCGGCTCCGCTCGCCACGGTCCCGGCCGTGGGTCCCCATGACGACGAGGTCGACGCCGACCTCCCCGACGTACTCGAGGATTTCTCGGTAGGGGTCGCCCTCGCGTACCTCGCGGACGGTCCGCAGGCCGAGTTCGTCGGCCCGTTCCTCGGCCAGCGCGGTCGCCCGCCGGCCGCGCCGTTCCGCGGCGTCGCGGAGCACGGCGCGGTCGTCGTCGCCCAGCCCCGGGGGCTCGGGACCGGTGTCCACCACGTGGAGTGTGTGGAGGGTCGATTCGCCGGTCCGCGCGAGGTCGAGTGCCCGGACGATGGCCGCCTCGGCCCCCGGACTCCCGTCAGTGGGGAGGAGGACGTCGTCGTACATGCACCGGCGTCGGTCAGCCACGGGCAAGAACACCGTGCCTCGTTCCCGGAGCGTGGGAGCTTCTATCGAGCTATTTACGTCCGCACAGCGTCCACCCGTTCATGCCGGGCCAACGACCCGGCACCCCACCATGCCCCACACGCTAGAGATAAGCGACGAACTCATGGAGCGCCTCGACCGGCACGCAGAGGAGGACCAGACCTACGAGGAACTCATCGAGGAGCTCGTCTCGATGTACGAGACGGAGGGCGCGTTCCTCCAGGAGGGCTACTCGGAGTAGTCGCCAGGCCGCTCACTCCCACAGCGCGTACATGTCGTCGCGAACCGGTTCGGTGAACGTCTCCCCGCCGAGGACCAGCGCGGGCGCATCGCTCCCGTGGACCGTCCCGACGACGGCCGCCTCGATACCCGCCCCCTCGAGGTCGGACAGCGCCGCCTCCGTCGCCCCCTCGGGGACGGCCGCGAGCAGCGATCCCGACCCGAACGTCCGCAGTGGGTCGACGCCCATCGCCGCACAGAGCCGCCGGGTCTCCTCGCGGACCGGTATCGCCTCGCGGTCCATGTCGAGCCGCACGCCCGACGCGACGGCGAGCTCGAGCAGGCCGTCGACGAGCCCGCCCTCCGTCGGGTCGTGCATCGCGTTCGCGTGCTCCCGGAGGACCGCGGCGTCGGGAACGACGCTCACGTCGTCGTAGAACCCCTCGGCTGCCTCGAGCGTCGCTTCTGGGATCCGCCCCTCGAGCCGGTCGCGGAAGTCCGTCGCGAGGATCGCCGTCGCCTCGATGCCGGCCCCCTTCGTCAGTACGACGCGGTCGCCGGGCTCGGCGCCGCCCGTCGGGACGTACCGATCGGCCAGCCCGAAGCAGGTCAGGACGAGCATCGGGCTCTCGAGCGCGGGGGCGAACTCGGAGTGGCCGCCGACGATGGCGACGCCGAGCCGCCGGGCCGCCCCGTCGAGCTGCGCGGTGACCGTATCGAGGGCCGCCTCGTCCCCCGGCAGGAGTATCACGCTCGTCAGCCACTCGGGGTCCGCCCCGGAGGCCGCGACGTCGTTCGCCGCGACATCGACCCCGAGGGTTCCGATGCGACCCACCGCCATCGAGATCGGGTCCGCGTTGACGACGAGCACCCCCTCCTCGATCGCGATGGCGGCGGTGTCCTCCCCGTACGCGGGACCCTGGAGCACCCGGTCGTCCGGGGCGCCCGTCCGACCCAGGACGAGCGCCGCGAGCGAGTCCGGGTCGACCTTGCCGATCATACCACCCCCTACCCCGGGACCGCTCTTGACTCCCCGGGAAGCGTCCCGGATGTCGGTTCCGTCCCCGGCTCGTCCGGAGGATTCCCAGGGGTGGGGAACGGACGGCGATTCGTTCGCCGGGGACGCCGTTCGGTCGTGTCGCGAACCGTCCCCCCTTCGACCGACGAGAGCGAGCACGCACGCCCCGCGGCCGAACGGGCGATCGATTACCACCGACGAGCGCGGAGCGACCCTCTACGTGCTCCGTGTGTTCGACCGGGGTGTGGTCGACGAACCGATGTTCGTTCCCACCGAATCGGTGACAATCGCCGTCGAGGACCACAGCCGCGAGTGTGTGGTGGAGACCGTCCGGATAGCCGAGGACGTCGGGGTCGAAAGAGGTCACCGCCTCGGCGTCCGCCACGAGCGGATACCCGAGGTCGCGGACGAGGTCGACGCCGAGACCATCGTCGACGCCGAGACCATCCTCGGCGGCGAGCACGGCGACCACGACGAGCACCTGGCCGGCGCTGGCCGGGGGGTCGCCGCTGTGAGCGTCCGCGAGAACGTCGCGAGGCGGTCCGGTCGGAGATCCAGGAGGCCGCCGAGCGGTGCTTCACACGTCAGGTTCGGCGCCCCCGGGACGGCGGGAACCGCCTCTCGCTCCGTGGAGAGCCGGCCCGCACTCGAGGGCGGTCCGGTCCCCATCAGCCCGCGCGTGACAGGAACGCGAGCACCGATGCGAGCGGAACGGCCACGAGTGCGAGCGGGACGAGCAGGAGCGAGAGGACGAACGCGACGAACGCCCGCCGATCCTCGAGGAGTCGCTCGTCGGCGGCGGAGACGAGTTGGCTGTAGGTCCCCTCGGCAAGGAGGACCACCAGCGTCACGAGGGTCGCGGCGGCGAGGAGTTCGAGCACCACCACCAGCCCGACGGGCGACTCGAGGACGACGGCCACGACGATCGTGTCGAACAGCGTCCCGATGTTGGCCCCCAGGACGTAAGGGATCAGTTCCTCGCGTCTGATGTAGCCGCGGTTGTACAGCGGGACGATGACGCCAAGCGAGAAGGCGACGCTTGTGGTCACGCCAGTGACGAACACGCCGGCGACGAACGAGAGCCACGTGTTCTCGAGCCGACCGAAGAACCGCCGCCGGAGGGTCTCGGTGTCGACCGCCTCGAGGAGCCGGTCGAACAGTTTCAGGCTCCCGAACAGCACTGCGACCGCGAGGAGGATCGAGGCGGTCGGCCCGATCCGGGCCGTGACGGCGAGGGCGACCGCCTCGACGACCCACGTCGAATCGAACCCCACGGTCCACCCGCCGCCGACTCCGATGAACCGCCCCAGGAGCGCGGGCAGCGCGGCGTAGCCGAGAACGGTCGCCGGGAGGTATATCGAGTGCGTCAACAGGAACGCGAGCAGCCCCATGCTGACCGACTCGCGCAGGGCCTGGCGTCGCTTCCCGAACCAGTCGAGCGCGCCGATGAACACGACGACGGCCGCCCCACCGAGGCGCGAGCCCGCGACCGTCAGGAACAGTTCGGACGGCGAGAGGAGCCCGGCGTTCGACAGCGACAGGCCGAGCGCGGCAACGACCGACCCGTTCGCGAGGACGTACGCCCCGAGCCACCCCAGACCGAGCGCCGATACGTCCCCGACGACGACCTCCCGGAGAACCCGTTCGAGGGAGGGCGCGGCGGCGGCGGTGGCCGTTCCCAGTAATCGCACCGCGAACAGGACCAGCAGTACCGTCCCGAGCGCACCGACCAGTCGGAGAACCGGTGGGCCGTACCGGTCGATGGCGTGAGGGAGTCGGGAACTCACCGTGGCTCTCCCCCGTCCTGGCGTGGTGGTCGGCTCCGGTCCATCCGAGTGATGATTCCCCCCCTCCCTCAGTGTACCTCACTGGGGTCGGCCGCCGACAAATGTCCTTCCCTTCAGCGGGGCTCCAGCCGAGGGGCCCGCCTGGGTCCATACGGACGGTCGTAGTCCGTTACCGGTGTCCGCCCGAACCGGGGTCGGCGGCACCGGTAAACCCTCGAAACCGTCCGTATCAGGCTCGTCCGGCCCGCGGAGTCGACGGCCGGACGGCCCGCCGCCCCTACCTGACGATGGTGACCGGGATCTCGGCATGGAGGACGATGCCGAACGAGACGCTCCCGAGGAGTAACTGCGGGACGTTCGAGAGACCCGTCCCTCCCATGACGACGTGGTCGATCCCGTGCTCCTCGACGTAGTTCAGGGTCTCGGCGACGGGGTGGCCGACGAGCACGTCGGTCGTGACGTCGGCACCCACCTCCCCGACGACCGTCTCCGCCTCCTCCAGGAGTTCGGCCGCCCCCTCCACGGCGCGCTCGCGCACCTCCTCCCGGCCGACGAGGAGGTCCCCGTACGGGGTCTCGACGTGTTTCCGGTCGACGACGTGGACGACGACTACCTCCGCGTCGGGGAACAGGTCGACAGCGTACTCAAGCGCGTCGAGCGACGCGTCGGAGCCGTCGTAGAGGACGAGCACCCTCATCGTTCTCGATTTCTACTGCCTGTCGGGATCACGTGACCCCCGATCGCAGGTTCGTCCGGCCTGCAGGCTCCTCCCTGTCCGGGACCGACACCGCGATTCCATGCTCGCATTACCGACAGTACAGTCCGGCTGCGGACATAAGCGGCCCGGGCGTCGGGCGCGTGGCACCGCGATTCGCGGGATCCGATCGCGTGGCCAGCTACCCGGACCGAGCGGCCACCATTCCCATTCCCATTCCCATTCCGGGCGGCCGTCGACCCCGGACAGCGACCGGCAACGGGTACGGGAGTGGCCGGGGGCGAGGGAAACCCCTAACTCGGTCACATCGCTGACTCGCGTATGGACAACCGGACCTACGACCTGCTCACGCCCGAGGAGATCGACTCGGGTCGGGCGACGGCGGCGTACTTCCTCCGGACGGAGGAGATACTCGACGCGGAAGGGGAGAACCCCCGCGTCGTCGCCGAACTCTCGGCACCCGAGGGCTGGACCGTCCTGACCGGACTGAAGGACGCGGCCCGCCTCCTGGAGGGCCACCCGGTCGACGTCTACGCCCCGCCGGAGGGGACCGTCGTCTCCGGCGGGCCAGTCCTCCGGATCGAGGGGCCCTACCGCGCGTTCGCCCGGTACGAGTCGCCGCTGCTGGGCTTTCTCGCCCACGCGAGCGGGATCGCCACCGCCTCGATGGGGGTCCGCGCGGCGGCCCGCGACCGGACGGTCCTGAGCTTCGGGACGCGCCGCCAGCACCCCGCGCTCGGCGCGATGGTCGAGCGGGCGGCGCTCGTCGGCGGCGTCGATGGCATCGGCAACGTCGCCGGCGGCGAGGTCATCGGGGTCGAGGCCGGCGGGACGATGCCCCACGCGCTGGTCATCTGTCTCGGCGACGCCGAGCGGGCGTTCCGTGCCTACAACGACGCCCTCGAGGAGTCTGTCCCGCGAACGATGCTCGTCGACACCTTCTGCGACGAGACGGTCGAGGCCATCACGGCCGCCGAGGCGCTCGGGGAGGCCCTCGACGGCGTCCGCCTCGACACCACCTCCTCGCGCCGGGGGGACATGTACGCGATAGCCGAGGAAGTCCGCTGGGAACTCGACCGCCGCGAGTACGAGGACGTCGAGATCCTGGTGAGCGGGGGGATCGATGCGGCCGAGATTCGCCGCCTCCGGGACGTCGCCGACGGCTTCGGCGTCGGCGGCGCCATCGCCAACGCCGATCCCGTCGACCTCTCGATGAACGTCGTCGAGGTGGACGGCGAGGCCCGCACGAAGCGCGGCGTGCGGAGCGGCCCCAAGCAGGTCTACCGCGACGGGTTCGAGGACCGCGTCGTCCCGCTCGGGGGGTCGGCGCCGGGCGAGCCGCTGCTCCGGCCGGTCGTCGAGGACGGCGAGGTTGTAGTCGACTTCTCGCTGGACGACGCACGAGAGCGGGTTCGCGAGGCGATACCGGCCCTGCGCGAGCGCGGCGCGTTCGGCTCGGGGTAGCTCGCGCCGGGCGGAAGGCATAGGGTGGTCGCCGCGCCAGTCCCCACCGATGGACGACTCCGAACTGGAGACGCTGCTCGGGCAGGTCGCGGCGGGCGAGGTCGATCCCGACGAGGCCGCCGACCGACTCCGGGGTGTCGGCCGCGTCGGCGACGTGGCGCGTATCGACACCCGGCAGGGCGAACGGACGGGCATCCCGGAGGTGGTCGAGGCCGAGCGGAAGACGACCGAGGACCTCCGGGGGATCGCACGGGAACTCCTGGGAGGAACCGGGCTGGCGATACTCTCGAGGGTCGACGAGGACGCCCGGGCGACGCTGACCGACCTCGACGACGCCGTGGAGGCCGAGTGGTTCGACCGGTCGGGGACGCTCGTCCTCCACGGCCCGGGGTACGAGCGGCCCGCAGCCTCGGGGACCGTCGGCGTCGTCACTGCCGGGACCTCGGACGTGCCGGTGGCCGAGCAGGCGGTCGCCCTCGCGACGGAGATGGGCTGTGACGTGGAGACGCTCTACGACGTCGGCGTCTCAGGGATCCGGCGCCTGCTCGGGGAGATCGACACCCTGCGGGACTGTGACGTCGTCGTGGTCGCCGCCGGGCGGGAGGGCGCGCTCGCCACCGTGGTCGCCGGACTGGTCCCCGTGCCCGTCGTCGGCCTCCCGGTCGGGACCGGCACGGGCTACGGCGGGGACGGCGAGGCGGCCCTCCTCGGGATGCTCCAGTCCTGCACCTACCTCACGGTCGTGAACGTGGACGCCGGATTCGTCGCCGGCGGACAGGCCGCGCTCGTCGCCCGGTGACGACCGATGTGCCTCGTCGCGCTTTCGAAGAATATTATTCATCATAATTAGATATTGATGAATAAATACTTTCAGTCAGGAGTAGAGAACGTCGAAATGGTCGTGAGCCCCCGAATGAAAAATATACTTGTGTCGGGAGGGGCTACGTGCAGTCCACATGGATCTCAGCAGACGTCGGCTGCTCGCGCTCTCCGGCGGGGGCCTCGCGGGCGGACTGGCCGGCTGCATCGGGGAGGGGTTCGGGGGTGGCACGCCGACCCCGGGGCTCGCCGAACTCGGCACCATCGAAACGGAGGGGTCGATCAGCGACGTCACCTACTACTACGGGCTGGACCACGGCGTCTGGGAGGACCACGGCATCGACCTGGACTTCGAGGTGGCGGCGTTCGGGAAGTACAACCGCCAGATCGTGACCGGCTCCTCGGACATCGGCGCGCCGTCGACGGTGGCACAGCTGAAGTTCGTCGACCGGGGGGAGGACCTGGCGCTGGTCGGCGGACAGCTCAACATGTTCAACCGGATCTTCGCCCGCGCGGACGACGACTCCATCGAGGACCCGGGGGACCTCCCGGGCAAGCGGGTCGGGCTCCCGGCCTCGAAGACCTCGACGACGAGCACGACCCACCGCGTGCTCGTCGAAGACGAGTACGGCGTGGACCTCCTCTCGGACCCCGCGGAGACGCGGACGGCCCCGCCGCCCGCGCTGTGGGAGTTCCTGCAGCAGGGCGAGCTCGACGCCATCTCGGAGTTCTCCGGCCACACGATCAAGGGGATGGCCTCGGACTCGGTGAAGACCGTCTTCGATCCCTACGAGCTCTGGCGCGAGCGGACCGGGACGGACCTCCCGACGACGACGTACACGGTACAGCGCGACTGGTTGGAGGGGAACGCCGACGCAGTCGTCCGGTTCCTTCGCGGCTGGCAGGACGCGGTGGCGCTGTTCGAGGAGGAGACCGCGGAAGCGCTCGAGGAGTACGGCGACGTCGCCGGCATCACGACCGACGCGGAGGCAGAGGTGGTCGCGGACCTGACGGACGACGGCGTCCTCTACAGCCCCGCGTTCTTCGACGACGCGGGGGTGGCCGCGAACTGGGAGTTCGTCGAGCTCCTGTTGGATGCGGGCGTCATCGAGTCGCGGCCGGACCGCGACCGGCTGTACGCGACCGGGTCGGAGCTCCAGTCGATGGCGGAGTGACCGACTGATGGCGGGGGAGACGGGGACCGGGGGGAGCCGGACGACTATCCTCGAACGCGTTCGCGGGGCCGTCCCGCACCCGCTGTCGC
Organism: Haloarculaceae archaeon; assembly: GCA_036625905.1. Taxonomy (GTDB): domain Archaea; phylum Halobacteriota; class Halobacteria; order Halobacteriales; family Haloarculaceae; genus Salinirubellus. The sequence goes on from JAZKST010000003.1 coordinate 71,470, forward strand.
TCGCCTCGGTCCTCGCGGTGCTGGCGGCCTGGCAGCTGCTTTCGCTCGCCTTCCCGCCGTACCGGTTCCCGGGTCTGGTGCGCCTCGCGGGGAACGTCGCCGCGGTGCTCGCCGGTACCGGTGGGTTCGACCCGGCGCTCCACTACGGGGTGACCCTCGGTCGCGTGCTGGTAGGGTTCGTCCTCTCGTTCGTACTGGCGGCCGTCTGGGGGTTCGGGATGGGGCTCCGGCCCGCGGCCGAGGACTACCTCGGCGCGCCGCTGTTCACCCTCCTCACCGTCCCCTCGGTCGTGTGGGCGTTCCTGGGCGTGCTCTGGTTCGGCCTCACCGAGCACCTCGTCCCGGTGTTCGTCGTCGTACTCGTGGTCTTTCCCTACATGGCGGTGAACCTCTGGGAGGGGGTCGAGGCGGTCGACGGCCGGCTCGTCGAGATGGCCCGTGCGTTCGACGCCTCGACGGTCGAGACCTGGCGCCACGTCTACCTCCCGCAGCTCCTGCCGACGCTGTTCGCCACGACCCGGCTCGGGCTGGCCATCGCGTGGAAGCTCTCACTCATCGCCGAGGTGTTCGGCGCGGCCACCGGCGTCGGCGTCGTCGTCAAGTACCACTTCGAGAACTTCGACACCGGTCTGGTCATCGCGTGGGCGGTGCCGGTCATGCTCCTGATGTTCGGCGTCGAGTGGCTCCTCGGGCGGGCCGAGCGGCGGGCGAGCCGGTGGCGGCCGGAGGCCGCGGTGGGGCAGGAGGTGGCTCCGGAGTGACCGCGCTGCTCGAGGGCGAGGACCTGACCGTCCGTTTCGAGGGCGACGACGGCCCGTTCACGGTGTTCGAGGGGCTCGACATCGGCGTTGGGGCCGGCGAGTTCCTCACGGTGATGGGCCCCTCCGGCTGCGGGAAGACGACCGTTCTGAACGCGCTGGCCGGGCTCGCTCCACTGGAACGGGGGACCGTCCGCTACGACGGCGAGGTGGTCGAACCGGGCGACTTCTCCTACGGCTACGTCTTCCAGGAGCCGCGGCTGCTCGACTGGCGGACGGTCCGCGAGAACGTCGCGTTCGCGCTCCGGGGCGCGGGCGTCCCCGAGCCCGAGCGGGGCCGGCGCATCGAGGAGTGGCTCGAGCGCGTGGGCCTGGCCGACGAGGCGGACGCCTACCCCCGGGAGCTCTCCGGCGGGATGCGCCAGCGGGTCGGCGTCGCCCGTGCGCTCGCCGTCGACCCGGAGGTGCTGTTGATGGACGAGCCCTTCTCCTCGCTGGACGACGTGACCGGCCGGAGGCTCCGCCGCGACCTCCTCGATCTCTGGGGTGAGACCGGCAAGGAGGTCCTGTTCGTGACACACGACCTGCGCGAGGCGGTGGCGCTCTCGGACCGCGTGCTGTTCATGAGCGAGGACGGCTCGTTCTTCGACGAGGCGGAGGTCCCCCACGGGCGACCCCGGGACTTCGACGACCCGGCACTCGGCGAGACCGAACGGCGACTGGGCGAGCGGTTCTTCGCGGAGCTGGGCTGATGCGCCGTGCTCTTCGGGTCCTCGCGACGGTCCTCGTCCTCCTCGCCGCCTGGCAGGTCGGGTCGCTCCTGTTCGGCCCCGGGCTCCTCCCCTCGCCGCTTCGGGTCGCCGCGCGGCTGGCGGAGGTGCTCGCGGGGACCGGCCCACGGGACCGTGGCGCGCTCTACCACCTCGGTCGGAGTTTCCTCCGGGTCGCCGTGGTGAGCGTCCTCGGACTCGTCCTCTCGACGGCGCTCGGCCTCGCGATGGGCGTCGACGACCGCGTCGAGCGGCTCGTCGCGGTCTGGCTCCCGCTCTGGATGACCGTCCCGACGCTGGTCGTCGTCCTCGTGTCGATGGTACTGCTCGATTTCTCCGAGTGGGCCGTCGTCGTCGGGGTCACGTTCGTCGCGACGCCGTTCGCCACCGCCAACGTCTGGGAGGGCGCCCGTGCCGTCGACCCGGCACTGCTGGAGATGGGACGCGCGTTCGACGTCGACCGGTGGGTCGTCCTCCGGGAGGTGTACCTCCCGGCGACGCTTCCGCAGGTCGTCGGGAGCTTCAGGTACCTGCTGGGGATGGTCTGGAAGGTGGTCGTACTCGCGGAGACGTTCGGGCTCGAGAACGGCCTCGGCGCCATGTTCCGGTTCTGGTTCAACCAGGGCGACGTCACCGCGGTCCTCGCCTACCTCTCGCTGTTCGTCGTCGTGATGGTCACCCTGCAGTACGGTCTCAGAGCGGCCTCGGACCGGCTGTTCGCCTGGCGAGGGTGACCCCCGACCCGGTCTCCTTCCGTCGATTCTGGGGACCCGATCGACGGGAGCGTCCGGCGGTACGACCGTGTGATGGGTCGTTCTCACCCGTCGGGAAGCGTCATACGGATTGACGGCTCCGCCTCGCCTACAGGCGAGCATGAACTTCGACGAGTTCACCGGAACGGTCCAGCACAGGCTCGAACTGCCCGGAACCGGTGAGGCGGTGCGGGCCGTCCGGGCGACGCTGATGACGCTCGGCCAGCGCATCCCGGCGGGGAACGCCGAGGACCTCGCCGCGTCGCTCCCGATGGAGGTCAAGTGGTACCTGACCGGCGCCGTCGACGAGCACGGCCAGCGGTTCGACTGGCGGGAGTTCGTCTCCCGGGTGGCCGAGATCGAGGGCGCGGACCCGGCGGACGCGGCCTACCACGCCCAGGTCGTCGTGGACCTCGTGGCCGCGCAGGTGCCGCCGTCTGACTTCCAGCAGCTCCGCGACATGCTCCCGGAGGCCGAGGACGACGAGAACTGGAGGAAGCTGTTCGCCGTCGTCGATGCCGGCGGCTGGGGGGAGGCCCAGGAGGCACAGACCGGCGGTGGCCCACAGCCCGACGACGGCGGGACCTGATACGGTCGTGCGTCATTCCGTCACGCCTCACGGAGCAGAGATCCATCCCGTCGGTCTCGAAACACCGATCTTCCGGAAAGCACCGAAAACGGGTACGCACGACCGTATCAGTGGTACATCCGCGAGACGGTCGACTGGTCCTCGCCCCCGCCCTCGCGTTGTGCCCGTAGCTGCTGGGCGATCTGCTCCTTCCGGCGGCGTATCTCCTCGGCCCGCTCCTCGAGTTCGGTCGTGTCGATGTCGAACGCCACCATCGGCTCCAGGGCGCTCTCGATGACCGAGCGGGCGGCCGTGGGGTCCGGGATGTAGGGGTTCGACCGGGTGATGAGGACGGCCGCGGGGACCTCGGCCCGGTAGCAGTCCGCGAGCAGCGCCCCCGTGATGCCGCCGAGCATCCCCGACCCCTCGGCCAGCGCGATGCCCGCATCGGTCAGCTCGGTCTCGAGGTCGTCGGTCGTCGCGACGCCGACCACCTCGCCGATCTGTGCTTCGGACTCCGCGGGCGCGCCGGCGAGGAACACCGCTCGGTCGAACTCCGGGGCGAGGTCCTCCAGCACACAGCGGCTCAACGGACGGACGGCCCCGGGCGGCATCGGCACGTCGCTCTGGAGTGTCATCACGTCGGGGTCGGGCCCGGCGTACACCCGGACGGATTCCCTGACCCGGCCGTCCTCGAACGACGCGACGGCAGGGAACGCCTCGGAGTAGAGCGTTCCGTACTCCTCGAGGCCCAGCTGTCGGGTGATCTGGTCGACCGCGATGGAGGCCACCAGACCGAGCCCCGGCAGCCCCTCGATGAGGGTCGGCGCCTCCGCGGTCAGCTCCCGTGACTTCTCGAACTCGACGGCCGCCTCTTCCGGAGCCATGACGGCTCCCCGATTCAGCGAGGAGCGACAAAGTTGTACCGCATCCGTGGACCGGAGCCGGACCCATCGGCCGCACGACGCGACCGGCGCGTTCCGCGCTCGTCAGCAGCGGGCGGTGTTCGAGTCCGAGGGGTTCGCCGTGGAAACCCACGTCGTCCGCGGGCAGCCACACCGCCGCATCAACGGCATCGCCGACCACGTCGACGCCGGACTGATCGTCGTCGAGTCGCGGGGACGGAGCCCGCTCGAGAACCGGCTCATCGGGAGCACGGTCCGCGAGGGTGGCGTGGTCGAGGAGATACTCACGGCGGAGGAGCGCGTGTCGCCGACGGTGACGCTCCTCGGGAGCCGGGGGCAGAGCCCGCTTCGACGGCTCCTGCTCGGGAGCGTCTCGGAGTCGGTCGTGGCGCGTGGGCACGGGAACACCCTCCTCGTCCCGCCGGGGTCGTCCGTCCCGCGGTAGAGGGGACGTGCCGGCCACGGATCCGGCGAGGGTCGGCGGGATCGGTCACGTTCTTTGCGCCCCCGTTCGAACCCCGCCGGTATGCTCCGACGGCTCCGGGAGAACGGCCCCGTCCTCCTCGTCCCGCTCGCGTGGACGTTCGCCACCGCCGCACACCTCGGACTCCTCGCGACCCGACCGGTACTGATCGGGCACCTCGTCATGGACGTCGTGCTCGTCGCGTTCGCTGCCCTCTCCTGGACCGAGATGCGCCGTGGCGTACTCCTCGCGTGGAAGGTCGTCCTCCTCGTGGGGCTGGGGTTCACGCTCCTCGGGACGGCGACCCTGTTCGCCTCGCCCGACGCGTCCGCCCTCCTCCGGCTCACGGTCCTGGGATGGATGCTCGTCCCGGCGGCGGGCCTGGCCTACACGGGCCGCCACGTCGCCGCGGCTCGGGCACCGTGGGTGTACACCGGCGGTGCCGGCCTGAGCGTCGTCGGCGCCGCCGCGTACCTCGTAGCGCCGGCTCTCGGTACGCCCCCTCTCGCGGTGACCGGGCTCGTGCTCGTCGGCGGCGGACAGACCGCGGGCATCGTGAACGCGGTCTACCAGTACTGACGGGTGGCATCGTCGTCCGTACCGTCTCGTGGGACCACGCCACCCGACGGCGGCGCCGAGGTACGCCCGTTTCGAGCCGTCCCGGACGCGGAGCAGGGGACCCCCGAGAACGAGCGCACGACCGTATCGGGGCGGCCCGCCGACCCGACCGCAATCGAGCACGGACCAGCGAGCCCGCGAGCACGGACCACCGTTGCCGTAGGTTCAAGTCGGATCGGACGACCACCTCCCCGCGATGGTCCCGGTCCCCCTCGCGACCCCTGCCGCCGCTTCGTTCCCCCCGAGGCTGGCGTTCGCCCCCGAGGCGACGCTGGCGACACTCGGGTTCGTCCTCGGCGGCGTCGCGCTCGGGACGTGCTCGGGGCTCGTCCCGGGGCTCCACGCGAACAACGTGGCGCTCCTGCTGGCGGCCGTCGCCGCGGACGTCCCGGGCCCGCCGCGACTCGTCGGCGCGGCCGTGCTCGCCGCGGGCGTGGTCCACACGTTCCTCGACGTCGTCCCGGCGCTGGCGCTCGGCGTGCCGGACCCGGCGATGGCGGCGACGGCCCTGCCGGGACACCGACTCGTTCTCGAGGGCCGGGGGCGCGAAGCCGTTCGGCTCTCCGCGCTCGGGAGCGGCCTCGCCGTCCTGCTCGCGGTGCCGCTCGCGCTCCCGGTCACCCGCGGGATGGTCGCCGTCTACCCCACCCTCAGGGCACACCTCCCGCTCGCGCTCGGGATCGTTGCCCTCCTGCTCGTCGCCACCGAGCGCGGGCGGCTCGCGATGGTCGGCGCCGCCGTCGGGTTCGCGCTGGCGGCGACACTCGGGTGGGCGACACTCGACCTCGACCCCTCCGCGCCGCTGTCCGTGGGAGGGATGCTCGCGCCGCTGTTCGCCGGACTCTTCGGTGCGCCGGTGCTGGTCGAGTCGATGGCCGGGGGCGGCGTCCCCCCGCAGGAGGACGCGACGGTGACGCTCTCCGGGCGGTCCGTCGCCGGCCTCGGGTTCGTGGGAACGACCTCGGGCGCCGTCGTCGGTTACGTCCCCGGCGTCTCCTCGGCGGTGGCCGCGACGGTCTCCCTGCTCGCCGTTCCCGGTCGACACGGGGCCCGCGGGTTCCTCGTCACGACCAGTGGCGTCAACACGGCCAACACGGTGTTCGCCCTGTTCGCGCTCGTCGCGCTCGGATCGCCCCGGACCGGCGTCCTCGTCGCGTTCGAGCGCTCCGGAGCGCCGACCGATCTCGTCCTCCTGCTCCCCGCAGTGGCGCTGGCCGCGGTCGCGGGGTTCTGTCTCGTGCTCCTCGTCGGCGACCGCTACCTGGACGTCGTGGGGCGGCTCGACAACACCCGGCTCGCCGTCGGCGTGCTCTGTCTCCTGGGCGTCGTCTCGTTGCTGTTCGCCGGCCTCACCGGCGTGGTCGCGTTCGCCGTCGCCTCGCTGGTCGGGCTGATCCCGGCGCGGTTCGGCGCCCGACGGGTCCACCTGATGGGTGTACTGATCGGGCCCCTGGCGCTCGGGTTATAGGTAGTCCCGCTCGTGGAAGTGGAGCAGCATGACCGCGGCGACGCCGAGCATCCCAAGCATGACGGCGGGGTAGCCGAACGTCCAGCCGAGTTCGGGCATGTTGTACGGTGAGGCGGCGAAGTTCATCCCGTAGACGCCGACGACGAACGTCAGTGGGAGGAATATCGTCGCGATGACCGTCAGGGTCTTCATCACCTCGTTGGTCGACTGGGAGACGGTGTTGAGGTAGATGTCCCGCGCACCGCGCACGAGGTCCCGGTAGGTCTCGATGAGGTCGACGACCTGGACGAGGTGGTCGTAGACGTCCCGCCAGTACTTCTCGGTCTCCGGCCGGACGTGGCGAGGGTCGCCCCGCGAGAGGACGTTGACGGCCTCGCGAGCCGGCCACGCGAGCTTGCGGAACGCGAGCAGGTCCCGGCGGACGGCGTTGATCGACTCGAGGGTCCCGATGTCGGTCGAGTCGATCACCGCCTCCTCGATGGTCTCAATCTGTAGCTCGATGGCGTCGAGGATCTCGAAGTACTCGTCGACGAGGACGTCCACGACGCGGTAGGCGGTGAAGTCCGGGCCGCGTTCGAGCAGCCGCTCGTCACCCCGGCCGACCGCCTCCCACACCCGTTCGACGGCGTCAGCTCGCGACTCCGAGAGCGTGACGACCCAGTCCTCGCCGAAGGCGACGCCCACCGCGTCCGCACGGACCTCCTCGTCGAACGTCTGTTCGCCCTTTCGGAGTTCGGCGTCCTTGACGAGCGTAAACGTGTAGTCGGCGAACGCCTCGGTCTTCGCGCGGACGTCCCCCCGGACGTCCTCGACGACGAGCGGGTGGATGCCGAACGCCTCCGCGACGCGGGCGAACTCCCCCGACGCGGCGTCCGTGACCCGGACCCACGTCGTCCCGGTCGCCACCTTGGCGGCCCGAAGCGCCTCGGGCCCGTCGTCCTCGTAGGTCGCGAGTTCGCGGTCGGTCCCGAACACCATGGCGCGGATCACGAGTGGTCACCCCCTGCCGCCCGGCCGCCACCGACGGCGAGCAGGGCGGTGCCGACCATCGCGCCCGTCACGGCGAACGAGCGCCCGGGGTAGGCCGCGACCACGCCGACGACGTAGCCGAGCGTCCCGAGGACGATTAGGGCGAGGCCCGCTGCCAGCGGTGCGTTGGGTCGCATACACCCCGTCGGGTCCGAACGGGTGAAAAGCGTGCTCCCCGGGAGCCCCGCCGGGTCAACGATCACCGGTAACGGACTACGACCGACCGTATCAGCCCTCGGTCTCGTGCTCGATGCCGCGGAGCATCGTCTCCACGCGATCCGCCTCGCCGTCGAGGCGGGCCGGGTAGACGCCGATGGCCACCACGAAGTCCTCGCCGTGCTGGAACTTCGTGACGTGGAGCTCGAGGTCGACCTCCGTGCCGGCGACGGTCGTGGTCGCGTCGAACCGCGAGACCGTGCGGCTCTCGCCGAGTATCTCGACGCTCCGGTTGCCGGCGAACTCGACGTCCTCGATGGAGTCGTACTGGGACTGGAGGCGGATCACCAGTTCGCGGTCCGAGAGCTCACCGACGGGGTTGAGCGTCCGCCCCGCGATCTCGACCCGTGGCGTGGCGAGGACGGTAAAGCGGGCGAACGGCTCGGTCTTGAGCGGGCCGACCTCGACTGCCCGCTGGTAGGCGGCCACGTGGTTCGTCACCGAGACGTTCCGCGTCTCGCCGGCGACGGTGAACGACCGGTTGGCCTGCATCGATTCGACCTGGATCGCCTCGTAGCCGGCCTCCGAGCGGGCGTCGTCGGCCACCTCGACCGGATCGGCGTCGAACGCCAGGGCCTCCTCGCCGGTCAGAAGGCCGACACAGCCGCCCGTCAGGACGAGGACGGCGACCGCGAGACTCGCGAGGACGCGTCGGTGCTGCATGGGGTCGGCTACTCCTGACCCGCGGATAAGCCTCGTGGCCGTCTCGGTTTCGGAGTCCCCGTACGGGCGGTCGTAGACGACGCGGCGACTGTCCGCGTGGGGTCGGCGACCACCCGGACGACGCCCGCCCGTATCAGACCCGGTAGGTCGGCCCGTCGTCGGTGTCCTGCACCTCGACACCGAGCGTCTCGAGGTCATCACGGAGCTCGTCGGCGCGGTCGTAGTTCCCGGCCTCGCGCTCGTGCTCGCGGACCTCGAGCAGGAGCTCGACGAGGTCGCCGACCAGCACCTCGCCCTCCCCGCTCGCCCCGAACGAGAACCCGAGAACGTCACCGCCCAGTTCCTCGAACGTCTCCACGGCCCGGCGGAGTCCCCGGTAATCGTACGCCTCGCGGTCGTCGACGTGGCGGTTGACCGCGCCCGCCAGGTCGCCCAGCGCCGTCAGCGCCTCGCGGGTGTTGAAGTCGTCGTTCATCGCCGCCTCGAACCGATCGTGGACGGTCGTAACCGTCTCGCGCAGGTCGGCGTCCTCGACTTTCGAGTACGCGTCCGGGGAGTCCAGCGCCTCGACGACGGCGTCGTAGCCGCGCTCGAGCCGCTCCCAGCGCTCCTCGGCCTCGGCGATGGCTCCTTCGCTGTAGGACTGCCGGGCGTTGTACCGCGCCGCGAGGAAAAAGGACCGGAGGACGTTCGATCCGAGTTCCCGCAGCGCGTCCCTCGCGTAGTAGTAGTTGCCCAGCGAGGAGGACATCTTCTCGCCGCCCGTCTCCAGCAGCGCGGTGTGGAGCCAGTAGCGCGCGAACGTCTCGCCGGTCGCCGCCTCGCTCTGGGCGATCTCGTTCTCGTGGTGGGGGAAGACGAGGTCACGCCCCCCGACGTGGAGGTCGATGGTCGTGCCGAGGTGGGTCATGCTCATCGCCGAGCACTCGACGTGCCACCCCGGCCGGCCCTCGCCCCACGGCGAGGTCCACGTCTCGCCGGTCGGGTACTCCTCCGGGTCGAGGTCGGGAGCGTCCGCCTTCCGGTGTTCCTCGATGGCGTCGGGCGAGACGCCGGCGGCCTTCCAGAGCGCGAAGTCCTGGGGGTGACGCTTCTCGCCCCGCTCGTCGGGGTCGCCCTGCGCCTCGACCTCGTCGAGCCGCTGGTTCGACAGTTCCCCGTACCGCTCGAACGTCGCCACGTCGAAGTAGATCGACCCGTTCGACTCGTAGGCGTACCCCTTCTCGATCAGGGTCTCCACGAGGTCGATTATCTCCGGGACGTGCTCGGAGACGCGGGGGTAGACCTCCGCACGGAGCAGGTTCAGCCCGCGCATGTCCTCGATCACGCTCGCGGTGAAGTGACGGGCCACGTCGCGCTCGCTGTCGCCGAGGTCATCCTCGCCGACGCGGGCGGCGATCTTCTCGTTCACGTCGGTGAAGTTCTCCACGTGACGGACCCCGTAGCCGAGGTGGGAGAGCCACCGGTGGATGACGTCGACGTGGACCCACGACCGGGCGTGACCGAGGTGCGCGTGGTCCGAGACCGTCAGGCCACAGTAGTAGAGGAGAACGTTCTCGGGGTCCCGTGGCTCGAAGTCCTCGCGCTCGCCCGTTCGCGTGTTCGTCACGCGGAGCGACATGGACGGCGCTACTCGTGGGGGGCGTTTGAACGCGTCGGAAGCCGTTCGGGCGGATCCCGGTATCGCCCGGCCGTCGGCGACCAGTAGGTTGAGGACGGTCACCGCCGAGCGTGTCGCCATGCACACCGTCGAACCCGACGTGGACCGTCCCGATCCGGAACTGGTCGCCGCGTTCGAGGAGCTCCCGAGCTCCATCGTCTCGGACGTGACCGGGAACGCGGGCGTGGCGATGGACGCCGGCATCGGACCGGTCTTCCGCGGGGCCGGGACGGCCGGCACCGCGCTGACCGTGAAAGCCGTCCCCGGGGACAACCTCGTCATCCACAGGGCGATCACGATGGCCGAGCCGGGGGACGTGCTCGTCGTCGACGGCGACGGGTACACCGGGACGGCCTACGTGGGCGAGCTCATGTGTGCCTCGTGTGAGGCCAACGGGCTCGCAGGCGTCGTGATCGACGGCGCCGTCCGCGACCGCGAGGAGATCGCCGAGACGGGGTTCCCGGTCTACGCCCGCGGCGTCAACCCGCAGGGTCCGTTCAAGCAGGCCCCCGGCTCGATCAACGTCACCGTCTCCTGCGGCGGGGTGCCCGTCGACCCCGGCGACGTCGTCGTGGCCGACGACGACGGGGTGTCCGTCGTCCCGGCGGACAACGCGGAGACGGTCCTCGATAGTGCCCGCGAAAAGATGGCCGCCGAGGCCGACCTCCGCGAGCGGGTCGAGAACGGCGAGTACCTCTACGACATCGGCGGCTACGAGGAGGTGTTCGAGAACCTGGACGTGGTCGGCCCCGAGGAGTCGGTCGAGTAGTCGTCGCCGGCGGCGCCCGCTCACTCTAGCGCGCCCTCGACGACCCGGAGCGCGTCCGGACCGTCGCGGCGGGTCACGGCCACAAGCAGGACGCCGTCGGTTGTCCCGGCCGCGCCGACGGCGACCCCTTCGGCGTCGAGGCGGGCGAGCACGTACCCGAGGGTCCGTGGGTCGACGCCGTCGCCCGTCGCGGTGATGCCGGTGAGGTCCCCGCCGCCGGGAGCGAGGAGCGTGTCGGCCACCCGGAGCAGCGCCTCGTCGGGGTCCTCGGTCGGACCGAGCCCCGACCGCATGTTCACCCTGATCCGGCTCTCGGGGACGGGCCACTCGTACTCGGGGAGGTCCTCGGCGTAGCGCCGAAGCGCGGCGGCGACGGCCTCCTCCTCGCCGACATCGAGGAAACGCGCGGCGGCGGTGTAGTTGACACAGCCCGCACGTAGCGCGTCGCGGAGGAACGGGTTCGCGCGGACGGCCCGGCGTGTCTCGGCGGCGACGGTCATAGAGGAGCGCGCGTTCCCCTCGGGGGAAAGCCCATCGGTGGCGGGGGGACGGAGCGCCCAGGGCACCGTTCGGGCGGGTGGGAACGGGTAGAGGGTACCACCTCGAAAACCCCGGACGAAGCGCATAAGGGTAGCTGACCCCTCCCTCCGACCATGACCGGCCAGGCACTCCTCATCGTCGCCCACGGGTCCCACCTCAACCCCGACTCCTCGACGCCCACCTACCGCCACGCCGATACGATCCGGGAGTCGGGCGCGTTCGACGAGGTGGTCACGGCGTTCTGGAAGGAGGAGCCCTCGTTCCGCGAGGCGCTGCGGACCGTCGACGCCGAGGAGGTGTACGTCGTCCCGCTGTTCGTCTCGGAGGGATACTTCACCGAGCAGGTCATCCCCCGCGAACTGCGCCTCGAGGAGTGGGACGTCGCCGAGTGGGATTCGGACGGCACGTCGGCCACCCACGCCACCCTCCACGCGACGGACGTCGAGAAGACGATCCACTACTGCGGACCCGTCGGAACGCACGACGCGATGACCGACGTGATCGTCCGCCGGGCGGAGACGGTGACCGGCGATCCGGACGTCGGTCCGGGGTTCGGCCTCGCCGTCGTCGGCCACGGCACCGAGCGCAACGAGAACTCCGCGAAGGCGATCCAGTACCACGCTGATCGGATCGCGGAATCCGGACGGTTCGACGAGGTGATGGCCGTCTTCATGGACGAGGACCCCGAGGTGGACGACGTCGCCACGCTGTTCTCGACCGACGACGTCGTCGTGGTCCCGCTGTTCGTCGCCGACGGCTTCCACACCCAGGAGGACATCCCGGAGGACATGGGCCTGACCGACGACTACCGCGAGGGGTACGATGTCCCCGCGGAGGTGAACGGCCGGCGTATCTGGTACGCCGGCGCCGTCGGGACGGAGCCACTGATGGCCGACGTGGTGCTAGAGCGTGCGGCCGAGGCGGGTGCCGACGTCGGCGACGCCATCAAGCGGGTACGGGAGCGGACGCGGGTGGCGAGCGCGGGGGACTGATACGGACTGTCGTGGTCCTGTAGTGGTGATCCCCGGCCCGTTCCGGAGTGACCGCGTTTATGGGGAGACGGCGCGGAGGTGACGTATGCACACCGACCAGCTCTCGGCGCTACTGGAGGCGACCGAGGCGGGGGTCGAGTTCGACGGTCTCCGCGTGGGTCGCGACGAAGACGGGTACGTCTTCGCGACGCCGGACTCGGAGCGCGAGGGGCTGACCGAGGAGGAGTTCCGGGCGGTCTGCGAGGAGAACCCGTGGTGGGTCTCGAACTGGCACTACTGGACGACGGGCGGGTGGGGCGAGGCCGACCGGGCGTTCCTCCGGTGGGTCGAGGGGGCCGACGAGCGGACGGTCCCCGAGCGGTACCAGGCGCTCGCGGACGGGGTCTCGCGGACCTGGGGCGAACTCTCGGTGGAGGCCGAGCTCGGCGACGACGGGAGCCGACGCTACCACCTCCGGAACGTCGACGACGCGGACGCCGACCTCGCGGCCCTGGAGGTCCACGCCGATCCGCTCGATGCCCGCGGGATGGTCACGTTCGACGACCGGGGCCGCTACCGGCCGCTGAAGACCGCACCGTCGCTCCCGACGGGGTGGGCGTTCGCCGACCTCGACGGCGCGGCGCTCACCGACGCGGTCGAGTACGTCTACCCCGCCACCATCGCGAACTGGCACCTCGAGCGGCGTGGCGAACTCGACGTGACCCACTGGCACGAGACCGTCGAGAGACAGACGGGCATCTACGGGCTCGTGAAGACCTGGGACCGGGGCGAGGGCCACGAGCACGTGGACTGGGTCGCGGAGGCGTGCTGTGTCGACTCGCAGTGTCTCAAGCGTCGGGAGTGGGAGTACGACGAGGGTACGGACCTCGACGTCGACGGGGGCGACGGCGTGTTCCCCTGCCGCGAGCCCTGCTCGCTGGTCATCGCGGCCGCCCGTCGCTGGACGCGGATCGAGGGCGAGTCCGAACGGACCTACGAGTTCGAACTGACGCCGAGCGAGAAGGAGCAGATAGAGGAGATAATCGACGCCGTGGCGGACGGCCGGGGCGACGAGATCCGCGAGGCCGACACGAAAGAGGGGGCCAACCGCTACCGGGCGCGGTTCCTCCGGGCCAAGCGGTTCGACGAGGACGGGAACCTGTGTGGCGTGCCCACGGAACCAGCGGAAGCCGACGACGGACATGCGTCGGGTGGAACTGACGAGGACGACGAGGAACACGACGGGTAGGAGGACCCGCGAGCGAGGCCGTAGGCCGAGCGAGCGGCCTTTTTCACCCATGTTTTTGCGAGCCGAGCGGGACGGCGCCGTCCCGCTGGCCGTGCGAACGGGTGGCTTCGCCGCCCGTGAGCAGAGAGTGGTTCGCGACCGAAGGGAGCGAACCCGACGAGCAAAAACACGGTTCCTAGAAGATGGAGGCCTCCTGGTAGACGGAGATGCCGTCGCTCGTGATCTCGTAGGGCTTGGTCTCCCGGGAGTGGTTGGCGTTCCGGATCTTCTGTATCTCGACGGCGAGACGTGTCTCCTGGAACTCCGTGCGGACGTACTGGAGGACGAACACGCCGTCGGTGAGGTACTCGATGATCCCGTGTCGGGAGCTGTAGGGGTTGGTCTCGCTGGCCTCGGAGGTGAGCATCGTCGTGACGCCGGCCTCCTTCAGCGACCTGGTGAAGTCGAACACCTCCGTCCGGCGCGCGGCCTGGTCGTCGTACATCATCTCCAGCAGGGAGACGGAGTCGAGCACGAGCCGTTCGGCGTCGAACTCGCGGACGAGCCGCGGGAGGTCGTTCCGGATGGAGGCCAGCGAGTTGGCCATCTCGATGGGGTCGAGATCGACCACCGCGAGCGTGTCCTCGGCGACGTGCTCTTCGAACGGCCACCCCTTCTCCTCGGCGGCCTTCAGGACGGCCTCGCGGTCCTCCTCCAGGGTGATATAGACGCCCTTCTGGCCGTCGCGGAGCCCCTGTCGGAGGAACTGGAGCCCGAACGTCGTCTTGCCGGTCCCGGCGGCCCCGATGGTGACGAGCAGCGACCGCTCCGGGACGCCACCCTGGACCATCTCGTCTAGCCCCTCGATGCCGAGGTCGATGCGCGGGATGTCCGAGTCGAACTCCTCCTCGAAGTCCGTCCCGCCCACCCCGGCGCCGAATGCGCCCTCGAAATCACCGTCGCCGAACGGATCGCCGCCCGGATCGAAGCCGGAGCCCGCGGCGCTCCCCCCGCCGAACGGGTTCTCGCCCGAACCGAAGTCCTCCTCGAACCAGTCCTCGGGGTCGTCGCTCACCCCGAACACCCCCCAGGTATCCTCATGTACGGCACCTACCGGACGACGATGTTTAACTTTGCGCGTCGTTTTTCTGCTGTGAGGTGGAACCCTCTTCGATGTCAGGAGTGCGCGTCGGCGTGGTCGCTCAGCGGGCCAACCGCCGTGCGGCGGGTCTCGCGGCCGACATCCGCCGTTCGATCGAGGCGTCGGTCCGGGTCGACGAGGCGACGGCCGACGCCCTCGACGTCGAGGGGATACCGGTCGAGGAGATGGCCGATTCTGACCTGGTGGTGAGTATCGGGGGCGACGGCACGTTCCTCTACGCGGCGCGGGGCGTCGACGGCGCGCCGGTCATGGGGGTGAACCTCGGCGAGGTCGGGTTCCTCAACGGCGTCCCGCCGGACGAGGCCGTCGAAACGGTCCGTGCGGCGGTCGAGCGCATCCGCGAGACGGGGAGCCCCCGAGTCCGTGAACTCCCCCGGGTTCGTGCCTCCGGCGAGGGGTGGTCGCTCCCGCCGGCGATGAACGAGGTGGCGGTGATGGGGTCCCGGCGCGGTCGGGGTGGCGGCGTCGGCGTCGAGGTCCGCGTCGACGGCTCGCTGTACGGGGGGACCCACGCCGACGGCGTCCTCGTCTCCACCCCGACCGGGAGCACGGCGTACAACCTCAGCGAGGGCGGCCCACTCGTCCACCCGGACGTCGGGGCGCTGCTGGTCACCGAGATGTGTGCGGTGGACCCGATGCCGTCGCTGGCCGTCCCGCTCGGGGCGGAGCTGACCGTCCGGGTCGACGACGCGCCCGCCGCGGTCGTCGTCGGCGACGGTCGGGCGACCCGCGAGCTGGAGCCGCCCGCGCAGGTCTCGCTCGGTGTCGCCGACGACCCCGTCCGGGTCGCCGGGCCGCCGCTCGACTTCTTCGCCGCACTGGGCAAGCTGGACTGAGAAACCGGCAAATTCGGTGGGTAGCGGCCCGATCCGCACGCTTCGGTCCAAAACCATTATCCGCGCTCGAGCCGTCGTACGAGTCGATGAGCAAACAGCTCCCGGACGTCCAGGCGTCGCGTCCGGATGTGACGGTCGGGTTGAACCGCGTCGGCGTGACGGGCGTGGAGAAGCTCGTGAAGCTCGACCGCGAGGACCGCCGCCCGATCGTCCTGATGGCCGAGTTCGAGGTGTACGTCGACCTCCCCTCCTGGCGGAAGGGGATCGACATGTCCCGGAACATGGAGGTGGTCGACGAGATACTCGAGGAGGCCCTGGAACGCCGTCAGGTCCGCGTGGAGGACCTCTGTGGCGACGTCGCCGAGCGGCTGCTCGAGAAGCACGACTACACCTCCCGGGCGGAGGTGAACATGGAGGCCGAGTTCGTCGTCCGAGAGGACACGCCCGAGTCCGGCCGGCCGACGCAGTTCACCGCCGACATCCTCGCGTCGGCGACGGCCGATCCCGAGGGCACACACGAAGAGATCGGCGCCCACGTCGTCGGGATGACGGTCTGTCCCTGCTCGCAGGGGATGAGCGAATCCCGCGCCCGGCGCGTCCTCGAGGAACTGGACGTGGAGCGGGAGGTCGTCGAGGAGTTCCTCGACCGGGTCCCCCAGCCGGGACACTCACAGCGCGGCCACGCCACCCTCGAACTCCGCACCGACGGCGCGCCCGACCTGGACCTCGTCGACGTCATCGACGTGGCCCGCGACTCGATGTCCGCGCGCATCTACAACATGGCCAAGCGCCCGGACGAGGACCACATGACCTACCACTCCCACGCCAACGCCAAGTTCGTCGAGGACTGCGTCCGCTCGATGGCCGAGGGGGTCGTCGAGCGGTTCCCCGAACTCGACGACGACGTGGTCGTGACGATGAAGCAGTCCAACGACGAGTCCATCCACCAGCACAACGCCCACGCCGAGCGCGTCGCGGAGCTGGGGATGCTCCGCGAGGAGCTGAACGGCGGCAACGGTGCATCCATCGGACGGACGAACGGCCACGTCGAGTGAACTGCCGCCGTCGGGAGCCACTCGACGACCCGGTCGTGCCGCCCGTGTGGTCCGGGGTCCGACGGACCGACGGACGCTAAACCGCGAGGTCGCCCTTCGCCTTCACGACCGTGACCGCCGAGGCGTCGACCTCCTCGGTCTCGAGGTGCATCGGGACGTAGTTACGACGGTCGAAGTCCTCGCGCTCCTCCTCGGCGCCGACCGTACACCAGAGCTGGACGCGGTCGGGACCGTGCCAGTCGCCCTGCCGTGCGACGCTGAACAGGACCAGCTCCTCCCCGTCGTACTCGATGATGCCGTCCTTGCGGACGCCGGGATCACCGTGGATGATGAGGTTCTTCATACCGGCGAGTACGGGGGCGACCGATTAAACGCTTCGAAGGGGACTCAGGCGGCCGGGGCCGCCGCGGCTCGCCCGTCCCCGGTCGACCCCTCCTGTGTCGCCGTGAGTCGACGACCGAGCAACACCACCGGGGCGCCGACGAGGGGGCCGACCAGCGCGAGGCCGAACAGGAACAGCATCGTGAGCCCGGCGCCGAGCCCGCTCGGCGGGTCCGCCGGGTTCACCATCGTGACGACGAGGGCCAGGAACCCGACGACGGCCAGGAGCCACCACCGGACGGCTCGGCGGTCCCGGTCGAGAACGGCACCGAGCGGGAGCATGACCGCGAGGGGTACCGCGAACACGGTCGTCTCGACGGCGACGAGGAGCGGTTGGTCGAACCGGGTGCCGAAGGCGTAGACGGGGGCGAGCAGCACGAAGACGACGGCCAGTAGGCCGGCCGCGAGGAGCGCCTGCGAGCGAACGTCCCGTAGCCTCTCGCGGAGTCGGCCGTCCCACGCGAGCAGTCCGAGGACGAGCGCGAACACCGGCGGACCGGTCATGCCGTCGAGCGCGAACCCCCGATTCACGACGGGACCGACGACGCCGAGGAGACCGAGCGCCGCGAGGAGCCCGCCGAGCCGTTCGGGGGACGGTTCCGGGGCCCATCGGCGGACCGCGAGCAGGACGACGGCGAGCGAGGCGCCGAACACTGCCGTCTGGAACAGTACGTAGCTCTCGACGCTCCTGACGACGATGGGGAGCGTCGCCAGTCCGAGCGCCGCGACGGTCCGCAGCCACGTCCCGACCGAGCCGTCCGGGCCGAACACGACGTACGGCGACCCTTCGAGGTCCGCACCGCTCCCGTAGTACCCTCCGCCCGACCCACCCGTCCAGGTGGCGTTCCGGCCGTCGACGGAGCCGCTCTCGGGGGTGTTGGTGACTACCGACCCGTCCGGGCCGGCGACAGTGAACCGCTCGGCGTTGACATGGTACCACGGTTCGTGCCCGCCGTCGTGGAGGTAGTCGACGACGAGGAGGCCCGCGTGCCGCGTCGCGGCGTCCGGGTCCCGATAGACGAGGACGGCCGTGTCCCCGTCCATTCGGGCGGCGACGAACGCCGACCGCTCGGGGAGGCCGTAGTGGTCGGCGGCGAGGCGGGAGCCGGCCTCGTCAAGCAGTCCGGGCCGGTCCCGGAACGCCGCGCTGCCGTTCGAGAGCCGGTTCCGGACCGTCCAGGTCGCCGAGCCGTTGTCGTGGACCCGGACGACGACGGTGCTCTCGGCGACGGTGGCGTTCACGCCCGACTCGTCGGCCGCGCCGGCGAACTGCTCGCCGCAGAACCCGCACACGGGGGTCGGCTGCGGGCTCGCCAGCGCGGGGACCGGGAGGACCAGCAGGGCGACGACCAGCAGGGAGAGGGCGGGGAGGGCTCGGGACGACATCGTGTCCGGTCTTTCACTCTCCCGGTAAGTGTCTTCGGTCGGTGCGGGGCGCTCCACCGCGCGGCTCCCGCGAGTGACGACGCGTCGGACCCCGAAACCAAACCCGTTTTAACCCGCGGCGAAGTAGCTCCGCCAAGACCATGGAGATGCCACGCCGGTTCAACACGTACTGCCCCCACTGCGACGGCCACCGGGAGGTGGAGGTCGAGAAGGTCCGCCGGGGACGCTCCTCGGGGACGAAGTGGGACGCGCGCCGCACCCGGCGGAACACGGCCGTCATCGGGAACGCCGGCCGGTTCTCGAAGGTGCCCGGCGGCGACAAGCCCACCAAGAAGACGAACCTGAAGTACCGGTGTTCGGACTGCGGCAAGGCCCACCTCCGCGAGGGATGGCGCGCCGGTCGACTGGAGTTCCAGGAGTGATGCCCGGGAGCTTCTACCGCGTCCGGTGTCCGGACTGCGAGAACGAGCAGACGCTGTTCGGGAAGGCCTCGACGGAGGTCGCGTGTGCGGTCTGCGGGCACGTCCTCGCGCGGCCGACGGGCGGCGAGGCCGACATCGAGGGCGAGCTCCTCGAGACGGTCGAGAGCCGCTGAACGGCGACGGTCACCCCGACCTCGTCGTCCACACGGCCGTGTGGAGACGCTTTTAAGCCTGCCGCGCCGATACGACCGTACATGAAGTTCAGTGGCTTCCCGGAGCCGGGCGAACTCGTCATCGGTCGCGTGGACGAGATCGAGGACTTCGGGGTCTTCGTCGACCTCGAGGAGTACCAGGACAAGCGCGGGCTGGTCCACGTCAGCGAGGTCGCGAGCGGGTGGATCAAGAACATCCGCGACCACGTCAACGTCGACCAGATGGTGGTCTGCAAGGTGCTCGACGTCGACGAGGGCTCCGAGCAGATCGACCTCTCGATCAAGGACGTCAACGACCACCAGCGGTCGGACAAGGTCCAGGAGTGGAAGTCCGAGCAGAAGGCGGACAAGTGGATGGAACTCGCGTTCGGCGAGGACATGGCCGACGAGCAGTACGCGGCGGTCGCCAACGAACTGCTCGCCGAGTTCGGCACGATGTACGAGGGGTTCGAGCAGGCGGCCATCCACGGTCCCGACGCGCTCGCGGACACCGACCTCTCCGAGGAGGAGGTCGAGGCAATCGTCGGGACGGCACGCGAGAACGTCTCCGTGCCGTACGTCCGTGTCACCGGCTACGTCGACCTCCGGGCGCTGGGTGCCGACGGCGTCGAGGACGTCCGTTCGGCGCTCGTGGCCGCCGAGGGCAACGGCGAGGTGCCCGAGGAGGTCGAACTCGACGTCGAGTACGTCGGCGCACCGGAGTACCGAATCCGGGTGAAGGCCCCGAACTACAAGACCGCCGAACACGAGCTCGAGGCGAGCGCCGAGCGGGCGGGCGAGGCCATCCGGGCGGCGGGCGGCACCGCCGAGTACCACCGCGAGCGCCGTAGCGACGAGGAGTGACTCGGACGCGAGGCGGGACGGGACGCCGGGGTGAACCGACGTGAAGTCGGACGTCCGGGTGTGTGCGGAGTGGCGCGCCGAGCACGACCGGCCGGTCTACACGCTCTCGACGACGTGTCCGGCGTGTGGCGCCGCGGCGGTCAACAGCGCCCCGGCGCGGTTCAACCCGGAGGACCCCTACGGCAGGTACCGACGCGCTATTAAGCGGCGCCGACGCGAGTAGGCGGTATGAACGAGTTCGACATCGAGGTCCACGCCGACCCCGACCTCGAGGACCCGGTGCTCATCGAGGGGCTCCCGGGCGTGGGCCACGTCGGGAAACTGGCCGTCGAGCACCTGCTCGACGAGTTCGAGAGCGGGCTGGCTCGTCGGATCTACTCGGAGCACTTCCCGCCGCAGGTCACGGTCGAGGAGGGCCGGACGAAGCTCGCCTGCGTCGAGTTCTACGCCGTCGACGTCGGCGGCCGGGACGTGCTGGTCCTCTCGGGCGACCACCAGGCCGGCGACGCCGTCGGCCACTACCGGCTGACCGACCGCGTGCTCGACGTGGCCGAGGAGTTCGGCGTCGGTCGTGCGTTCGCGCTCGGGGGCGTCCCGACGGGTGAGCTCATCGAGGAGTACGCGGTGCTCGGTGCGGCGACGACGGAGGCCCTCGTCGAGGAGCTGGAGGACCGTGGCGTCGAGTTCCGCGAGGACGAGCCCGCCGGCGGCATCGTCGGCGTCTCGGGACTCCTGCTCGGCCTCGGCGAGCGCCGCGGGCTCCCGGTGGGCTGTCTGATGGGCGAGACCTCGGGCTACCTCGTCGACCCTCGGTCGGCCCGGGCGGTGCTCGAGGTCCTCCAGGAGTTGCTCGACTTCGACGTCGACTACGCGACGCTGGAGGAGCGCGCCGAGGAGATGGAGGAAGTCGTCAAGAAGATCCAGGAGATGGAGCAGGGGCCGACACCGAGCGACGAGGACCTCCGGTACATCGGCTGACCGCCGTCGCCCACGCCCCCTCCCGAGGCGACCCTCGCCGGGGACAGCCGGTCCCCGACGGGAGGGCCACTCCCGACGGATTCTTGTTCGCGCCGCTCGAACACGAGCTGTGGTTCAGGAGGCGCTGTTCGGGCTCCCGCGCTGGCTCGTCCTCGGCCTGGGTTTCGGGGTCGCCGCGAGCCTCTGTGCCGCCTGTCTGTTCTACGTCGGCGACCGGCTGTTCCCCTCCGGGCGCGGGCGGTCGACCGACTGGAGCGGCGACGCCCGACGGGTGATCGAGATACGCGAGTTCCTCGACGCAATCGGCGAGTCATACGCCGAGAACCACCCCATCGACGGGCAGACCGTCGAGTTCTACCTCCCGGAGCGGGACGTCGCCATCACGTTCGACGCCCGGGCGTACTACATCATCGAGCGCTCGGCGACGAACGCGGTGCTCGTCGAACACGAGATGCCCGGGTTCCACCTCGGATCGCGGCTGCCGTTCGAGACGCCAGAAGTCGAGTTCGGACGGGACGATCCGACCCGGGGCATGGGCGGGCTCGACGGTGGCACCGACCCCGTCGAGGGGGCGTTCGCCGTCCTCGGGGTACCCCGGACGGCGACCGAAGCACAGATACGGTCGGCCTACCGATCGAAAGTCAAGGACGTCCACCCGGACCACGGCGGGAGCCAAGACGAGTTCCGCCGGGTCCGGGAGGCGTACACCACCGCAAAGGACCACGCTTCCTGACACACCACCATCGTATGCCACGCGAACCAGTCACCGACGCCGTCGTCTCACAGCTACGAGAGGTCATCGCCACCGGCGAGGTCGAGGACCCCGTCAACCGCTTCGAGGTCGGGGCGCTCGCCCAGCGCCGTGAGCTCCCCGAGCTCGCCAGCTTCATCGTGGCCGCCGACGCCGCGACGTACTACGAGGCGGTGGTGCAGGCCAGGGAAGCCGGCGGAGCCGAACCCGAGGCGTAGGCGCCGCGGGCCTACAGGTCGTCGACCTCGTAGGCCAGCCCGGCGTCGCGGAGCGCGTCCGTGACCCGGCCAGCCGAGTCGGTGGTGACGACGACGACCACGTCGAGCCCGCGTGAGGCGGCGTCGGCGGCCACCGCGCCGGCCGCGAACCCGATATCGACCTCCACCCCGGACCGTCGGCAGGTGACGACGGCCTCGACGCCGGCGGCGACGACGAGGTCCGCGGCCGCACACGCGATCGAGAGCGACTCGCTCCCCTCGGGGAGCCCCGTCCGGACCGGGGGGACCTGGAACACCGTCACCGCTCCCGGGTCGAGGTCGATGACGCCCTCGAAGCCGGTGACGCCGACCACCCCTCCCGGTTCGGCGTCCGTGGTGGCGATCCCCGTGGCGGGCCCGTCGGTGCCGGGGGTGGCGTGGAGGAGCCCCTCGCGGATCGAGAGGCTGACCGTGCTCCCCTCCACGAGGGCGTCGGTGGCGACGGCGGCGTCCTCCTGCATCGACCCGAGGACGTCCCCGGTGACGTGCTCGGCGAACCGTCGGACGTCCGCGGCCTGCCGGAACAGCCAGTCCACCCCCTCCTTCGTGACCCGGTACCGCGACCGGGCCTCCTTCTCGACGAAGCCGTCCTCGACGAGCTCGCGGATGTACTCGCTGACCGCCTGCGAGGTGACCCCGAGCGCCGAGGCGATCTCCCCCTGATTGACGGCGGGCTGGCGGTCCGCGATCTCGACGAGCACCCGGAACTTCGTCGCCGACCGCTTGCTGTCGAGGACCTCGACCATGTGCCCGGCGACGGGTGCCAGCAGCATAAATACCACCCGAAACGACGGCGGGAGACGCCACGGCTTTGAGGCGACCCCGCGTAGGGGACGACGATGAGCGATCCCGACGGGCTCGAGCTCCGCGATCGAGCCGTCCACCTGCCCGAGACCTCGACGCTCGTCCTCGCCGACGTCCATCTCGGGAAGGACGCGGCCTCGAACGTGGAGCTGCGCCTCGGCGAGCACGAGGACGTCACCGGTCGGTTCGCCGCCCTCGTCGGGCGGTTCGAGCCAGAGGAGGTGGTGGTGGCGGGCGACCTGCTCCACTCGTTCTCGACGCTCCCGCGGGGGGTGATGGAGACGCTAGAGGAGCTACGGACGACAGCTCGCGAGGTCGGCGCCCGGATCGTCGTCACGCCCGGGAACCACGACACGATGCTGGACGAGCTCTGGAAGGGCCCGACAGGGTCCGAGTACCGCGTCGGCGACTGGCTCGTGACTCACGGCCACGAGGAGCCCGAGGGGGTCGCCGACCGCTACCTCGTCGGCCACGACCACCCCGCCATCGAGATCGAGGGCCGGCGCCAGCCGTGCTACCTCTACGGCGAGGGGATCTACCGCGGCGCGGACGTGCTCGTGCTCCCGGCGTTCACGCGGCTCGCCGCCGGGACTCCCGTCAACGGCGCGCGGAACGGCGATCTGATGTCGCCGCTCGCGCGAGAGGTCGACGCCTTCCGACCCCTGGTGCGCGACGAGGCGGCCGACGAGACGCTGACGTTCCCGCCCCTCTCGACGTTCCGCCGGATGCTGTGATCTCCGTCGGCCGTCGTGATGGGCCTGTACGCCCTACACGCCGTGATCGGCCAGCACCGCCTCGCTCGCGGCCCGTCCCGAGTCGAGGGCCCCCTGTATCGAGGACCACCGGGTGACGTCCCCGGCGAGGTAGACGTCGCCCGCCGGGTCGCGGACCGTCGGGAGGTCGTCCCGGAACCCCGGCGGCTGGGCGAACTGGGCGAACGCCACGCGGTCGGTGCGGAGGAGTTCGGCGTCGTCGAACCGGTGTTCGGGGTACCACGACGCGAGCGATTCCCGCACCTCCTCGAACAGCGCCTCGTCGTCGGCGTCCTGCCGACTCAGGAACGTCGCCGAGAGGAGTTCGCGGTCTGCGGGGGCGTACTCGGGCGCGACGGCGGACATCGGCGCGACGGTGTTCGGCCGGTCGTCGGCCGCGTTCAGCAGGACACGCTTGTCCGTATCGAGCGCGTCGTGGGGTGAGAGGGAGACGTACTGCGTGACACAGCCGCGGGTCTCCGGCGGGGTCTCGACGCCGGTCAGCCGATCGGCCTCCCGGGGGTTCGTCGCGACGACCACGGCGTCGAACCCGACGGTCTCACCGCCGATCTCCAGCGTCGTCCGGTCGAGGCCCTCGACGCGGGCGCCCGTCTCGACCCGGGCGTCCGCAGCCCGCGCGCGGTCGGCCAGCTGCTCCGGGATCGCCCCCATCCCGCCGGCGGGGACGGCTGTCGCTCCCTCGGAGAGCATCTTGAACGTGTAGCGGAACACCGACGCCGAACTCGACAGCGACCGGTCGAGGGTGATGCCGCCGTAGAACGGTTCGACGAAGTTCTCGACGAACTTCCGGGAGAAGCCGTAGTCGGAGAGGAACATCCGGATGGAGGTGTCCTCGCCGGCGAATACCTCCCGTTCCGTTCGCCGTGCGAGGTCGCGCTGGAGCCGGAGCGTCCGGAGCTTGTCGCCCAGCGTGACGTCGCGGTTGAGCAGTGAGGGGAGCGCCGCGGCGGGGTCCCGGAGGGGATCCGAGAGCGTCGAGCGGTGCCCCGGGCGGGCGATGGTCGCCCCCGGGGCGAACCGCCGGAGCGAGAGCGCGTCGAGGTCGAGTTCCGCTCGTGCGGCGGGGTAGGCGGTGAACAGCACCTGGAACCCGTCGTCGAAGGTGAACCCGTCCTCGTGGACCGAGCGGACGCGCCCTCCGACCGTCCCGCGTTCCTCGAACAGTCGCACTCGCGCGCCCGACTCGGCGAGCCGAGCCGTGGCGACCAGCCCCGCGAGCCCCCCGCCGACGACCGCTACGTCCGTCATGCCCGGCGGTAGCGGGCCGGACCACAAAACCGTGCCGAGACGGCGCGAGGGAATGCCGGGACGCGTCGCCGTTTCCGGGCGCCGGCCGCCGACGGACAGGACTTAGTTCTGTCCGCCCGGAGGGCGGGACATGGAGACGACGGACGCGTTCGTCGGGCTGGACTGTCGGGACTGCGGGGAGCGGTTCGACGCCGAGGACGGGACCCACCGCTGTCCGGACTGTGGCGGCATCCTCGACCCCGCGTACGACTACGACGCGATCGAACTGGCACGCGAGGACCTCGAGGCCGACCCGTTCGACGGGATGTGGCGCTACGACGCGCTGCTCCCGTTCCCTCGGGAGGCCGCGGTGACGATGGACGAGGGGACGACCCCGCTCGTCGAGGCCCCACGACTGGCCGAGGAGCTCGGCGTCGCGGAGGTGTACATCAAGGACGAGGGGCGGAACCCTACCGGTTCGTTCAAGGACCGCGGACAGTCGGCGGCGGTCACCGCCGGCGTCCAGCACGGGGCCGAGGAGGTCGCGCTCGCCTCGGCGGGCAACGCCGGACAGGCCGCGGCGGCCTACGCCGCCCGCGCCGGCCTCGACTCGCACGTCTTCCTCCCCACGCGGGCCTCGTTCGTCAACAAGGCGATGGTGAACGTCCACGGCGGGGACCTGAACGTCGTCGAGGGACGCATCGGCGACGCCGGGGGCGCCTACGGCGACGCCGTCGAGGAACACGACGACTGGTACCCCGTCCAGACGTTCGTCACCCCCTACCGACACGAGGGCAAGAAGACGATGTACTACGAGCTCCCCGAACAGCTCGACTGGGAGGTCCCCGACCACGTCGTCTACCCCACGGGGGGTGGTGTCGGGCTCGTGGGGATGTACAAGGCCGCCCGCGAGTTCGAGGAACTCGGGCTCACCGACGGGGTGCCGGCGTTCCACGCCGCCCAGTCCGAGGGGTGTGCCCCCGTCGTCGAGGCGTTCGAGGCCGGCCGGGACCGCCACGAGCCCTGGGAGGTCCCCGACACCATCTGCGGCGGCATCGAGATCCCCGACCCCGGCGCGAGCCCGTGGATACTCGAGGCGGTACGAGAATCGGGGGGGCGGGCCGTCGCCGCCTCCGACGAGGAGATCCTCGACTCGCTCGTGACCGTCGCGCAGACCGAGGGCGCGGAGATGGGCGTGACCTGTGCCGCCGCCGCAGCCGGCGCGTGGACGCTCGCCGAGGGCAGCCACCTCGCACCCGACGACACCGTCGTCCTGCTCAACACCGCCACCGGCAACAAGGACGCCGACGTCGCCCGGAGCCACCTGATGGGGAAGGGGATCTAACAGAACCTCTTTTTTGCTCGGGTTCGCTCGCTTCGCTCGCGAACCACTCGCGAAAAACCCGTTCATGTCAAAAGCGCCCCTCGGCCTTCGGCCTCGGGGCGGGCGAAACGCCTCGCTCACTTCGTTCGCTCGGCGTATGCCGACCTCAGATTTCTGCCAGGCGGTGGTGGACGGTGTCGGATCTCACTTGACGATGCTCTCACCTCGACCGATCATCCCGACCTGTCCCTACAGCTCCACGATGTCGTCCGGGTCGACGTCGGTCACGTGGCCGCCACAGGCCGAGCACTCGACGACGTCACGGGGGGCCCCGCTACAGGTACAGGGTTCCGCAACCGGTGCACACCTCGAACTCGATTTCGAGCATACGGACCGCTCGCGTGCCCTGCCGGACGTCTCTCGTGGCGCGGTCGACCTCACACCCAACGGGGCGTGTCGAGGGGCCTCACCACGCAGGGCTTTTCACCTCGACCGGGATACGGCAGGGTGATGGGAGTGCTGACGACGCTCGGTGCCGGCGCGGTGTTCGGCCTCGCGCTGGCGGCCCCGCCCGGCCCGATGAACGCCATCATCGCGGAGGAGTCCGTCGTCCGCGGGTGGCTCGCGGGGTTCCGGGCGGGCCTGGGGGCCATGAGCGCCGACGCGGCGTTCCTCGTCCTCGCGTTCTTCGGCGTCGTCGCGTTCGTGAAGTCGCTGCCCCTCCTGCGCGCGACGATGGTCGGCGTCGGCGGGCTGCTGATGCTCTACTTCGCCTACGGCGCGGCGATCGAGGCCGAAGCGACCTTCCGGGGCGGGGGCGAGTCCTCGGAGGAGGCCAAGGGGAAGGGGTTCCGCAAGGCGTTCGTGCTCGCGCTCACCAACCCCTACCAGATACTGTTCTGGCTCACCGTCGGGGTGGGCCTGCTCGAACCGGGGACCATCGACGTGCTCGCGGAGGCCGTGGGCGAGTCGTTCCGCGGGCTGGTGGTCGTCCGGACGGGGAGCCCCGCGCTCGTCGCGGGGATGTTCGGCGGCATCGTCCTCTGGATCACGGGGTTCCCGGCGGCGCTGGTCGCCGCCGAGCGGCGGGTCGCACGGCTCGCACCCGTCGTCGCGTACCTCTCGGCAGCCGTGCTCGCGGGGTTCGGCGTCTTCTTCCTCTACGACGCCGTCCGGGGCCTCTCGGAAGTCGTGTGAGCGCCCGCCCTGGGTTGCCTGGATTCTCGGGGTTCCCGGGGTTCCCGGGATTTCCGGGGTCGTCCCGACGCCTACTCCTCCTCGCTCTCGACGTCCATCTCGGCCACCTCGGTCTCGAGCCACTCCTTGAACCACCTGACACGCTTGATCCGCCGGTGGGCGAGACTCTGTGCGGTGTCCGAGCGGACCCGGTCGACGGCGTCCTCGCCGCGCTGGAGGACCCGGCCGACCATCTCGCTGGCGTCCATGTGCGTGCGGGCCTCGTAGCCCATCCGCAACAGCATCAGCGTCGTGCCGTTGGCACCGACCTTGTCGAGCAGGTCGGCCTCCATCAGACACCGGGTCTCGAGCGAGACGTCCGAGAGGTCGCCCTGGTAGGAGTGGTCGGTGATGGCCGCACACACCTCGTCGACGAACGAGGGGGGGTAGTCCCCGTGGGTATCGAGGTACTCGCGGGCGACGCGGGCGCCCTCCTCGGCGTGGACGTCCTGGTCCGCCTCGAGCTTGGCGATGTCGTGGAACAGCGCGGCGACCCGGGTCACGTCCACGTTCGCGCCCTCCTCGCGGGCGATGCGGGTCGCCAGGTCCGCGACGTTGAGGATGTGATTGAACCGGTACTCCGCGGAGTGCCACGGGTACCAGCGCATCCGCCCCCCCTCCACCTCGTTCTCGACGGAAGCCTCGAGGTAGTCGTGGACGAACTGCTTCATCGCCTCGAACTCCTCCTCGGAGACGGGGGACTCACGGATCTCGACGCCCATCGGACCACCTCCGGACGACTGCTTCTGCGGTGACGGGGTTCATCTTGCCGAAAAAATGGTCAGGTCAACTCTTTAGGGTTATGGTAGGCACGTGGGGCGTGTGCGGGACGACCGCCGACGCGAGAGGGCCTCCCCGTCTGCGGGTCGTCCGTCCCGTCCGCACCGGCGACGCCGTGGGCGGGCGACCCACAGTATAAATCCCGGCCGGACATCGGTGGGGGCATGGATACCGAGGCGCTCTACCTCGAGGACTCGTCCGTGCAGCGGTTCGACGCGGAGGTGGTACGCACGCTGGAGGACCCACCGCGGGTCGTCCTCGACCGGACGGGCTTCTACCCGGAGGGTGGCGGACAGCCGGCCGACGGCGGCGTCCTCCGGGCCGGCGGCCGGGAGTGGACGGTGACCGACGTGCGGAAACGCGATACGATCTACCACGAACTCGACGGGGAGCCACCGGAGACCGGGAGGCTCGTCACGGGCGAACTCGACTGGGAGCGACGGTACGCACACATGCGCTATCACACGGCTCAGCACCTCCTCTCGGCGCTGCTCCTCGAGGAGTACGACGCCCCGACACGCGGGAACCAGCTCTACGCCGACCGCGCCCGCATCGACGTCGAGCACGACCGGTTCACCGAAGCCGACCTCGCGGACGTCGAAACGCGGATGAACGAACTCGTCGCGGACGGGCGCGAGGTGACCTGGTTCACGATGGACCGAGAGCGGGCCGAGCGCGAACTCGACCCCGAGCGGACCCGGATCGAACTCCTGCCGGACTCGATCCGGGAGCTTCGGATCGTCGAAATCGCCGGCGACGGCGACCCCTACGACCGCACGGCGTGTGCGGGCACGCACGTCTCGAACGTCCGCGAGATAGGCGAGGTACGGATGATCGGCCGCGAGACCGGTGGGAGCGACCGCGAGCGGCTCCGATTCGAACTGGCGGCATGAACGTCAGGCGCGTCCTTCCCCGGGACGCCATCCCGAGCGTCGACGACCCGATGTTCGGCCCTCGACTACTTCGGCGGGGACGACTGGGATCGCGAGGACCTCCCCCGGAAGGCGGTCGTCCTCGGCGTCGAGGACGGTCGTCGGCTCGAACGGGTGCCAGCCCGCCGGCTGTTCGCGTTCCGGAATCCTCAGCGTAACGCTCCGAGCGGTTGAAGAACAGCCGGTTCTCCAGCGACCGCGGCACCACGCGTATGGTTTTAAGCGGTTGTAGGCGGTACCCCTCCACATGGACGCTCGGAAAGCCACCCCGGCGGACGCCGACGCCATCCGCGACATCGCACGACGGTCGATGGAGGCCTCCTACTCGCTCAGCCCGGGCGCCATCGACACCGCGGTCCGGAACTGGTACAGCGACGAGGAGCTCGCCGAGAAGTTCGACGACGAGGAGCTGTTCGTGCTCGTCGTCGAATCAGAGGACGGCGTACTCGCGTTCTCCGAGAGCACGGTCGTCGGTGACCGGGGGGACGTCCTCTGGATACACGTCGACCCGATGTACCGCGGCGAGGGCGTCGGTACCGAACTGTTCGAGCGGACCGGGGAGGTCCTCGCAGAACACGGTGCCGAGTCACTCCGGGGGCGCGTGCTCGCCGACAACGAACAGGGCAACACGTTCTACGAGGACCACGGCCTCGTCAGAACGGGCGAGGGGCGCGTCGAGATCGACGACACCCCCTACGTCGAGAACGTCTACACCGAGCGGGAGCACGAGGACCTAGAGCCAGTTTCCGGACCGGACGGCGAGCAGCTCTACGTCGATCACACGGACTCCGACCGGGGCTCGAAGGGCCCCTTCCGCGTCGTCTGGTCGGATCGGGACCGCGAGGAGCCGTACGGCTACTTCTGTGGCAACTGCGAGTCGCTCGTCACCTCGATGGATGCGATGGGGGGGATGGAGTGCAGCGAGTGTGGCAACCACCGGAAGCCGACGCGGTGGGACGCCGCCTATATGTAACCACTTTTTAGCGCGTCGGGGTCGCTCGCTACGCTCGCGACCCACTCCTTGTAAAAACGTGGGGAAAACTGCGCCCCTCGCTCCCTGCGGTCGCTCCGGGCGGGTGAACCGCGGCCTCGCGTCGCTCGGCCGCGGATGCTAGCCCCGACAGCTGGGTAATTGAACCGTCCGAAGCCCGGGGAACATCATATCGTCCCCACGCCCGAACATGCGGTCGCGGACAGCCAGTGTACGCCGAGCGCAGCGAGCGACCCCCAGCGAAAGAGAGGATCCGGTTCTATTCCAGCAACGAGTCGTCACTTTCGGTGATGTAGAGGGTCCGCGCGGCGATGTTGACCGCGTGGTCGCCGACCCGTTCGATGTCGCGGACCACGAGCATGAGCGTCGTGACGTCGGCGACGAGCCCCTCGACGTCCCCGGTATCGGCGTCGACCACCTCGCGTTCGAGGAGCGCGCGGGTGACGACCTCCCTGGCATGGGCACACATCGCGTCGAGTTCGGTGTCGCGGTCGGCCAGCTCGTGACAGCGCCAGGCGTCGCCGGATTCGGCGTACGTCCCGACCGCGTCCTCGACCGCCCGGACGGCGGCTTCGGTCAGGTCGTCGAACGGGACCTCCGGATAGAGCTCCCGCTCGAGGGCGAGCGCGTACTCCGCGACGTTCACCGCGAGGTCGCCGACGCGCTCGAGGTCGGTCGAGATCTTGTAGGCGCCGGCGACCTCGCGGAGGTCGCTCGCGACCGGCTGCCGGAGCGCGAACAGGTCGATACAGCGCCGCTCGATCCCCATGTAGCACTTGTTGACCTCGTCGTCGCCCGCGACGACCGACCTCGCCAGCGACTCCTCGCCCGTCTCGAGCGCCTCGGCGGCGTTCGTCAGCCGCTCGACGACGGCCTCCCCGAGCGCCACGATGTCCGCGCGGAGCGAATCCAGCTGCCGGTCGAACTCCCAGCGAGACATTTCTCTACCGGGGATGTGGACGCCAGGGTCATACCGTTTTCGAGCCATGACTGAATTATATATCAAACTAAATTTCTATATAATAATATATATTTTCATATATGCGAAACCAGCTGTACGTACTGAGGGGGAGCGGATGACCGGCCTTCGGCCCCGTAGTACGGCGGGTACGGACGTCGAGTGGCCGGGTAACCGAACCCGTGCGGGGGCCGAAAAGATACATAGTCGCCCCGAGACGGCAGTTTCCGACCCGAACCCTCCGGAAGTACGCGGCCTGGAGATATCGAACGTTTAAGTATATAGAAATAGATTAATTTATGTTGTGTCGCCCGGACCCTCGGCTATGGAAACCCGGAAGGTGCAGGTGACCGGCGGTTCGACGTACACCGTGTCGTTACCGAAGACCTGGGCGACCGAGAACGGGGTCAGCGGGGGGAGCGTGGTCGAGTTCTACCCGGAGGACGACGCGCTCCTGTTGACTCCACGCCGGGAGGACGAGAAGACGGAGGGCACCCTCGATATCACCGCGCTGGAGGGCGAGGAGCTCACCCGGGCAGTCATCACGATGTACGTCTCCGGGTTCGACGTCATCACCCTCGAAACCGCCCGGGTCACCGCCGACCAGCGCCGGACGATACGGGAGGCCGCACAGGGGCTCGTCGGCCTGGAGGTGATCGGGGAGACCTCGGAACGGGTCCGCCTGCAGGACCTGCTGGACTCCTCGGAGCTGTCACTCCACAGCGCCATCACCCGGATGAGCCTGGTGTCGACGACGATGCTCGGCGACGCCGTCACAGCGCTCGTCGAGGACGACGACGACCTCGCGACGGACGTCGTCCAACGGGACGACGACGTCGACCGGCTGTGGGCGATGGTCTCGCGAGTGTTCCGTTCTGTGCTCCGCGACCCGGGCGCCGCCGCCGAGATCGGCCAGAGCCGCGAGACCTGTTTCGACTACCACTCCTCGGCCCGCCAGCTCGAGCGGATCGCCGACCACTCCGCGAAGATCGCCCACCACTCGCTCGAGCTCGAACGGGTCCCCGACGACGCCGCGGAGGCGCTCCGTGATCTACAGGCGGTCGCGGAGGAGGTCATCGACATGGCGATGGACGCGCTGCTCGAGGAGGACACGGAGAAGGCGACCCGACTCGCCAACGACGCCAGACAGCGCGTCGAGGCCGCCGACGAGCGCGTCCGCGAGGTTGACGCGCTCATCCGCGACCTCGACCCACAGCAGGCACAGCTGCTCGGCCTGGTGGTCGACTCGCTCAACCGGAGCGCCGACTACGGAGGCAACATCGCCGAAACGGCGCTCCAGAAGGCCGCGCCCAAGCCCTGAACCAGAACCTCTTTTTCGCTCGGGGCCGCTCGCTGCGCTCGCGACCCGCTCGCGAAAACCCCGTTCATGCCAAAAGCGCCCCTCACTCGCTTCGCTCGTTCGGGGCGGGTGAAACGCCTCGCTCCCTGCGGTCGCCCGGCGTATGCTCGAACCGATTCGGCTAGTCGGTATCTACTGTCCGTGTTTCCGTAGGGACCGCAGGTAGCCGTACAACCGGCAGCCGTTAATATCCGCGCGAGCGAAGCGAGCGAATCCGAGGAGGAAAAAGTGGTGGAGCAAAAAGTGGTGGTTTACATGAACTGGCCGAGTCCAGTCTGCTCCTGCCCCGACTTGACCTCCTCCCAGGAAATGTCGAGGGCTTCGAGGACGCGGGCGATGGGGCCCTTCAAGGTCTTGTCGAGCATCTTCTCCCAGTCGATCTCGAACTCCTCGGGGATCTGGTCGGCGAACTCGAAGCAGATGACGTCCGGGTCACGGCGGAACTCCCCGTACAGCGGGTCCTCGGCGGGGTCGAGGTCTCGCTCCGCCTCGATCCGCTCGAAGAAGTCGCTGTGGACCCGTTTCAGGTAGAGCCGCTTGGGCTTCGAGCCACGGCCGAAGTTCGTCCCCAGCAGGAGGTTCGCGTACTTCGCCCCCCGGACGTGGGCGGTGTCGGTGTCGTAGTTGTCGAGGCGCTTGCCGATCCCACCCGGGATGCCGACGTCGTCGATCGAGACGTTCCCGGCCTGGAAGTCCTCGATGACCTCGTTGACGTACTCCGTGACGCCCTCGACGTCGCCCTGAGTGACGATCATCTCCAGCACCGTCTTCTGGACCTCCTTCGTGATGGGCGCGATGTCCGAGCGCTTGTACTCGAACCCCGTGATGTCGATGTCGTCGACGTCCTTGCCCTCCTTCCAGACGATGTGCCCGGCGTAGCGTTTCTTCTTGCCCGCCTGGAAGAACCGACGGTAGAGCTTCTCGAACTCGATCTCGAAGCGGTGCTCGCTCGCGCCGAACTCCGCGGCGAGTTCGTCGTAGCGGGCGTTGATCTCCGACTCGAGTTCGAACGACTGTTCGATGGCCGCCTCCCTCGTCACGTCGGGACCGAGTTCGAGCATGATGGAGTCGGTGTTGTGCAGGACGACCCCACCGACGGCGTCGACGAAGCTCTCGTTCTCCGCGACCGAGAGGTCGTACACGTACCCGTCGTGGTCGACCTCGGTCAGCACCGGGTCACGGCCGGACCGGTAGTAGTCGCAGGTCCGGATCGTGTACGACCCCTTCGAGTCCCGGTAGTTCAGCGAGTGTTTCTTGTCCCGCTGTGTGAGCAGCATCGAGAGTCCGGCAGCGAGTTCTCGGCTCGTCGTCTCGAAGTCGAAGTTCCGTTCGCGGTACTCCTCCGAGTACCGCGGGAACTCCCTAGAGCCGTCCCCTTCGACCAGCACCTGCAGGAACAGTTCCTGGAGCTCGTCGTCGAGGTGGAAGACGAGGGCCGGGAGGCGCTTCCCGCGGGAGGTCTGGCCCGCGAACTCGCGGAAGAGCACCGCCGACAGCTCGTTCATCATCTGGAGTTTCAGCGTCCGGTCGTCGTACGCGATCTCTGCCCGACCGTCGTCTGTATCGTACGCGATCGACCGTTCGCCGCGAGTGTCGCTCGCCACGATGCTCGTGGTAACGTTCTCGAACAACCGGTGGTAGTCCTCCTCGACCCGTTCGAGCCACTCCCTGCCGGACTCGGCGATGCTGGCACAGTACCTCGAATCGGTCGTCTCACACGCCGAAGCACTCCCCTCCGTCACGTACGCGGCCAGAAGCCGAACGAGACTGCGCCCCTCCTCGCTCCCCAGGTCGATGTACCGCTTAACTTTCGGCTTCCGATCGAGCGAGCCGTGGTATTCATGACCGAACCAGACGTACTCCCCGTCCGTGTGGACCCGGTTCGTCTTCTCGGTGGCGTTCGCAGACCCCACGCTACGACCGTCCTCGTAGGTTCGGGAGTACCCGCGGAGAACGTCGTAGACGTCCACTGTCCGTTTCTCCTTCACATCGGGCATCCCCGCGACACGTAACGGCTCCTCGACGGCCTCCGGCGCACGTTCTTCGGGCCCATCCGGTCCGTCCACGACGTACGAGTGGTCCCGTGTGGTCGTCGACTCCCCGAACTTGTGCTGCAGTCGGACCACGGGGTCGTCCGTCCTGTGTCGAACGGCGCTCTCGATCGGTCGCCACTCCGGCGTCCCGTCGTCCGCGACCGAGAGCGCATCCCACCCCTCCAGCGTGCCCCGTTCTTTCCCCTTCCGCACGCTCCCGACGGGGCCGCCGTCAGCGGTGATGAGTAGCTCGGCATCGGACGAGGTATCCGATCGATCGAACAGCTGCTCGATCGGGATGATCCGGACCGTTCCCTCCGGATCAAGGACCACGACGGGGCGGTCACCGGTCACGCTGTCACCGTACGCCACCTGGTAGTCGAGTTCGTTCGAGACCTCCTCGGTGAACTCGATGACCCGCCGGCCCGTCGCCGTCACCGCGGCGCCCATCTCCTTGTCGTACAGCCGGAACCGGTCCCACCCCAGGACGCCGTACAGCGAGTTCATGATGACCTTCACGGCGGCCTGCTGGCGGTCGTACTGCTCGTACTCGGGTGCCCCGGGGTCGTGGTCGTTCCGCATCGCCTTCTTCTGCTCGCGCTCGGTGAGCAGTTCGTCGACCATCTCCCGGATGATCCCGTCGGGTTCCTTCCGGAAGTGGGTCCCGTTGGGCGCCCGGTAGGTCTCCCCGTCGTAGGCCCCGGGGTCGACCTTCGTCTCCGGGGACGCGTTGATGGTGACCATGCACATCGGGTACAGCGACTTCAGGTCCAGCACTGTGACGTTCTCCCTGACTCCGGTGATGGGGTCGAAGACGGCGCCGCCGGCGTACTCCTCGGAGTCGACGGTGCCCTTCGAGGGGAGCGCGAACTCGCCGTGGACCTTGTGGAGGATGTAGAGGTCGACGGCGTCGCCGGGAGTGGTGGCGTCCTCGAGCTTGCAGCCGACGAACGAGGCGACCTCCTCCCAGAACGGGATGACCTCCTGCTTGCGGTCGATCTCCACGCAGAGTTCGACGTCCCGGAGGTTGTACTCGGCGAGCCGCTTCGGGTCCTGTTCCCACAGGTCACCGATGTCGCCGGGGTACCGCTCCTTCCCGATCCCGAGTTCGGTCTCGCCGACCGCATCGAGCCGGTAGGAGTCGAGTTCGGTGAACTGGGTGCGCTTGTAGGCGTACAGCAGGTCGAAGACGACGCGGCCCTTGATGTTGGGCCCCTGCCAGTCCGACCGCCACACCTCGTTCACCCGCGAGAGCCGATCGATGTCGAGGTCGCACTCCCCGGCGTCGGGGGCCTCCTCGGCGAGGGTCTCGATGCGGTCGAGTAGGTACGGCGCGTCGAAGTCGGAGAAATTCCACCCAGTCGTCACGTCCGGATCCGTCTCCTCGATGTACGCGACGAACGCGTCGAGCATCGCCGCTTCCGAGTCGAATCTGCGGACCTCGACGTCGACGGACTCGCCGATCGGCTCGTAGTCCTCGAGGTCTTCGGGTCCCTCGATACCCTCCGGGGCGGTGTAGAGCCACGCGACGTACTCGTCGCGGTAGGAGTCATGAGAGGTGAGACAGACGATGGGTTCCTCGCCGTCCTCGGGGAACCCCCGCCGGTCGTCTACCTCGATGTCGAACGTGTTCACCCGCAGGGGCGCGGTCGCCTCGACCGTCGAGATCTCGGTGTGGTGGACCCGGTAGGTGTTCTCGCCGTCGTCGGTCTCGCGGGCCGGGACCGACACCCCGGAGGTGACGTCCTTGTCGATGAGCAGGCGATTCGGAAAGAGGATGTCGGCCTCGTAGTGGACGAACTCGTCCCGTAGCTGGCCGACGTCCCGCGGGGTCTGTCCGAACACTTTCACCAGCTCCGTCCCGCGGATCGACTCGTGGAGGACGAGTTCGTCGTCGGCCCGGTCGGGGTCGACACCCTCGCCCTCTGCGCGCAGGTCGCCGTACGTCTCGACGCCGGTCAGACGTGCCTCCTCGACGATGCGACCGTCGCGGATGTGGCCCTCCCGGACCGGCCCGTTCTCGGGCGTCTCGCGTTCGAGTTGCTCCAGCGGCGTGTAGAAGTACGGCCGGAACCCGTGGACCCGGACGTGGACCGCGTCGCGGTCGGTGGTCCGGCCGAAGACGTGCAGCACCGGATACTCCTCATCGCCGTAACCCTCGACGGTGTAGTCGACCTGGGTCACCGCGAACTCGACCCGGTCGTCGACGGTCGGGAACTGCTCCTCGGCGAGGTCGACGGTCTCCGCCCACTGGCCGCCGTTACCGGCGACGTGGGCGGCCTCGCCGGCCGGCCGCTCCTCGGCCTCCTCCGCCACCGTGTCCCCCCTGCCGAACCCATCGCTGAGCGTCGTCTGGGCCCGCGACCCGTCGCCGTCGGTCATGATACCGGGGGTTGGCCCGGGCGGGTAAAATACCTCCCGTTCGGGCCGTCGACCCGCCGAGGCGACGACGTACGAACAGGTACGACCGACGGTATAACACCTGCCGGAGCCAGAAGGGATATACCCTGTCAAGGAATATCATACCCAACGACATGGTCGACACGCCCCAGCGGTCCGACGGTCAGCCCCCCACGGCAGCCGGCGCCGAGGCCGAAGACGAGGCGGTCGCCCGCGTCGAGGCCTACGACGACGAGGACGGCGTGGTGCTCTACGACGCGGAGAACCCGCTCGCGTGGATCCAGGCCACGCGGACCGTCCGCGTGCAGGACTGCTGTTAGGCACGGCGCTGCCGTCGAACGACTTTTCTTCGCTCCCCGACTCCCACGGGACAGTGAGCGACGAACTCGACGCGGACGGGGGCGAGTTCCTGGAGGAGTCCGGGGAGGCCTGGCCGGACGAGCCCGAGGAGTTCGACCCCCACAGCCTCGGGCCCGAGACCCCCTCCGCACCCGAGCCGCCCGATCCGACCGCCGAGGACGTCGAGATCCCGGCCGAACTGGCCAAAGCGTTCTGGGCCGCGGTCGTCTTCGCGAACGTCGGTCTGTTCGCCGTCTCGCTCGGGCCGATGCTCGTCTACTTCGAGGGGACGACCGACGTCGGGCTCGCGGTGTTCCTGATCGGCGTCCTCTCGCTCGTCTTCGCGTACCGGCGGTACCACGGGTACGTCCATCGGAACGACGGGGGTGGCTGACGTGCGAACCGTCGAGGACGGGTCCGGGAAGCGGTACGTGCTGCTGAAGCGGTCCGGCGACGCGTCGCTGGTCCGGGACCCGATCACGGGCGAGGAACGATACGTCGGGAACGAGGAACTGTCCGCGGTCGATGGCGAGTCCGCACTCGAGACCGCCGCGCGTGCCGTTCCCGATCCGACCCGGCAGGTGCTCCGAGCGGCCCACTCCGACCGGGCGCTGGGACTGCTCGTCGAACTCGACGAGCGCGGGGCGGTCCCGGTGCGGGACCTGATGGGGTCGTACGACCTCTGCGAGTCGGACCTCCACGGCCTGCTCGCGGAGTTCGCCGCCGCGGGACTCGTGACGGAGACGCGTGTCCTCGGCGAACGGGGCTACGAACTCGCCGACGTCGCGAGCGAGGGGCTCTCGAACCTGCGGGAGTAGCGGACCGCCGACCCGGAATGCGTCCCCGCCTGACGGTCGAACCGGCAGGAACGCCGCATCAGGCGGTTGCGGGGTCCGCGACCCTGGCAGTCGTGAACAGGAGCGCGACGGAGGCGACGATCAGGCCGACGGCGAGCACCGCGAACACCGCGTCGTATCCGACCGTCCCGCTCCCGACGCCGACGACCGTCGAACCGACGCTAGCGATGGTCGCGTAGATCAGTCGGGCGAGCCCGAACGCGCCGCCCTCGCTCGCGCCCTCGAACCAGTCCATGAGGTAGGCCTGCATGACCGGCTGGAACGTCATCAGCGCACCGCCGAACGCCGCGACCGTCGCGACCACGACGACCGGTCGCCGAGCCAGCAGCGCGAGGCCGGCGAGGAGGCAGCCGGCCACGAACAGCGATCCGACGACGAGCGAACGGCGGCCGACCAGGTCGCTGACCCACCCCGCCGCGGGCTTGACGAGCATCCCCATCAGGAACAGGACCGAGAGCATCCCGTTGGCTCTCGCGAGCGTCAGCCCCTTCGCCTCGTACATGTACAGCGGGAGGAAGGAGGTCGACCCCTGCCAGACGAGCGCGAACGTGCTGTAACAGAGGATCGCCACCGGAACGCCGGGCCGTAGCACCTCCGCGAACGAGTCACGGCCGGGGCCGAGGACCGGGGGGCGCCGGAAGTCGTAGTCGCCGGCGAGCAGAACGTGGAACCCGGCCGCGGCGAGGACGACCGCGGCGCCGACCGCGAGGAAGGCGACGCGCCATACGCCCGCGGCGATGGCCGCCGTGGCGACGAGCGGCGTGGCGACCCCCGCGGCGTCGCCGGCACCGCCGAAGACGCCGAACGCTCGCCCGCGGTCCTCGCCGAACCGCGACGACAGGAGCGCCCGGGCCACCGTCGGGAACGCGCCCGTTCCCACCCCGACGAACACGACGAGGATCAGGAACGCCGGGAGCGCCTCGAGCCAGGCCAGGGCCGCGACGGTGACGCCCGCGGCGAGCATCGTCGGAACGAGCACCGTCCGGTGGCCGAGCTCGTCGCTCAGCAGGCCACTGGGGAACTGCGTCAACGCGATGGCGGCCCACAGGACGGTCATGACGGCCCCGAACGCGGCGTTGCCGATGTCGAGCGTCTCGCGGATCGGGACCGCCAGCGCCGGCAACAGCAGCCAGGTCCCCTGCGAGAGCGCCCACCCACCGGCGCTCAACCCGAGGACGAGGCGCCGGTCGGGTCCGTCCGGTTCGGTGTCACCATCCGTCGGAGCCATCCCTGTTCGTGTTAACGTACAACCCGTTCACAAAGTTACCGGACGGCCGGACAGGCGGATGGACGTGGCGAGCCACCCCGACCGGGGGGACCGGGGCGAGAGGGATCCCCGTCACCCAGCTGACGTTCGAGCCCGGGGATCACCCGCGGGACGTCGTCTCAGGAGAGCCGGGCGGTGATATCCGTCGAGGAGATCATCCCGATGTAGTCGTCGTCGACGACCGGGAGGTGGTTGATACCGAAGTTGGTCATCATCGCGGCGGCCTCCTCCAGCCGGAGATCCGGGGGGACCGTCTCGACGGATTCCGTCATCACGTCCGAGACCATCAGGTCCGTCACGTCCAGACCCTCGGCGACGGCGTTCAGCACGTCCGTGCTGGTGATTATCGACGGGGGCGAAGTGGTCACGACCAGGGCGCTCACCTCGTGCTCGCGCATCGTCGCCGCCGCCTCGACGAGCGTCGCGTTCCGGGAGACGGTCAGCAGGGGGGTCGACATCAGGTCCTCCACGTGGGTCTCGCGTTCGGCGTCCATGCAGACCACGTCGGACGCCCGCGGTATGACTGTTACCCACTCCGCGCGTCCGCTCGCTGCCGGGAGGGTCAGTCGTCACCGGGAAGTTCGCCGAGGAGCCCGGCGGCGTCGACCGCCCCCGACTCGTGACGCACCGTCGAACGGTTCGTGGTCGGGTCCTTCTCGACGACCACGAGGTCGTCCGCGGCGCCCACCAGTTCCTCGTCGTGGCTGACGAGGAGTATCTGCTCGACCCCGAACCCCCGCATCGTCTCGACGAGGTCGACCAGCTTCGAGACGTGTCCGGAGTCGAGGAACACCGTCGGCTCGTCGAGGATGAGCGGCGGCATCGGCGTCTCTCCCTCGATGCCCTCGGCGAGTAGCCGGTAGATGGCACACCGCAGCGAGAGGTTGAAAAGCGCCCGCTCGCCGCCCGAGAGCTGGTCGGGCTCCAGGGGCTCGCCGTCCTTCTGGTAGACGGTGAGCTCGTAGTCGCCGTCCAGTTCGATGCCGGCGTAGGAGTCGTTCCGGTAGACCAGCTCGAACGTCTCGTTGAGCAGCCGCTGGAGCTTCCGGACGTTGCGCTGGCGGAGCTCCGACCGCAGCTCGGCGTACGCCTCCTGGAGCTCGTAGGCCTCCTCGTAGAGCGATTCGAGCCGGTCGACGGTGTCCGCGAGCGCCCCGCGGCGCTCCCGCAGCCGCTCTAACTCCTCGATCTCGTTCTCGACGCCCCCGAGCGTCCCCCGGAGGTCGTCGTGCCGGTCGCCGAGCGCCTCGAGCCGCGCGTCGACCTTCTCGAGATACTCCTCCGCACGGCGCTTCTCCTCTCGGGCGTGTTCGACCCCCTCCTCGTCGAACTCCGCCTCGAGCTCGCGCCGCTCGGCGCGCTTCTCCGAGAGCCGCTCGCGCCGGAGGTCGTTCTGGTCGGCGAGCGCCGATCGCTCCTCCCGGAGCCGTTCGATCCCGTCCTCGATGTCGTCGATGCGGTCGGTCAGCTCGGCGACCCGCTCGAGCCGCTCTATCGCCTCGCCGAGTTCGCTCGCCTCGGCGTTCAGCTCCGCGACCCGCTCGCGACACGCCTCGGCGGTCGCCTCGGCCTCCCGCGCCGCCTCGCGCTTCCCCTCGGCCGCCGACTCGAGCTCCTCGGCCTCTTTACGGAGCGTCTCGATCCGCGACTCCATCCCCTCCAGGTTCGACGCCCGCTCCTCGAGCAGCTGTCGGGCGTTCGACCGCTCGGTCTCCAGCCGCTCGACCGCCGCCTCCCGTTCGACCAGCGACTCGGCGGTTTCGAGGTCCTCCTCGAGGTCCGCCACCCGCTCGCGGGTGGTTTCGAGGTCCTCCTCGAGGTCCGCCACCCGCTCGCGGTCCTCCGCGATCGTCTCGACGTGCGGGGAGTCCTCGACCGGTTGACCGCACTCGGGGCACTTCCCGGCCTCGAGGAGCCGTTCGGCCTCGCGGACGTCCTCGCGGGCGCTCCCGACCGTCGCCTCCAGTTCGGCCACGCGCTCGCGGGCCGCGGTGAGCGCCTCGGCGACCGATTCGCGGTGGGCCTCGCTCTCGCCGAACGCGACGGGCGCGTCCGCGAACGACTCGCGTTCGGCCTCGATGGCCTCGGCCTTCGACTCCAGCCGCTCGCGGAGGTCGGCGACCGTCTCCCGGGCCGCCTCGAGTTCGGCCTCGCGCTCGGCCGCTGTCTCGTGCTTCTCCTCGGCCTCGATCTCGAGCTCTTCGGCCCGCTCCCGTGCCGCCTCGCTCTCGCCGTCGTGGCCCCGCTTCTCGACGCTCGTCTCGCGGATCTCCTCGCGGATCGACTCGCGCTCCTCGCGGAGCTCCGTCACTCGCTCGTCGACCGCGTCCGGGTCGGCCGAGTCGAGGTCGGTTCCCGCGAGCTCCTCGGTACGCTCGGCCTCCAGTTCCTCGCGCTCCTCGCGTTTCTCCGCGATGGCGTCGGCCTTCGAAGCGCGCTCCGTCTCGGTCTCGGCGATGTCGCTCTCGAGGCGCTCGACCGCCTCGCGGAGCTCCTCGATCCGCTCGCGTTTCTCCGCGTGGCCCTCGATGACCTGCTCGGCCCGGTCCCGGGTCTCGACGGCCGGCTCGCGCTTCGCCTCGAGCTGATCCATCTCGTCGGTCACCTCGTTCAGCTCGCCCTTCAGCGTGTTGCGCCGCTCGTGGAGGTCCTTCGACTCTTTCGCCTCGATCTGGGTCTCGACCTCCGAGAGCGACCCCTGCCGGTCGTCGAGGACGTGCTTGACTCCGAGGCGGGCCTCGCTGGCCCGCTCGCGGTACTCCTCCAGTTTGCCGAGCTGGAGGAGGTCGTCGATCATGTCCTGGCGCTGGCCGGGCGAGGCGTTGATGAGCTTGTTCACCTCCCCCTGGCGGACGTACGCGCAGTTGACGAACGCCTCCGAGTCCATCCGGAGCATCGAGACCACCTGCCGCCGGACGCCGGTCGCGCCGTCGACGCTCCCATCCGGCCCCTCCAGGACGCAGGTCGTGGTCCCTGCGGTGTCGCCGCGGACCCGCACCTCCCGCTCGACGTGGTACTCCGCGCCGCCGTGCGTGAACCACAGCTCCACGCGGCACTCCTCGGCACCGAGGGTCACCACCTCGTCGAGGGTGCGCTCGAGCGCACGGTGGCCGTAGAGCGCGAAGAAACACGCCTCCAGCAGCGAGGACTTCCCAGCACCGTTCGGACCGTGGACGACGGTCACGCCGGGTCGGAGTTCGAGGTCGGCGTCCGCGTAGCACTTGAAGTTCTCCAGCCGGACGCGGTCGAACCTCATCGGTAATCACCCCACGAGGTCTGACCGTCCGACTCATCGGCGTCGGTCTCTGACTCCCCGATGTCGGGCCCCGACTCCTCAGCTGACTCCTCGGACTCCGGATCCCCCCCCTCTTCGACCGTCTTGGAGCCGTCGGTTCCCGCCGGGTCGGCCAGCCGCTCGGCCGCCGTCCGCGTCCGATCGTCCACCTCGTCGCTGGGGCCGGGCGCGGGTGCGAACGCCGTCTCGTCGCCGTCTTCGAGCAGGTCGGCCACGCGGCGCTCGACCGTCTCGGCCACGTTCGCGTCGGCCACCTTGCTCGCCCGGACGACCTCGTCGAGGGTCCCGGCGGCGGGAGAGAGCCCCATCTCCCGGACCCGCTCGCGGACCGCCTCGTCCGGGTCCGCGAACGAGGCCTCGGTCTCGTCGGCCTCGGTCTCGATCTCCCGGCGGTCGTTAACGCGGGCGACGAGCGCCCCCGCCTCGCGCAGTAGCCCCTCGACGTCGGCGGGCGCGACCGGTTCGCCCTCGCCCTCGATAGTCACGATGGCGACGGCGTCCTCGACGTCGTACTGGCCGGCCCGCTCGCGGACCCGCGCGTGGCCCTCCCCCTCGTCGAGTTCCACGTCGACGAAGACGAACTCGCGGGTGGGAAGCCCGCGCCGGGAGACGGTCACCTCGCCGTCACCGAAGGTCACGAGGTTGTAGCCCCGCTCCTCGCGTTCGTCGGCGCTGGCCCGCTCGGCCGACCCGCAGTAGGTGAGCCAGGTGCCGTCCTCGGCCCGCTTGATGCCGGGCTTGTGGTTGTCCCCGAGCAGCATCGCATCGAAGTCGACGGTCGCCGCGTCGAGGACGGCCTCGGCGTCCCACTCGCCGAGGTCGAACGGTTCGAACAGCCCGTGAGCGACCAGGGCGGCGAACTCGGCGTCGTGGGGGTCGAACTCGTACTCGAGGTCGTCCCGGCGGGACGCCGGCACGTAGTCCAGCCCGTAGAGGGCGACGTCGCCGACGACGACCGGTTCGGCCCCCAGTCGGGTCCCGAGGTCGAGCGAGGCGAACAGGTCGAGCCACTGGGCGTCGCGCTTGGTCTCGTGGTTGCCGACGATGGCGAGGAACGGGATGCCCGCCTCGTCGAGTTCCCTGAGTACGGAGAGCGTCCCGAGGAGGTCCGGGAGTTCGGGCCGCCGGTCGTGGAACAGGTCCCCCGCGTGGACCACGGCGTCGACGTCGGCCTCGACGGCGTCCCGTGCCACCCGCCGGAACGCATCGAGGAAGTCCCGACGGCGCTCCGGCGAGTGGTACTGCCGGTAGCCGAGGTGGGTGTCCCCCGTGTGGATCAGCCGCGTCATCTGGGCAGGGGTATGCCGCTTTCCCGTATAGGGGTTCCGTGAGCGGAGTGGAAGTAGAACTAAACCGGATGGATCAACAGCGTGGGCCGGCGTCCTCTTCGCTGGAGGAGTGCCGGACTGCCCAGCGGGCGGACGCCCGGTTCGGCTACTCGATATCGAGTTCGTAGATCCGCTTGCGGGCGTCCGTGAACGAGAACCGCGACTCCACGACGTCGGCCTCCTCGAGCCGGGTCAGCGCATACCTGACCGTCCGGGCCGGCAGCAGCGTCTCCTCGGCGATGCCCGACTGGGTCAACTGGCCGTTGTACTCGAGGGCCTTCGCGACGAGCTTTGCCGACGGCGGCATCTCCGCCACGGCGTCCCACCCCGCGCGTCCGGTCACGCTCGACTCTGAGCTACCCATCTGTGTCGACGTACGCGATTCGGGTAGTTAATATTTGCTAAATCCCGGATTACTCTCGGGAATCCCCTCGGAGGGTCGACGGCGCATCCGAAGTCGCCGCTCGTAGACGTCCTGTCGCCGGATTCCGGCGTGCTCCCTGCTTGTCTCCTACCCAAACCTCTTAACAGTCCCCGGCCCTAATCACTCTCAATGACCGACACCGTGGACGACGTGGACCTGCCGTACGACGACGAGGCGTCGACGCAGGACAAGCTGGAGACCCTCCAGGAACGCCTCGAGATCCTCGAGGCCCAGAACGAAGAGATGCGCGACGAGCTCCTCGACGCGAACGCGGAGAACAACAAGTACCAGCAGAAGCTCGAACGGCTGACCCACGAGAACAAGAAGCTCAAGCAGTCCCCGCTGTTCGTCGCCACGGTCCAAGAAATCACCGACGAGGGCGTCATCATCAAACAGCACGGCAACAACCAGGAGGCGCTCACGGAGGTCACCGAGGAGATGCGCGAGGAGCTCACCCCCGACAGCCGGGTGGCGGTGAACAACTCGCTCTCGATCGTCAAGCGCCTCGACGACGAGACCGACGTCCGGGCCCGGGTGATGCAGGTCGAGCGCAAGCCAGAGGTCACCTACGCCGACATCGGCGGCATCGACGAGCAGATGGAGGAAGTGAGAGAAACCGTCGAGATGCCGCTCGAACACCCCGAGATGTTCGACCAGGTGGGTATCGACCCGCCGAGCGGCGTCCTGCTGTACGGCCCGCCCGGCACCGGGAAGACGATGCTCGCCAAGGCCGTCGCCAACCAGACCGACGCCACGTTCATCAAGATGGCCGGCTCCGAGCTCGTCCACAAGTTCATCGGCGAGGGCGCCAAACTGGTGCGTGATCTCTTCGAACTCGCCCGCCAGCACGAGCCCGCCGTCATCTTCATCGACGAGATCGACGCCATCGCCTCCAAGCGCACGG
Organism: Haloarculaceae archaeon; assembly: GCA_036625905.1. Classification (GTDB taxonomy): domain Archaea; phylum Halobacteriota; class Halobacteria; order Halobacteriales; family Haloarculaceae; genus Salinirubellus. The sequence goes on from JAZKST010000003.1 coordinate 116,363, forward strand.
AGTCGAAGACGAGCGGCGACGCGGAGGTCCAGCGGACGATGATGCAGCTGCTCGCCGAGATGGACGGCTTCGAGGACCGCGGACAGATCTCGATCATCGCCGCGACCAACCGCTTCGACATGCTCGACCGCGCCATCCTCCGGCCGGGCCGGTTCGACCGCCTCATCGAGGTGCCCAAGCCCGACGCCGAGGGCCGCGAGATCATCTTCCAGATCCACACCCGGAACATGAACGTCTCCGAGGACGTGGACTTCACCGCCCTGGCCGAGGAGGTCACCGAGGCCTCTGGGGCGGACATCAAGGCCGTCTGTACGGAGGCCGGGATGTTCGCCATCCGCGACGACCGCACCGAGGTCCGGATGGAGGACTTCCGGGACGCCTGGGAGAAGATCAGGCAGGCCGAAGACGAGGACGAGGAGGTCTCGAAGACGTTCGCGTGAGGAGGCCGTCGGTTCGTCCACGTCGCTTCCCGTTCCCGATTCCCGTTCCCCCGTGCTCTTCCCGTCTTCGGCGCGCTCTCTGACCCAGATACGGTCCGGTGTCGTCCGTACGAGCGCACTCCCTACTACGCGACCTCCTCGCCCTCGACCGCACCGACCTCGTCCTCGTCGCTCCGCAGGCGGAACTTCTGGACTTTCCCACTGGGATTCTTCGGCAGTTCGTCCACGAAGTAGTACGCCCGCGGCCGCTTGAAGTCGGCCACGTCATCGCTGTCACGCACGAAGGCGTCGAGCTCCTCGGCGGTCGCGTCGCCGACGACGTAGGCGACGATGCGCTCGCCCCACTCCTCGTCGGGTTCGCCCACGACGGCGGCCTCCACGACGTCCTCGTGGGTGAACAGCACGTTCTCGACCTCGGTCGGATACACGTTCTCCCCGCCGGAGATGATCATGTCGTCCTTGCGGTCGACCACGTAGAGGTAGCCGTCGTCATCAACCCGCCCGAGGTCGCCCGTGTAGTACCAGGTCCGCCCCTCCGGGTCCTCACGGATGGACTCGTCGGTCGCGTCGGGGCGGTTCCAGTACTCGGTCATCAGGCAGGTGCTCCAGAGGAGTATCTCGCCGACCTCGTCGGTCCGTACGGTCGCGTCCGGATCCCCGCCCGGCTCGACGACGCGCACGTCGTGGTTCAGGCCCGGCCGACCCGCGGCACCCTGCTTTGCCTCCTGTTCGTCCTCGTAGAGGAACACCCCGGCGGGACCGATCTCGGTCATCCCGTAGGCCTGGACGTAGTCCTCACAGAGGTGCTCACGACAGTTCTCGAGGACCTGTCCCGGCATGGGCGCGGCGCCGTAGAGCCCGATACGGAGCGAGGAGACGTCGAAATCGCCCTCGGCGGCGGTCAGGGCGGCCGCGTTCCACGCCGTCGGCGCGAGGAACATCGTCGTCACCTCGTGTTCCTCCACCGCCCGGAGCGTCTGTGCCGGCTCGAACTCGTGGTAGACGACGTTCGTACAGCCACGATGGACGAGCGGGAACAGCCGGGCGTGGAGCTCCGCGGCGTGGTAGAGCGGCATCACCGACAGGCCCGTGTCGGTGTGGCGCAGGCCGCACTCGGCGAGCGCGAGCACGCTGTGCTCGACCATGTCCCGGTGGGTGTGGACGACGCCCTTCGGCCGGCCGGTCGTCCCCGAGGTGTACATCAGCCCGTACGTGTCGTCCTCGTGGACATCCGTGTCCGGTCGCTCCGCGCGGCCGGATTCGAGCAGGGCGTAGAACCCCCGCGTCCCCTCGAGCGTCTCGCCGCTCCGCTCCTCCCCCGGGTCCGGCACGTAGACGTACTCCTCGACGGTCTCCAGGTCGGATCGTGCCCCCTCGACGGCCTCGGCCGTGTCGGCCTCGTAGACCATCACCGACGAGCCGGCGTCGTTGGCGATGAACTCGACCTCCCCCGCGGGTAGGCGGTAGTTCATCGGGTTGAACACCGCCCCGAGTTTCGCGCAGGCGTAGACGGTCAGGGGGAGCTCCGTCCCGTTGTACAGCATCGTGGAGACCCGGTCGCCTTTCTCCACGCCGAGGTCGGCGAGGGCGTTCGCAAGCCTGTTCACCGACGCGTCGAACTCCGCGTAGGAGTAACGCTGGTCCCGCCGGGGGTAGACGAGCGCGTCCTTCTCGGTGACCCGGGCGGCCGACTGTTCGAGCGTCGTACCGAGCGTAGGGTGTGAGCTCATGCGATAGCGACGTATCGGTCAACCGGCACATAACTGTGAGGGACGAGACGGAGGGCTACCGGTTTCACTCCGGTCCGATCGAAAAAAGTACATCCAGGATGGTAGAGCGTCCCTTTGATCCGTCCATCGACCTGCCGCCCCGGTCCGCCCGGAAACCGGCCTACAGCGATCGTTCACGTCGTCTGGTTCCCGCCACACACGAGATTCGGGACCCGCATCCGCGGGACTCGGGTGCCGCCAGGCGATGATATTCACGTAGTTATGTCAGACAGTATTACGTGCCCCGGTACGTTCCAACGAGCATGACTGACGAACGGTTCCGGCGGCTCCACGACCACCTCGCCGCGACGGCCGAACTCCCGCTCGACCGGGAGGCAACGCGCTGGGTCGCCGAGGCCGAAGCCGTCGCCGGGGACTGTCTCGATATCGGGGACCCCGCAGTCCGACGGCGACGGGTCGGCCACGTCCGCGACCTGCTCGAGAACGTCGAGGCGACGGGCCACCCGGGAGGGGACGACCACGTCGAGGCGGCGCGGTCGCTCGCAGCGGAACTCTCGGACGAGGGCGGTAACGGGGGCTGATACGGTTGCGGAGGGTCGGCGGGGAGGAGGGTCGGCGAGGCCTACTCGAGGACGACGAGGACGTCCCCCTGGTTGACGCTCTGTCCCTCCTCGACGGCCACCCGCTTGACCGTCCCGCCGCGCTCGGCGATGACGTCGTTCTCCATCTTCATCGCCTCGAGCACGCAGATGACGTCGCCCGACTCGACAGTGTCCCCCTCGGCGACGTCCACCGAGAGGATGGTCCCCTGCATCTCGGCGTCGATGGTCTCTCCCTCGACGGCCGCACCGGCCGAGGAGCCGCCACCGCCGCCGGAGCGGCTGCCGCCACCGCCGCCGGAACGCCTGCCGGGCCGAGAGCCCGATCCGGAACCCGCCGCCGCGGCGGCGAACCCACCCCGGTCCTCGAGGTTCACCTGGAACCGCTTGCCGTTCACCTCGACGGTGAACTCCCGCTCGACGACCGCCTCGTCCTCGTCGGCCCCGACCGTCCCCTCGCCGGGACCCCACCGTCGCTGAGCCGTCTCGATCCGGTCGCGGTCGAGCTCCTCGTCGAGGTACTTGGTGGTGTGCTCGCCGGCGACGAACACTTCGTCGGTGAGCATCAGTCGGTGGAACGGGATGACCGTCGGGATCCCCTCGACGTCGTACTCGGCGAGCGCCCGCTTCGCGCGGGCGATGCACTCCTCGCGGTCGCCCCCGTGGACGATGAGCTTCGCGATCATCGAGTCGTAGTCGGTCACCAGTTTATCGCCCTGCCGGAGCGCGTCGTCCATCCGCACGCCGATCCCGCCCGGCGGGTCGTAGGTCTGCAGCGTCCCGCCCGTGGCCGGCGCGAAGTCCTCGGCGGCGTTCTCGGCGTTGATACGGAACTCCATCGCGTGGCCGTCGATCTCCACGTCGTCCTGGTCGAAGGAGAGCTCCTCGCCGGCGGCGACCCGGAGCTGCCACTTCACGATGTCGATGCTCGTGATCTCCTCGGTGACGCAGTGCTCGACCTGGATGCGGGTGTTCACCTCGAGGAAATAAAACTCGCCGTCCTCGACGAGGAACTCGACGGTGCCGGCGTTCGTGTATTCGGTGGCGGCGACGCCACGGCGGGCGGCCTCGCCGATGCGCTCGCGGAGGTCGTCGGTGAGCGCCGGCGAGGGGCCCTCCTCGATGACCTTCTGGTGGCGTCGCTGGAGCGAGCAGTCCCGCTCGCCGAGGTGCCGGACGTTACCTTGGTGGTCGGCGATGATCTGCACCTCGATGTGGCGGGGCTGCTGCAGGTACCGCTCGAGGTAGACGGAGTCGTTGTCGAAGTAGGCCTCGCCCTCCCGGCGGGCGGCCTGGAGCTGGTCGGCCGCCCCGTCCGCGCCCCGGACGACCTTCATTCCGCGGCCGCCGCCTCCACCCTCGGCCTTGATGGCGATCGGGTAGCCGTTCTCCTCGCCGAACTCGAGGACCTCCTCGGGGTCGGTAACCGGGTCGGTCGTCCCCGGGACGATGGGGACGTCGGCGTCCCGCATCGTCCGCCGGGCCTTGGTCTTCTCGCCGAGACGCTCCATCGCGTCGCCGGAGGGACCGATCCACGTCAGCCCGTCCTCGGCCTCGACCCTCCGGGCGAACTCGGCGTTCTCCGCGAGGAAGCCGTAGCCGGGGTGGACCGCGTCGGCGTCGGCCTTCCGCGCCGCGTCGAGAACGGCTTCGTGGTCGAGGTAGGAGTCCGCGGCGCGGGCCGGACCGACGTTGTACGCCTCGTCGGCGTAGCGGACGTGCCCCGAGTGCTTGTCGGCCTCGCTGTACACCGCGACGGTGCCCACGCCGAGGTCCTCGCAGGCACGCATCACCCGAACCGCGATCTCGCCGCGGTTCGCGACGAGTACCTTGTCGAACATGCGTTACCCCCGGAGTGTTCCGTCGGCCACCTGAGTCTATCGGTCGTGGGTATCGGGCCACGGATCCCGGGGCCACGGCGCCAGCCCGCACCGTCGGACGTGAGCCGTACACGGATCTCGCCACTCCGGGGTGGCGAAGGGCCTCACGACGGTAGGCCCGACAGTATCAGTAGCGTCCCGTCCGGCCGGCTGCCGTCCACGGGTCGGTCGGCGCGTGCCGCGGGACGCGAACGCCCCGGCGCTCTAGGTCGCGCACGCGCCCGGCGAACGACCACCGGCGGGCGTTCCAGCCGGGGGTGTCGCCCGCCTCACTCTCGGCCGCCGCGGCCTGCATCTGCTCTCGCACGTAGGTGTTCACCGCGGCCGCGATGGCGGCCGTCTCGTCCTCGTCGGCGTCCGCCGGGATGTCGATCTCCATCGCTCCGACCTCAGAGGGGGATGTTCCCGTGTTTGCGGGACGGCCCGTCCTTGCGCTTCGACCGGAGGGTGTGGAGGTCCTTCACCAGCCGAGCACGGGTGTCCCTCGGCTCGATGACGTCGTCGACGAACCCCCGTTCGGCGGCGGTGTAGGGGTTCGCGAACGCGTCGCGGTACTCCTCGATCAGTTCCTCGCGGCGGGACTCGACGTCCTCGGCCGCCTCCAGTTCGTCGTCGTAGAGGATGTTCACCGCGCCCCGGGGACCCATCACCGCGATCTCCGCGGTGGGCCAGGCGTAGTTGACGTCCGCCTCGAGGTGCTTCGAGGCCATCACGTCGTAGGCGCCGCCGTAGGCCTTCCGCGTGATGACCGTCATCAGCGGCACGGTCGCCTCGGAGTAGGCGTAGAGGAGCTTCGCCCCGTGCTTGATGATGCCGCCGTGCTCCTGGTCGGTCCCGGGCATGAATCCGGGGACGTCGACGAACGTGAGGATGGGGATATTGAACGCGTCGCAGAAGCGGACGAACCGGGACCCCTTCAGCGAGGAGTCGATGTCGAGCGTCCCGGCGTTGACTCGGGGCTGGTTGGCGACGACACCGACCGTGTGACCGTCGAGCCGCGCGAACCCGGTGACGAGATTTCTAGCGTAGCGCTCGGCCACCTCGAAGAACGATCCCTCGTCCACGATGGGCTCGATCACATCGACGATGTCGTAGGGCTTCTGTGGCAGGTCCGGGACGACGTCCTCGACGGCCTCGGCCGACCGCTCGGGGTCGTCCCACGGCTCGACCCGCGGGGGGTCCTCGACGTTGTTCTGCGGGAGGAAGGAGAGCAGGTAGCGGATGTCGTCGAGCGCCTCCTTCTCGGCGGCCGCCGAGAAGTGCGCGACGCCGGACTCGCCAGTGTGGGTCGAGGCCCCGCCGAGTTCCTCGAAGCCGACTTCCTCGCCGGTGACCGTCTCGATCACGTCGGGGCCGGTGATGAACATGTGGCTCGTCTCCTCGACCATGAAAACGAAGTCGGTGATGGCGGGGGAGTAGACCGCGCCGCCGGCACATGGGCCCATGATGGCCGAGATCTGCGGGACGACGCCGCTGGCCTGCTGGTTGCGGTGGAAGATGTCGGCGTAGCCGGCCAGCGAGTCGATCCCCTCCTGGATGCGGGCCCCCGCCGAGTCGTTCAGGCCGACGATGGGCGCGCCGGTCTCCAGGGCGCGGTCCATCACCTTGCAGACCTTCTCGGCGAACACCTCTCCGAGTGACCCCCCGAACACGGTGAAGTCGTGGGCGAAGACGAAGACGGTGCGGCCATCGACGTCGCCGTAGCCCGTGACGACGCCGTCGCCCGGCACCTTCCTCTCGTCCATGTCGAAGTTGGTCGAGCGGTGCTCCCGGAGCGCGTCGAACTCCACGAACGACCCGTCGTCGAGGAAGTAGTCGACCCGCTCGCGGGCGGTCATCTTCCCGCGGTCGTGCTGGGCCTGGATGCGTTCCTCCCCGCCCCCCTTCTCGGCCTCGGCCTTCCGCTCGCGGAGCTCCTCGATCTTCTCGTCCATCGTCATGCGGACCACCGCCGGTGGCTCATCGGCGGGGAGACACGGTCCTCCGAAAAAGGGTTGTCGGGTCGCCCCTTCCCGTCGAACCCCCGTTCGCGCGAGCGACGGCCCGGTCGAATCTCACTCCCCGGGACCGTTACCGATGCCGACCGCCGCGCCGCATCCGCCGCCGGCGGTTTCGACGAGGTCCACGACCCGCTCGCCGAGGATACCGTACTGGTCCGTGCTCACGCCCTTCCGAACGTGGGCGGTCAGGTCGGCACCGAGCGCGGCGTCGGCCAGTTCGTCCGCGTCCCGACCGGTGAAGAAGACGACCGGCAGGTCCGGACGCGACCGACGGACGCGGTCGACGAACTCGGCGCCGTCCATCTCCGGCATCACGTAGTCGGCCACGATACAGTCGACCTCGTCCAGCCGGTCGAGAGCGGCAGTCATCGACCGGATCGACTCGACGGCCAGCCGGTCGTCGTGCGCCTCGAGGAGCCGGCCGGTCACCTCGAGGATCTCGTTCTCGTCGTCGACGTGGAGGACTCGGACGGGTTCACGGGGTGGGACCATGCGCGCTTCTGGCGGCACCGACGTATAAACACGGGTCGCGTTACGAGCGCGTAGTCGCCGTCAGGCCTCGCCGTAGACGGGAACGGCTGCGCCGCTCGTGACCCCCGCTTCCTCCGAGCAGAGGAACATCACGACGTCGGCGATCTCCGCGGGGTCGACCCATTTCGAGTGGTCCGAGTCGGGCATCATCTCGCGGTTCATCGGCGTGTCGATGACGCTCGGCATGACCGCGTTCGCCCGCACGCTCCCGAGGTTCTCCTCGGCGATGGTCTCGGTGAGGATACGCACGCCGGCCTTCGAGGCGCGGTAGATACCGTCTCCCTCGCCCCCCTCGAGCGAGGAGCGCGCCGAGACGGAGACGATGGCTCCCTCCGTCTCACGGAGGTGCGGGATCGCCTGCTTCGAGGCGAGGAACATCGTCTTCAGATTGAGATCGAACAGGAAGTCGAACGTGTCGGCCTCCGTCTCGTCGATGGGGCTCCCCCCGCGCCAGGTGCCCGCGACGTTACAGAGCGCGTCGAGGCGGCCGTGGTCGTCGACCACCGCCTCGACCGTCCCCTCGACGGTCGCCTCGTCGGTGAAGTCGCCCTGGTAGTAGTGGACTCGGGAGAGATCGACGGAGACGTCGTCGTCCTCCGGATCGACGATGTCGGCGGCGCAGACCGTCGCGCCGGCCGCGTCGAACGCCTCGGCGACCGAACTCCCGAGCGAACCGGCCGCACCGGTCACCAGCACTACCCGCCCGTCGAAATCGTACTCGACTGCCATACCGAGGGCTGGGTCGGCACGGGGATAAAGCCCGTGTCGGCCCGACCGGTCCGCCGTCCCCGTGACTTCGATGGACGGGTCAGACCGTGACGACCAGTTTCCCGAGGAACGACTCGTTCAGGACGTCCCGCTGGGCGTCGGCGGTCCCCTCGAGGTCGTAGGTCCCGGCGATTTCGGGGACGACGTCGCCGGCGGTCATCAGCGTCGCCAGCCGCTCGAGAACGGCCCCGGTGTCCGGCGTGTTGAACATCGACATCGTCTGGAAGCGGAGGTCCTTGAACTTCCCCGGGCCCATCGGTACCGGCGCCGTCGGCGAGTGGTTGCCGATACCGACGACCGTCGCGCCGCGGGCGGCCACCTCGCCGTCGAGTTCGAAGTACTCGTCGGCGATCGTGTCCAGCACGAGGTCCGGTGGCCCGGCGTCGGCGATCGCGTCCGCGAGGTCATCGCGGTCGTAATCGAGAACTGTCCTCGCGCCGAGGTCGACCAGGTGATCGTGGTAGGCCGGCGCGGCGGTGGTCGTGACGCCGGCCCCGGCGGCGGCCGCGAGCTGGACCGCAACGTGACCCACGCCGCCGCTCCCCGAGTGGACCAGCACCCGCTCGCCGGGCTCGATGTCGCCGTGGTGGACCAGCGCCTGCCACGCGGTCACGCCCACGAGCGCGACCGCCGCGCCCTCCTCGAACCCACAGTCGCCGGGGAGCGTCGCCGTCAGTCCCTCGGGGACGGACACGTACTCCGCGCAGGTGCCCTGGCGGTCGCGACCGAGCCCGGTGGCGAACACGCGGTCGCCGGGCTCGAACCGCCCGACTCCGTCTCCGACGGCCTCGACCACTCCTGCCACGTCGGAGGCGGGTGTCCACGGGAGCCCCGGCAGCGGGTAGGCCCCCTCCCGGAAGTACGTGTCCACGGGGTTGACTCCTGCTGCCTCGACGCGGACCAGGAGTTCGCCGTGTCCCGCCTCCGGACGGGGGACGTCGTCGACCTGCAGTACCTCCGGCCCGCCGTGTTCGTGATACCTGACGGCACGCATCGTCGGTGGGTAGTCAGGGACCGACTTAAACGTCCGCCTCCCGGCGGCCGCCCGGACGCGTCCGGGCGGGTTCACGCCTCGTTCGACCCGACGGGCTTATGGGCGACAGCCCCGGACCGTCGGGCGGATGCGACTCATCGCGGACCGGGGGTTCGGGGGGATGTATCCCGAGAACACGGTGCGCGCCGTCGGGGAGAGCGTCGCGCTCGCGGACGCAGTCGCCGTCGACGTCCGACGGTGTGGTTCGGGCGAACTCGTCGTCTGTCGGGACGGGACGGTCGACCGCGTCACCGACGGCACCGGTCGGCTCGAGGAGCTGACGCTGGCGGACCTCTCGATGCTCGACACCCTCGGGACGGGCGAGGGGATCCCCCGACTCGAAGCGGTCCTCGACGCCGTCCCGCGGAGCGTAGGCGTGGTGCTCCGGCTCCGCGAGACCGACCTCGCCGCGGACGCCCTCCGCACGGCCGGGGCGTTCCCCGTGCAGGTCGTCGTCGCGTCGGACCATCCGGGCGAACTCGCCGCCGCGCGGGCGACCGACCCGGGGACCCCCCGCGCGTTCTCCTTCGGCGAGGAGCGCGAGCCGCTCGACGCCCTCTCGACCGCCCAGGGGCTCGAGGCGGCCTTCCTGCTCGCGCCCGCCTCGGCCTGCACCGAGCGGCTCGTCAACGAGGCCCACCGGGCGGGGATGAGCGTCAACGCCTACCCCGTGGGCTCGAAGAGCGAGGCCGAACGACTCGACGAGCTGGGCGTCGACGGCGTCGTCGCGGACCGCTGGGGGGTGCTTCCCTCCGCGTCGAACCGGGAGCACGGGTAGGGCGCGGATCCCGCGGTCCGTGACGGAATCCGCGTGACGGGCGTCGGTGGGAACGCCCCTGTGCCCGACGAGGATGCGCGTTCGGCGGTCGAATCGGCGGGATTTATGCGTTCCCGCGACCCGGATTCGGGTGTCATGAAACTCCACGAGTACCAGGCGAAGGGCGTCTTCGCGGACGCCGGGCTCCCCACACCGCGGTCGGAGCTCGCGGCGACCGTCGAGGAGGCCGTCGCCGCCGCGGACGCCGTCGGCTACCCCTGTGCCGTGAAGGCACAGGTGCAGGTCGGCGGCCGCGGCAAGGCGGGTGGCATCGAGCTCGTCGACGACGAGGCCGGTCTCCGCGAGGCCGCCGGGCGCATCCTCGGGATGGACCTCAAAGGACTCCGCGTCGACCGCGTGCTCGTCGAGGAGGCCGTCGACTTCGAGGACGAGCTCTACGTCGGCGTGACGATGGACCGCGCCGAGGGGAGACCCGTCGCGATGGTCTCCGAGCGCGGCGGCGTGAACATCGAGGAAGTGGCCGAGACCGAGCCCGACGCCATCGCCCGCGAGCACGTCGACCCGTCGTTCGGCCTCCACCCCTACCAGGCCCGGCGGGCGGTGTTCGACGCCGGTATCGACCGCGACGTCGCCAACTCCGTCGCCTCCGTCCTGACCACGCTCTACCAGCTCTGGGACGACAAGGACGGCACGGACGCCGAGATCAACCCCCTGATGGTCACGACCGACCGGGAGGTGATCGCGGCCGACGCCGTGATGAACGTCGACGACGACGCGCTGTTCCGCCACCCCGACCTCCAGGAGATGGAGGCGGAGGGCACTGCCGGCGGCGACGAACTCGAACGCAAGGCCGACGAGTACGGCTTCGACTACGTCCGGCTCGACGGGAACGTCGGCATCATCGGCAACGGGGCCGGACTCGTCATGACGACGCTCGACCTCGTGGACTACTACGGGGGCAGCCCCGCGAACTTCCTCGACATCGGCGGCGGCGCCAAGGCCGAGCGGGTCGTCAACGCCCTTGACATGGTGTTCTCCGACGACAACGTCCGGGCGGTGGTCTTCAACATCTTCGGCGGCATCACCCGCGGCGACGAGGTGGCCAGGGGGATCAACGAGGCCCTCGGCGAGTTCGAGGAGATCCCCAAGCCCGTCGTCGTCCGGCTCGCGGGGACGAACGCGGAGGAGGGCATGGAGATACTGAACACAGACCTCGTCGAGGTCGAGGCGACCCTGGAGGCGGCCGTCCAGCGTGCCGTCGAGCGGGCCCAGGAGGTGGACGCATGAGTTCTAGCGGACACTCGCTCGCTCGCACCGCTCGCTCGCTCGCGCCCGATAACCTCACCCTCACCACCGCCGGGCGAGCCCGGCGAGGCTCGCCTCGCTCTGCTCGGCTCACCACCGGGGGGTGGTTCGCGTGAGCATCCTCGTCGACGACGACACCCGCGTCGTCGTGCAGGGCATCACCGGCGGCGAGGGGAAGTTCCACACCGAGCAGATGATCGACTACGGCACGAACGTCGTCGCGGGTGCGGTCCCCGGAAAGGGCGGCGAGGAGGTCGCCGGCGTCCCCGTCTACGACACCGTCCGGGCGGCCGTCCGCGAGGCGGACGCCGACGCGAGCGTCGTGTTCGTCCCGCCGGCGTTCGCCGGCGACGCGATGTTCGAGGCGCTGGACTCGCCGCTCGATCTCGTCGTCGCCATCACCGAGGGCGTTCCCCAGCAGGACATGGCCCGGGTGTACAAGCGCCTCGGAGAGACCGACACCCACCTCATCGGGCCGAACTGTCCCGGGCTCATCACGCCGGGCGAGGCGAAACTCGGCATCCTCCCGGGGAACATCTTCGCCGACGGCGACGTCGGCCTCGTCTCCCGGTCGGGCACGCTCACCTACCAGGTCGTAGACAGCCTGACCCAGCGGGGCTTCGGCCAGACCACCGCCGTCGGCATCGGCGGCGACCCCATCATCGGCTCGGACTTCGTGGACGTACTCGAGATGTTCGAGAACGACACGGAGACACACGCGGTCGTCATGTGCGGCGAGATCGGCGGCGAGGACGAGGAGGAGGCCGCCCGGTACATCGCCGAGTACATGGACACGCCCGTCGCGGGGTTCATCGCCGGGCGGACCGCCCCGCCCGGAAAGCGGATGGGCCACGCCGGCGCCATCGTCTCCGGGTCGGGCAGCGGCACCGCCCAGTCGAAGATCGACGCGCTCAACGACGCCGGCGTCCCCGTGGGCGACACCCCCGAGGAGGTCGTCGACCACGTCGAGGACTTCGTGTAGCCCGTTCCGTCGACGCACCGAAGTCCTCGACGCGTTCGTGATGGCTGGCGACCGCATCTGTCCGACAGCCAGCAAAACCGTTGTCAGCTTCTCGTCGAAAACCATGATCGTTTATGCATAGACACGAGATCGAACGCCGGCAGGTCCTCCGGTTCGTCGGTGCCGGGGGCCTCGTTGGTGTCTCCACGGGGAACGCGGCAGGGCGCAGGAGCCAGGGAACGTACATCGTCGGAGCGACGTCGAACGCCGAGAGGTTCCCGACCTCCCCGGTCGACCCGTTCTCGTACGACACGCGGGCACGGTCGGCGTGCCCCCGGGCGCGAACGAGCACCCGGGGAGCAGGACGAGCGCGGCGAGAAGCGACCACCTTCAAGTGTCGGTGGGTCGACCTACCGGGTATGGGAAAGAACGGACTCGGACGGAAGCTCGTGGTCGCCGCCGCCGCAGCCGGGGCGATACTGCTGGTGCTCCGGATCGTCGGCGGGCGAGGGAGCGAGGACCTCGGCGAGGTCGGCGAGGACGGCGAGGACGCCATCGACCGCGTCGACACCGGACGCTCGGACGACGACGGCGACAGCGACGACGATGGTGGCCCGCTCGAGACGGGCCTCGAGCGGGTCAGCACCGACGAGGAGGCGGCGGAGACGGCCGACAGCGGCGCCGACACGTACGAGGAGGCGGTGGAGACGGTCGGCACCGACGCCGGCACGGACGAGGAGGACGCGGAGTCGGACCCGGAGGACGACGAGGTCCCCGTCGAGGCCACCCGCGGTCGGTTCGACGATCTCGACCTGTTCGACGCCGTCGCCATCGTCGGCGCGGCGTTCGAGGCCGGCCGCGAGGAGTACCGGAACCGGACGTAGGCGACCCCGCACGCGGCCGCCACCGACAGAGGCTTGTGACCCCCGGCCGGGGAGTGTGCCATGTCCGACCTGCACACCGCGGACTTCGGCGTCGAGGGGAAGACCGCCATCGTGACCGGCTCCAGTCAGGGCATCGGCCGGAGCATCGCCGAGACGTTCGCCGCGGGCGGCGCGGACGTCGTCGTCTGCTCGCGCTCCCAGGAGCGGGTCGACGAGGTGGCCGAGGCCATCGAGGCGAGCGACGCGCCCGGTCGGGCACTCGCCGTCGAGTGCAACGTCCGCGAGCGCGACGAGGTGGAGGCGCTCGTCGCGGCGACCGTCGAGGAGTTCGGCGGCGTCGACGTCCTCGTGAACAACGCCGGCGGGGAGTTCGTCGCCCCCTTCGAGGACATCTCCCCGAACGGCTGGAACGCCATCGTCGATCTAAATCTGAACGGGACGTTCCACTGCACCCAGGTCGCCGGCGAGGCGATGCGGGAGGACGACGGCGGCTGTATCGTGAACGTGGCGAGCGTGAACGGCCAGCACGCCGCGCCGAACGAGAGCCACTACGGCGCCTCGAAGGCGGCGATCATCCGGCTGACCGAGACGCTCGCGGTCGAGTGGGCGAACTACGGTATCCGGGTGAACTGCGTCGCGCCGGGGCTCATCCAGACCCCCGGGGTAGCGGAGACGCTCGGCATCGACGCCGAACAGATGCCCCCGCGCGAGCAGGTGGACCGCCGCATCGGTCACGGCGAGGACATCGCGGACGTCGTCCAGTTCCTCGCCTCGCCGGCGGCCGCGTTCGTGAACGGCGAGACCTACACGGTCAAGGGCGTCCCGCGGGCGGGCAACGCGATGAACGCCGACCTCGGGTTGGAGTAGGGTCGCCGGGAGTCCCCGCAGTCAGGGGAACCGTCCACTGTGGGGCCGTGGGTCGAGGTGGCACCTCGATCCGGCCGGCCGGTCCCGGGTACGGACGGGACGAACGGCGGCTATCCCTATCGGTCCTCGAGCCGGAACCGCTGCCAGCCCTCGGTCTGGTCGGCGAGCCCCGAGACGCGGAGTTCGGGACCCCGTTCGCCCGTGCGGACCCGGATCCGCCCGTCGAACGGCCCCCTGATCATCGCCAGCGTCCGGTCATCGTGGGCCCCGGGATCGACGACGAACAGCCCGAGGGCGTCCAACGCGGCGATCCGTCCGGTGAACGCGTGGACGAACCGGAACACGGATCTGGGATCCTCGACGTACATCAGGAGGGTGGAGACGGAGTCGACGCCGACTCGCAGGCCCCCACCATCGACCGAGACGGCCTCGGCCACCTTCGAGAACCGGATGCCGATCCCCGTCAGGTCGCCGGGGCTGCCGACCGAGGACGCGGTGATGCCATCCCCGGCGTCGTCCGAACCGGAGCCACAGCAGACGAGGCCGACGTTCGCGGCCCCGTGGAGCCGGCGCGCGGTCGACCCGACGGTTCCGTCGGTGGAGACGAGAACGGCGGCCTCCCCGGGCGTTCCCCCGGAGGTCAGCATCCGGTCGAGCAGATCTCCGGCCCCGTCCACGCCGGTACCTTCCACGAGGACGCTGGTCCCGGCGCTGACGGCGCCGACCGGGAGCGCCGCGTCGAACTGGTACTGTCGGTCGGTCCGCCCGTCGGTCCCGGAGGTGGCCGACGTCATCGGCCGACCTCCGTCCGGGCGGCGAGCCGACGCCGCAGCTCGAGCTGCTCCATCGTCTCCTCGCCCAGCGCAGCCAGCACCGACCGCTCGGCCTCCGAGAACGACCGCGGCTCGTCGTCCATCACGCAGAACGTGCCGACGACGTGGCCGTCTGGAGAGACGAGCTTCGTCCCGGCGTAAAAGCGGAGCCCGGCCTCCCCGAGGGCCTCGTTGGCTTCGAACAGCGGGTCGGCGGCGAGGTCCTCGATGACCGTCACGCCGTCCTCCAGCAGCGCGTACGTGCAGACGGTGTCCTCGCGGGGGAGCACCGTCGGCCCCTCGCCGACCTGTTCGATCATCAGCTGTTCGTGTTCGAACATGAGCGTCACGAACGTCAGCGAGGTTCCGAAGTGGGCGGCCGCGATGTCTGTCAGCCGGTCCAGCGCGTCCGAGGCGTCGTCGGCCACCGGCCGGTAGGCCTCCACCGCGGCGATCCGGTCCGACTCGTCGGTCGGGACCGGATAGGCGGTGTGGGTCCGCATCCGGAGGAGGCTCTCGACGAGCGTGGCGAGCTCGGCCCCGCTCCCCTCCCGCCCCCTGGGGACGAACTCGACGACCACCTCCTCGGTATTCGAGGTGTCCACCTCGTGGTGGGGGGTCGCCGTGTAGAGCACGCAGCCGGCATCGGGATGGTGTTCCCGGACCGCGTCCGCCACGTCCATCCCCGTCCCGTCCGGGAGGTCGTACTCGGTGACGATGCAGTCGACCGGGCTCGACCGGAGCGTCTCCCTCGAACCTTCGACGTCGGCCGCTTCGACGACGTCCGACACCGACGTGGAGAGGACGTCGACGGTGGCCGAACGTCGGTCCCCGTCGCCGTCGACGCAGAGGATGGTGGCCCGCATGTAGTCTTCTTTTCTATCACAACTACAGTCGAAACAAATAGCTGACGGTCGAAACGCGAGTGGAGCCGCGGTCCGCGAGGCGGAGACCACCGGACGAGAACGGTCTACAGTCGTTCGAGCCGGGAGAGGCCGTTCCAGAGGGCGTCGACCATCCGGGCCTCGCCCTCGCCGGTCGCGTCGTCCCACCCGTGGGCCAGCGCGTCCTCGAGAGCGGCGAGCGAGTGGTTCTCGAAGTTGTTCATGCCGCGGAACGACTCCAGCGCCTCGCGGCCGTCCTCGCCGAACGCCTCGCCCGGCGTCCCCTCGTAGAACCCCAGGTCCGCGAGGGTCTCGAGGACGGCCCCGGCCGTCTCGCCCTCGAGTTCCCGGGTCGTCTCGGGCTCGGCCCGCTCGAGGAGGGTGACGTCGTAGAGCTTGAACACCCGCTCGAGTTCGTCGATGGGGCGGTCGTGGTCGTCGACGCGGACGTCCACCCACCGGTCGTTGCCGCCGTCGTAGCCCCCCTCCGGCTTGACGACGTACATCGCCGCACCCTGCTCGCCCCGCGAGTCCCCGCCGGCCTCGTTACCGGCGTGGAGCGCCGCGAGCAGACGCTCCGGTAGACCGCCGTCGGTCGTCTCGTAGGCCTCGGCCATCGCCTCCAGCGTCTCGCGGTTCTCGAGGATGTTCCCCTGGACGGTGTAGGTCTCCCCCTGGATGTCGCCAGCCACCTCGAAGCACTCCTCGCCGGTGAACGCCGCGACGCTCCCGTCCTGCCCGACGACGCCGACCTGTCTGCTCTCGGCCTCGTCGTCGGCGGCGGTGAGCGCCTCGACGGTCTCGGCGGCGGTGTGGCCCTCGCAAAGCAGGTCCAGGCCGTCCGGGCCGTAGGCGACGTTCGCGAACGACTGGGTGGCGACGGCGCCGGCGTCCGCGCTCGCGAACGGGACGACCGACCCGACGGCGACGAACTTCGACTGGACGGCGATACCGACGGCGTCGTTCCCGGGGTCGCGGGCCACGATGGAGAAGGTGCTGGGTCGCGGTCGGGGTGGCATACACCGCCCTCGGACGGTCCGGTCAAAAGCGTTCATACGGTCGCCTCGAAGCGGGCTCCGCCGGGCCGGTCCGCGTCGCTCGTACTGTCGGTCGATACCACGTACATCCCGGTTGTACGTGTTCCGGGTGTGCAGTGCCGACGCGGTCCGTGACCGGGTCGCTACGTCGTGCTCCCACGACCGACAGTATCAGCCGTCGCTCGGTTTCCGCCCGGTGAGCGGCTGGCGGCTCGCCAGTTCGCAGTCGAACGCCGGGTGCTCGACGAGGTGGTGGACGAGGACGTGGCGGCGGCTCCCGGTCAGTCCCTCCCCGGCGACGTCCCGCGCGGTGAACTCGCCTGGGAGCCGCTCGTAGAGCCGTTCCAGTTCGGCGAACGAGTCGAACACCTTGCGGTGGCCGCTCGACGCCGCGCCGCGCCGCGAAACGACGTACGAGCCGTCCTCGCGTCGTTCGCCGACGGTCCGCAGGAACTCCTCGCGACCGGCTATCGCCTCGCCCAGCGCCGAGCGGAGCCGGGCCGCCGCCTCACGGTCGAGGCGACACGACTCGCTCCCGAGGTGGAGGAGGAGGCCGTCCCCGTCCGTCTCGACCCGCGGTGAACCGTCCTCGGCACACGGTGTCTCGTCCCCGGTGTTCGAAGGGTCGCCTTCGACGCTCGGGAGACCGGGACGCCGTTCGTCGGGTCGGCGCGAGCTATCGGTGCGGGATTTCTCGACCAGCCGCCCCGCGGCGGCTTACCCTATCCTCTCGGGTCGTCGGCGTGTCGGACGACATGGGCGGGCGTAGCGTCGGGCCGTACTTGAACGCCGCGGTCGGACAGACCGGCCCGCGGGACCGGCCCGTCGCCTGCCGTGGCGGTCAGCGGACGACGGTGACGGACGTCGGGGAGCGCCGGACGACGAACGCCGCGACGCTCCCGAGCAGCCGTCGCGTCACACCCTCACCGCCGTGGCTCCCCACGACGACGTGGTCGACGTCGTTCCGCCCGGCGTAGTCGACGACGACGCGCGTCGGGTCGCCGGCCTCGGTCGCGGTCCCGATGGCCCGGCCGTACCCGTCGGCGACGTCTTCCGCGAGGCCGAGGACGCTGTCGGCGTCGCGGTCGGCCCGCTCGTGCCACTCCCCGACTGGCTCGTACCAGTCCTCGAACTCCGTCGAGCGGTCACCGCCCGGTCCGAGGTGTTCGGCGTCGCCCGACGTCGGGGAGTCGGCGTAGAGTGCCCTCACCTCCGCGTCCGGGAACCGCTCCAGCGCGTAGCTCAGCGCGTCCCGCGAAGGGGTCGAGCCGTCGAAGGCGACGAGCACCGACCGGGGAAGGCCGATCGTCTCCGCCGTCTCGCCCCGCACTACGGTCACGGGGACCGGCGAGCGGCGGATCACGGACTCGGCGACGCTCCCGAGGGGGACCTCACCTGCCTCGTCGCGCCCGTGGGCCCCCATCACCACCTCCTCGACGACGTACCGGTCGACGTACTGGAGTATCTCGTGGATCGGGTGGCCGTAGCAGAACTCGGCGTCGACGCGCCCGTCGCCCGCGAGCGTCTCCGCCCCCGCGAGTCGGTCCTGTGCGCGCTCGAACGCCTGCTCGTACGGTGCCCGCTGGTCCTCCGGGTGCCCCTCGGTCGGGACGGGTTCGACGACGACGAGCGCCACGACGCGCTCGTCGCCCGCGAGCTCCCCGGCGTAGTCGAGAGCCGCCTTCGATCCCTCCGAGCCGTCGAACGGGACGAGGATGGTCCGTGTCATGCACCCCGGTTCGCCGGCGGGGGAGAAAAGCGGTCGGGAGCTGGCGGGGCCTTCTTCTCCCCGCCGGTCGAGACGCGGGGTATGCCGTACCGTGACCTCCTCGACCGTCTCGAGGGTGACCTCTCGCCCGGCGGACCCGTGGTGGCGCTGCCCGACGGGAGCGTCGACACCTACTACCGGGTGTTCGAGGGGCGGGAGACGCCGATCCGAACACGGACCGGGTTCGCCGAACTCGTCATGGATAGCCGGACCAGCTCCGTCCGGGTCGAGTCCCTCTCCCGGGAGGCCGGCGGGCAGGCGGTCAACCTCGCCCGACAGGTCGACGCCCTGGACGTCCCCGTGGAGCTGTACGGCCACCTCGACGATTCGGTGTTCGACTCGCTCGCCCTCCCGTCGTCGTCCATGGGCACCCCGGCGGCGGTTCGGGTGTACGACTTCGAGGACGACGATCTGATGATCTCCGAGGACTCGGCGGACGTCGCGACGTGGTCGTTCGAGGACCTCCGTGCGGTGTCGGGTGCCGTCGAGGCCGTCGAGGCCGCGGCCGTTCTCGCCGTCGTGAACTGGGTGTCGGTGTCGGGGATGGACGCGGCGCTGCACGACCTGGCGACGCTCGACCTGGGGGGGACGACCGTCGTCCTCGATCCGGGCGATCTCACCGGCTGTTCGGAGGGGGCGCTCGTGGGACTACTCGAGTCGCTCCGCCGACTGGCCGACGAGACGAGAGTCGTGACGAGCACGAACGCGGCCGAGACGGCGGTGCTCGCGGCCGCAGCGGGCGTCTCCGAGGAGGGTATCGGCGGTCGGCTCGCGGGGCTCCGCGACCGCGCTGGGCTCGCCGCCGCCGTCTCTCACGAGCGCGACCGGGCGGCCGCGGCCACCGCCGAGGGGACGGTCCGTGTCCCGAACCTCGCGACCTCGCGCGTCGAACGGCGGACGGGTGGCGGCGACCGGTTCGACGGCGCCCTGGCCGCCGCGCTCGCCGCGGGCTGGGACTGGACGTCCGCGCTCGCGCTCGCCAACGCCTGTGCCTCGCGGTTCGTGGGGACCGCCGAGACGGCCGGCGTGGACGACCTCCTCGAGTTCCTCCGGACGGCGTCGTTTCCGGACCCCGACGACGGGTAGCCCGGCGAGGGGCGGAGGACGTCACCCGACCGCCCCGGCGTAGGCGGCGGGGAGCCGCGTGTAGACCGTCGCGTTCCCGACCAGCGCGTCGACGGTCGTGTACTCGTCGACGGCGTGGACCGTGTCGGTGCCGAGCGCGAACTCGACGGTCGGGATACCGGCGTTCCGGAGCGTCTTGGCGTCGCCGCCGCCGGTCGCGCTCCGGCGGAAGACCCGCTCGCCGGTCACGTCGCCGGCGACGGACGCGACGGCCTCGACCAGCGGGCTGTCGACCGGCTCGGCGGTGCCGACGCTCCAGGAGACGTCGGTTATCGTGACCCCCTCGCAGTCCGCCGCACACGCACGGATGTCCGCGAGCACGTCGGCCGTGTCGACGCCGGCGGTCAGCCGGACGTCGACCGCCGCGCGGGCCGTCTCGGGAACGCTGTTGACGGCCTCGCCCCCCTCGAACGTCCCGAGGTTGATCGTCGGGTACTCGAACAGCTCCCGGGCCGTCGCCTCGCCCATGCTCGGCGCGTAGTACGCGACGGACTCCTCGACGACCGGCTCCAGACCGGGATCGATGGAGAGCACCCGGGTGCCGAACCGCTCCCGGAGGAGCGTCACGGCGTCGTACAGTCGGTCGACGGCGTTGACCCCCAGCACCGGCCGGGATCCGTGTGCGGCCCGGCCGTGGGCCTCGAGCGTGAGCCAGATACTCCCCCGATCGGCGACGGTCACGGAGTGGCGACCCCCCTCGCAGGTCGTCTCGCCGATGACACAGGCGTCCGCCGTGATGCGGTCGGCCGCGAGCAGCGAGCGGAGCCCCGCGTCGCCGCCGACCTCCTCGTCGCTGACGAGGGCGAACAGGAGCGTGACCGGCGGCGTGGTCCCGGTCTCGACGTACGCCCGCGCCGTCTCCAGCATCGCGGCCACCGCCCCCTTCATGTCCGTGGTCCCACGGCCGTAGAGCCGGTCCCCGTCGCGCTCGCCGAGCGGGTCGTACGTCCACTCCTCGGCGTCGAACGGGACCGTGTCGACGTGGCCGTTGAAACACAGCACGTGGTCGGTCCGGGCCGGCAGCGTCGCGAGGAGGTTCGGCTTCGCCGGGTCGACCGCGTACCGCTCGGTCGGGAGCCCGAGTTCCGTGAACTCCGCCTCGAGCCGGTCGACGACCTCGACGGTTCGACCGGGCGGGTTGGCCGTGTCGAAGCCGACGAGTTCCCCCGCGAGGTCGACCAGCGGGTCCGCCCGCTCGCGGAGGAACTCGACCGGCGGACTGGGGATGGATGGAGCCATCGGTGTCGGGCGAACTACGTGGCCCCGGGGGTTATCGCTCCCGGTGGGTCCGGGCGGGTGAGAATCATCACCTCGATTGATACGTGTCGGTGTCCACTGTCGACCCGGTATGGTGTTCAAGAAGATAACGCTGATCGGCCGGAGCAACGAGAACTTCGAGGACGCGGTCGAGGACGCCATCGACCGTGCCGAACAGACCCTGGAGAACCTGATGTGGGTCTCCGTGGAGAACCAGGCAGTCGAGCTGGACCGGGCCGAGCGCGAGTACCAGGCCGAGGTGGAGGTCGCGTTCGAACTCGAGGAGGGAAGCGCCGAGTAACCACCGTCCGGCAGCGTCCGGGCACCGTTCCGGACGGCCCCGAACCGTTCGGGAACGGCCCCGTCAACCCCTACGATCCCGGGTCGTGAGAACGACTGGCAGGGTATTTGTGCCGCTCGCCCGTACCGTCGATCATGTCGACCCCCACCCTTCCGGAGGCGTTCAGAGAGGAGCTGGTCAGCGCGGCGCGTACGGTCGTCGGCGACGAGCTCCGGAGTGTCACCTACTTCACCGAGGACGACGTCGAGCAGGTGTACCTCCGGGGCGACCTCGATCCGGAGGCCGACCTCGTCGGCTTCGCGGACGTCGAGCGGCTCGGGTTCCACTCCCGGATGGACTACCGGGGGACCGAACTGGGGTCCTACCGGTTCACCATACGCGTGTTCGACCACGGCTACCTCACCCGCGTGATCGCCGGCGACCACGGCGTGTTCGTCACCACCGACCCGATGGTCCGGGACCGGTTCGAGGAGCTCGCGACCGCGCTCCGGGAGACGCTCCGGGGCGCCGACGTGGTGACCGGGTAGCCCGCTCACCCGGTGAGGGTGACCGGGCGCTCGAGGGACAGTATCACGTCGGTGGTCGTACTGCCCATGAGCACCTTCTGGAGGCCGGAGCGTTTCCGTCCGCCCATGACGACGCCGTCGGCGTCGAGGTCCCCCGCGTGACCGACGATCTTCCGGGCGACCTCCCCGCCGACCGCGACGCGCTCGACCGTGACGTCCCGCTCCTCGAGGTGGGCGGCAGCGGCGACCGCCGCGTCGACCTCGTCGAACTCGTGGGGCGGGGCCCCCTTGTAGTCCTGGTGCGGGAAGACGTAGAGAACCGTCACCTCGACGCCCCCGGTAATGCCGGGGACGCCGGCAACGTACTCCGCCTGGTGACGCGCGCGCCGCTCGTCACGGTCGACCGGAACGAGCAGCCGGTCGATGCGGTCCCCGACGGCGACGTCCTCGCCCGTGACGGTGACCGGGCGCTCGGCCGAGAGCATCACGTCCTGTGTCGTGCTCCCGAGGAGCACCTTCTGAATACCCGAACGCTTGCGCCCGCCCACCACGATCTCGTCGGCTGCCATCCCGTCGGCGGTCCGAACGATCTGTTCCGCGACGCCGCCGTCGTCGACGCTCCGTGTCACCGGGATCTCGCGCGTCTCGAGGTAGTCGGCGGCGGCGACCGCCGCGTCGATCTCGTCGAACGACCCCTCCTCGCCCCTGGTGAGTTCCGACGGCGGGTAGACGTAGAGGACGGTCGCCTCGACCGTCTCCGGGGCGTCGTGGAACCGGGCCACGTACCTCGCCTGCTCGAGTGCACGGCTCTCGTCGGTGTCGACCGGAACGAGCACGCTGTAGGTCATACCCGGACATTAGTGGCGGTTGTCAAGAAATCCGGTGCTCGTTCCCTCCAGCTGAGAATCGGGGCGAGTGCGGCGGGACACCGTGTGCGGGACGCCGGACCCGGCCGGCTCACCAGCCGTATGCGGCCCGCAGCCGTTCCGGGTCCGGGTGGCGCCCGCCGCGTTCGCGCGTCTTGGCGTCGCGGAGTTCGCGCTGGAGGACGTCCTTCGCGGCGTTGAGCGCCGCGCTGGCGCCGAACCCCTCGCCGGAGGCGATGAAGTGGCCACGGTCGGTGTAGAGCCGTACCCGGGCGAGGAGCAGCGGCGTCCCGCGGAGCGACTCGTCGTGCTCGTGGAGGTGGATTTTCGCGTCGAGGACGGTCATGTCGCCGTACTTCGCGTCGAGGTCGTCGACGAGCGCGACCACGTCGTCGTACGAGGCGTCGTCGAGGTAGGCCGTCCCGACGACCTGGACCCCGCGGTGGCCCTCGGCGGTCCAGGTCAGTGCGAGCAGCACGTCGGTCGTCGTGACGATACCGACGGGCTCCTCCCCGGGGCCGTCAGCGACGACCACCAGCGAGGACGCCCCGCGCGCGAGCATGTCCCCGACGGCAGCCGACAGCGCCGTCGAGCCGGTGGTGGTCCCGACAGGGCTGGTCATGACGTCCCGGACGGGCAGGTCGAGCATCCGCTCGCGCTCGCCCCGGCGCTCGCCGCGGCCCCCGGTCGCCCGGCCGGCGGAGGCATCACCGACGCTGCCCCCCTGTGGCTGGTCGACCGCGCGGGTCGTGAGGTCGAGCACGTCGTGGACACTGAGGATGCCGGCCAGACTCCCGTCGGTTCCTTCCTCGACCACGGGGAGGTGGGTGACGTGGTGGGTCCGGAACGCGTGGAGCGCCTCCCCGACGCTCGCCGCCGGCGTGACGGTCACGAGGTCCTCGGAGTCGACGTGGCGGACCTCGAGGACGTCGAGGTAGGGCTCGACGAGTTCGAGGACGGCACGGACCGTGACGACGCCGGCGAGGTCGGCGAGCGCCGGGGACTCCGCCGGCCCCCCCTCCTCGACCACCGGGAGCAGGGGGGTGTCCCCCTCGACGAGGAGCCGGGCGACCTCGCGGACGTCCGCCGTCGGCGTCACCGTCGGAACCGAGCGAGCCACGGACCCGACCTTCTCGGTCGGTGGGTGGTGGGAGGTCAGCAGGTCGCGGCGCGTGACGACCCCGCGGTAGATCCCCTCGCGACTCACGACGACGCCGTCGAGCGTGGGCTCCTCGAACAGGCCGGAGAGCTCCGAGACGGGGGTGTCGACGTCACGGTGCACGAAGTCGGGGGCGACGATATCTGAGACGTTCATGAGCCCTTCAGCAGGGTGTAGGACCCCACCGATCATAGCCACGTACGGCGGTCGTCGGTCGGTGAAAACCACCGACGACTTCATACGTGGGTGCCGGGACACGGTCGGGCGGCCAGACCGCTCGATACGGGCTGTCGTAGTCCGTCACCGGCGACCGCCGATTTGGAGGGGACGAGCGTCAGATCATCAGCTGGACGTCGGCGTCGGCCATACGCGAGAGCGCGGTGGCGGCGCCGACGCCAGTGGTGACGCCCTCGAAGAAGTCCTCGTCGTCGTAGTCCATCAGATCCATGGTCATCTGGCAGGCCTGCAGGTCGACGCCCTGCTCGAGGGAGACGTCGACGAGTTCCTCGATGGTGGCCGTCCCGTTGTCGGCGATCCGCTTGCGCATCAGCCGCGTCGCCACGCGGTCCATCCCGGGGAGCGCGGCGACGACGTTCGGCATCGGCATGCTGGGGTTGCCGACGGCGCTCAGTTTGAGGTTCCGCGAGCGCTCCTCGTGGAGGACGTCGAGCCCCCAGAAGGTGTGGAAGACGGTGACGTCCCACCCGAAGGCCGCGGCCGTGCTCGCGAGTATCAGCGGCGGGTACGCCATGTCGAGGGTCCCCTTCGTCGCGATGACGACCATCGATTTCCCGCCGTCGGCCGTCTCGGCCTCGAGGTCGGCGACCTGCCGCTGCAGCTCCTCGACCCGCGCATGGAGCTCCTCGAGTGTCGCGTCCTCGGTCCCGACCTCGTTCGTGTCCCCCTGGCTCGGCGCGTCGGTACTCATCGTCACTCCGTCCTCCGGAGGTAGTGCGTGAAGACCCCGTCACCCTCCGTCTGGGACAGGAGCTCCACGCCGGGGATGGCGTCCGCCCAGCCCCTGATATCGCTCATGCTGCCGGAGTCGGTCGCGACCACCTCGAGCACCTCGCCGGCGTCGAGGTCGTCGATCGCACCCTTCGCCTTCACGACCGGCATCGGGCAGTTCAGTCCCTTCACGTCGAGCGTCTCCGTGGCGTCGATTTCCGTGCTCATTGTGCATCAGTCCTGTTCTGTATTGGACTTGAAACGCAATACCGTTCGGCCGGTAAAAAGCGTGTCGATACGTGGGTAAAGAGCCCGAGTCAGGTTCGACAGACCACGAGAGATCGGAGCTCCGATCGGACGATAGACACGCCTGCTCCCCCCGGTATACCACGGACGGGTCCGTGCGCTCCGCCACGTTCGTCGGTAGCTGGAGATATAGTATTGCTTGGATTGTGGTTTTCTATGCAAACCCTTATACCGAACAGTCCGCTACCGACGGTCGAAGCATGAGCGAGACAGCGTTCCCAGAACCGGACGAGTCCGTCGAGGCGGTCGAGCCGGAGACGCTCGAGCGGTGGATCGACGACGGAGACGACGTGGCCCTCCTCGACGTGCGCGCCGAGAGCGAGTTCGCCGAGTGGCGCATCGAGGGGGAGGGTGTCGAGACCGTCAACGTCCCCTACTACGAGCTACTGGAGGGGATCGAGGACGAGCACCTCGAGGCGCTCCCCGAGAGCGAGGACCACCCGCTGGTCGTCGTCTGCGCGAAGGGCGGCGCGAGCGAGTACGTCGCCGGCCTCCTGACGGGAGCGGGCGTCGACGCCGTCAACCTCGAGGAGGGGATGAACGGGTGGGCGAGCATCTACGAGTACCACGAACTGGACGCCGACACGGACGCGACCGTGCTGCAGTACCAGCGCCCCTCCAGCGGGTGTCTCTCCTATCTGATCGTCTCGGACGCGTCGGGCGACGACGGAAGGGAGGCGGCGGTCGTCGACCCCCTTCGTGCGTTCGCCGACGAGTACCTCCGGGACGCGGAGTCGATGGGCGCCGACCTCGTCTACGCGTTCGACACGCACGTCCACGCCGACCACGTCTCGGGTGTCCGCGCCCTCGACGGGGAAGGCGTCGAGGGCGTCGTCCCGGCCGCGGCGGTCGACCGCGGGGTCACCTACGCCGACGAACTGACGACCGCCGAGGACGGCGACGTCTTCGGGGTCGGCGACGTGGAGACCGAGGCCGTCTACACGCCCGGACACACCTCCGGAATGATCTCCTACCTCGTCGACGACGCGGTGCTCCTGACCGGCGACGGTCTGTTCGTCGAGAGCGTCGCCCGGCCCGACCTGGAGGAGGGCGACGAGGGCGCACCCGAGGCCGCCCGGCAGCTCTACCGATCGCTCCAGGACCGCGTGCTCGCGCTCGACGACGACGTCCTCGTCGGCGGCGCGCACTTCAGCGACGCGGCCGAGCCAGCGGCGGACGGCACCTACACGGCCACGCTCGGCGAGCTCGTCGATGGGATGGACGCACTCTCGATGGACGAGGAGGCGTTCGTCGAACTGGTCCTCTCGGACATGCCGCCCCGGCCCTCGAACTACGAGGACATCATCGGGATCAACCTCGGGCAGGAGGAGGCCGACGACGGGGAGGCGTTCGAGCTCGAGCTCGGCCCGAACAACTGCGCCGCCAGCCGGGACGCGCTGACCGAGTGAGATGGCCGGACCTGTAGAGTCGCTCGTGGCGGCGGCGGAACTGCTCGCTCCGTTCTTCCCGAACGGCGTCACCCGGTACGCCGTGGGCGGACTGTTCGTCGGCCTCGGCGCGTCGGTCATCTACGCCGGGACGGGGATCAGCGCGGGCGCGAGCACGTTCCTCGAATCGACGCTGTCGTACGTCTCGAGGCTCCCGCGGTTCGAGCGTCCCGACTACCTCGACTCGCGCGACTGGCGCGTCGTCTTCACCCTCGGCATCGTCGGAGGGGCGGCCGTCTACGCGCTGACGGTCGGTCCCGGCGGCTGGACCACCGAGGTCCAGTGGTGGCGGCTCCTCGGCGGGGGCGTCCTCGTCGGTATCGGCACCCGTCTCGGAAAGGGCTGTACCTCCGGGCACGGCGTCTGTGGGGTCGGCTCCGGGTCGAAGACCTCCATCGTCAACGTGGCCACGTTCATGGCGGTGGCGATCGGGACCGCACAGCTGGTCCAGGCCCTGGGGGTGGTACCGTGAGCGCCGGGGCCGAGCGACACCCGTTGTTCATGCCACTGATCCTCGTCGGGGGCCTGGTGTTCGGCTTCGGGCTGGGGTTCAGCCACATGGCCCGACCGGAGGTGGTGCTTGACTTCCTCCAGTTCGACGACCTCGGACTGCTGTTCGTGATGGGCGGGGCCGCCGTCGTGACGGGCGTGGCGTTCCTCGTCGTGCCACGCCTGCGCGGTCGCGCGCCGCTGACCGGTGACGTCTACGAGCGCCGGCTCAAGCAGTTCGACCGAAACGTCCTGATCGGCGGGGTCGTCTTCGGGGCCGGCTGGGGCCTCTCGGGCATCTGTCCCGGTGCCGCCTACGCCAGCCTCGGTATCGGGAACTGGCCCGTCCTCTGGGCCATCGCCGGGATGTTCCTCGGCGCCTACGCACAGGGCTACTGGCGCTCGGTGCGGGAGTCGACCGACACCGACACCGACGGCGGAACGAGCCGTAGCTACGGATAACGTACGGAGATACATCGGTACCGCACCACTATCCGAGGCGGATATAGTATTGTGCAACAAGTCCAAAACCGTTAAACCCTGTAACCGGGTAGGGGGAACCGAGCACAAAAGCATGGATCGCACACGACCCGTCCGGAACGCGGTATTCGAGACAGCATGTTCGGCATAGAGACGCTCTCGGGCAACGCACAGGCGGCGGCCCTCATCGGCCTCGTCCTCCTCGAGGCGATCGTCCTCCACGTGAGCTACTCGGCGCTAACCAGACTGACGGCGCCGACCGTCAAGCGTCTCCTGGGTGCGTGACGATGCAGGTGTTGGGCGTCGGACTCATGATGATCGGGCTGTTCGTCGGGTTCGGGCTGCTAATCGGGATCCTCTTCGGGTTCTTCGGGATGGGCGGGTCGTTCCTGGTCACCCCGATCCTGCTCGTGATGGGCTACCCGTCACGGGTCGCCGTCGGGAGCGGCCTCGCGTTCGTGTTCGGGACCTCCGTCATCGCGACGATCAAGCACCGGAACCTCGGGCAGGTCGACTACAAGCTGGGCGTCTCGATGATCGTCGGGACGACACTGGGCATCGAGGTCGGCAAGGAGATCGTCCTCCACCTGGAGGAGCTGGGGCTGGCCGGCGGGATCATCAGCGTGACGTACGTCCTGCTGCTGGGCGGCATCGGCGCGTTCGTCACCTACGAGGCGCTGAAGGGTGGTGGCGGCGGCGTCGACCACGGCGCGCCGGAGGACGCGGCGGTCGACGACGACATCCCGGACATCGCAAAGCGGATCCAGTCCTACCGCATCCCGCCGATGCTCACGCTCCGGGGCGGCGTCCGGGTGTCGCTGTGGACGGTGCTGCTGGTCGCGTTCGCGACCGGCCTCCTCTCGGGGTTCCTGGGCGTCGGCGGCGGGTTCATTCGGATGCCCGCGCTGTTCTACCTCATCGGGGTCCCGGTTCCCATCGCAGTCGGGACCGACCTCTTCGAGATCGTCTTCTCGGGCGGGATCGGCTCGTTCCTCTACGCCCAGTCCGGCGGGGTCGACCTGAGCATCGTCGCGCCGCTCCTCGCGGGGAGCGCCCTCGGCGCCCAGGTCGGGTCGGCCGCGACGAGCATCGTGGACGAGGAAGGGATCAAGATCTACTTCGGTCTGATGCTGCTCGGTGGGGCCGTCGCGGTCGCCTTCCGGCAGATCGGCGAGTCGTTCGGCATCCCCGTCCTGAACACGGTCAGCTTCGTCCTCATCATCGGCGCGGCACTGCTGGTGAGCGGAGCGGTCGTCTACAGCAGCCTGACGGCCATCCGCCGGGAGAACGCCACACAGCAGGGAACCGGGACCCACTGACCGGCCCGGACCACCGGTCCGCCGTTCGCGGTTGTGTAGTTATCGCACAAATCTTTTAAACCGGTGGCCCGTAGAGCCGCCGAGACATGGCCAACTCGATGAGCGAGTATCTCCAGCAGGACATGGAGTGCGAGGGTTTGCTGGAGTGTATCCACGGACTGAAGGAACTCGACCGGGAGTGTTTCGGCGTCGTCGTGGCGGCGGCGGAGCCGTTGACCGTCGACGAGGTCGCCGACCGGGTCGACCGCGAGCGCTCGACCGCTTACCGCTCCATCCAGCGGCTCCTCCAGGCCGGCTTCATCCAGAAGGAGCAGGTCAACTACGACCAGGGCGGCTACTACCACGTCTACCGGTCGTCGGACCCGGACCGGGTCGCCGACGACATGCAGCGGATGCTCAACGACTGGTACGCGAAGATGGGCCAGCTCATCGCCGAGTTCCGCGAGAAGTACGACGAGGAGACAGAGACTGCGGCCGCTCCGAACTGAGCGACGCCGTCGTCCACACCGGGCGTCGACTCCCCCGTCCCACGGCACCACCAGTTCTCGCTACCCGGGGAGCAGGACGTTCACGACGGCGACGACGAGCCCGGCGAGCGCCATCCGCGCCGCCGAGACGTACCACCGCTGGTCGGAGATCGACCCCATGTAGGCGCCGAACGCGCCCAGCACGCCGACGCCGAGCCCGACCGACACCAGCGCCGCCTGCTGCATCCCGAGGAGGGTCCCCTCGAACAGGAACGGCGTCAGCGGGACGAGGATCCCGACGAGCGGCCCGAGCCCGCTCATGACCGAGTGGAACAGCCGCGCACCCGAGCGGTCCCGCTGGATCCGCGTGTCGTCGAGGTCGGTGAGCATGGCCTTCTCGAGCCGCAGGATCTCCGCCTTCGTCTCGGCCCGCTCGATCTCCCAGACGCTCCAGACCGCCGAGGTCGTCAGGCCGACCGCGGCACCGAGCCCGATCTTGACGACGGTCAGCCCGTCCGGGACCCCCGAGAGCACCGCGCCGACGACGACGCCGATGCTCGTCAGCGTCCCGTCGAACCCGTTGGAGACGAAGTACCGGCGGGCGATCGAGCGGACGTCCTCCCGTCCGAGCAGGCGGGCCAGGTACTCGCGGGTCGAGGGCACGGTTCGGGTCCTCAGCGGTCCTGGTGGGTCGGGCGGTCCTCGACGACGCGCTCGCCGCAGGCGACCTGGTCGACGGAGTGGACGGTCCCGCCCAGCCGCTCGACCGCCGCCTCGATCTCCTCGAACGCCAGCGCCTCGCCCTCGAACGTGAGCTTGACGTTCTGGACCTCGTTGTCCAACTCGATGAGCGAGGCGCTGATCCCCTCGACGCCTTCCGCGTCGCCGACGCGCCTCGCGAACTCGAGGAGGGGTGGGTCGTGGGGTTTCAGTACGTCGACGACGAGCCGGCGGACCGGGACCATGGTTCGGGGTGTGACCGGCGCGGCCTAATAGATGGCTGGTCCGCCCGCCGCCGAGGGACGTGTCGCGGTCTCGTGTGCCGAGCACGAGGCAACACCGGTCGAACGGGAAGCCTCGCGGCGGGCGTCGAGTTCCGCGCCAGCCCCGTCGAGCGACTCCTCCCGCCCCACGTCGCACGGCTCGCGCTCGGGCTCGCACGTTCCCGGTCGCTCACCCGAGGACGACCGGCCAGAGGGTCCGGACGAGGAGGTACGCCACGCCCGTCGTCAGGAGGATCACGACCACGTCGAGGAGCGTCCCCGCCCGAAGCATGTGGTCGCGCTCGACGTAGCCGGCCCCGAAGACGATGGCGTTCGGCGGCGTGGCGACCGGCAGCGCGAACCCGTAGCTCGCGGCGACCGCACCCGTGACCGCGAGCAGCACGGCCGCCGTCTCCGCGTCGGTTCCGAGCGCCCCGGCGTACGCCGGCGCGGCGTTGACGAGCAACGGCGCGATGACGGCCGCCATCGCCGTGTTCGACGCCAGTTCCCCAACGAGCACCGTGAGCGCGATCACGCTGAACAGGACGAGGATCAGGGGGGTCCCCTCGAGGGCGCCCAGCGTCACCTCGGCGAGCCACCGCGTCGCGCCCGTATCGGAGAGGGCGTTCGCCAGCGAGATCCCCCCGCCGAGCAGCAGCAGCGTCCCCCAGTCGATGTCGACGAGGTCGTCCCACTCGGCCGCGCCGCTCAGGACCAGCGCGGGGACCGCGAGCAGTCCCACGAGGACGTAGAACAGGAGCCCCTCGTGGCCGGCCGTCCCGAAGGCGCTGGTCCCCGTGCCGCCGAACAGGGTGACGAACCACTCGGAGGAGAGGACCCCCTCGAACAGGAAGCCGAGGCCGCCGAGGAGCCAGAGGAGCGCCGTCGCGGCGAAGACGGCGACGGCCCGGCGCCCGCCCGGCGAGAGCGGCCCCATGGCCCGGAGTTCCTCGCGGGCCCGCTCCCGCGCCAGTCCCACGTCGTAGCTGCCGGGCGGGTAGACGACGTACGTCAGCAGGACCCACGCCACCGGGAGCGTGACGACGACCATCGGCATACCGATCGCGAGCCACTCGACGAACGTCACCTCCACCCCGACCAGTTCGCGCAACTGCCCGACGACGATGGCGTTCGGGGGTGTCCCGACGAGCGTGCCGACCCCACCGAGGCTCGCCGCGTACGCCACCCCGAGCAGCATCGCCACCTGCAGGTTCGAGGCGTCCGCACCCTCGTCGTCGGCCGCCGTCAGCTCCGTGACGCTCTCGATTATCCCCAGGACGATGGGCACCATCATCGCGACCGTCGCGGTGTTCGAGATGACCATCGAGAGCAGCGCCGTCGCGAGCATCACCCCGAGGACCAGCCCCCTCGCGGAGGTGCCGAACCTGACGAGGATGGCGAAGGCAACCCGGCGGTCGACGCCGTGGGCCTGGAGCGCCTCGGCGAGCACGAACCCCGCCAGCAGGAGGAAGATCACCGGATCGGCGAACCCCGCGACCGCGTCGCCGAAGTCGGGGTAGACGCCGAAGACGGTCAGCAGGATCGGGACGCACAGGGCCGTCAGCGGGAGCGGGAGCGCCCCGGTGACCCAGAGCACCGCCGCGAACGCCATCGTCGCGACCGCGTACCGGCCCTCGACGGTGAGCGACCCCGAGACGGGGACCACGGCGATGCCGGCCGTGACGAGGACGGCGACCGCGAGGGCGAACAGCCGGATGGACCGCTTCGACGGCACGGTGGAGCACCTACGGCCCACGCCACGCCGCTCCGGATTAGTGCTGTCCCTCTCCGGCGGTCAGAGCAGGACGAACGTCGGGAGGTACAGCAGGAGACAGGCGACCGCGGCCCGGCGGTCTATCCCCTCCCGCCAGTAGAACAGCCCGAGCACGACGATGGAGACGCCGAGCATGTAGGCGAGCGACGGGCCGAGCGCCGCCACGTCGTCGACGACGACGTCGAAGAACAGCGCGCCCACGCCGAGCGAGAACACCGGGTCGGTGATGTTGCTCCCGAGGATGGCGCCGACGGAGATGCCGCCCCGTCCCTCGTGGGCGGCGATGCCGGCGACGACGATCTCCGGCATCGTGGTACCCAGCCCGGTCAGCAGGCCGATCAGGTACTCGGGGATGCCCGCGAGTCGCGCGAGCGCGACGCCGTTCGTGACCATCAACTGCCCGCCGATCACCACGAGGAGGAGCCCGCCGAGTATCCACGGGAGCGCCTCGCCGGGCGATCTGATCTCCTCTATGACCTCCTCGGCGACCTCCTCGCCGCCCTCGTTCGTGTAGAGCGTGTAGACGAACTGGACGTAGGCCAGCATCATCAGGAACCCCTCCGAGCGACCGACGACGCCGTCGTCGAGGGCGAGGAGCATGACGACCATCGCCAGTATCATCGCGGAGCCGTAGACGAGGACGTTCCGTCGTTCGGCGACGAACGGCGCGATCAGCGCGACGACGCCGATGGCGAGGGTGATCTGTGCCGTCTCCGAGCCGACGATGTTGCCGACCACGAGGTCGCCCGCGCCGTAGTAGGCGGCGTAGACTGACGTGACCATCTCCGGGACGGAGGTCCCGATCGAGACGAGCGTGACGCCGATGAAGAACGGCGAGACGCCGTAGTAGAGCGCAAGGTCGCCGGCGGCGGTGACCGCCCGGTCGGCGCCGGCGACGAGCGCCGCCAGCCCGACCAGGAACAGGGCGGTTTCGACGAGCATCGGTCACAGCCTCACTGCCGGAACAGGTAAACCGTCGCCATTCTCCCCCGGCCAGGGAGAGACCAGTAGACCGGACTGCTGTCCCTCCC
>JAZKST010000117.1:0-3900 GCA_036625905.1 Haloarculaceae archaeon
GTCCACGGGACGGACCACCGTGTACGCGTCCCGTGGTCCCACAGGTACCCTCTGACGCCGGATTCGTCCCGAGAAGCCCGCGAGGCGTCCGGAGACGGTCGGATTCGCGCCTCAATCCCGGGATGGGCCATACGGACTGTCGTGATTGGAGACCACCACAGCAAAACGGGTCCGTGAGTTCGGACGCCGAACTGCCGACTGTTCACGAGGCGGATCGACGAGTCGCGGGGATCGATCAGATACGACCGAGTCCCCGTCCGAGATCCTCGAGCAGGTCCTCCGTGTGCTCGATGCCGACGGACATCCGGATCAGCGACTCGGAGATTCCCATCTCGCGGCGGGTCCCCTCGTCGAGGTAGTGGTGGGTCATCGTCGGAACGTGCGCGATCAGCGATTCGACGCCACCGAGGCTCACGGCGAGTCGGACGTGCTCTAAGTCCTCCAGGAACGCCGCTGCCTCCGGTTCGCCGCCGTCGATCTCGAACGAGAGCATGCCGCCGAACCCGTCCATCTGGTCGCAGGCCAGTCCGTGCTGTGGATGGCTCTCCAGCCCGGGGTAGTGGACCCGCTTGACCTTCGGGTGGTCCTCCAGGAACTCCGCGACGGCGAGTGCGTTCCGCTCGTGTCGTTCCATCCGGGCGGGGAGCGTCTTGGTCCCCCGGAGCACGAAGTAGGCGTCGAACGGCGAGAGCACCGACCCGGTGCCGTACTTCTGGACGAAGGTGGCCCGCTCGGCGATGTCGTCGTTCCGGGTGACGATGGCGCCGCCGAGGGAGTCCGAGTGGCCATTGATATACTTGGTGGTGCTGTGGACGACGACGTCGGCCCCAAGCTCCAGCGGCCGCTGGAAGTAGGGGCTCGCGAACGTGTTGTCGACACAGAACGTCGCGCCGGCGTCGGCCACGACGTCGGCGATAGCGGCGATGTCACAGAGCTTCAGGAGGGGATTGGTCGGGCTCTCGACCCACACCAGCGCCGTCTCCTCGGTGACGGCGTCGGCGACGGCCGCCGTCGACGTCGCATCGACGTATTCGACGTCGACACCGAAGGAGGGCGCGTAGAGCTCGTCGAAGAGCTTGCGAGTCCCGCCGTAGAGGTAGTTGAACGCGACGACGTGGTCGCCGGGTTCGAGCAGCGACATCGCGGTCGTACCGATCGCACCCATCCCCGACGAGAGGGCCAGGGCGTGCTCCCCGCTCTCGAGCGACGCGAGGCGCTCCTCGAGCGCGGCCCGGGTCGGGTTCCCGCTCCGGGCGTAGGTGAACTCCGCGTCGGCGCCCATCCGATCCTGGGCGAAGGTGCTCGCCAGGTGGATCGGCGAGACGACGTCGCCGGCGGCCTGTCGGCGGGGGTCCTCGCCCGCCGAGACCGCTCGGGTGTCGAAACGGGGGTCCGGGTCCTCAGTCATGCCGATCACTCCTCGGGTGTCTCATCCACTCCGGGGCGTCGTGTCCCCGGTTCATCAACGTTCCGAGGGGGAACACCCCTCCAGACGAGAGGCGGCCGACGACTCCGAGACGGGCAGGCGCTCGCACGGACCACCGTAGCCGGCTGACGGATCCGATCTGCCACCGGGTTCCGATCGGGTGGTCTCGCGTGGAGGAACGACGAACGACGACGACGATCACCGTCAGACGTCCTCGAAGGCCGCCAGCAGCACGAGTCCGGCAGCGACGAACGACAGGCCGCCCAGGAACCCCCAGGCGGCCGGGTAACCGCTCGTGTCGACGAGGTAGCCGAACGTCGGCGGGACGAACAGGCCGAGACCGACGAACACCGCGCTCGCCGCGAGGGTGGTCCCGGCCAGCGGGAGCATCAGGTAGAGTATCCCGCCCCCCGCCGCCTGGACGACGAGCACCGAGCTCGTCCGCACCCGCGGCGCGCCAGGGAGGACGTCCGCCAGAGTGCCCGCGCCGACCCTGCCGGCGCTGCTGGCGACCTGCAGCGCCGCCAGCACGAGCCCGCCCGTCGCGACCGTCGCCCCGACCGACTCCTCGACGAAGAGGACGGTGTAGCCGGTCGTCGTGTAGAAGGCGCCGCCGAGGCAGATGCCCGCCGGCAACAGGACGACGTACGTCCGGTTCGAGAGCAGCCCGGGACAGTCGGGGGAGGTCGCTTCGACTCCCTCCGCCCCCCGGTAGACGAGGAAGAACCCGACGGCGGTCGTCAGTCCGACCACCGCCGCGACGAGGAACCCGGACTGCCAAAGGAAGGCGCCGGCGAGCCCCGTCACGAGGACGGCGCCCACGGCGCTCCCGACGGTCGGACCGACCTGCTTGATCCCGATCGCACGGTGCTGTCGCTCCGGGTCGATCCGGTCGAAGATCGCCTTGTTCGTCCCCGGCGTCGCGCTCCCGTACATCGAACCCAGGAGGAACGCGGCGACCAGCAACCACGGGTAGGTCGGGGCGACCGCGACCGCGAGGACCCCGAGCGCGACCCCGGCCAGCCCGCCGGTCAGCGTCCGGTGCTCGCCGAACCGGTCGGTCGCGACGCCGAACGGCAGCAGGAAGACGGCGTAGCCGAGCGTCAGGGCGGCGACCACGACGCCGATCTCCAGCCCGGACAGCTCGAACGCGTCCCGGAACAGGGGTGTCCCGGCGTAGACCGCGTAGTAACAGACGCTGGCGGCGATGTGCCAGACCGTCACGACCCCGACGATCCGCCAGAACCGCCCGGTCATAGCGGGCCGTCGATCAACGCCCGAATAAGCACACCGACTTCACCCCGGTGGCGTTCGGCCGTCACGCTCGAACGGTCGTAGCGACGTACCGGTACCCTCGGGACTGCCGTCGCGGTCGCGATCAGCATGGTGCTGCTGGCGAGAGCCGTCGAGGAACTCCCGGTCGGGACGGCCTACGCCGTCTGGACCGGCATCGGCGCGGTCGGGACCGCCACCCTGGGCGTCGTCCCGTTCGACGAGCCGGCGACTCTCGTCCGCGCGGGGTTCATCGGTCTCGTCGTCGTCGGCATCGTCGGGCTACACGCCACCTCGGGCGGTGCCTGATACGGTCGTGTGCACCTATTTCTACTTCGGGAGGGTCGGCGTGTCGTAGACCGACGAGGCGGACCTCCGATCCACGAGGCGGGGTTCGAGGGGGGATCCCGCGGGCCCGGAGGCGGCTCGGGGCCGACCGGAAGTCGAGACTGATGCTCTCGATGGGTGGATCTCATCGGCGGGAGTTCCGGGAGTCGAATATTTATCGGGCTGTCACGTCTCCTGGATGGTTCTCCTGTTCGTCGTCTTCGTCCGGATCGAGCTGCTCGTAATCCGTTCGGTCCTCCGTCGCGACGAGCGAGCGTGGTCGAACGGTTCGCACGTCCTTGAGGCATCGAGCCCCTTCGACATCGGGGGCGACGAATCGGGTCTCGTAGGGCCGTGATTCTCCGAGGGGTTCCCCGTCACGCACGACCGCCAGGAGTCCATCGAGTGCGGTCCGGATGTCGACACAGCACCGATAGTCGTCCCGGCTCGTGAACGAGAGGTGTGTCGTCTCGTCGGGGAACGAGACCTCGGCGACGAGCGTCGAGACGGGGAGTCCCTGCCAGACCGACTCGACCCGCTCTCCGGAGGCACAGGCTATTTCGATCCGCCGCTCGGCGCCGCCTCTCGTCCGGAGTTCACTCGCCGAGAACACCGCTGTCCCCTCGTCGGTCTCGACACGGATATCCCCGTCACGCACCTGCGGAGGGTACATACACCAGCAACGACCGGCGGACTCGATAGCACTCACTGCGGATATTACAGCGTTTTAAATCCACAGCTACGGGCTCCGCGGCGAACCACCGTACTGACTCGACCGATACGCCGTTCCGATTGGGACTCATACGGACGGTTGTAACGATTTGCCGGTGACCGCCCGTACGGGGTCGGCGGTCACCGGTAAAAGACTACAACCG
>JAZKST010000118.1:0-3883 GCA_036625905.1 Haloarculaceae archaeon
GCAGGTCGATACACTGCTCGATGATCTTCGCGGACTCCTCGACCTCCTGGAGCCGGACGAGCACTCGCGAGTAGTTGTCACAGCCGTCCTCGACGGCGACGTCCCAGTCGAGCTGGTCGTAGTAGCCGTACGGGTCGTCACGACGGAGGTCGAAGTCGATGCCCGAGCCCCGCGCGACGGGGCCGGTCGCCCCGTAGGACTTGGCGACCTCGGGCTCGAGGACCCCCGTGTTCACCGTCCGCATCTGGAGGATCTCGTTCGACGTGATCATGTCGTGGTACTCCTCGAGCCGTTCGGGAAGTTCGTCGAGGAAGTCCCGCGTCTGCTCGAAGAACTCCTCGCGGGGCTCGGGGAGGTCCCACGCGACCCCGCCCAGCCGGAGGTAGTTGAACATCAGCCGCTGTCCGGTGAGATCCTCGAGGATGTTCTGGACGACCTCGCGGTCCCGCACGCCGTACATGAAGATGGCGGTGAAGTCGCCGTAGATGTCCAGCGCGAACGTCGCCACCGCGAGCATGTGGCTCGCGATGCGACACAGCTCCGCGGACATCGTCCGGATCACCTGCGCGTATTCGGGCACCTCCAGGTCCGCGAGGTCCTCGGCGGCGCGGGCGTACGCCCACTCGTTGAGGATGCCCGCCGAGATGTAGTCCCAGCGGTCGGGGTAGGGCATGATCTGGTGGCGGTAGGTCCCCTGCTGGCACATCTGCTCCTCGCAGCGGTGGAGGTAGCCGATGTCCGGGTCGACGTCCGCGACCTGTTCGCCGTCCAGCGTCGTCTTCAGGTGGAGCACGCCGTGGGTCGCGGGGTGGTGGGGCCCGATGTTGAGGAACATCGTGTCCGAGTCCTCCCCGGCGCGGTGGTCATCCTGGAGCGGGTTGGCGTGTTCCCGCAGCGTGACGACCTGGGGCTTCTCCTGGTTGTAGTCCGAACGGAGCGGGTGGCCCTGCCAGGTCTCGGGCAGGAGGATCCGCCGGAGGTCCGGGTGGCCCTCGTACTCGATGCCCACGAGGTCGTACGCCTCGCGCTCGTGCCAGTCGGCGGTCCGGTAGACGGGTTCGGCCGTCTGGCTCACGGGGTCGTCGAGCGAGGTCGGGACGACGACGCCGACCTCCTGGGTGGGATCGTCGTACTTCTTCAGGTGGTAGATCGACTCGAACCGGTCGCCGTACTCCTGGGCGGTGACACAGGAGCAGTGGTCGAAGCCGGCCTCGTCGCGCAGCCCGAACAGGGCCTCCTGGACCTCGTCGGGCCGGACGACGAACGCCTCGGCGTTGACGTGCTCCTCGCGGTCGATGACGAGGTCGCCGAGGAGGTCGGCGAGCGCGTCGTAGTCGACGGTGCCGTCCTCGGTCACGCCGACCTCGGTCTCCGGTGGGGTGGGTTCTTCCAGGCTCATGATCAGGGGGAGTCCGCCCAGTTGTACCGCATGACGAGGTCCTCCTCGTCGATCTCGTCGGCGAGGTGCCGGACCAGTTCGTCGCGTTCGAGGTCACCGAACTGCTCGAGTTCGTACGGCTTGACCGTCACGGGCGAGGACTCGCCGTTGGCGATCCGTTCCTGGAGTTTGGCGACGCCGTAGACCAGCGCCTCGGGTCGCGGCGGGCATCCGGGGACGTGGATGTCGACCGGGATGACCTCCTCGGCGCCCTTGATCACGTTGTACCCCTCCTGGAACGGCCCGCCGGAGATGGTGCACGAGCCCATCCCGACGACGAACTTCGGCTCGGGCATCTGGTCGTAGACGCGCTTCATCCGGGGGGCGAACTTCGAGACGATGGTGCCCGGCACGATGATGACGTCGGCCTGCCGCGGCGAGGCGCGGGGCACCCCGGCGCCGAACCGGTCGAGGTCGTGTTTCACCGCGTAGGTGTGCATCATCTCGATGCTGCAGCAGGCGATGCCGAACTGCAGCATGAACATCGAGGAGCCCCGGACCCAGTTCATGAACTTGTCGAACTTGGTGAGGATGAACGGCGAAGAGCCGAACGCCTCCCGGAGCTTCGAGTTGAATCGGTTGTCGACGCCTTCGCCCATCCGGGCTTCCTGCGTCGAGGGTATCTCTTTGTCTTCGGAACTCATAGGCTTACTCCGCGGTCCCTTCGGCGTTCGCCCGTGGGCTACTGACCCACCGGACGGCACCGTTGCGCCACGCCCACGCGAGGCCGACCACGAGGATACCGATGAACACCAGCATCGGCAACAGCGCGTCGACCAGCCCGGCCGACTGGACGGCGTCCCGGTAGATGACCGTCCACGGGAAGATGAGGACGGTCTCGATGTCGAAGATCACGAACAACAGCGCGACCATGTAGTACTGGATGTTGAACCTGATGCGCGTGTTGCCCGTCGGTATCTCGCCGGATTCGTAGACGGCGCGTTTTCCCTGCTCCGGCACGCTCGGGCGGAGGAGCGACGAGATGGCGATCATCGAGACCGGCACCGCGACGCCCACCAGCGCGAGCGCGCCGATGGCGATCCATGGATTGCTCACGGCTCTATCGTCACACGGTTGGGAACCCCCGTACATAAGAGTTGATAACGGTGCTGGCCGGTGGTTCGCGCCGATCCACACCCGGTTGGTCCCGGCCACTCGCCCCCGCGTCACCGTCGCTCGGTCACCCTCCGATCGTCTACTCCCCCATCGACTCCCGGTAGGCGACGGTCCCCCGCTCGTGGAGCCCCCGGGAGTCCTCGGCGACCCCCTCGCGGAGGTCCTCGTGGTACTCCTCCAGCAGGCCCTCGAGTTCGGGATGGGCCCGTGCGAGCACCTGTACCGCCGACAGCGCCGCGTTGAACGATTTGCCCGCGTCGACGGCCGTGATGGGCGCGCCCGTCGGCATCCCGATAACGGAGTCGACCGACTTCTCCTGGACCGGCACTCCGATGACGGGAAGCGGATAGGCGATGCTCGCGGTCATGTTCGGCAGGTCCGCCGACTTCCCGCCCGCGCCGGCGATTATGACGTCGAGCCCGCGGTTGCGAGCCGTCTCGGCGTAGGCGTACATCAGGTCAGGCGTCCGGTGAGCCGAGACGACGTACGTCTCGAAGGTGTAGTCCGAGGCCGGCAGGTCGTCGTAGTCGGTGACCTCCTCGAACCCGAGCTTCGTGAGCGCCTCGTAGGCCCCGAACATGGTGTCGAGGTCCGAGTCAGACCCCATCACGATACCCACGTCGGGAGTGTCCCCGGGGTCGCGCCCCCGGTCGGCCTCCGCGCGCAGTTCGTCGATCAACGACTGGACGCCGTCGGTCATGGGCGGGACTCCGGACGGCTGGCGCTTTGGCGTTGCGGTCGACCGCCTCGGCCTCGCCCCCGTCCTCGTCTCCGGTGGTCGCCGGACCGGGAGTCGCTACCGGGATGGGGTTCCCGGACGTCCGCCGCCGTTCTACGAGGGGACGCTCGTCGCGGACTGCATCACCGAGTACTCCGAATCGAGGACGACGTCGCGGCCCGCTCCGATGGGGCTCATCGTGACCGGCCAGGTCGACGGGTCGACGCCGGAGGTAGAACGGGGACCTGCTCGCGAAGGCAGGGTCGACGGGCCTCAGCCGGACCGGAACGTGAGCGCGTCCCGGACCGCCCGCGTGCGCTCGAGAAGGCCGTCGGCGTCGTCGTCAGTCCCGCCCGCGGCCGTGACGTGGCCCATCTTCCGGAGCGGCCGGACCTCTCGCTTGCCGTACCAGTGCAGCGAGAGCCCGGGGTCGGCGAGTACCCGACCGACGTTCCGGAGTTCGGCCGGAGCCGGCTCGGCCACGTCACCGAGGACGTTCGCCGAGACGGTCGGGGATCGGCGGTCGGTCGACCCGAGCGGCCACCCGAGCACCGCCCGGACGTGCTGTTCGAACTGCGAGGTGAGACAGCCCTCGATGGTCCAGTGGCCGG
>JAZKST010000049.1:0-21044 GCA_036625905.1 Haloarculaceae archaeon
TGCGAGGCGGATGGTTTCGTTGTACACCGAACGAGCTTCAAGACAGGCATCGTACAGTAGACTCTCGTTGGCACTCCGGATGTCGAGTCGGAAGTCCAGCGTTTTCACGAGAGTCCGTGAGCCAGGCATTCTTCCGCCAGGACTGAGTATACACGCTCTTCTTTTGAACCTGGGCCATCCGGAGTGAAAGTGAAGACCAGCACATAGCTGCTAATCCTGGGTTTGAGACCCGAGGCACTCGGTCTCCTCGGTGGGCTCTAGAACCGTCCTTCGCTCGGCGTAGAGTTCCGTTCCTCCTCACCGGGCTATGGACTCCTCGCCCGTCCCGTACTCCCGGTCGACGCCGAGGTCGATCGGCTCGGTACACCAGTGACAGAAGTCGAGTTCGGCGTCCACCTCCCGGCCACAGTGCGGGCAGTCCGCGGTTCCGGACTCGACCGCCCGTGACCGTTCGTTGGCCCGGGAGGCCAGCCAGTAAGCGTCGAGCGTGCTGAACAGCGTGACCGTGCCGAGTGCGAGCGCGGCTCCCGTGGGGAGCGAGGCGAGCGCACCGAGCGTCCGTTCGGCGACCGCGAGCAGCCCCCCGGCGCCGACCGACGGGACGGCCACGGTCAGCGTGCCGAACCAGAGCGCGAACCAGAGCAGCGCCCGTATCCAGGCCCGCAGGTAGAGGTGCCCGAGCCCGGGCTGGAGGAATGACAGCATGGCGGCCAGCCACGGTCGCTTGGTGGGCTGTCGTCCCGTCACTCCCGACGCCCTTGTCACTCGTCGTAATTATGCCTTCGGGGAGATATCACTCCCCAGTTGAACTACGGGCCGCGCCCGCTCAACGGAGTTCCCCGACCAACCGCGCGAGCGTCGCCAGGTCGTACTGGCCGGGGGCGGTCGCCCGGTCCGGGTCGACCGGTGCGTAGCCGATCCGCGAGCCGTACAGCGGCGCGACGACGCGGGTGTGTCGGCCGGCCTCGCCCATCGCCATCGTCGCGACGGTCCGCCCCGCCGAAGCGTGCGCGCGGGTCACCGCCAGCAGGGCGAGCGTGTCGTCGGGGCTCTCGGCCGTGACCGCGAGCTTGGCGACGTCGCCGTAGTCGCTCGCCCGGTCGATCAGCCGACGGAGTTCGCCCCGTGGCGGCGTTCCCTCGAAGTCGTGGACGGAGACGACGACTTTCGCCCCCGACGCCCGTGCGGCCTCCACGACGTCGAGGCCGTCGCCGCCGGCCACCTCGTGGAGTTCGACGTCGACCGCCGCGACCGCCTCGTGCTCGACGGCCGAGACGAGCGCGTCGACCCGCCCCTCGTCGGCCGCCTCGCCGCCCTCCCACGCCGGACGGTCGGTGACCAGCAGCGGGAGCTCGCCGTCGTAGCCCGCGAGCGCGTCGAGCGGGTCGTCCTCGGCGAGGTCCATC
Organism: Haloarculaceae archaeon; assembly: GCA_036625905.1. Lineage (GTDB taxonomy): Archaea > Halobacteriota > Halobacteria > Halobacteriales > Haloarculaceae > Salinirubellus. The sequence goes on from JAZKST010000049.1 coordinate 1,407, forward strand.
CGGAACTCGACGCAGTCGGCGTGCTCGCGGGCCGCCGGCTCCTCGGTCGGGTCCCCCGTGGCCGCCGCGAGGACGAACTCGTCGAACGCGAGGTCCATGCCCGGGGTTCGCCGGGTCCCGACTAAAGCGCGTGGGGTTTCGTCGGTGGCTTCGGCGGCCGTCCCGCCGAGAGCCGGGGGCGTCCCGGGAACCCCGAACCTATCTGGCCCCGGCCTCCCGGTAGCAGTCGAGCCACCGTTCGACGACCGCGTCGTGGTCGAAAGCCTCGAAGGACTCGTCGACCGTCCACTCGGGGAGGTCGCCCGCGTCGACGATGGCGTCCTCGATCTCCTCGGGCGTCGTCGCCCGGAACCCCCGCTCGCGCCGCTCGACGAGTTCGTGGGCCGCCGAGTCCTCCTGGTACTCGACGACACCCACGCAGCCACAGGCCATCGCCCACAGCAGTTCCGTCGCGAACGGCTCCCACGTCGCCGTGTGGACGAAGACGTGGGCGGCCCGGTAGCGTGCGAGCCGTTCCTCGCGGGGGAGCGCGCCCACGAACGCCACGCGGTCGTCGATACGGAGGTCCGCGGCCTGTGCCTCGTAGGCCGCCCGGGCGGGTCCGTCGCCGATTACCGTCGCCGTCCACTCGCGCCCCCGGAGCTCCGCGAGCGCGAGGAACAGCGACTCGAGGTTCGCGGACCCGTCGAGGTGCCGGGCGGCGACGATATCGGCGTCCCCGTCCGGCTCGGTCGAGCGGACGAGCGAGAGGTCGAGCATCTCGGGGACGACGTGGGTCTGCTCCTCGGTCGCGCCGAGTTCCCGCACCCAGGTCCCGACGAGTCGCGACGGGGTGACGACCCGATCGCCCGCCCGGGCGGCACGCCGGCTCAGTCGTCCGCTCGGGTCGTCGCCGTACCAGTCGACGACGAGCGCCGTCCGGGCCAGTCGCGCGCCGGCCCGCGCCGCGATGACGGCCGCCGGCGGGGCCGGCCGCGCGTGGACGACGTCCGGCCGGTCGACGGCGAGCAGCCCCGGAACGCGGGCGACGAACGAGGCGTCCGCCGGCGAGACCGTCACCGCCCGGTAGGTCACCCTGTCGGTCTCGCGGTACTCGTCGTACCCCTCCCACCAGCCCGTACAGTAGACGGTGACGTCGTGGCCCCGGGCCGCGAGTCCGCGGGCCACGCGCTCGGTCCGGGCGACGCCGTCCCGGTCGACGTACCGGCCAGTCCGGGCGGCGACGACGGCGACGCGCATACCCGTGGCTCCGCCGGCCCCGACAAAAACCCACCCGAGTCCGTCGGAAACCCACCCGATCAGAGGACGCCCCGCCCGCCGGCGACGCCGAAGGTCGCGGTCACCCCGGGAGGGGGGGTGCCGTCACTCCCCTCGCCGTCCGTCGGACGGAGCGCACAGGCCGCGTTCACCGACCGAGTGCCGCGGGCGATACCCTGCCATGCGACGCCGACGCGGCCGACCGGGCCGGTCCGCACCCCGTCCTCGGGTGCGATACCGCCACCCGGAAGAGGTGTCCGGCCGGAGGGTCCGCGCTCGCCGAGCGAGACGGGGACAGGTCCCTCCCGGAACGACCCCTGCGGGGCGTAGGCGTCGAGCGCCCATCCCTCGCGTGCGGTCAGTCCCGCGGAGACGCGTGTGACACTCGCCCGCCCGAGTCCGCCCCGGGGCTGACGGGCGCGTGCGCCGGCCCAGAGCCACACCCGGTAGCTCCCGTCGAGCCGGTAGACGATGGCGGCGACGTCGGCGGTGATCCACGGCTCTCGCTCCTCGTCCGCCGACCCCTCTTCCCCGGGAACGGCGAGCGAGTCCCGGTACGCACCCACGTACGTCGGCCCGTCGACGCTCGGCCCGTCGGCGAGGCCCCAGACGCCGTGGTCGCCGTAGGCCTCCGCGAGCGAGGCCGCCTCCGCGTCGAACCCGTCGGGGAAGGCGAGCCGGTCGGGCGCGAGGCCGGCGCTCGCGTTCGATTCCCCCGAGGAGCCGAGGGCGGAGAGACAGCCGGCGGTGGCGAGGAGCCCGCCGCTCCCGACGAGTGCGAGCAGTCGGCGGCGCGAGCGGGCGGGCAGAGCTGAGGTGGGGCGGTCGTCGGGCGGTGGGTCCGACGCGGGACGGGAGTCGGAGGGCTGGCGGGACACGGTGACCACGACGGGCGGCCGGGGCATCGGGTTTTCGCCCTGCCGCGGGCGGAACGGCTTTCCGCCCGGCGGCGGTCCCCGGGACATGAACCAGCTCGCACGGTACCTGAACGTCAGGAGCGCGTACGGGGCGTCGCTCGCCCCCGACGGCACCCTGGCGTTCCTGATGGACCCGACCGGCACCCCGCAGGTGTGGACGCTCGACGCCCCGGGTGCGTGGCCGGAACAGCGGACCTTCTACGAGGAGCGCGTGACGCTCTGCAGCTACTCCCCGGCCCGAGCGGAACTCGTCTTCGGGATGGACGAGGGCGGCAACGAGCGCGAGCAGCTCCACCGGCTGGACCCGGACGGCTCGGTGACCGACCTCACGCGGCACCCCGGCGCGAAGCACTACTGGGGCGGCTGGTCCCACGACGGCGAGCAGTTCGCGTTCGCCTCGAACCGGCGCGACGAGTCCGTCTTCGACGTCTACGTCCAGGCCCGCGACGCGACGGGCGAGGACGCCGAACTGGTCTTCGAGGGGGACGGCATCTACTCCGTCGGCGGGTTCTCGCCGGACGACCGGCACCTGGTCCTGCTGGAGAGCCACTCGAACTTCGACGCGGACGTCCACGCGCTCGACGTCGAGACGGGCGAGCGGACCCACCTCACGCTACACGAGGGGGACGTCCGCTACGGCGGCATCGAATGGGGGCCCGAGGGTGGAATCTACGTCGTCACCGACGACGGCACGGACCTGCTCTATCTCGCACGGCTCGGCCTCGACGGCGACCTCGAGACCGTCCGCCTGGACGAGGAGTGGAACGTCGACGGCGTGGCCATCGACCAGGAGTCCGGCCGGCTGGTCTACTCCCGGAACGTCGACGGCTACACCGACTTCACCGTGGGGGAACTGGCGGCCCCGACCGACATCGACACCTTCCCCGCGCCCGACCTCCCGGAGGGCGTGGCGGGGGGCGTCTCCTTCGGCCCCGAGGGGGAGCGGTTCGCCTGCTCTGCCTCCGGATCGACGACGAACACGAACGTCTACGTCGTCGACGTGGAGACGGGCGAAACCGGGCGGTGGACCCGGGCCTCGACCGCCGGCCTCGACCCGGACGGCTTCCGCCCGCGGGACCTCGTCCGCTTCGAGTCCTTCGACGACCTGGAGGTGCCCTCGTACCTCTCGCTCCCGGCGGAGGTGCCGGAGGACGGCGCGCCGGTCGTCGTCGACGTCCACGGCGGCCCCGAGTCACAGCGCCGTCCCTCCTTCGGCTCGCTCGGACAGTACTTCCTCGCCAACGGGTACGCCATGTTCGAGCCGAACGTCCGGGGCTCGACCGGCTACGGGAAGGCCTACTCCCGGCTCGACGACGTGGAGAAGCGGATGGACTCCGTGAAGGACCTCAGAGCCGGGGCCGAGTTCCTCCGCGGGCACCCCGACGTCGACGGCGACCGGATCGTGGTGATGGGCGGCTCCTACGGCGGGTTCGTGGTGCTCGCGGCGCTGACCGAGTACCCCGATCTCTGGGCGGCCGGCGTCGATATCGTCGGCATCGCGAACTTCGTCACGTTCCTCGAGAACACGGGGCCGTGGCGGCGTGAGCACCGCGAGGCCGAGTACGGCTCGCTGGCGGAGGACCGCGAGTTCCTGGAGTCGATCAGCCCGCTCCACCGCGCCGACCGCATCCGCGCGCCGCTGTTCGTCATCCACGGGGAGAACGACCCCCGCGTTCCGGTGGGCGAGGCCGAACAGATCGCCGATGCCGCCGCCGAGCACGTCCCCGTCGAGAAGCTGATCTTCGAGGACGAGGGCCACGGCCTCTCGAAGCGCGAGAACCGCATCGAGGCCTACACGCGGGTCGTCGAGTTCCTCGACGAACACGTCCGGGGGATGGGGGACGACGGTGGCCGCGGGGAACTCGACGATGACTACGACGACGTCCGGGACGCGAGCGGTGGGGACGGGTAGGCGTGGACGCTAGCCGGTCGGCGGTTCAGCGTCGTCCCACCCGCCGACCCCGCCCCGTCGCCGGGATGGAGGAACTGTCGGTTTTATATGTTGGCCCGCTTTCGCAGGACTCGTGACACGTTCGTCCCACGACCGGGTCGAGGCAGCGCTCCGGTCGTTGCGGGAGACCTACCGCCGGTTCGACGTCCACCAGGCCTCCATAGCACTCGAACGGCCGTCCTACGAGACGGCGCTCAGCGGCGGCCCCGTCGAGGCCTCGGTACGGGTCGAGAACGGTGCGGGGGAGGTGCTCGCCGTGGAGGAGGGGAACTGGCGCGAGCCGCGCGTTCGAGTCGACCACGAGGACGGGGCGGCGATCGTCGAGGCGGCGCGGTCGGCGCTCGCGGACCTGACTGGTGTCGCCTGTCGGGTGACCGACCTCCGAGAGGTCTCGATGGTGACGATCCACGACGAGACGGACGGGACCCGGCCACCGAAGTTCGCCCTCGACATCCGCTTCACCGGCCGGTACGAGGGCGGCGAACCACGGGGCGGGGCCGCCTGGTGTGACGGGCTCGAGACGCGGGTAGTCGTCTAGGCCGAGACGGGGATCCGTACGGGCGACGGCCGTCCGTGCCACTCGCGATCGCTCGGACGGACGTTCTGGTGGCGCGACGACGGGCGTGCTACTCGATTATTTCGCCGACTGCGAAGTTCGACTTGACCTCGGTTATCTCGACCTTGACCCGCTCGCCCACCTCGCCCCCCGGGACGATGATGACGTAGCCCCGCTCGACACGGGCGATGCCGTCGCCCTGCTTGCCGAGGTCCTCGATCTCGACGTAGCGGATCTCGCCGCGCTCGACCGGCGGCTGGGGCTCGTCCGGCGGGCCCGAGCTCTCGGTCGACCGTTCGGCGGCCTTCTCGGTGCTGATGAGCGCCACCCGGTAGGTCTCGCCCGGGGTCACCGACCCGGTGTCTATCTCCCGGCGCGGCACCTCGACGACGAACCGGTCCTCATCGGACTCGATCTCGGCACTGAATAGACACAGCAGCTTCTCGGAGATCTCCATGAGACTCTCTGCCTCGCGGCAAGACCGCCCAGGAGTATAGAACTACCGACGACGGAGGACGGTACGGGATGGTGTAACGATGCACCGGCGGTCACCGACACGCGCCGGGTGATCGCCGGTAAAAGACTGCAACAGTCCCTGGGTCGCGGCGACGGCGGGGTCAGAGCGGCGTCCCGTCCGGTCGTTTCGCTCCCTCGGAGTCGTGGACCACCACGCCATCGACACCCGCGGGCTCGTAGCTCTCCCGGATCGCGATGGCCTCCTCGAGTTCGCGTATCGCACGCTGTTTCAGTGCGGCCGCGAGCCCTTCGGCGTCCTCGCGGGCGATGTCCCGTCCCAGCCCCTCACATTCGTGGGCGCGGACGGATCCCTCGCGGTCGACGGCCTCCCCCATCGGCTGGCTCGTCCCCGCCAGGTCCACGCTGAACGGGTAGGTCGCACAGACGAGCGGCCGCGAGTCGTGGACCGTACACGCGCCGACCCCGTCCGACTCGGCGTAGAACGTACAGTCCCCGCAGGCGTCCGTCTGGAGCGCCCACTCCAGGGTCTCGCCCTCCGGCTCCCCGTCCACCTCCCGGAGCCCGTAGGGCATCGGCCGGGCCACGTCCCGCCAGTCGTACTCGCGGTCGAAGTCGGGGCTCTCGCCGGTGGCCCGCTGGAGCGCCCGGACCTCGTCGGGGAACACCGTCGCGGTGTGCTCGTTCTCGCCGTGGCCCTTGCAGCAGGCGCCACAGCGCGTACACTCGAACCCGATGGTCTCGATGGCGTCGGCGAGGTCGGTGATGTCGAGATCGCGGGCGCGTTCGAGTTCGGCTTCGAAGCTCTCCACACGTCCGCTTCGAATCGAGGGGGAAAATGGGTGTCGGATGGCCGGTCGGTGCGAGTGTCGGGTGGGACTTTCGAGATGTCCCGGTCACTGACAGCGAGACAGATCGTAAACATCTCGAAAGCCCCCGACCGATACGCTCCCGCGACTCGCTGCGCGCCTCGGTCGTTCACTCGCTTCGCTCGCTCACTCCCTGCGGTGCTTGCGTCGTCGGGGTTCGCGTATCGGTCGGCCCCTTTCAGTCCCACCCGACAGCACCAGCATGCCGGGCTACCGAACGCCGTCGCTCAGGGAGTAGCACCCGAAAAATATCGGAAGATCGGAGAGCGAGATGCTCTAGTTCGAGGCGATGACGTCGTCGATGCGGACGATCATCGTCGCCGCTTCCGTCGCGCTCTCGATGGCCTCGCGCTTGACCGCCGCGGGGTCTAGGACGCCGTGCTCGACGGGATCGCCGATCTCGCCCGTCTGGCCGTGGGCGATGATGCCGGCGATACCCTCGTTGTCGTGGCGCGAGCGCAGGTCGACCAGCGCGTCGATCGGGTCCATTCCGGTGTTCTCGGCGAGCGTGCGCGGGAGGATGTCGACGGCGTCGGCGAACGCCTCGACGGCGAGCTGCTTGCGCCCGGAGATGCCGGCCGACCCCTGGCGGATGTGGTCGGCGATGGCGATCTCGGTCGCGCCGGCGCCGGGGACGACACCGCCCCTGTCGAGCGCGGCGGTGACGACGTCCAGCGCGTCTGTCAGCGCGCGCTCGAGTTCGTCGGCGACGTGCTCGGTTCCGCCGCGGGCGAAGACGGTGACGGACTCGGCGGCTGCGCCGCCCTCGACGAACGCGAGTTCGTCGTCGCCGAACTTCTCGACGCGGACCTCGTCGGCCCGGCCGAGGTCGTCGGCCTCGAGGTCGTCGACGGAGCCGATGGTCTTCGCGCCGGTGGCCTTCGCGATGGCCTTGGCGTCGCTGTCGCCGACGGAGTCGAACGCGAGGATCTCCTGCTTGGCGAGGTAGGAGGCGACGCGGTCCTCGATGTCGCCGGTGACGAACGCGACGTCGACGCCGGCGTCGGCGACCTTCTCGGCGTAGCTCCGGAGTTCGCCCTCCTCGGCCTCGATGGCGGCCTCGAGCTGATCGACGCTCGTGATGTCGTACTCGGCGTCGATGTTGGATTCGCGGATCTCGAGGTCCAGATCGAGGACCGCGACGGTGGCGTCCTCGACGGACCGGGGCATGGCGTCGTGGACCGGCTCCTCGTCGACGATGACCCCCTGGACGAGTTCGGTCGCCGAGGAGGACGCGCCGGTCTGGGTCCGGACGGTGATGCTGTCGCGGTCGACGCCGCCCTCGTCCGTGCGGACCTGCTGGACGGCGGCGACGATGGTCTCGGCCAGCGCGTCGGCCTCGATGTCGCCGGTGCCCTTGCCGGTCATCGAGGACTCGGCGACCGACTCGAGGAGGTCGTCGTCGAGCTCCTCCTCGAGCGTGACGGCCTCGATGGCCTCCAGCGCGAGGCTCGCGGCCTCGTTGTACCCCTCGACGATGGTCGTCGGGTGGACGTCGTCCTCGAGGAGGTCCTCGGCCTGGACGAGCAGCTGTCCCGCCAGCACCGACGCCGTGGTCGTGCCGTCGCCGACCTCCTCCTCCTGGGAGTCGGCCACCTCGACGACCATCTGGGCCGCGGGGTGCTCGATGTCCATCTCCGACAGGATGGTCGCGCCGTCGTTCGTGATGACGACGTCGCCCGAGTCCGAGACAAGCATCTTGTCCATCCCGCGCGGGCCGAGCGTCGTCCGTACGGCCTCGCTGACGGCTTTGCCGGCCTGGATGTTCGAGGACTGCGCGTCCTGCCCTCGTGTCCGCTGGGTGTCCTCCGCGAGGATGAACATCGGCTGCCCGCCCATGCGCTGACGCTGTTGTGCCATAATCGCTTGGTAATCGCCAGCGGTTCTATATAAAACCTTCTAATATAGGTCCGGAGACCGACCGACGGCGGCACATGGCGACTGTTGACACGGCACGGAACGACCCACGTCACGTCGTCCGGATCCGGTCCCGCCAGTCGGTGGCCCTACACGCCGTCGACGACGTCGACCGGTTCGATACCGCGCGCTCCCAGTTCGGCCTCGATGCGCTCGACCCGGGGCCCGACCTCCCCGGGTTCGTGACTGTCCGTCCCGACCGTCAGGTCGACGCCGTGTTCGAGGAGGGTGTCGAGGAACGCGCCGTTCGGGTGGAGTTCGCCGTACTCGGAGAGCGCGCGCCCGGCGTTGACCTCGGGGACGGTGCGCGACTCGGCGAACGTATCGGCGGCCCGGCGGTAGTGCGCCTCCGTGGCGAGCCCGCGGAACGCCGGGTTCCGTTCGAGGAGGTCCGGGTGGGCGGCGACCTCGAACAGTTCGGACTCGGCCAGCGCGACCAGCTTCTCGAAGTAGCGGTCGACGAGTTCGCGGCGTTCGGTCTCGGGCTTGCGCGCGAAGTAGGACTCGACGTGGACGTTCACCCCGTCGAGGACGTGAACGCTCCCGACGGCGTAGTCGAAGCCCGCCGCCTCGAGGAACTCGCCGATGGCCCCCTCCTCCTTGGGCTCGTAGTCCATCTCGACGGCGTCGAACACCCGGAGATCGAAGTTCTCGCGGACCGTTTCGATGCCCTCGCGCCGGCGCTCGTAGGTCAGGTCGAGGTTGAACCCCATCGCCTTCTTCCGGTTCGCCTGCCGATCGTCCGTCGAGACGTTGCAGTGGTCGGCGATGCCGACGGCGTCGAGGCCGGCGTCCTCGGCCGCGCGACACATCGACCAGATGAACGAGCCGTCCGAGTAGGTGGAGTGGGTGTGGTAGTCGGCGTTCACTGCCGGGACGGACGGCGGGAACGGTTAGGTAGCTTCGGGTCGGTGACGGCGTGCGGGATACCCGATCGGTCGTTCGAGCAGCCCACGACGTCGGTCCCCCCCTCGACGGGGGCTGCCGCTGCCACGCCCGCCGCGAGCACCACGAGCAGGACGCCTCCGACGAGGGGCGCGAGTGGACGGCGCGTTCCCATACAGGGGTACACGTCGTTCTGCCGATGAACGTTCGAGTCGCCGAACGCGCGTCGGCGGGTGCAGGCACTCGCCGCGCAGAACCGTGGCGCAGGTACTATGCGACCCGTCCCCGTACGCGAACGCGTGCTTCGGAACCGGGAGGGGGCCGAGGTCGATCCGGTCCCGTTTCTCGTCGTGAGCGGGCTCTCGCTCGTGGGGAGCCTCTCGTTCGTCCCGGTCTACTGTCTCACGCTGGGGCTCTCGATGCCCGTCTCGGTGGGGGCAGGGGTGGCCGTCTTCCTCGGGCTCTCGGCCGTCGCCTACCACCGGATGGTGTGGACAGCCTGCCCGGAGCTCCGGGGTGAGGTCCCCCTTGGAGCGCGCCTCCAGCGGCTCGTCTACGGCGCCCTCGTCGTCGCCGGTGTCCTCCTCCTGCTGACCCTCCTGCTTTTATCGCGGTGACCGGTACTGGACGTATGCGCGAGGTGGAGGTGTTTCGGTTCGTCCAGGCGCCGCCGGCCGCCGTCGACCCGCTGCTCTCCCCGATCGGCCTGATGGACGCCGAGGGGAGTTTCGAGGTCCGTGACGTGACCGACACCGACGAGGGGACGGAGGTGACGGTGGGGGCCTACGGCCTCGAACTGACCTTCCGGTTCACGGAACGGGAGGACGGCCTCGACTACGAGCAGGTGTCGGGCCCGCTTCGGACCCTCGAGACGACGGTCACGTACGCGCCCGAGAACGAGGGGACGCGGCTCACCGCCCGGTCGCGGGTCGCGGTCGGCGGCCCGAGGGTGCTCGACCGGCTCGCCGCGTGGAAGCGCCGGGGGGAGCTCCGGCGGGCGCTCCGGGCCGTCGCGGACGCCGCCTGATACGGTCGTGCGGAATTAGTTACCGCTTGACGGGTCGGCGTTCCGTCGAATCGGTCTCGAAACGCCGATGGTACCGAAGACTACTGAAAATAGGTACGCACGACCGTATGAAGCGGGGTCGGAGAGGGGTCAGTCCGACCCCGGGGACGCGTCGCGGCGGCCCGGTTCGGGTCCTCGGAGCGCGTACCACCCCCCGGTCTCCTTCCGGATGCGGCCGGCACGCTGGAGGTCGGTACACCGGCGCTCGACGGTGAGCGGATGTGCGTCGAGCAGTTCGGGGATCGAGTCGTCCAGTCGGTCGCTCATCCGTGTTCCGTGGGAGGAGTTCTCGCTGACGCACCGTCAGTTCGTTCCCCCAGTATTCCACCCCTTTATCGCAGCGACCGACGTGCGCGGGCGGTTGTGCACGACCGCCGCACGCGACCACGAGGGTTTAGACTCGTGGCAGACGGTTCGAATCTCATGGGCGTCCTCAGCACGATCAAGGAGACCCTGCAGGCGTCGACGCAGTCGGCCAACCGTGGCGACGTCACGCGGAACGAGTCGAAAGGGGCCTACTGGTGTCACGACTGCGACGAGCGGCTCCGGGACGTGGACGTCGCGGGCGACGGACCGCCGGACTGCCCGGACTGCGGCGAGGAGATGGAGTTCGAGCGGTCGGTCGGCTCGACCGGCTGCGCCTGCTGATACGGGTTCCCTCGTACGGAGAACGTACGGGTGACTACGACGATCCCGATCAGTCGAACGCGAGCTCCTCGCCCTCCGCCTCGGGGAACGGGTTCTCGAAGGTCGACGGGTCGGCGTCCATCTCGGCGTCGGCGAGCGGGCAGTCCGCGAGCCGGTCGCGGAGGGCCATCTCGTCCATCCCGCGGCCGATGAACACCAGCTCCGTCCGGCGGTCACCGTGTTCTTCGTCCCAGGGCAGATCCGGTCGCATCCGGCGCTGGGTCTCCCGGCGCTCCTCGGGAAGCGCGGCGACCCAGTTCCCGCGTACCGTCACCGCCCGGTAGGACGGGCCGACGCCGCTGTACCGCAGGGCGACGTCGTCCCTGCCGGCGACCCAGACGATGCCCTTCGACCGGACGACCGACTCCGGCAGGTCCGCGAGGAACGACGCGAACCGCCCGGGGTGGAGCGGCCGGTCGGACCGGAAGGGGAACGACGTCACGCCGTAGGTCGACTGCGGGTCGTGCCCGTGGTGGTCGTGGTCTGCGTGACCGTCCTCGTCCCCCGCGTCCTCGGTACCGTCGGGGGCGTGCTCGTGTGCCTCGGCGTGTTCGAGCGCCCGCTTCCAGGACTCGGTCTCGCTCACCGTGTCGTGGTCGAACAGTCCCGTGTCGAGTACGGCATCGAGGTCGACCCGCCCGTGGGTCGTCCGGTACCGGCGGGCCTCGGGGTTGAGCGCCTCCAGGAGGTCCTCCGTCCCCTCGACGGTCGCCTCGTCGGCGACGTCGCACTTGTTCACGAGGAGCACGTCGGCACACTCGACCTGTGCGACGAGCAGGTCGGACAGCGGCCGGACCTCTGCCTTCCGTTCTGCTTGCCCCGGCCGGGTTCGACGGAGGTCCTCGGTGGTGACGACCTCGTCGTCGGCGAGCGTCGACCGGAAGTTCGCGGCGTCGACTACCGTGGCGAGCGTGTCCAGCCGGTAGGGGGCGCTGGCGGGCCCGGTGGTGAACAGCCGGGCGACCGGCGCGGGCTCGGAGATCCCCGAGGACTCGACGACGAGGTGGTCGAAGTCCCCGCGACGAGCGAGCCGGCTCACCTCGACCTCGAGGTCGTCCCGGAGGTCACAGCAGATGCAGCCGTTCGACAGCTCGGTGATGCCGTCCCCCCGGGCCTCGACCAGTTCGGCGTCGACGTTCACCGCCCCCATGTCGTTGACGAGCACCGCGAGCCGGCGGCCGCCGGCGTTCGTCAGCAGGTGGTTCAGCGTCGTCGTCTTCCCGGAGCCGAGCGCCCCGCTGAGCACCGTCACCGGGATGCCGTCCTCGCCCGTCAGGCCCATGTGGGGCCGTTGGTGGGTGACTGACTTATACAGTCGGACGGCGGCCCCGACGGCGGTCGTGCGACCGGGACGGGCGGGCGACACGCTTTTTCACTCGACCGCACGACGGGGGGCATGGACCTGGCAGCGCGCATCCGGGCGTTCCGGGAGGGGCTGGAGGAGTGGCTCCGGGGACTCTACCACGGGATGATATCCCATCCGGCGTACGAACTCATCGAGAAGGAGGCCGAGGACCGCGAGGACGCGTTCATGCTCGCGTGTTTCCCCGACGCGTTCGGCATCCCGAGCCCCGTCTCATACTACACCGCCGAGCTGCTCCCCTATCTCGTCGACGAGTTCGAGGCGTGGGAACGGCGGATGTGGGACCGCGAGTCGATGCTCGAGCGGAAGGGCCAGCAGTACCACTTCTGATGGAACAGTTCGTCTTCTTCGGCGGGAAGGGGGGTGTCGGCAAGACGACCGTCTCCAGCGCCTACGCCCACCGGTGTGCGACCGCGGGTGCAGAGACCCTGCTGGTCTCGACCGACCCGGCCCACAGCACCGCCGACGTGTTCGACCAGCCGTTCGACGACGATCCGACGCCCGTCGACGGGTACGACTCGCTCTCGGTCATGGAGATCGACCCCGATCGGGCGGTCGACGAGCACCTCATGGAGATAAAACGGACGATGGGCGACCAGGTGAGCCCGTCGGTCGTCAACGAGATCGACCGGCAGATCGAGCTCGCCCACCGGACCCCCGGCGCCCAGGAGGCGGCGCTGTTCGACCGGTTCATCGAGGTGATGCGCGGGGCGGATCCCTACGACCGGGTGGTGTTCGACACCTCGCCTACCGGCGGGACCCTTCGGCTGCTCTCGCTCCCCGAGTACCTCGGCGGGTGGATCGACCGCCTGCTCAGCAAGCGCGAGGAGAGCGTGCGGCTGTTCGAGCGGGCGGCGCTGGGCGACCGCGAGCCCCGTCGCTCGCGCGTGGGCGACCCCATCATCGCCCGACTGCAAGAGCGCAAGGAGACGTTCCAGTTCGCCGGGGACGTCCTGCGGGAGGAGGCGTCGTTCTACCTCGTACTCAATCCGGACCAGCTCTCGATCCGCGAGACGGGGCGGGCCGTCGACGCCATGCGCGAGCAGGACCTCGACGTGTCCGGGCTGGTGATGAACCGGCTCACGCCGGGACCCGACCCCGACGAGGAGGGGCGCGGGGCGCGTTACCTCCGCGACCGGGTCGAGACCGAGAGCGAGCGCGTTCGCGAGGCCCGCGAGACGCTCGACCCGCCGGTGGTCGCGACCATCGAGACCCGGGTCCGCGAGGTCAAGGGCGATCTGCTCGGAGCCGTCGCCGACGAACTCGGCATCGAGGTCGGTGTCGCCGTCGACTGACGGACGCCCCCGCCGACGGCGGTCGACTCATATGTATTCCTCCGGAAATCCCGTAACAAAGCCCGAGAACGGCGTTCCCGCCCCGTTTTCACCAAATTTTAAGTAGGAGTTTCCGTATTGTCTCGGTGGGTCATGGTTCAGATAGCCGTACTGGTGGTACTGTCGCTGGTAACGTTCACCGTGGGGTATCTGGGGTACTCCAGATACCTCGCCGGCTTCGTCGAGCTCGACGACGAGACGGAGACGCCTGCACACAAGTATCGGGACGGTCAGGAGTACGTCCCGGCGAAGAAGCCGGTGCTGTTGGGACACCACTACTCGAGCATCGCGGGGGGTGCGCCCATCGTCGGCCCCATCACGGCGGGTGCGGCGTTCGGGTGGCTCCCGGCGATCCTGTGGATCGCCATCGGCAACCCCCTGTTCGGGGCGGTCCACGACTTCATGTCCCTCTCGGCGAGCGTCCGCCACGAGGGCAAGTCCATCGGCTACATCATCGGCGAGTACGTCGGCGACCGCGGGAAGGACATGCTGCTGTGGTTCGCCTTCCTGACGATCATCCTGGTCATCGCCGTGTTCGCGCTGGTGGTGGCCGTTGTGTTCCACTTCTTCCCGTCCTCGGCGACGGCGAGCTTCATCTACATCTCCCTCGCGCTGGTGTTCGGCGTCTACCTCTACCAGCTCGACCTGCCGTTCCTCCCGGGGGCGGTGGCGTTCGTCGCGATGGTGTTCGCCGGCGTCTGGGTCGGTCTCCAGTATCCCATCGCGCTCGTGGGCGTCGAGGGGACCGCCGCGGACACGATCGTCCTGCTCGGGTCGGCCGAGCAGTGGAACTGGCTGCCGCTCTCCTCGGCGCAGAACGCCAACATCGCCGCGTGGGTGCCCGTGGTGGCCATCTACGCGTTCGTCGCCAGCGTCCTGCCGGTGTGGGTGCTGCTCCAGCCCCGTGACTTCCTCACGTCGAGCCTGCTGTACACGGGCGTCGGCGGGATGCTGCTCGCCGTGCTGGTCGCCACGGGCATGTCGGTGTTCGGCGGCGGCTTCTCGGTCACCTACAGCGGCACCACGTACACGTCGCTGACGACGAACCTCCCGGCGTTCAAGGGGTTCACCAGCGCGCTCGGTCCGATCTTCCCCTTCCTGTTCGTCACCATCGCCTGCGGGACCATCAGCGGGTTCCACTCGCTGGTCTCCTCGGGCACCTCCGCCAAGCAGCTCGACAAGGAGACCGACGCCCGCGCCATCGGCTACGGCGCGATGCTCGGCGAGGGGCTGCTCGCGACGACGGCCGTCGCGGCGCTGGCCATCGTCGCCTCGACGAACTTCGGCTCCGGGCTGGCCGGCGCGCTCGCGAACTTCCCGGTCGGCGGTGCCATCATGCTCGGCGCCGGCTTCGGGGTTCCGACGGCCGCCGGCGCGGCGTTCATCGGCCTGGTGTTCGTGAGCTTCCTGCTGACGAGCACCGACACCGCGGTCCGGCTGGGCCGGTACATGCTCGAGGAGATCGTCGGCGTTCCGGAGACGCGGACCCAGGAGGTCGCCACGAACAAGTACGTCAACGCCGGTATCCTGCAGTGCATTCCGGCGTACATGCTCGTCGGTAGCGGGACGTGGTCGAGCCTCTGGCCGCTGTTCGGCGGCGCCAACCAGACGCTCGCCGCGCTCGCGCTGCTGGCCGCGACGCTCTGGCTGGCTAACTGGGACGAGCGGAAGCAGCTCATCAGTACTGGCCTGCCGATGGCGATGATGCTCGTCATCACCGTCACGGCGCTGCTGTGGATCGGTGTCTATCGGGCACCGACGGAACTGCTCGCCGCGACCGACACCGCCGCACAGGTGTCGTTCGCCATCCAGAGCCTCATATCGCTCGTGCTGGTGGCACTGGCGGTGTCCATCGCCTGGATGGGCTACAAGAACATCCGGAGCGTCAGGGACAGCTACACCGGCGCGGTCACGAGCGACGACTGAGCAGCGATCTGAGCCGCCCGAAGGCCCCGCCGCGTTCGTTCCCGTTCTCCCCTCCGTCGGACCACAGCCGGAACGCGGCCGCCACGTCGGCCCCGGGACTCGCCGCGATCGTCTCCTCGTCGGGCGCGACCGCGACGAACCGCAGCCAGTAGTGACCGTGGTAGCCGTAGTTCAGGAGCGTCCGCGATTCGAGATCGGCGACGCGTTCGGCGACCGCATCGGGGACCTCGCTTGCGACGACCACGAAGACGAACTCCGTCTCGAAGTGGGTCCCGTCGGGTTCGATCCACTCGTCGGCCAGCGTCTCGCCGAGGTCTGCCAGCCGGTCGAGGTCGGCGACCGAGACCCGGTCGGTCCGGCGGACGAACAGGTGGCCGACCTTCTCGTGGTGGCCGTAGGAGACCGACGGGTGGAGGAACTGCTTGCGGTTCTCGACCTCGATGCGGCCGTAGAGCGTGAACCGCTCGCCGCGGACCCGGCGGTCCTTCTCCAGGTCGTAGCTGTACATGAGCCGGTCGCTCACCCGGTCTACGTACTCCTCGTCCCAGTCGGGTACCTCCGGCACCTCCGGCACCGCCTCGCCCGCCGGACGGCCGTCACCATCGCTCATACCCCCGTCTCCGCACCCGTCCGGCAAAACCCCATCGGGGGTTCGAAGCGAGTGAACCGAGGAGCGCAACGAGCCACGGGAGCGTAGCGGTCGGGGACTTTGGAAGTTTTTGCGGTTTCTCGTGCTGGTAATAGTGGAAACACCTCGAACCGCCGGCCCCTTTCAGTCCCACCCGATGACCTCATCCGGGCTCACGCATACCAACGCCGGAGAGGGGCCAGAGCTAAGTTCCCACACGAACCAACGGGGCACATGGGCAAGACCGAGGAGAACACCGAGACCTGCGGTCGGTGTGCGATGAGTTCGGTCGCGGGCGTGATGGAGGCGGAACACGACCCGTTCGATGGCGGGGGGATCGAGGTCGACGAGCGGGAGCTCCGGAGCGTCTCGCCGGCCGTCTGGCTCGGCCGCGTCAAGCGGCGGCTCGACGACTGGGCGACCCGCGTCACCTACGATCGATGAGTCGGGCGGAACCGACCGTGCGCTCCGCGAGCGAGAGGCGACAAGGCGTATTACCCTTCGTGTCGTACCCCCGGTAATCGAATGGAAGAGAGCGTCTCGGGATTCAAGGAACGCGGTTCGTGGGCCGAGGTCGTCGAGCACGGCGAACGGGTCACACGGGCACTGAAGGACCTCGCTGGCGAGGACCACGAGATCCCCGAGGACCCGCTGGTCGAATGGGACGAGTGGCGCCCGAAGGTCGAGGAGCGCCTCGATGAGGACGTCTCGGAGAAGACCGCCGAGCAGGCCGCCGTCGCCGAGGGCGAGGGCGAGCGCGCCGGGAAGGAGCCCAACGAGGACGTCCAGACCGCCGGCGAGAAGCTCACCGAGTCCTACGGGAGCCTCGACGAGCCCGACCGGGCCGTCGAGAAGGCCGGCGAGTCCATCGACTACATGAAGCGGGCGGCCGACTCGGCCAGCCGCCGGGCGATACGGGCCGTCGAGGGCACCGTCTACCGGGCGGTGATGACGCAGGTCTCGCCGTACTACTTCGACAACGAGCTCGTCAGCGCGAACGTGCGTCGGGCCGCACAGGACGACTACGTCTTCGAGGTGAACGTCAACGACGACGACCTGAAGATCCACGTGTCGAACCGGCTCGCAGACCTCGAACAGTCCGTCGACCGCTGGCACGTCGACACCGAGAAGCAGGTCGAACACGCCGCCCTCGCCGAGGGCGCCGAGGAGGTCATCGACGAGAACGGCACCGAGGGTCGTTCGCGTCCGCACTCGAACTGAGACGCTCGCTGCGCTCGCGTTCCGCGGCTCACGGCTCAATGCGTTCGCCGTTCGGTTCGAGGCCTCCCTTCGGTCGGCCTCCCGCTTCCGAAACCTGTTTCCACCGACCACCCGAGGTGCAGAGCATGGACCCGCGTATCCGCGAACACGCAGAGGTCGTCGTCGATCACTCCATCGACCTGCAGGAGGGTGACAACGTCGTCGTCGTCGCGCCGTCGGTCGCCGAGGAGCTCGTCGTCGCGCTCCACGAACTGATCGGGGACCGGGGGGCCAACCCGGTGTCGCTCGACGGTTCCACCCGCGCGACCCGGGCGTACATGCGGGCCTCGGACCCCGAGGACTTCGAGCTGCCGAGCCACCAGATGGCACTCTACGAGGAGATGGACGTCTACATCGCCGTCCGGGCGGGGACCAACGCGACCGAGACGAGCGACGTCGACCCCGAGGTGATGGCCGCCCGCCAGCGGGCCACCCAGCCGATGCTCGACGAGCGGCTCGAGAAGCGCTGGGTCGGTACCCAGTTCCCGACGCCCGCACAGGCACAGCTCGCCGAGATGTCCACGGAGGCCTACGAGAACTTCGTCTGGGACGCCATCGTCAAGGACTGGGACGCGGTCCGGGAACACCAGGCACAGCTGGTCGAGATACTCGACCCCGCCGAGGAGGTCCGCATCGTGTCCGGCGACACCACCGACGTGACCATGAGCATCGCGGGCAATCCCTGTCTGAACGACTACGGGGAGAAGAACCTCCCCGGCGGCGAGGTGTTCACCGCACCCGTCCCCGATAGCGTCGAGGGCGAGGTACTGTTCGACAAGCCGGTCTACCAGCAGGGTCGGGAGGTCACCGGCGCACGGCTCGTCTTCGAGGACGGCGACGTGGTCGAACACTCCGCCGAAAAGAACGAGGCGGTGCTGACGAGCATCCTGAACACCGACGACGGTGCGAGGCGGCTGGGCGAACTCGGCATCGGGATGAACCGCTCGATCGACCGGTTCACGTACAACATGCTGTTCGACGAGAAGATGGGCGACACCGTCCACATGGCCACGGGCCGGGCCTACGAGGACACCGTCGGGGAGGCCAACGAGCGCAACGACTCGGCGACCCACGTCGACATGATCGTCGACATGAGCGAGGACTCGTTCATCGAGGCCGACGGAGAAGTGATCCAGCGGGACGGGACGTTCGTGTTCGAGGAGTGAGCGGTCGCAACGAGCGAAGCGAGTGAGACCGCTACCGAACGGCGACCAGCGGGAGCCGCGAGTACGGGGTCGAGGAACGAGCGCCTCGGAAACGCGAGCGGGGGGCCAGAGGGTAACCGACCGCCCCACTGAAACCTGAACGCGTCGTCCGGGCGAGTCCCGTCCCGTGGACGCTACCGCTCCTCTATCTCCCCGCTTCGTGCCATCGCCTGTGCGGCTCTGAGACAGTCCTGGGCGGCCTGATCCAGCGGGTAGTCCTCGAAGTGGCGGTGCATCAGGAGTATCTGCATCCCGACCAGGTTCGCGTAGGGCGTGTTGTAGTCCGAGGACCCGATGTGACTCTGGATAGCGAGTTCGTCCCCGGAGTCCTCGTCCGTTTCGTTCGCCACGAAGATGAAGTCGTCCCCTTCGTCGATCCCTTCGAGCGTCTCTTTCACGTTGCGTTTGGCGTCTTCGAAGCCGGGCGACATTACCCGGTCGACGAATCGAGGCGCAAAGCGCCTTGTGGTACGGTGAGCGGTTCGGAGTCACGTCCACCGACGCTTGCTCGAACCCCTCGATTCGCTCGCGTCCGCTCGCGACACGCTTACGAGCACGATGGGGTCTGACTCGCAGAGGATATGCGACTTCGGTAGCGACGAATGTAGCTCGCCCGGCAAGGACTTTTGACTGTAAGGATTGTAAGGACTGATCGTAGAGGCCAGTACGCATGTCCAATGCCAACAAGCGGATCCCGGTCACGGAGGAGAGATGGAAGGAACTGAACGAACTCAAGGGGGCAGGTGAAACGTACGACGACCTACTGGGGGATCTGATCCAGGAACACCAGCGTCGCCGTCTCGCCGAACGGGCGAAGGAGGTTCGCGAGGCGGATAGCGAGGAACTGACGCCGTTCGATGAACTATGAGGTCCTCCTCGCGGAGGAAGCCCGCGAGTACGTCGGTTCGTTAGATGAAAAGAGCACCCGGATCGTGAAGGAGAACCTTCGCAAGTTAGCTGACGACGCGTATCCCAGGCCGAGTTCCGGATCCGGAGACAAAGAGAAACTGATAGTCGACGGGGAGGAACTCTACCGACTGCACATCGGTCGGACCCACACCGCGTTTTACGACGTTCTCGAAGCGGACGAGGAAGTCCGTGTGATCGAGATCGTGGACATCGACGAGGCGCACAAGCGATACGGGTTCGATTGAACGAGCGCATAGCTGCGCGTGCTAGTTCTTTGAAGGCGACAGGGATCGCGCGACCGTAGCGGATCCGAAACCCGGCGTTCTTTCGCCCCGGATATCGGGGTAAATGTTCTCTGTGGGCGAATTCAGCCGTTACGGTGCTACCACGAGCACGGTGGGATTCGAACCGGAGCGAGACTCGCTACGCTCGTC
>JAZKST010000016.1:0-66666 GCA_036625905.1 Haloarculaceae archaeon
GCCCCGCCGGCGTGCCCGTCATCGCCGACGGCGGCATCCGCTACTCCGGCGACGCGATCAAGGCTATCGCCGCGGGCGCGGACGCGGTGATGCTCGGGTCGTACTTCGCGGGCACCCAGGAGGCGCCCGGCCGGATCATCACGATGAACGGCAAGCGGTACAAGCAGTACCGCGGGATGGGTTCCGTCGGCGCGATGCAGTCCGGGGGCGGCGACCGCTACCTCAAGGACGAACCCGAGGACGAGGAGTTCGTTCCCGAGGGCGTGGAGGCCGCCACGCCCTACAAGGGCCCGCTCGAATCGGAGCTCTACCAGCTCGTCGGCGGGATGCAGTCGGGCATGGGCTACGTCGGTGCCTCGACCATCCCGGAGTTCAAGGAGCGTTCCGAGTTCGTACGGGTCTCCTCGGCTGGACAGACCGAGGGCCACCCCCACGACGTCGTCATCACCGACGAGGCGCCGAACTACAAGCCCGACGAGTAGGTCCGCCCCCGACGCCCGGTCCGAACCCCGACCCCGACCCCGGCTGAGGTCGGTTCCTCGGAGGGGTGCTCGAAGCGCCAACGGGCAGAGGACTCATGCATCCCGCGTTCGTATCCGGACTGATGCGCGACTGGACGGGGACCACATGACCATGGACGTCGCCGACGCCAGTGCCTACTGTGACGCCGTTCTTGCGGAGGTCGAACGGGCCGTCATCGCCGACCGGTCGTTCCTCGAAACCGCCCTCCTCGGCGTGCTCGCCCGTGGACACGTGCTCCTCGAGGACGTCCCGGGGACGGGGAAGACGCTGACCGCCAAGAGTGTCGCGACCGCCCTCGGGCTCTCCTTTTCGCGGGTCCAGTTCACCCCCGACCTACTCCCGTCGGACGTCACCGGCACGCACGTCTTCGACGAGCGCGACCGCACGTTCGAGTTCAACGAGGGACCGATCTTCGCGAACGTCGTCCTCGCCGACGAGATCAACCGGGCGCCGCCGAAGACCCAGTCCGCCCTGCTGGAGGCGATGGAGGAGCGGCAGGTGACCGCCGACGGCGAGACCCGGGAGCTCCCCTCGCCGTTCTTCGTCATCGCGACCCAGAACCCGGTGGAGCACGAGGGGACCTTCAGTCTCCCCGAGGCGCAGGTCGACCGCTTCGCCGTGAAAGCCAGCATGGGGTACCCCACCTACGAGGGCGAGGCAGAACTCCTGTACCGGCGGGCGAACCGGGAGGAACGGAGCCCGTCCGTCGAGCCGGTCCTCTCGACCGGGCAGGTGCGGGCCCTTCAGGCGGTACCCGAGACGGTGGGAGTGGACGAGGACCTCGTCCACTACATCCTCGAGCTCTGCCGGGGGACGCGGGACGATCATCGGGTCTCCATCGGCGTCTCGCCGCGCGGCACCCAGCGGCTGTTCGAGACCGCTCGCGCACGCGCGGTCATCGAGGGACGGTCGTACGTGACGCCGGACCACGTGAAGACGATCGCTCGACCGGCGCTCGCACACCGGCTCGTGTTGACCCCCGACGCACGGGTCAACGGCGTTGAGACGTCGAGGGTGATCGACGAGGTGCTCGATCGGACGACGGTCCCGACCGTCGATCGATAGGATCGGGCGTCGTCCGTCACCGACGATCTCCGACCCTGTCGATCATCCCCGATCGACCGTCCAACGACCGCCGGGTGACCGACCGCGACTACGAGAGCGCCTCGACCAGCAGGACGGCGGCGATCACCAGGAGAACGAGTGCGGCGACCGGTTGCTCCCCGGTCCCGACACGGTAGAGGCCGAACCCCACACCGACCACCACCGCGCCGACGACGGTGCTGGACGCGATGTGGACGGCTTCGAGGCGTACCGTATCGGCTCCGCGACCGAGCTGTGCACCGATACCGATCGCGTTCCCGCCGAGATCCCACGCCAGCACGGCGGCCGTGACACCGACCAGGACCGGGAAGACGGGGGCGCCCCCTGCCCCGGCGAGGATCCCGCCCAGGAAGAGCACGAACGCGCCGCCGGTCACGAACCCGCTGGATCCGCGAACGAGCCCCACGAGGAGGAGCGACAGACCGAGGGTCCCCGCGGCGAACGCGGACCACGAGTAGAGCCCGCTCGAGGCGAGGGCGAGGAGTCCGGCGCTCATCGAGGCGAGGCGACCGAGACGCACCGGTGAACGGTCGGCTTCCCTCGGTGCACCGGCCGCCCCCCTCATCGCTCCCACCGCTCGTTGTACCGGGCGATCGCTTCGTCGATGGTCCGGTCCGGCGGCCAGTCGATGACCGGGATCCCGGTGGCCCGGAGCGCGGTCACGCGAAGCGTCCGTGCGATCCGCGCGAGCCGGTTGCCGGCCGTCCGGTCGGCCGTCGGGTCGGGACTGACGACCGTGACCGGGTAGCCGTACGCCTCGAACTGCCGGGCGAACCGAGCGCCGTATGCCTCGCCGAGCGGCGTCAGGAAGACGATCTGTGTTCCGGCCGGGAGCCGCTCGCGGAGTCGTCGCTGCCAGCGGGTCGTCGAGCGAATCCCCCCGGGGACGGACGAGAGCGCGGGGTGGGTCGCGAGCAGCTCCCGTGCCTCGACGGCGTGGTCCACGTCGGAGCCCGGCGCGAGCCAGCACCCCTCCGGACCCGGGGCGGCGACGCCGACCCGGTGGCCCGCCCCCGAGAGGCTCGCGTAGATACGCCCGGCGGCGTCGACCGCACGGTCGACCGCGTGCGGGTCGTGGAGGTGCCCCGAGACGTAGGCCGCTGCCGTCGCGTCGATCACGAGGACGACCGTGGCGGCGCGTTCCTCCTGGAACTCGACCGTGGTGAGCTCACCCGTTCGAGCCCGTCGGTTCCAGTCGATGCGGCTCAGCGCATCCCCCCGCCGGTACTCCCGGGTCGCGTAGAGCTCTACGCCGTCCCCGCCCTCGGCTGTCTCGACCTGGCCGACGTACCTGGTGGCCCGTTCGCGGAGCGGCACCGGTTCGGTCGACGGTCGGAGCGACGGGACACAGGTCAGGGTCGTCTCGGTCGCCGCCGCGATCGACCGTTCCTGCTCGGCCGAGCCCGGGAGGTCGCGTGCCACGAGGAGCGCCCGGTCGAAGGTGTGTATCCCGCGGCGGGCCTGGACCGTGTACGTGAAACTCGTCCGCTCGCCCGGTCGGAGTGCCGTCCCGAGGCGTGGCGAGCCGTCGACGACCGCGAGGGGCCCGGGAACCCCGTCGACGAGTCGGAGGTCCGGGATGAACCGGTCGGTGCGGTTCGTGACGGTGACCGTCACTCGGACGTCCTCGCCCGGCTCCGGACGGTCCACTCCGAGGGACCGGTCGATCGACACGCTCCCGGGTGGGAGGACCGACGACCGGGCGTAGGCGGCGAAGCCGATGCCGACGGCCCCGGCGAGCAGAACCGCGGGCTCCCCGACGAGGACGCCCGCGCCGATCCCGACGAGGGCGACGACGCTCACACCCCGCCAGTGTCCCGTGGGATGGGTGGCCCGGGAGACGACGTCGGCCGTCCCGCGGTCGGATCCGTCGTCCCCTCGCGTCGTGACGTCGGTCGATGAAGGCTCGCGACCGGCGTCGGCCGCTCGCGCCTCGCGACCCCGGCCGATCCCGAGACGTCGAGCGGCCCCGTCGGATCCTCCCGATCGAGGCTCCAGTCCGGCCGCCGCGGCGATCGCGTCCACGGTGTGTCGGACGGCCCGGTCCATCGAGGTCTCGTCGCGGAACCGGTTCCGGACCCGGGCCAGCGGGGAGAGCGGCGGCGCGTTAGCCTCCCCGAGGAACGCGGTGGCGGAACGGTCGTCGGTCCACGTCCCGGCGTCGAGCGCGGCCTCCGCCTCCGCTTCGGAGTACGTCCCGTACCGGCTGAGGACGGCGACCGCGGCCGAGCGGAGTCCCTCCCGGACGCGGCCCCGGTGGAACGTCGCGTTCCGGGTGTCGAGGAACCCCTCGAGCACGGCCTCGATGTCCTCGCCCGGTGGCGGCGTCGCGGTCGGCAGTTCTGGATCCGGCGTCACCGCCTCGTCCAGGTCGCTCCGACGGCGGTTCTGGATGACACCCAGCGCTCGCAGGAGCACCAGGCCACCGACACCCCAGACCAGGATCGGGCCGGGACCGAACCCCACGATTCCGGGCGCGACCATCACGGCGAGACCGAGCCCCAGGGCGGCGACGCCGAGGAGCGACGCCAGCCGGCGGTCGCTCACGGGTCGCCCCCCGCGTATCGGTCCTCGATGCGCCGGAAGACCGCGGTCGCCCGCCGTTCGCGCTCGGGGGACGGGGGCCGCTCGCCGTATCTGACGTCCTCGAAGAGGTGGGTGAGTTCGCCGACGTCCTCGCGACCGAGTCCGGCCTCGGTCGCCGCCGCGGCGAACTCACCGGGAGTGCTCGTTCCCGGTTCGTCGACGTCCAGGAGTTCGGTCATCTCGCGCCACGCTCGGTACACCTCGTTCTCGACGTCCGCCTCCCCTCCGATACGGTCGGCCGCGCGGCCCGCGACCCGGCCGACCGCCACGACGTCCGCGGATCGACCCTCGGACTCGTCGGTCGCCTCCTCGCCGTCGTCGGGCGTCGCTCTCCGGATACCGACGACGGCAGCGACGACGGCGAGGACCAGCACGAACAGGAGGGCCAGCGACGGCACGGGCAGCGGTGTCGTGTCGCCACCTCCACCGCCGCCCGCACCACCGAAGAGCCGGCCATCACCGGGGGACAACGACCACGGGTCCGGCGGGGTGGCCAGCGTGAACAGGGACTGGAGCAGGAGGTACAACAGGCCGAGGAGTACCGTGGCGACCAACACGCCGAGGAAGGTCCGGCGGTAGTACCCGAGCACGTACGCGAGCATCAGGAGCAGGACGAGGAGCCCCAGTGCCGTGAGGAGTTCGGAGGGGAACGGAAGCGCCGTCGCCTCCTCGATCGGTGGCTCGGCGTTCGGGAGCGGTACCAACCCGCCTCTCCCCTCGCCGCCGGGCCCGGTCGGACCGCTCTGATCGGGGCCCTCGGGCGCGACCGTCGAGTCGAGCGTGGCCGCGGCCAGCGCGACCGCCAGGACGGCGAGTCCGGCGAGCGTCGTCGACCGGAGTGTCTCCCTCATCGACTCCGGGACGGCTACGGCCCGACCGGGGATACGTATTCGGCCTTCGGGATGGTCGAGCGCACACCCACATGCCAGGGCCGATCGCGATCGCGTCACCACGGGTGCTACGAGGCGACAGGATCCGGCTGCGGTTCGTCCGATCGGGTCGCTACCGCCCCGAACACGCGGTCTCTCGCAGGAGCGGGCTAGGAGGGATTTGAACCCCCGACCGTCTGGTTAAGAGCCAGACGCTCTGCCTAACTGAGCTACCAGCCCTCGTGGGCAGCTACAGGTGAGCGCCTCAAATAGGTTGCGTTCCATGCGTCTCGTAGGGCGATTCGACCGGACGTCCCGGCGAACACTCCCGGCGTGGTCCCCCCGCGTGGGGTCCAGTACGACCCGACGACCACAGATCACGCGGGCGTCGGTGAACCGTTATGCCGCTCGGGGTCCATCCGACGCCATGGCCAGCGTGAGGCGGATCTGGACGACCCCCGAGGGCTCCGCGCCGATGGAGTCCGTGGACTCGATACGCGCGGTGGAGGGCGGGCTCGAGGGCGACCGCTACCTCACCGGTGAGGGGTACTACTCGCCGTTCGACGTCTGCGAGGTGACGTTCCTCGCCCACGAGTCGCTCGTCGAGATACGCGAGTCGACCGGTATCGACCTGACCGACGGTCGGCATCGTCGCAACGTCGTCACGGAGGGGGTCGACGTCCACGACCTGCTCGAGGCGCGGTTCCGCGTCGGCGGCGCCGTGTTCGAGGGAACTCGTCCCCGGCCGCCGTGTGCCCACGTCGAGGCGATCGCCGGCGAGGAAGGGGTCACTCGCGCGCTCGCGGAGGGACGCGGCGGTATCTGTGCGGACGTGGTCGAACCGGGTGCGTTCGCCGTGGGCGATGCGGTAGAGGTGCTAGAGTCGACCGCGGCCGACTGGGACGGGCTCGCCTCGGAGATACGGGAGCGGGCAGGGCGGTAGACGGGAGAACGACACGCTTTTCGGTCGTCTGCGTGGTAGTTCCGACTGCGCGCGGGTAGCCGAGCCAGGCCAAAGGCGCAGCGCTTAGGACGCTGTCCCGTAGGGGTCCGCCGGTTCGAATCCGGTCCCGCGCACTGCCGTCGAAAGCGCGCGCCGTGCCGTGACCGAGCCACCCAGCCTCACGGCCGGGGGCGACCCACGACACTTTTATGTACGGACCCGAAACCCACTGCTAACCGAGCATCGGTCGCCCCCGGACTGCGACGCGGGCGACCGGCGACGTCCGCGGAGGACGGTCCGCAGGGGCTTTCGGGCCTCGCGGGTTCCGACCGTGGACTCGGGGACGGCGTGCCGTCCCCGGAGCCCCCACTTCGCCACCGGCGAGTGTTCCCGGCTGTGTGCCGGTCGTCCGCGAGCGTCGCGAGGGGCGACCCCGGACTCGGACCCAACCATGGAAATCGAAATCGCGACCATCGGCGGCTACGAGGAGGTCGGTCGGCAGATGACGGCCGTGCGGGCGGGCGAGGACGTGGTCATCTTCGACATGGGCCTGAACCTGTCGAAGGTCCTCATCCACGACAACGTCGAGACCGAGCGGATGCACAGTCTGGATCTGATCGACATGGGCGCGATCCCGGACGACCGGATCATGTCCGAGATCGAGGGGGACGTCCAGGCCATCGTCCCGACCCACGGCCACCTCGACCACATCGGCGCAATCTCCAAGCTCGCCCACCGGTACAACGCGCCGGTGGTGGCGACACCGTACACCATCGAACTGGTGAAACAGCAGATCCAGAGCGAGGAGAAGTTCGGCGTCGACAACGACCTCATCAAGATGGAGGCGGGCGAGACGACGGAGATCGGCGACTCCGGCAACGTGCAGATGGAGTTCGTCAACGTCACCCACTCGATCATCGACGCCATCAACCCCGTCCTCCACACGCCCGAGGGGGCCATCGTCTACGGGCTGGACAAGCGGATGGACCACACGCCGGTCCTCGGCGATCCGATCGACATAGAGCGGTTCGAGGAGATCGGTCGGGAGGGCAACGGCGTCCTCTGCTACGTCGAGGACTGCACGAACGCGGGCAAGAAGGGCCGCACGCCATCCGAGTCGGTCGCCCGGCGACATCTGAAGGACGCGCTGACCTCGATGGAGGACTACACGGGCGGCATCGTGGCGACGACGTTCTCGAGCCACATCGCCCGGGTGAAGTCACTCGTGGAGTTCGCCCGCGAGATCGGCCGCCAGCCGGTCCTGCTGGGCCGGTCGATGGAGAAGTACTCCGGGACCGCAGAGCGCCTGGGCTTCGTCGATTTCCCGGGCGACCTGGGGATGTACGGGCACCGCAAGTCCGTCGATCGGACGTTCAAGCGGATCATGAACGAGGGCAAGGGGAACTTCCTGCCCGTCGTGACCGGCCACCAGGGCGAGCCCCGCGCGATGCTCACCCGGATGGGCCGCGGCGAGACCCCCTACGAACTCGAGGAGGGCGACAAGGTGATCTTCTCGGCGCGGGTCATCCCCGAGCCGACCAACGAGGGCCAGCGCTACCAGTCCGAGAAGCTGCTCGGGATGCAGGGCGCGCGAATCTACGACGAGATCCACGTCTCCGGCCATCTGAATAGCGAGGGCCACTACCGGATGCTGGACGCGCTCGAACCCCAGCACGTCATCCCGGGCCACCAGGACATGAAGGGATTCTCGCCGTACGTCGACCTCGCGGCTCGGAAGGGCTACAAGCTCGGACGGGACATCCACGTCACGCGCAACGGGAACGTGATGCAGCTGGTCGAGTAGACCCCACCCCGACGCTTCTCTCCGGACTCCGTACCGAGCGGCGACCCCGGGCCGTCGAGGAACCCGCGGGCCTTTTGTCGGTCCGGGTCACACGCCCGGTAATGACCGACGACGTACGCGAGCGCGTCGACGAGGCCATCGCCGCCCGACGCGAGCGCGTGAACGAGGGGATACGGGAGCAGCTCCCGGTCCGACACCCCGAACGGCTCTACGAGGCCTCCCGATACCTGCTCGACGCCGGGGGCAAGCGGCTCCGGCCGACGGTCCTCCTGCTGGCGGCCGAGGCGGTGACGGACACGCCGCCGCTCGCCGCCGACTACCGCTCGTTTCCCGACGTCGGCGGCGAGCCGGTGGACGTGCTCTCTGCGGCGGTGAGCGTCGAGGTGATCCAGTCGTTCACGCTCATCCACGACGACATCATGGACGACGACGACATGCGGCGGGGGGTGCCCTCGGTCCACCGGGCGTTCGACCTCGAGACGGCCATCCTCGCCGGCGACACCCTCTACTCGAAGGCGTTCGAGATGCTGCTCGAGACGGACGCGCCGGCCGACCGGACGGTCCGTGCGCTCTCGGAACTGGCGACGACCTGTACGAGCATCTGCGAGGGACAGGCCCTGGACGTCGAGTTCGAGCGGGGAGAAGGGGTGAGCGTCGAGGAGTACCTCGAGATGGTGGAGTGGAAGACGGCGGTGCTCTACGCCGCGGCCGCGTCCATCCCGGCGCTACTGCTCGGCGCCGACGACGGGACGGTCGAGGCCCTCTCGCAGTACGGCCTCGACGTCGGTCGGGCGTTCCAGATACAGGACGACCTGCTGGACCTGACGACCCCCTCCGAGGAGCTGGGCAAGACCCGCGGGTCGGACCTCGTCGAGGGCAAACGGACGCTCATCACGCTCCACGCCAGGAAGCAGGGCGTCGACGTCGACTCGCTCGTGGACGCCGACTCCGTCGAGGCGGTCGACGAGGCGGCTATCGAGGCCGCCGTCGCGGAGCTCCGCGAGGCCGGCAGCATCGAGTTCGCCCGCCGGACCGCGCTCGACCTCATCGAGGACGGGAAGGCGCGGCTCGAGGTCCTCCCCGGAAACGAGTCGGTCGAACTCCTCCGGGGTATCGCCGACTACCTCGTCGAGCGGACGTACTGATAGGGATCATCGTCGTCGTTCGTGGACCTCCGGCCGAGGATCGTGCCCCGCGACTCACGTCGAACGATCGAATCCGCCGGCCCGCTGGGATGATCCCTATGGCACCTCCGCGTGAGGGTTCCCGACAGGATCCGTCCACTTACTCGACGGGGTGTCGACCTGCGCCGGCTGGTCGCCCCCCTCGCCGGAGCGATACAGGCTTTTCACCCGTGCCGGCGAACCCTCGGTATGGCCGAAACCGAGACCGGAGCCGAGCCCATCACGGTCTACTCCGACTACGTCTGCCCGTTCTGCTACCTCGGTCGCGAGTCGCTCTCGCGCTACCAGGACTCCCGCGAGGAGCCGCTGGAGATCGAGTGGCACCCATTCGACCTGCGGAGCGGGAAGCGCAACCCCGACGGAACCATCGACCACTCCGTCGACGACGGGAAGGACGAGGACTACTACGAGCAGGCGAAGCGGAACGTCCGGCGGCTGGCCGAGAAGTACGACGTGGAGATGGACCTGGACATCGCCACCGACGTCGACTCCCTGCCGGCACAGGTCGTCTCGTACCACCTCCGGGAGCACCACGACTACGAGACGTGGCTGGCGTTCGACGAATCGGTCTTCCGGGCGCTCTGGCAGGAGGGGAAGGACGTCGGCGACGAGGACCTCCTCGTCGAACTCGCCGCCGCCGCCGGTGTCGAGGGGGCGGAAGTGCGGTCGGCGCTCGGCGAGGAGGACCTGCGCGAGGACGTACGCCGGCGGTTCGAGGAGGCCCAGCGCCAGGGCGTCACAGGCGTCCCGACGTTCGCCTACGAGGGGTACGCGGCACGGGGTGCCGTCCCGCCCGAACAGCTGAGACGGCTGGTCGAGGGACCGGAGTGAACGCGGGGCGGCGGCGGTTCCTCGCGACCCTCGGGGCCGCGGGGGCGTCGGCGCTCACCGGCTGTTCGTCCCCCAGTGGATCGAGCGGTGACAGGAGCGGACGGACCAACGAACGGGACGGGACGGCGACGCTGACGGCCGCGCCCGCCTCTCCGACCCCGTCGGGGGGAACGTCCGGGCCCACCACCGCGTACCGGTACACGTCGCTGACGCCGGGCGGGAACCGCATCGTCGCCGGGGGGCTCGGTATCGGTGCGGCCGACCCGGTGGATCTGCCCCTCGAATCCGACCCTCGGTGGGTCCTCGCCCGGCCGGAGCCGGACGGCCCGGGCGCGGACTGGGTGGTGGTGTCGGAGTCGGGCACGGTCTCGGCGTTCGGGGTCCGACGGGACGGCATCCGGGGGCTGGACGTGACTCCCTCGACCGTCGAGGTGGGCCGACCGCCGGTTCTCCGTTCAACCGGACGGGCCACGCTCCTCACAGCACCCGGCGAGGCATCGACACTGACACACCCCCTCCCGCTCGACGAGTCGGGGCTGCTGTACGTGCGGCCGGACGGCACCGTGGCCCGCGAACGGGACGGAGGGCGCACCTCGGTCGACGTCGCGGTGCTCCCCGACGCCCGACCGCGACTGGTCGACGAGGGGCGGGTGGCGGTGCTCGGCGGGGCCACCGACCGGTACGGACACGGTGCGCTCGGCGACGAGGTCGAGGCCGGTCGACTGGTCGTCCTCGACGTCGGGGACCCCGAACTCCGGGTGGTCGGCGACGTCCGCTTGGAGGGGCCCGTGATCGAGGGGCTCGCACCCCTCGTCGCCGGCGACGACCCCGCGTTACACGTCACGGAGAGCGACCGGACGAGCGGCGCCAGGCAGGTCGCCTACGCGACCGACGGCTCGCGGCTCGCCGCCGGTCCGCCCGTGGGTCGGGGGCTCCGCTGGCGACACCAGCTCTGCATCGCGCCGTTCGCTCCCGACGGGGTACCGGAACTCGCTGTCGTCCGGACGCCGCACATCGGCGGGACGGCGGAGTTCTACCGGCGCGAGGACGAGGGCCTCGCCATCGCGGCGACCGAGTCGGGCGTCTCCTCGCACGCGCTCGGCTCTCGCGTCCTCGACGGGGGGCTCGCGGCGGACGTCGACGGCGACGGTCGGCCCGAACTCGTGGTCCCCGACGACGACCGAACGTCGCTGGTGGTGGTGAAGCGGACGGCCGAGGGAGCGTCGACGACGGACCGTGTCCCGGTGGGGGGTCGCGTCACGTCCAACGTCCACGCCGTCCGGGCGCCGACCGGACTGCAGGTCGGCGTCGGTCGGCCGGGCGGCCTCAGGGTGTGGGCGTAGCGACGCCGAGATCGACCAGGTGAGAGCGACACAAACCGTGGCGAGCGGTTTCGGCCCCCGATACGGTCGTGCGCAATCAGTTTCGCTTCAGGGGTTCGGGTCCCGTCTCATCGGTCTCGAAACACCGATACTCCCGAGGACCACTGAAAACGGTTGCGCACGACCGTACGAGAACACCGCGCTGGGGAATCAGGGGGGTTTTGCCCCCGGGCCGCGTCGCCCGGACATGGACGAGGACCTCCGCGAGCGGGTCGAACGGGCCGCCGAGGCGGCCGCCCTTTTCAACGCGCTCAAGCACGACAGCGACGCGCAAGTCGGTCCACTGATGGGCCCGCTGATGGGCGAGAACCCCGAGTTCCGCGAGCACGGCGACGAGATCGCGGGCGTCGTCCCCCCCGTCGTCGAGCGGGTGAACGACCTCTCGACCGCCGAGAAGCGCGACCGGCTCGAAGAACTCGATCCCGAGGCCGCCGCCGAACTCGACGCCGAGGACGAGAGCGAGGAGCGAGTCCTCCCCGACCTGCCGAACGCGGACGCATACGAGGGGATCCGGATGCGCCTCGCGCCGAACCCGAACGGGCCGTGGCACCTGGGCAACGCCCGGATGCCCGCCGTCATCGGGACCTACAAGGACCTCTACGACGGCTGGATGCTCTGCCGGTTCGACGACACCGACCCGGAGACCAAGCGGCCGGATCTGGACGCCTACGACGCCATCCTGGACGCCATCGGCTACCTGGGGTTCGAGCCCGACGAGGTGGTCCGGGCGAGCGACCGGCTGGAGACCTACTACGAGCACGCCCGCGAACTGATCGAACTCGGGGGCGCCTACACCTGTTCGTGTCCCGCGGGCCGGTTCCGCTCGCTGAAGGCCGACGCCGAGGCCTGCGGACACCGCGACAAGAACCCCGAGACCTCCCTCGCGGAGTTCGAGTCGATGGTCGAGGGAGAGCTGTCGGCGGGCGAGATGGTGCTCCGCGTGCGGACGGACATCGAGCACCGGAACCCGGCGCTCCGGGACTGGGTGGCGCTCCGCGTCGTCGACACGCCACACCCCCGGGAGGCCGCCGCCGACTACCGCTGCTGGCCGATGCTCGACTTCCAGTCCGCCATCGACGACCACCTGTTCGAGATCTCCCACATCGTCCGCGGCATCGACCTGCAGGACTCGGCGAAGCGACAGGGGTTCCTCTACGACTACTTCGACTGGGAGTACCCCGAGGTCGTCCACTGGGGTCGGGTGCAGGTCGACGCCTACGACGTCCCGCTGTCGACCTCCTCGATCAAGACGCTCGTCGAGTCGGGCGAACTCGACGGCTGGGACGACCCGCGCGCGCCGACGCTCGCCTCGCTCCGACGCCGGGGTATCCGCGGGCAGGCGGTCGTCGACGCGATGACCGAACTCGGGGTCTCCACCTCGAACGTCGACCTCTCGATGTCCTCGGTGTACGCCGCCAACCGGGAACTCGTCGACGACGAGGCCGACCGGGCGTTCCTCGTCCGCGACGGGACCCGGGTCCCCGTCTCGGGCGGCCCCGACGCCGCCGAACCGCCCGTCCACCCGGACCACGAGGACCGCGGGACCCGACAGATCCCGGTCGGCGACGCGGTGCTCGTCGAGCCCGACGACCTCCCCCCGGAGGCCGAGCGCGTCTGGCTCAAGGGCTACGGTCCGGTCCGGTACGAGGGCGGGGCGTTCGCCTACACCGACGACGACATCGACGCCGTCCGCGAGGAGGGCGTCGACGTGGTCCACTGGGTCCCGGCCGATGAGTCGGTTCCGGTCCGGATGCGGACGATGGACGGCGACGTCGAGGGACGGGCCGAGCCCGGCCTCCGGGCGCACGATCCCGACGACCTGATCCAGTTCGAGCGGATCGGGTTCGCGCGGATCGACGGCGTCCCCGCCGCCGAGGAGGAGCCACTGGTCACCTACTTCGCTCACCCCTGATACGGTCGTTCGCGATGCGTTTCCGGCTCGCGGGCCGGAGATCCGTCTCGTCGGTCTCGACACACCGACGCTCCCGAAGTCGCTAGAGGCGGTTACGCACGACTGCATCGGTGGGTGACATCGCCGAGACGGAGCGGCGACGATACTCGAACGGCTCCTCGTCCGTCACCGGTCGGCCTCCGGACCGTCCCCTCGCTCTATCCGGTCGTCTCCGTGACGAGGACGGATCGGGACGATCCGCAGCCCGCGGTCGGTCTGTTCGACTTCCATCACCGACGGGAGTTCATGAATCCGATAGATCGATTGGGCTCCAGCGAAGATTTCCTCTCCGAGTAGACAATATTAATACGCTAAAGCGACAACCTTCCGACGATGAATAGGTCCAACCAGGACTGGTGGCCGAATCAGCTGAACCTGAGTCTCCTCGATGGGAACGCCCGGCAAGTCGGTCCGATGGACGAGGAGTTCGACTACGCCGAGGAGTTCGAGACACTCGATTTCGACGCGGTGAAGGCGGACATCGAGGAGGTGATGACGACGTCGCAGGACTGGTGGCCGGCCGACTACGGCCACTACGGGCCGCTGTTCATTCGGATGGCGTGGCACAGCGCCGGCACGTACCGCACCAGCGACGGCCGCGGCGGCGCCTCCGGCGGTCGACAGCGCCTCCCACCCATCAGCAGCTGGCCGGACAACGTGAACCTCGACAAGGCCCGTCGCCTGCTCTGGCCGGTCAAGCGGAAGTACGGCCGCAAGCTCTCGTGGGCGGACCTGCTCGTCCTGGCGGGGAACGTCGCACTCGAATCGATGGGCTTCGAGACGTTCGGCTTTGCCGGCGGCCGCGAGGACGACTACACGCCCGACGAAGCCGTCTACTGGGGCCCCGAGGACGAGTGGGAAGCCTCCGAGCGCTTCGACGACGAGGATACGCTCGAACACCCGCTCGCCAACACCGTGATGGGGCTCATCTACGTGAACCCGGAAGGGCCGGACGGCCAGCCGGACCCGGAGTGGTCGGCGGAACGGATCCGGGAGTCCTTCAGTCGGATGGCGATGAACGACGAGGAGACGGCCGCGCTCATCGCCGGCGGCCACACCTTCGGGAAGGTCCACGGCGCCGACTCCGGCGACAACCTCGGCCCCGAGCCCGAGGCGGCCCCCATCGAGAAGCAGGCGCTCGGCTGGGAGAACGAGTACGGCTCCGGCAAGGGCCCCGACACGATCACCAGCGGCATCGAAGGCCCGTGGACCGAGGCGCCGACCCGGTGGGACATGGGCTACCTCGACAACCTGCTCGATCACGAGTGGGAGCCCCACAAGGGTCCCGGCGGAGCGTGGCAGTGGCGTCCGGTGGACGAGGAACTCGAGGACACCGTGCCGGACGCTCACGATCCGTCGGAGAAGGTAACCCCGATGATGCTCACGACGGATATCGCCCTGAAGCGGGACCCGGACTACCGGGAGATCGTGGAGCGTTTCCGGGAGAACCCGATGGCGTTCGGGACGGCCTTCGCGAAGGCGTGGTACAAGCTCATCCACCGCGACATGGGCCCGCCCTCCCGGCTCCTCGGCCCGGAGGTCCCCGACGAGGAGATGCTGTGGCAGGACCCCATCCCCGAGGTCGACCACGGGCTGATCGGGGAGGCGGAGATCGCCGCGCTCGAAGAGGAGCTCCTCGAGTCGGACCTGTCCGGCACCCAGCTGGTCAAGACCGCCTGGGCGGCGGCGTCGACGTACCGCGACAGCGACAAGCGTGGTGGCGCGAACGGCGGCCGTATCCGCCTCGAACCCCAGCGGAGCTGGGGGGTGAACGAGCCCGAGGAGCTGGGGACGGTCCTGGAGACCCTCGAGGGTATCCAGGAGGAGTTCAACAGCTCGCGCTCGGACGGGACGCGGGTCTCGCTCGCCGACCTGATCGTCCTGGGCGGCAACGCGGCGGTCGAGTGGGCGGCGGCCGAGGCCGGCTACGACGTGGACGTCCCCTTCGAACCGGGCCGCACGGACGCCAGCCAGGAGCAGACCGACGTCGACTCCTTCGAGGTGCTCGAGCCGGACGTCGACGGCTTCCGGAACTACCTCGGTGGCGGGTACGACGACTCCCCCGAGGAACGGCTGGTGGACAGGGCGGACCTGCTGAACCTGTCGGCCGCCGAGATGACGGTGCTGGTCGGCGGCATGCGGGCGTTGGGCGCGACCTACCGGGATTCCGACCGTGGCGTCTTCACCGACCGGCCGGGAACGCTGACCAACGACTTCTTCGTGAACCTGCTCGACATGGACTACGAGTGGGAGCCGGTCTCGGAGGAAGGGGACGTCTTCGAGGGACGCGACCGCGACACCGGCGACGTCGAGTGGGAAGCCACCCGCTTCGACCTCGTCTTCGGCTCGAACGCCCGGCTCCGTGCGATCGCGGACGTCTACGGCGCCGAGGACGCCGAGGAGAAGTTAGTTCACGACTTCGTGGACGCGTGGCACAAGGTGATGACGCTCGATCGCTTCGACCTCGAGTGAGCTCGAGACGGCCCGGAACGTCCGTGTACGGGCTAGCTACGGTCTGAACCGCGGATACGGGCCTGCCGGTACGAGAGGAGGGTTCATGCCCCCGAGCGACGAACCGGACCCCGTGAGCGACGACACGACGCCCGGGCCGAACGGACCCTCGGACGGTGCCAGTGACGCCGACGGCGCCGCCCGGTACGCTCGCGTCACCCGGCATCCGACCGCGGGACCGCGGAACTCGCTGTGGCACTGGACCGAGGAGCGTTCGGTCGCCCGGGTGGTGTACAACTACCTCCTGATCCTGGTCGCCCGCCTCGCCCCCTCGCTCCGTGTGAAGAACTGGGCGCTCCGGCGGCTGGGCGTCACGGTGGGGGAGGGCGTCTCCTGGGCGCTCGACGCCACCCCGGACGTCTTCTGGCCCGAGCGGATCACGCTCGAGACGGGCTGTATCGTCGGCTACGACGCGACCATCCTCTGTCACGAGTTCCTCCAGGAGGAGTACCGCCTCGGCGACGTGGTGGTCGGGGAGCGGGCGATGGTCGGCGCCGGTGCGGTCGTCCTGCCGGGGGTCCACATCGGCGAGGGGGCACAGGTGGCGGCCAACTCGCTCGTCGCCGACGACGTCCCGCCGGGCGCGACGGTGGCCGGCGTCCCGGCCGAACCCGTTGGCGACGGTAGCGGCGACGATGTCCGGGACGTCGACGGCTGATACGGTCGTGCGTAGTCCGTTACCGGCCATCGCCGGCCTCGGCCGCCGGTACACCGTAACGCACGACCGTACCAGAGCCCGTCGTGAGGTGCCGAACGGCTCACTGTGAGGTGCTGATGGTGATGTCCTTCTCGCGCAGGTAGATCCCGACGAACAACCCGGCAGAGAGACAGAGGGTCAGGGCCGAGACGAGCAGTGCGGCCCGGTCCCCCCCGGGCTGGAGGAACCACCGGATCAGCCCGATCAGTCCGACTCCGCCGAACCCGACGAGGATGACGTTGAAGAACTCGCGCCTGATGTTCTGTCTCTCCGTGTTTCCGGCGATGAAGCCGATCAACCATCCAACCGAACCTGCACCCAGCACGGGAAACACGGTACCGGACGGGCCGTTCCGGTTCCCGTTCTCGTTCCCCTCCTGCGGTCCCGTCATGGACGGGGCGATCCCACCACCCCCGGTGGCATCGGAACCTCCCATCCCGGCGGTGTCCGTCATCGCGGGTGTCCCGTCCGAGGGGGTCGTTCCTCCCTTCAGTTCCTCGGCCTTCACCAGCCAGGCATCCTCGTTGCCTCCCTCTTTGGAGACGGTCGCGCCCGCCAGGAGATACCCGCCGTCGCTCGTCTCGATGATCGACTGTCCCCGGTCGTTCTCGCTCCCGCCGTGCGTCCGCTCCCCCAGGAGGGTGCCCTCCGCGTCGACCCTCGCCACCCAGGCGTCCGTCTTGGCGTTCCCCACCGATGCCGTCGTGCCGGCGAGGAGATACCCACCATCGCCCGGTTCGACGACCGAGTACGCCGTATCCCTGGCGACGCCGCCGAAGACCTGTTCCCACCGTGCGGTGCCATCGGGGTCGACAGCCACCAGCCATGCGTCCCCTTCGCCGTTGCCGGTGGAGTCGGTCGCCCCGGCGAGGAGGTAGCTCCCGTCGCCCGTCTCGACGACCGCGTTCGCCCAGTCGGCCCCGTCACCGCCGTCCCGCCGCTCCCAGCGGACGGACCCGTCGGTGTCGACCTTCACCAGCCAGGCGTTCGTGTCCCTGCTCGATGTCGCGCCGCCGGCGAAGAGATACGCGCCGTCGCTCGTCTCGACGACCGCGTTCGCCCAGTCGTCCTCGCTGCCGCCGTAGGTCCGCGCCCACCTGGTAGTGCCGTCGGCGTCGACCTTCGTCAACCGGGCATCCGACGTCTCCTCCGCACCCGATATCTCGTACCCGGCGAGAAGGTAGCTCCCGTCGCTCGTCTCGACGACGGAGTACGCCCCGGTCTCCCGGTCCTCGTCGACTCGCTCCCACCTGATGACGCCCTCGGTGTCGATCTTTGCGAGCCAGCTGCCCGCCGCTGTGTCGTGACCGGACTGCGCCCGCCCGGCGACGAGATAGCCTCCGTCAGTCGCTTCGATGACCGCGTTCGCCCTCTGACTGAAGCGGTCGGAGTAGGTTCGCTCCCACACCACGGAACCCCCCGTGTCGACCTTCACGACGACGGCATCCCTCCCGTAAGGGAGGCTCGCCTGACCGGCGAAGAGGTAGCCACCGTCGCTCGTCTCGATGACCGAGTACGCCCGCTCGGAGACGAAATCCCTCCCGTAGGTCTCCGCCCATCGTAACTCCGGCGGCGTTCCGGCGCGACCCCCACTCGAAGGTGTCCCCCGTACCGTCCTGACCTGCCGTATCGCCCCGGCCCCGACGGCTCCGGCGGCCACCCCACCGACACCGACGAGGACGCCCCGCCGAGTGAACGGAGTTCGCATCACCGTGTTAATTAAATATACGATTGTTATAATTTTGCCGGTCGACCCGACAGGACCCGCGGTGACGTGCCGGCCGAGTTCGTAGACGGCTCCATCGGAAGCTATCGGTTTCGTCCCCGACCGGTCCGTGACCACCCCGCCCCGCCGTCGCCTCCGGCCGCAGGACTGCACCCCGAGCTTCGAACGGCGGCCGGTCGGTTCGACCCCTCCAGCCGGGACCGACCGGCGAACGTAACGACCGACGGGGACCGATCCGGACGCCCGCTCGACGAGTCAGCGGAGAGCCGTCGCTTCAGACTCGTCCGCGGGTGCTCCCGAACCTCCAGGGGGCGAGAGCCCGTTCGAACGCCGGCTCACGACCGGACCCGGACGATGCCCCGACGGAACACCAGCCGGTTGGGGATGAGGTACTCCTCCTCGTCGCTCTCGATACGGGTGACGAACACGTCCATCTCCTGGACGATGCCCCGGTGCTCGTCGATCCGCACCTCGTCACCGATGGTGTACGGCTGGGTGAGCAGGAGGTAGATGCCGGCGGTCGCGGAGGTCAGCATGTCCTTGCAGGCGAGGCCGCCCACGAAGAACAGCCCGAAGGCGTAGGCGGCGAGCAGCACCAGGAGCGCGGCGGTCGCGACGCCGAGCTGAGCGAGCGCGATCAGGCCGGCGACGTAGAAGACGCTGTACTTGACTATCGAGGGGATGAGGGTCACCTCGGGGAGCTTGACGGAGCTGAGCCGCTCCGAGATCATCACGTGGGCCTTGTCGCCCACGAGGAGCCCGACGATGACGATTATCGTGGCGGCGAAGAGGTTGGGGAAGAAGTCGGCGAGCCGGGCGACGAACAGCTCGGTCGCGAGCACGCCCAGTAGCCGCAGCGCGAGGACGACCCCGACGAGGAAGACGAACAGTCCGGCCAGCCGAGAGAGTAGCGCGACGGTCGAGGTGCCGAACGACCGGGCCGTCCGCTCGAAGGGAGTTCCCTCGACGGCCGCAGGGACGTCGAGCCGGACGAGCAGTCCCCCGAGCCAGCGTGCGATCGCTACGCCGACGACGAGACCCGACAGCAGCACCAGCGCCGCGAACGCGACCGCCAGCTCCATCCTCGAGACCTCACGAAGCAGCCGTTCGACGAACGCGTCGACCTGCAGTACGAGCATCTCAGTACTCCTCGGGGTCGAGTTCGAGCAGCAGTTCGCCGCCCTGGAACGCCCGGACGAGCCCGTCGGACTCGGAGAGGACGATCGCGACGGCGTTCGTGTCACGGGTGATCGCGCCGGCGGCCATGTGCCTGGCGCCGAGTCCCTTCGGGATGTCCACCCCCTCCGCGGAGGGTTCGAGGTAGCGGTACGCCGAGACGATCTTCCCGGAATCGGAGATGACGAACGCGCCGTCCAGTCGCGAGAACTCCTTCAGCATCACGTTCACGATGGGGTCGCCGACGTGGACGTGTGACTTCTCGAAGGGGTTGTACGACAGCGGCCGGGACTTGTTCATCACCTTCCCGGCGTCGCCGACGACGAACAGCGCGCCGACCTGCTTGCCCTTCTGCCCCTTCTTGCCGAGTTCGATCGTCACCTCGAGGACGTCCCGGATGACGGAGGGCTCCGCGCGACTGTTGACGAACAGGTCGTAGACGCCCGAGCGCTCGAACGCGTCCGCCCGGACCCGAGTGACGGAGTCGACGTCGTCGCCGAACACCTTCGCGGCGCAGGCGACCACCGCGTCCCCGTCGACGAACCCCTGCTGGATGGCCCCCTCGATGCCGAACCGGAGACGCTCGGAGAGGTCGGCGAACTCGAGCGGGAGTTCGACGAACCGCTCGGCGTCGACGGCGTCCTCGTCGCTCACGACCACGACCGGGAGGTCGAGGTCGGCGAACCGCTCGTGGAACGACCCGCTCGGCGAGAAGAGGAGGACGGCGTCGACGCCGTCGACGATTGCGCCGAGCAGGTCGGGGAGGTCGGTCATCGACCGAAACGACTCTGCCGACCGGAAAAAGGTTTGTGGGCCGTCTCGCGCCCGTCACGCGCTCGTCGGCGGCTCGGCACCCCGCTCGCGGGGGTTCCGCCGCCGCTCGTTTTCGCCCGATTCGAGCGATCGTTCATCGTCAGGAAACCGAAAGAAGGTTCATTACACCCGGTTTCCAAACGCACCTATGGGGTTCGTGACGGTGTACGGGGTCGGGGTGACAGTCGAGATGGTCGGGGGCACTGCCGTCTCGCTGGGGACCTGTCTCCTGATCATGGAGACGCTCCGGAAGACGACGGGCGTCCCGCTCGCGATCAGCGCGCTGGTCGTCCCGTTCGTCGTCGCGGCCGGGTTCGCGCTCGCCGTCGGGATCCACGTCTACACGAACCTGCCGATGCTGACCTCAGCGGCCCTGCTCGCGGGGGCGCTCCTCCCGGTCGCCGTCTTCTACGACCGGGTGGTGGCGACCGTCTAGAACGGGACGTTCGGGAGCAATTGACCGCCGTCGACCGTGAAGTACCCGCCGGTGACGTAGTTCGCGGCCGGACTCGCGAGGAAGACCGCGAGCGGCACGGGGTCCGCGGGCGTCCCGAACCGGTCGGCGTGTAGCTCCTCCAGCAGCACGTCGGGGAGTTCGCCCCCGACCGCCCCGGCGATGCCCTCGGTTTCGACGATGCCGGGAGCGACGGTGTTCGCCCGGATACCGTGCCGTGCCCACTCGGCCGCGAGCGACTGCATCAGGTTGTGGACGCCGGCCTTCCCCGCCCCGGAGTGGGCGTGGTACGGCGCCCCGCGCACGGAGTTGGTCGCCCCCATCGAGATGATCGACCCGCCCCCGTTCCCGATCATCCGCTCGCCGACTGCCATCGAGCAGTAGGCCGTCCCGTCGAGGATCGTCCCGACGACCGACCGCCAGCCGTTCGCCGACAGCTCCTCGGTGGGGGTGACGAAGTTCGCCCCCGCGTTGTTGACGAGCACCGTCACCTCGCCGAGTTCCTCGACGACCGTCTCGACCATCTCCTCGACCCGCTCCTCGTCCCGGACGTCGACGGTCGTCGCACACGCGACCCGCCCGCGTTCCTCGACCGCCCGCGCGATGGGTTCGAGGTGGTCCATCTCCCGGGAGGCGACCGCCACGTCCGCCCCGAGGTCCGCGTACGCGAGCGCGATCTCGCGGCCGATGCCAGTCCCGCCGCCGGTCACCAGGGCCGTCTCGCCGGCGAGGAGATCCCCGACGAACAGCTCGGTCGCGCCGGGGGTCTCGGGCCAGTTCTCGGTCATGGGGCGGCGGTGGGCCGCCCCGGACATATACCTCCGGCACCGGGACCGGGGTCGAGAAGCATGCGAAGTCTCTACTGCCGCGGCCCCAAGGACGGGGGATGATGGAGACGCAGCACCGCGTCGTGGTCGGCGACGCCCGGGAGCTCGAACGGGTCGACGACGACGACGTCGAACTCGTCGTGACGTCGCCCCCGTACCCGATGATCGAGATGTGGGACGG
The DNA here is from genome assembly GCA_036625905.1 of Haloarculaceae archaeon. Lineage (GTDB taxonomy): Archaea > Halobacteriota > Halobacteria > Halobacteriales > Haloarculaceae > Salinirubellus. Next base: position 21,562 of record JAZKST010000016.1, read on the forward strand.
CGTGTTCTCCGACCTCGACGCCTCGATCGGCGACGCGCTGGACGCCGGGGAGGGTCGGCGGGCCTTCGAACTGATGCACGGGGCGCTGGACGAGGTCTGGTCCGAGGTCGAGCGCGTCCTCGTCGACGGCGGGATCGCCTGCGTCAACGTCGGCGACGCGACCCGCACGGTCGACGGGAGCTTCCGCGTCTACCAGAACCACTCCCGCGTCATCGACGCCTTCGAGGACCGTGGTTTCGAGCCCCTCCCCGAGATACTCTGGCGGAAGCCGGTCAACTCGGCGACGAAGTTCATGGGGTCGGGGATGCTCCCGCCGAACGCGTACGTCACGCTGGAACACGAGTACGTCCTCGTCTTCCGTAACGGTACGCGGTCGAGGCGCTTCGAGCCCGGAGCCGAACGACGGTACGAGGCCGCCTACTTCTGGGAGGAGCGCAACCGGTGGTTCTCCGACGTGTGGACGGACGTCACGGGCGAACTCCAGTCGCTCGACCACGGCGACCTCCGCGACCGGTCGGCGGCCTACCCGTTCGAGGTGCCCTACCGGCTCGTCAACATGTACAGCGTCTACGGCGACACCGTCCTCGACCCCTTCTGGGGGACCGGAACCACGTCGCTCGCGGCGCTCGTGGCCGGCCGTAGCTCCGTCGGCTACGAGCTCGAACCGGAGTTCGTGCGGGTGTTCGACGAACGCGTGGAGGACGCGCCGGCGCTCTCCCGCGACGTGATCCGGAAGCGGCTGGACGACCACCGGGCGTTCGTCGGGGAGCGGCTCGAAACCGGGGATGAGTTCGGGTACGAGGCCGAGAACTACGACGTCCCCGTCACCACGAGACAGGAGCGGAACGTGCGGTTCTACTCGGTCGAACGCGCCGAGAGGACCGACTGGGGCTACCGTGCGGTCCACGAGCCCGTCGAACGGGGGGCGTTCGGAGCCGGGGAGGAACGGGGCGACGAGACGACGTCCCGTTCCGACCGCTGATCCCCGGACCCGTGGACGGTCGAGAGGCCGGCTCGGGGAGACGTCGTCAGGGAATCGTTCAGCTCGCGAACACGCGGATTCCTTCCTCGCTCACGTCGAACCGGAGCCGACCCTCGCGTTCGAGGTACCGGAGGTACTCGTAGGTGACGAGCGTCATGAACGGGGCGTCGGCCTCGCTCGCACCGAGCATCTCCCGTGCGAGCTCGCGCGCCCAGCACTCCCCGCGGTCGACGGCGGCGGTCTGGAGCCGGTCGGCCGTCCGGTCGACGTTCGAGAGCGACGCCTCGATCCGCGCCCCGGCGTCGGGCATCTCCGGACCGTGCATCGGTACCAGCCGGTCGGGTTCGAGGTCCCGAACCCGCTCCAGGGAGTCCCGGTAGGCACGGACGTCGCCGTAGAGCGGGCCGTACTGGAAGTGGTCGTTGGCCGAGACGAGGTCGCCGGAGAACAGCGTCCCGGAGGGCTCGTGCCAGAGCGCGGCGTGGTGTTCTGCGTGCCCCGGCGTGTGGAGCACCTCGAGTTCGGTCCCCCCGAGCGACACGGTGTCGCCATCTTCGAGCGTTCGCTCGACGCCGATGCGCTCCTCGTTGTACGAGCCGAGCGGGAAGTAGGCGTCCCAGTGGTCCTCGGCGAGATCGAAACCGGCGAGCAGCCGCGACATCTCACCCCGGGCCCGACGGAGGTAGTCCTCGAAGCCGTGGACGATGGGGGTCGCCCCCACCGGGGCGACGTGCGGGAGGTCGGCGAGTCGCCCGATCGTCTGGGAGCCGCCGACGTGGTCGATGTGCGGGTGGGTGAGGAGGACGCGTTCGACGCCGGCCAGCCGCCCCCCGTCGAGCTCCGCGCGGACCGCGTCGCGAGAGACCGGGGCCACGTGACCCGTGTCGACGACGGTGTCGCCGACGCGGAGGACGTTCACTCCCCCGTAGACCGGCTGTTCGAGCTCCAGGCGCTCGTACTCCATCGAGCGGAACGAGGGCCCCTGACGTGATATGCGTTGTCATACTGTCGGACGTACGCCACCGAACGACATCGCCACCACGGTGTGGCGGTGACCTTCGAGCAGGTACGCCCGACAGTATCAATCCGCTGCGGTCCCGGTCGAACCGCCCCGGCCGGGCTCGGTGACCGGCACGAGGACGCCGAGCAGCCCCAGGGCGGCGAACGCCGCGCTCGCGACGAGCGCCAGGAACAGCAGCATCGCGTCGGCGAACGGCACCCCGCCGAGGAGCGCGAGCCCCAGCAGGAGGCCAGCGACGAGCACCTCCGTCCCGTAGGTCGGCAGCCAGGTGTTGAGAAAGAGGTAGAGGGCGTACGCCGCGAACGCCGAGAGGGCGACGAGGACGACCGAGCGGTTGCCGAGCGCGCGGGCGAACTCGACGGCCGTCGGGGTCGACCCGCTCCGGATCGGGTCGCGGGCGACGGCCAGGAAGCCGGCCAGCCCGACGACGGCGATGGCCGCGGGGAGGAGGAACACCCGGAGCGGGCCGTAGGACGTGGCGACGAACGGGCCGGTCGCGTGTGCGAGCGCGAACGAGGCCGGCGGGCTGGCGAGGTAGAGCCCGGTCGCCAGCCCCCGCCGGTCGGGGGGAACACCCCCGCGACGACGTTCGCGCCGGCGGTGAAGACGAACCCCGCGAGGACGCCGCCGATCACACGGAGCGCGAGGAAGGGGTCGAACCCCTCGATACCCTGCAGGGCCAGGACGACCAGGCCGACGGCGGGGGCGAGGAGCCAGCGGTTGTCGAAGCGGTCCAGCAGGTACCCGCCGGGGATCTGGGTGAAGATCACCCCGAGGATGGCCGCGCTGACGACGTCGCCCACGGCCGCGTTCGCGATCCCGAACCGCTCGGCGAACAGCGGCGCGACGCTGGATGGCGCGATGACGAAGGCGTTGGCACCGACCGACAGCAGGAAACACCCGCCGAGGACCGGCCAGGGGTTCGTCCGGTCGTTACCACCGACCCGTCTCGACGGGGCGAAAAACCGCTGTCGGAGTCGGGGCCGGCCACCCCGCTTCGGACGGGCGGTCTCCCCCTACCCGATGCGTGTTCCCGGGTCCGCCCCATCGAGGAACGGTGCCAGGCCGTCGAGGTCGAACACGTTCGCGGGCGCCCCGAGGTCGAGCAGCGCCCGGACCTTCGCCGCCATCCCGCCGGTGACGTCCGTCGATTCGCTCTCCCCGAGGGAGTCCGCCACGTCCTCGAACGTCTCGACGCGGTCGATCACCTCGTCGCTCCCGTCGAGTACACCGGGGACGTCCGAGCAGAGCCCGACCCGGTCGGCGTCGAGGCCGCGGGCCAGCGCGACTACCAGTTCGTCCCCCGAGACGACCGTCGCACCGCGTCCCTCGTGGACGACCACGTCCCCGTGGAGGACGGGCACGAACCCCTCGTCGAGCATCCGCCGGGGAGCCTCGACGGGGAGTGAGAGCACCGAATCGGCGTCCCGGCTGGCGAACGAGAGCGGGTGGACCGGAACCGCGGGGACCCCCCGTTCGGTGAGCGCCCCGACAACGACCGCGTTCAGTTCCTTCATGGCCCCGTGGACGTCGGTGATCGCCGCCGCCTCGCGGCTCCCCTCGGTCCTCGTGACGCCGTACCGCTCGGCGTGGGGGTGCCCGAAGCTCCCGCCGCCGTGGACGAGGACCAGGTCCCGGTGGCGGCCCGCGACCGCGTCCGCCGCGCGGGCGAGCGCGTCCGTCGCGACCGTCTCGGGGCTCGACTTCTCGGTGACGACCGACCCGCCGAGTTTTAGGACGATCACTCCGTCCGCACCCCCTCCGTGTCGAGCTCGGCGCGGAACACCTGCTCACAGCCCGGCGTGTACCGGAGCGCCGTCCGGGCGCCCTCGGTCTCGTCCAGCGCGACGATACAGCCCCCGCCGCCCGCTCCCGTGAGCTTCGCACCGTACGCGTCGGCGTCGCGGGCCGCCCACACCATCGCGTCCAGCGACCGCGAGGAGACCCCGAGCGCCGACAGCAGGCCGTGGTTGAAGTCCATCAGCCGGCCGAGTTCGGCGAGGTCGCCCGCCTTCAGCGCCGCCTCCCCCTCGTGGACGAGGTCGCCGATGGCCGAGACGGTGTCCGCGGCGAAGCCGTACTCGTCCTTGAGCGCACGGACGCCCGCGACCAGTTCGCCGGTGTCGCCCGCGCCGCCGTCGTAGCCGACGACGAACGGGAGGTTCGGCACCCCGCCGAGCCGCCGCCGGTCCTCCCCCTGGACCCGCACCGCACCGCCCATCGCCGAGCAGAACGTGTCCGCCCGCGAGGCCTGCCCGTCCTGGACGTCGTACTCGACGCGGTATGCCCGGTCGGCGACCTCCTCGGCGGGGAGTTCGACGCCGAGTTCCCGCGTCGCGGCGTCGATGGCCGCGACGACCACCGCCGCCGAGGACCCGAGCCCCGCCCCGAGCGGGATGTCGCTCTCGACGACCAGGTCGAACCCCGCGTCGGGGGCGGCGGCGGCGGCGCGGGCCTGTTCGATCGCCCCCGAGACGTAGCCCATCGCCGCTTCGACCAGCGGCGTCGGCACGTCCACGTCCGGTCGGTCGTCGGTCCCACCGCTGTACGTCACCGTGAACCCGTCCAGCGAGAGGTCGTCGGCGTCGACGCGGAGCCGGCCGTCCTCGCGCGCCTCCGCCGTCACCCGTGCCCGTCGCTCGATGGCACACGGGACCGCGGGCTCCCCGTACACCACCGCGTGCTCCCCGAACAGGTAGACCTTCCCCGGGGCCGAGGCGACTGTCATACCCCCGCTCCGGGCCGACCTGTTACAGTAGTTCCGCTCCGGATGGATCGGGTCCCGATCCGGACCGCCGACGGGCCCCTCGGCCGACGGAACGCCGGGGGCACGGCCACACAAGCGGTCAACACATAAGCGTCGACCGTCCGAACCCCCCACTCGATGAGAGGCCGCGTTCCGGTCGTCGCCGTGCTGGTCCTCCTCGCGGGGTGTGGCTCCGCGGCCGGTCCCGCGTCGCCGGGGACCGGGACCGACACGGTGACGCCGGCGCCGGTGCCGACGGCCCCACCGACGACTGCGCCGGCCCCGACCGCTGGCCCCACTCGAACGACGACGGCTGCGCGCGACCCTTCGCTCCCGCCCGGCGTCACGGCGTCGGGCATCGCGAACGCCAGCGCACTGGCCGACGCCCACAGCGCCGCGCTCGAGGGACGCTCCTACCGCGCGGTGACGGTCGTCAACCGCTCGACGGCGTCGGGCTGGGAGCGGACCCGGGAGGTCCTGCGGGTCGACGGCGACCGGGTCCACCTCGTCCATCGGGAGCGGACGAGCGGCGGGAACGACTCCTCGCGGGTCGAGTACCTCGACGGCCGGGCGCGGTACGTCCGCTGCGAGCGGGCGAACGGGACCGCCGCCTGCCCGACCGGCCCGCCGTCGGCCATCGCCGGCGACGCAGCGGGAACCGTCCTCGTGCTCCTGTCGGGGTCGGACTCCCGACTCGTCGGCACCGAGACCCGGCTCGTGGGGAACGGACGCGCGGCCACGCTCCGACACCGCCTCCTCGTCACGGGGAACCCGCTCGGTCTCGGCTCGCCGTACGGCGTACTCGAGGCACGGAACTACACGGTGACCGCGCTGGTCACCCCCTCGGGACTGGTGACCGACCTCCGGGCGAGCTACGATCTCGTGGGCGGGGAGGCCCGGATCGACGTCACTGCCCGCCTGCGGTTCTCCAGCATCGGGTCGGTGCGGGTCACGCCGCCGCCGTGGTACGACCCAAACGCGACCGACGCGAACGCGACGGTCGACCCGTAGTTCGGGTGATGCCGCCGCCGACGGGGTAGGGCCGGACCGGCGACCGGAAGCGTCGCGAGCGACAGTCCCATGTGGCCCCATGCCGTCGGGCGTGGTATGAGGGGACACGGTCGCGGCACCGGGGCGTCCGGCCTGCAGCGGCACGCCGACCGCGTCGTGTCCGAACTGATCGCCGAGTACGGCCGCGCGGACTGCATCCGCCGGCGCTGGCCCTGCGACCCCGACACCTACGACCGCCTCCGGGAGACGTACGGGTCGGTGGGAGTGGTGGGCGGAGCGGGTGCGCTGGTGATCGACGCCGACGGTCGGGCGCTGCTGGTTCGCTACGAGGGCGAGGAGGCGTGGTCCGATCCGGGGACGGGGCGGCGGCCCGGCGAGTCGATGGCCGAGTGCGCGACCCGTGCGGTCAGTCGGGCGACCGACGTGACGTGTCGCGTCACGGGCCTCGCGCAGATACACCTCCTCTACGCCGCCGACGATACGCGCCGGACGTCCGTTCCACGGCCGTTCGCGCTGTTCGCCGCGGAACGCGAGGCGGGCGAGCCCCGGCCCGTCGGCGATGGGGTCGAGGAAGCGCGATGGTGGTCGACGCTCCCCGAGGAGCTGCGGTACGAGGAGCTCCGGGAGCTGTGCTAGGAACGGAGCGGCGTGTCGCCGACGGTTTTATTCAGTGGGTGAAACCACACCCCCAGTATGGTCGAACGGCCGGCAGGTGTGGAACCCGGGGGTGAGAACGTCGCCGGCGAGGCGCCCGCGACGGAACCCGAGGCGGTCACCGACGAGACGACGGTCCACGACGACGACGTCGAACTCGAGCGGACGATCGGGCTGACCGGCGGGCTCGCAATCGGGATCGGCACCATGATCGGGGCCGGCATCTTCGTCTTCCCGGGCCTGGCGGCGTCCAATGCGGGCCTCGCGGCCACCCTCTCCTTTGCGATCGGGGGGCTGATCGCGTTGCTCGTGGCGCTGCCGACCTCGGAACTCGCCACGGCGATGCCCCGGAGCGGCGGCGGCTACTACTTCATCTCGCGGGGGATGGGGACGGCCTACGGCGCGATCGTCGGGCTCGGCCTGTGGCTGGGCCTGATGTTCGCCTCCGCGTTCTACCTCGTCGGCCTCGGCCACTACGCGAGTGCCGTGTTCGCCGAACTCGGCGTCGGGCTCCCGTTCAGCCCCGTCGTCGGGATCGGCCTGCTGTTCGGGGCCGCACTGACCGCGCTGAGTATCGGTGGCACGGAGAACACCGCGAAGATCCAGAACGTGGTGGTGGGAATCCTCCTCGTGGTGCTCACGGCCTTCCTCTCGTACGGCGTGCTCGACGCCGTGGGCGTCTTCGGTCGCGGGAGCGTCCCGGAGGCGTTCTTCTCGAGGGGGTTCTTCCCGGTGCTGACGACCGCGGCGCTCGTGTTCACCTCGTATCTGGGGTTCGCCCAGGTCGCGACCGTTGCCGGCGAGATCAAACAGCCGGGGCGGAACCTCCCGCTGGCGATGGTCGGTTCGGTCCTCGTCGTCACCGTCTTCTACGTGGTGACGATCTTCGTCGCGACCAGCGCGTTCGGGGCCGACCGGCTGGGCCAGTTCGGGGAGACGGCGATGGTCGAGGTCGCCCGTGACTTCCTCGGGTTGCCGGGGGCGGTCGCGATCCTCGGCGCCGGGCTGCTGGCGACGTTCTCGAGCGCGAACGCGTCGATCCTCAGCGCCTCGCGGGCGGTGTACGCGCTGAGCCGCGACGCCCTGCTCCCCAGGAAGGCGAGCGAGGTCAACCTCCGGTACGGGACGCCACACATCGCCCTGCTCGCCGCCGGTGGCCCGATCCTCGTCCTCGTCGCGACCGGGCAGGTCGAACTGCTCGCGGAGGTCGCCTCGTTCCTCCACCTGGTCATGTACGGGCTGATGTGCGTCGCGCTCATCGTGTTGCGACGGCGGAACCCGGAGTGGTACGCCCCCAGCTACCGGGTGCCGGGCTATCCGGTGGTCCCGGCCGTCGGTGCCCTCGCCAGTTTCGGACTTATCGCCTTCATGCAGCCCGCCTCGATCGGCATCGGCATCGCAGTCATGATCGTGTCGTACGCCTGGTACCGCTATTACGCTGGAGACGTTACCCTCAGAGGTGATATCTGATGAGGACAGATCGACCGTCGGTACTCGTCCCGATCAGGGTGCTCGAACGGGAGTCGATCCCGGAGGGCGTCCCCGAACTCCTCGCAAACGCCCACGTCGTCCTGCTGGGGTACCACGTCGTCCCGGAACAGACCGCGCCGGGACAGGCGCGGATGCAGTTCGAGGACCGGGCCACACACCGGCTCGACGAGTACGAGGCGCTCTTCGAGGACGCGGGAGCGACCGTCGAACGGCGACTCGTGTTCACCCACGACGGTCAGAAGAGCATCAACCGGACGATACTCGAACGCGACTGCCTGGCCGTCCTCGTACCGGACGCCACCGGCCGGGTCGAGGACGTGCTCGTCGCTGTGCGAGGTGCCGTGGGGATCGACCGGCTCGCCCGTGTCGTCGCCGGCCTGTTCGGGGCGACGGACGCGTCGGTCACGCTGTATCACGTCGCCGAGCCGGACGAGACGGACGAGGACGTCGGGACACTCCTGGATGGGATGGTGAATCGGCTGGGTAACCTGGGCATGGACGCCTCGAGGTTCGAGACGCGCGTCGAGCGCGATCAGGGCCCCCTCGACGCGATCGTCGACGCGGCCGACGCGTTCGACGTCGTCGTCATGGGCGAGTCCGACCCCTCCCTGGCGACGTTCGTGTTCGGGATGCCGGCCGAGCAGGTCGCAGAGCGGTTCCTCGGACCGGTGCTCGTGGTGCAGCGAGAGCCGCCCGAGGAGGCCGAGGAGTAGGCCGGCTCAGATCTCCGTCTCGAAGTCCTCGAGCGCGTAGGCGGGTTCGGCCCCGCGGGCGTCGAGGGTCTCGTTGGCCAGCAGCCAGTAGACGACACTCAGGGCCTTCCGACCCTTGTTGTTCGTCGGGACGACCAGGTCGACGTTCGACGTGGTGTTGTTCGAGTCGCACATCGCGATGACGGGGATGCCGACGGTGATGGCCTCCTTGACGGCCTGGGAGTCGCCGATGGGGTCGGTGACGACCACCACGTCCGGCTCGATGTAGCCGGCGTACTGTGGGTTCGTCAGCGTCCCCGGGATGAACCGACCGGTGCGGGCCCGTGCGCCGACGGCGTCGGCGAACTTCTCCGCCGGGAACCGGCCGTACTGCCGCGAGGACGCGATCAGTATCTGCTCGGGCGCGTAGTTCGAGAGGAACGACGCCGCCGTGCGGATCCGCTCGTCGGTCTTCGAGACGTCGAGGACGTAGAGCCCGTCGGTCCGGACGCGGTGGATGAACCGCTCCATGTCCTTGGTCTTCTGCTGGGTCCCGATGTGGACCCCTGCGGCGAGGTAGTCCTCGACCGGGATGAGGAGGTCGACCTCCTCGTCCGGCATGACGTCCTCGTCGAGGACGGCCGGCTCCTCCTCGGGTGCCGGCTCCGGCTCCGGTTCGGGGGCCTCGGCGTCGGCCGCCTCGGTGGTCTCCGCGTCGGCCCCGGTGGCCTCGGCGGGCGGTTCGGTCTCTGTGGGCTCGTCGACCGTCTCGGGCTCGTCCTCGGGGACGTCCTCCGGGTCGGCCGCGTCGAGGCCCTCTTCGTTGTCGCTCATGCTGATTCCTCGATCCTGATGAGTTCGTTCAGTTTCGCGGTTCGCTCGCCGCCGACCGCACCCGTCTTGACGAACGGGGCCGCGGTCGCCACGGCGAGGTGTGAGATGGTGTCGTCGGTCGTCTCGCCGCTCCGGTGGGAGATGACGGGCGCGTAGCCGTGCTCGACCGCGAGTTCGACGGCGTCGAACGCCTCGGACAGGGTCCCGATCTGGTTCGGCTTGACGAGGATGCTGTTGGCCGCACCGCGGTCGATGCCCCGTTCGAGCCGCTCGACGTCGGTGACGAACAGGTCGTCGCCACAGACCAGCGTCCGGTCGCCGACCCTGTCCGTGACGTCGGCGAACCCGTCGAAGTCGTCCTCGTCGAGCGGGTCCTCGACGTAGACGAGGTCGTGGTCCTCGACCAGTCCGGCGACGTAGTCGATCTGTTCGGCGGGCGTCCGCTCGGTGTCGGCGTACTCGTAGACGGCGCGGTCGGGGTCGAACAGCTCGGAGGCGGCGATATCGATCCCGATGCCGATATCGAAGCCGACCTCGTCCTCGACCCGTTCGACGGCCTCCGCGACGACGTCGAACGCCTCGCTGTCTCCGATCGACGGCGCCCACGCGCCCTCGTCGCCCTTGCCCGCGGCGATACCGCGCTCCGCGAGGACGTCGTGGACTTCCCCGTGGACGCGGGCGTTCGCGAACACCGCCTCGGTCACCGAGGGTGCGCCGACGGGCGCGGCGAGGAACTCCTGGATGTCCGTCGCATCGGCGGCGTGCTCGCCGCCGCCCACGACGTTCCCGAGGGGGGTGGGGAACTCGTTGCCCCGGAAGGCCCCGCCAAGGTGCTGGTAGAGCGGCGCGCCGAGCACGTCCGCGCCGGCGCGGGCGGCGGCCGTGCTGATGGCCACCGCCGAGTTCGCGCCGATCTCCGAGAAGTCCTCGGTGCCGTCCGCGGCGCGGAGCGCGGCGTCGACGCCGCGCTGGTCGCCGGCGTACACCTGGCCCTCCAGGCGCGGGACGGCCAGTTCGCGGGCCCTCGCGATGGCCTCGCCGGCCGGCCGCTCGATGGCCTCGTACTCGCCGGTCGAGGCGCCCGAGGGCGCGGCCCCGCGGCCGAACCCGCCGGACTCCGTGTGGACCTCGGCCTCGACCGTCGGGCTCCCCCGGGAGTCCAGTATCCGGCGCAGCCGGACCTCGGTGACGAGCGTCATCTACTCCTCACCCCGGCGACTCGTCCGTCCCCGCCGGACTGTAAAGGGCAGGACGTCGGCGTCGTACTCCTCGGCCGCGATGAGGATCGGCTCGGTCTGACCGGTGTCGGTCAGCACCGGCGCGCCGTAGGACACCTGCAGCGCCCGGGCACCGATGATCCGGGCCTTCTCGTACCGGTTGTACTGCTGGTTCTGGTTCCCGCTCATTGGTAGGGCGAGACCACGTCGACGAGGTCCTCGTGGGAGATGAGCATCCGGCGACAGCAGTGCCGCTCGACGCCGAGTTCGTCGAGCACCTCGGCGGGGTCCTCTTCGCCCTCCCGGGCGCGCTCCTTGAACTCCTCCCAGTGGCCGCCAACCACGTTGCCGCACGTGAAACAGCGGACGGGTACCATCATGGCTCGGTCACCGGTAGGACTTCTGATAGCGGGCCCGTGCGCCGGGGCCGCCCCACTTCTTCGACTCGGTCTGCCGGACGTCGTTGACCAGCAGCGACCGGTCGAAGCTCATGAACGCGTCCCGGAGCTCGGCGTCGTTGGTGTGCTCGACGAGCCCGCGGGCGATGGCCGTCCGGACGGCGTCGGCCTGCCCGGAGAACCCGCCGCCCTGCACGGTCACGTCGACGTCGACCGAGTCGCGCAGGTCGTCGGGCGCGATGCGGAACGGCTCCATCATCTTCAGCCGTGCGAGTTCGGGCTCGACGAGCTCGACCGGCCGACCGTCGATCCGGACGCGGCCCCCGCCCTCGCGCACCGTGGCGCGGGCGATGGCCGTCTTCTTCTTGCCTGAGGTGTTGGTTACCATGTGACGTTCGCCCCGAGTCCTTCGCTTACCTCACCCAGGGTGAGGAACTTGATGTTCGAGAGCCGGTCCAGTGACGCCCCCTCGAGGACCTCCGCGTCCGCTCCGACGGCTTTGCCGTCTTCGCCTCGCGGCGTAGCCGCGCTCCCCTCGTAGGGATTGCCGACGTAGACGCGGACGTTCTCGAACGCCTCGCGGCCCCGCGGCTTCTTGTACGGGAGCATCCCTCGGATGGACCGCTTGAAGATGCGATCCGGTCGCTTGGGGTAGTACGGCCCGCGGTCGGAGCCGACTTCCCGCCGTCCCCGGAAGACGTCCATGACGTCGTCCTCGCTACCGGTGATGACGGCTCGCTCGGCGTTGACGACGGCGACCCGCTGGCCGTCGAGCGCGCGCTCGGCGACCTGCGAGGCCACCCGCCCCAGGATGCAGTCCCGGGCGTCGACGACGATGTCGGCCTCGAACTCGGCGACGCTCATCGGATCACCCGGACGTTCGAGCCCTCGTGGTTCTGTTCGACTGCCTGTTCGAGCGTGATGGCCTCGCCGACGGCCTCGACCTTCTGTCGAGCGGTGCCGGAGAAGTCGACGGCCGCGACGGTGACGTCCTTTCGGAGCGCCCCGGAGCCGAGCACCTTGCCCGGCACCACGACCGTCTCATCCTCGCGTGCGTACCGCTCGATACGGCCGAGGTTGACCTCGGCGTGGGTGCGCCGGGGCTTCTCGAGCCGCTCGGCGACGTCGCCCCACACCGCACCGCCGCCGTTCCGGCTCGCTGCCTTCAGGTCGGCGATGAGGTCGGCGAGACGTGGATTCGTCTTGCTACTCATTGCTGTTGCTGTCTGTATTGTCGATGGAAGACTTGGAGAGCGAGTGCAGGGAGCAGGATTTGAACCTGCGGACCTCTACAGGACAGCGCCCTGAACGCTGCGCCGTTGGCCTGACTTGGCTATCCCTGCGTGCACTCCGTGGTTCAGTTCGGCCCGTATTACCCCTTTCGGTCCCGCGTGCTCCGGTACCGCGACGGCTCGCGTCGCTGGCGGCCGGGCGGGCGTCGGATGCGAGGCCAGCGTCGGCGTCGGCCTCGGTTACGAGGCCGGTATCGGCCTCGGTGTGGGTGTGACGGGTGTACATTACTCTGTGGTTCGCGTTACAGCTGGACGGCCTGCTGCAGTTCGTCGGCGCGGTCGTACAGCGTGTTCACCGCCCGGACGACGAGGTCCGAGACGCCCATCGAACCGTCCGTCTCCACGTGGAAGACGAACGCGTCGGGGACGTCGTGGACCTCGACCTCCTTGCCGGGGTAGCGCTTCGAGAGGTCGTGATCGAACTCCTCGGTGGGTATCAGCTGACCGTCCTCTTCGATGACGCCACGGAGGACGTTCGGCTCGTCGGCCTCGTGTTCGGGCCTGTCGCCTATGACCTCCACGCGCTGGAGGTGCCGGTAGCCGACGGCCACGCCGCCCTGGTGTTTGGCGTGGTCCTTCCCCCGACCCATGACGGCCTCGGCCTCGAGTTCGAGCCGCTGGCCCTCCTTCAGTTCGATGATGGGGATGTTCTCGTCGGCGGGGGTCACCAGCGGCTCCGAGGTGACGATGTCGCCCGAGTAGGCGGTGTCCGGACCGGTCACGTCGAGCGCGAGGGTGACCGACTCCCCCTCGCGGAACTCGTCCTCGGGGGTCGAGAGCGGGACGAGCCCGAGGCGGTGTGCGATCTGCTCGTCGAACATCACCGACGAGTTCTCGATCATCCGGACGGTGTCGATGGACATCGTCGGGACGTCCGCGATGATCGCTCGACGGACCCCGTTCGCGAACGCGGGGGTGACCCCGCGGACGAGGAACCGGGCCTTCCGGTCGGAGCGGTCGATGAACTCCACCTCGAACGCCTCGCCGCTCATCTCAGAACCCCTTGTTCTTCGGCGCTCGCGTCCCGTCGTGCGGGATCGGCGTGACGTCCTCGATGCGGCCGATCTCGAGGCCGGCACGGGCGAGCGCGCGGATGGTGGCCTGTGCGCCCGGCCCGGGGTTCTTCTGCTGGTTACCGCCGGGGCCGCGCACGCGGACGTGCAGGCCCTCGATGCCGGCGGCCTTGACCTCCTCGGCGACCGTCTCGGCCATCTGCATGGCCGCGTACGGCGAGGCCTCGTCGCGGTTCTGCTTCACCACCGAACCACCGGAGGACTTCGTGATCGTCTCCGCGCCCGTGAGATCGGTGACCGTGATGATCGTGTTGTTGAACGACGCGTGGACGTGGGCGATACCCCAGCGGTCGTCGCTGCCCTCGGCGCTCATTGCTGTCCCTCCGCACGTTCGGGGTGGAGTTCGTCCGCGAGCGGGCTCCGCTCGTCGAACGCGATGGCGTCCTCCTCGGCCACTTCGACCGTGTAGGACGGCCGGGTCACCCGCGCGTCGTCGACGGTCACGTGACCGTGGACGATGAACTGCCGGGCCTGCTGGGTCGTGTTGGCCAGCCCGTTCCGGTAGGCGACCGTCTGCAGGCGCCGCTCGAGGACGTCCGTCACGTCCAGGCCCAGCACGTTGTCCAGGCCGTCACCCTCGTCGAGGATGCCGAGCCGGGTCAGCCGTGTCAGGAACTGCCCGGTCTCCTGCTGGACGAGCGCGTCCGTCGCGACCTGCCCGAGCAGCCGCCGGGCCTCCCGGCGGTAGCCGCGCAGTTCGGACTGGGCCCGCCAGAGCTCCTCCTTGTTCTTCAGCCCGTACCGCCCGACCAGGTCCCCCTCCTCGGCGATACGCTCGCCCTGGAAGGGGTGGTTCGGGGTCTCGTAGAGCTTCGTGTTGCTTCCGAGTGGCATTACTCAGTCTCCTCCTCTTCGGCCTGTTCCTCCTTGATCGCCTCGATGTTCACGCCGATGGTCCCCTCGGACCGGCCGGTGGACTTCGTCCGCTGCCCGCGGACCTTCTGTCCGCGCTTGTGGCGGACCCCCTTGTAGGAGTCGATCATCTGCATCCGGTTGATGTCCTGTCGGCGGGACATCTCGAGCTCGTTCCCGGTCTCGTGGGTGACCTCGCCGGTGAAGAAGTCGTTGCGGTGGTTCGTCATCCAGTCGGGTACCTCGTCCGCGTAGCCCTCGACGCCCGCGACGACCTCCTCGATGGTGTCGTCGTCGAGCTTGCCGAAGACGGCCCGTCGGTCGACGCCGGCCTTTTCGGCGATGATCCGGGCGGCCCGGTGGCCGATCCCGTTGAGTTCCGTGAGGGCGCGCTCGACGCTCTTCGTGCCGTCGAGGTCGGTCTGGCCGATGCGGACGAAGTATCGGATGTCCTCCTCTTCCTCGTCTGGTTCCGGTTCTTCTGCACTCATATCTGGTGTGTCAGCGTCGTGGCGGGGATTCGAACCCCGGGGGCATTACGCCACTGAGTTAGCAACCCAGCGCCTTGGGCCAGGCTTGGCTACCACGACACGCAGTCGGTTATCGTCGCCCTCTCGGACTCGGGGCCCGGGCCCCTGCATTCAACGCGTCCGGAACGAGCCCGGCAGCACACTTAAGCACACCGGATGTGCGCGGGCGTGCGAGGGGTTCTCGCACCCGCCGGACCGCCGCCCCGTCCGGCCCAGCGCCGCCGGTGGGAAACGAGTAGATAGATGTACTTCCCTTCCGACGTGCGAAACCGAAAGCGGCCCGATCACGGCCATGCACGACACGGACACCGACTATCGGCCCGACGGCGAACGACCGCTCGAGGGCTTCGGCGGGTCGACTCCCGGAGTCCCCGAGCGGTGATGTCGGGGGCCACGCTCCTGCTCGCGCACGGTCGCGAGCGCTGGCCCGGGCGGGAAACGGCGCTCTACGAGTGCCGTGACTGCGGGACCACCCCCGACGGTGACGCCCCGTGCCGGGGTGAGACCGTCGTATGACGGCCGCGGTGGAGCTCATCGGCGTCGTCGTGACGATCACGGGGCTGGGTGTCGCTTCGCAGGTACTCGCCGACCGACTGCGGGTTCCCAGCGTGGTGTTCCTGATCCTCGCGGGCGTCCTCGTCGGGCCGGAGGGGCTGGCCCTCATCACGCCGGCCGTCTTCGGGGACGCCCTCCAGGCCATCGTCGGTCTGAGCGTCGCCGTCATCGTCTTCGAGGGGGCGTTTCACCTGCGGGTCGAACGGGTCCGCAGCGCGCCCCGGGAGACGCTCCGGCTGATCACGCTCGGTGCCCTCGGTTCGCTCGTCGGAACGGCCGTCGCCGTTCGGTACGCACTCGGTGCGCCGTGGGACGTCGCGTTCCTGATCGGGTCGCTGCTCGTCGCGACGGGCCCCACGGTGATCACCCCGATCATGAACGTGGTCCCCGTCCGCGAACGCGTCGCCTCGACGCTCGAAACGGAGGGCGTCGTCAACGACGTCACGGCGGCCATCCTGGCGATCGTCATGTTCGAGTACGTCCTGCTGGGGTCGCGTGGGGTCCCGACTCTCGTTCGGGAGTTCGCGCTACGGTTCGGACTCGGGATCCTCGTGGGAGCGGCGGTCGCGGCGGGCCTGTGGCTCGTCCTCCGATACGGCACGCAGGCGGTCGAGAACGCACCACAGAACGCCCGTCTCATGGTCCTCGTCTCGTCGCTGGCGATGTACGGGATCGCGGAGACGCTGGGGGCCGAGTTCGGGGCCTCGGAAGCCGGGATCGCCGCGGTCGCGACGGGTGGATTCCTCCTCGGAAACGCGGATATCCCCTATCGGGACACCATCGAACAGTTCAAGGGCGACGTCTCGCTCCTCGTCATCTCGTTCGTGTTCGTCACCCTCGCGTCGCTGCTCTCGCTCGGGGACCTGCTCGCGCTGGGCGTCGGTGGAGTCGTCGCCGTCGTCGCCGTCGCGGCCGTCGTCCGGCCGGCGGTCGTGCTTCTCTGTACGGCCGGCGAGCGGCTGACCCTTCGCGAACGGCTCTTCGTCAGCTCGCTGGGTCCACGGGGGATCATCCCGGCCAGCGTCGCCACCCTCTTCGCGCTCGAACTCCAGCCACAGGACCCGACGGCGGCGACGACACTGGTCGGCACGGTCTTCCTCGTCGTCTTCGTCACCGTCGTGTTTGAAGGTGGCCTGGCCCGTCACATCGCACAGGTGCTCGACGTGATCCCGATGCGGGCCGTCGTCATCGGCGGAGGACGTGTCGGCAGGGAGCTCGCGGAACGGCTCGAAAGCCGGGGGGAGGAGGTCGTCGTCGTCGAGAGGGACGACCGGGTCGTCGAAGACCTGCGAGGGAGGGGGTTCGCCGTTCACGAGGGGGACGGAACCCGGCGGGAGGTGCTCGAGCGGGCCGGCATCGAGAACGCGAGGATCGTCGCGGTGGCGACGAGGGACGACGACACGAACCTCCTGGCCGGACAGCTCGCGAGGAACACGTACGACGTCGAGACGGTCGTCGCCCGCGTGACCGAGCCGTCGAACCTCGACGCGTTCGAGGACCTCGATATCGAGGCGATCTCGACCTCGATGTCGGTCGCGTGGTCGATGGACAACGTCATCGAGCGGCCGGGGATCTCGAAGTGGATGACGGAGCTCGACCGCGACGGCGACGTCCAGGAGATCGAGGTCACCTCTGGGGACCACGTCGGCAAGACGGTCTCGGAGCTGGCCGAGGAACTACCGGAGGGGTGTCACGTGGCTCTGATCGGCCGCGAGGGGACCAACCGACTGCCGCACCCCGACGACACGATCGAGTCGGGGGATCACCTGACGTTCATCGGCCGGCGGGAGGCCGTCCGCGACGCGATCGAGTACTGCACGACCTGATACGGACGGTCCCGACGGTCTGCCGGTGGCCGCCCGTAGGGGCGGCGATCGCCGGTAGCGGGCGACGACCGTCCGTATCAGTCCCGGTCCCGCTCTAACGTCCCCCGCTCCTTGATCCGCATGACGTTCCGCACGCTGACGTAGACGTCCTCGACGGTCGTCTCCTCGTCGGGGTCGTAGAGGTCCGACACCCGGTAGAGGATGGCCGCGACGTGCTCGCTCTCGGAACTCTCGCCACGGACCTCCTCGGCTATCTCCCGCAGGAGCGCCGCCCGTTCGGGGTCCGGTCCCGGTACCTCGTTCTCGTCGGTCATCGCCGTGCGCTCGCCCCGTCGGCGACCCGGCGCCGGTGGACGATACCCTGCATGTTCGCGGTGTTGCGGACGAACTCCCGGAACGCCTCGCCCGTCTCGCCGTCCTCCAGAACGATCGGCTCGCCCGAGTCGCCGCCCTCACGTACCGCGGGGTCGAGCGGGAGTTCGCCCAGAAACGGCATCCGGTTCTCGTCGGCGAAGTCCCGGCCGCCGCCCTTCCCGAACAGGTCGTGCTCCTCGCCGCAGTTCGGACACCGGAACCCGGACATGTTCTCGACGATCCCTAACACCGGCGTGTCGTGCTTGCCGAACATCCGGAGGCCCTTGCGGGCGTCGTCGACGGCCACCTCCTGTGGCGTCGTGACGACGACGGCCCCGGAGATGGGCACCGACTGGAGCATCGTCAACTGGGTGTCGCCGGTCCCCGGGGGGAGGTCGATCACCATGTAGTCGAGCGACCCCCACTCGACGTCCTCCCAGAGCTGGGTCAGCACCTTGTGGACCATCGGTCCCCGCCAGATGACCGGGTCGTCCTGGCCCACCAGGAACGCCATGCTCATCAGCTTCATGCCGTGCTCGACCGGCGGTCGCATCCGCTCGTCCTCCGTGGCGGTCGGTCCCTGGTCGGCCGCGAGCATCCGCGGGACGTTCGGCCCGTAGATGTCCGCGTCGAACAGGCCCACGCGCGCGCCCATCTGCGAGAGCCCGGCGGCGAGGTTCACCGCCACCGTCGACTTGCCGACCCCGCCCTTCCCCGAGGCGACCGCGATCAGGTTCTTCACGTCGGGGAGCACGTCCTCCTCGGGCGGGAGCCCGCGGTCGACGCTGGCCGACAGGTCCACCTCGACGCCCTCTCCGGCCAGGAGCGAGCGAACCTTCTCGGCGATCCCCGTCTCGGTGGGGGAGTACGGCGCCCCCAGCGCGAGGTCCACCGACACCGTTCCGTCGCCGACGGTCACGTCGTTCACCAGCCCGAGCGAGACGATGTCCCCCTCGAGGTCCGGGTCCTCGACCGACGAGAGCAGGTCGAGGACGTCGTTCTCGTCCATGCTCCGGGTTGTCAGAGCGCATCGAAAAGGGTTGTGACAGCCGCCGACCGCCGAACCGCCCGTCGGCGCGGGTTCGACGGGCGGGGCACCGACGTACGCGACGGCGACGCCGACGAACCCGACGGGGGCGTCCTCGACGCCGGAGTGGGTGGGGCCGCCGCCCGGCTCGCCGCCTCGGCGGACGAGAAGGATCGCGGCGATGCCGATAGTGGGCGTGAGTAGTACCCCGACGGGCTTGGAGACGAAGTCGTCCGGGGTACTGGAAGCGTCGAAGCGGACCGCCATCTCCGTGGGGAGCCGCGGCCATAGCGCCAGCCCCCCGAGGACGGCGAGACCGATGGCACCGTACGCCACCGCATCGGCACGGTTCAGCGGGAGGACCATACCCGTTCGGGGTTGCGAGGCCCGAAAACCCCCCGGGACGCTACTCCAGGTCGACCGTGTTCCGGAGCGTGCCGACGCCCTCGACGGACACCTCGACGGTGTCGCCGTCAGAGAGCGGTCCCACGCCCTCGGGGGTCCCCGTCGCGATCACGTCGCCCGGTTCGAGGGTCATGTACGCCGTGATCTCCTCGATCAGCTCCCTGACGGTGAATATCAGCTGTTCGCGGGTGCCCTCCTGGACGGTGCGGCCGTTGAGCCGACAGGAGACCGTCGCGTCGCGGGGGACCTCTTCGGGGGTGGCGATGACCGGACCGAGGGGACAGGAGGCGTCGAACGCCTTCCCGCGGACCCAGTTCTGCTCTACGTCCTGGTCGTCCCGGTTCGAGACGTCGTTGACACAGGTGAACCCCGCGACGACCTCCTCGGCCCGGTCGGCGGGGACGTTCCGCGCCCGCTCGCCGATGACGACGCCCATCTCGGCCTCGTAGTCGATGCGCGCCTTCCCCGGGAGCAGCGGCAGCGACTCGTCGTGCGAGGTAACCGCCGACGGCGGCTTGAGGAACAGTAGCGGTCGGTCGGGGACGTCCGCGTCCCGCTCTGCGGCGTGATCGGCGTAGTTCCGGCCGACGCAGACCACCTTCGACGGCTCGCACGGGGGGAGTATCTCCACCTCGCCCGCGTCGAACGTCTCGTCGTCGAGGGAGATTCGGGCGCCGTGGGTCGGGTGGGCGGATATCTCGTCGCGGTCGGTGTCGGGCCACTCCCCGCGGCGGACGTCGCCGGCCGGGTCCACGAAGCGTACGTGGTGCATGTGACCGAATCGCGCTCCCCGGCGGATAAGCGTTTACCGGGACGTCCGGTTCTCCCTTAGCGGGAACCGGGAACGGGATGCCGTATATATCCCCTCTGACGACCCATCCGTGAATGTAGAGCTACCAAGACCATGACCACCCAGACGAACACCTTCGAGACCCGCATCTTCGGCCGCACGTTCACCGGACAGGCCCACAGCCTGATAGAAGCCTCTAGACCGGCGTCTTTTGACACCGTCGCTGAGAATAGGCGAGGTGATCACTATGAGCGCCTCCAGGTCGACGGGACGGCCCTCGTCGAGCGGTACCCGGTCCTCGGGTACCACCTCGGCTGATACCGGCCCGACTCCCCGCCCCTCCGCTGTCGACCACTCTCCTGCTGTCGATCGTTCTCGTCGGAAGCCCCCTCCCGAGCGCGGGGCACACGTACTTGTCCCTCCCGCACGTTCGGCCCTCATGCCCGTGCCGCTCCACGGGGAGAAGTACGACAGCGAGCCGGTCCGCTCCGCCGGACGCGAGGCGGCGTACGCCCGCGAGCGGGGACCGGAAACCGCCGATGGCCCCCGATCCGTGGTCGTCTGCTTCGAGGACACTCCGCTCGAGAACCTCGTCGAGACGTACGCCGGCCGCGAACTCCCGTCGGCGTTCGACGACGGCGGGCTCTACCGCCTCGAGGACACGGACGGCCGGGTCGGCGTCGTCGGCGGGTTCGGTATCGGCGCGCCGGCGACCGCGATGGTCGTCGAATCGCTCGCGGGCCGCGGCGTCGAGTCGTTCGTGCTCCGTGGCTACGCGGGCGTGCTCGACGCCGACGTCGATTCGACCGACACGCTGGTCGCGACCGAGGCGCTCCGGGACGAGGGCGCCTCGTATCACTACCGCCCGGCCGCGCGGACAGCGACGCCACCCGGCGATCTGACCGACGATCTCGTCGAGCGCCTGGACCACGCGGGCGAGACGGTCCGGACGGGACCGACCTGGACCACCGACGCGCCGTTCCGCGAGACGCGCGCCGAGGTCGAACGCTACGCCGCCGAGGGCGTCCTGACGGTCGAGATGGAGGCTGCCGCGGCGTTCGTCGTGGCCGCCGACTGCGAGGCCGAGGCCACAGCCGCGTTCGTCCCGAGCGACTACCTGGGATCCGACTCACGGGCGCCCGGATTCCACGATATCGAGGAATCCCTGCTGGCCCTGGCGGATCGCCTCGTCGCGGCGCTCGCGGCCCGCGAGTGACTACAGCCGCTTCTCCATCGACCGGTGGGGGATGCCGGCGTCCATGAACACCTCGCTCACGCATTCGTAGCCGAGTCGTTCGTAGAAGTCGACGACGGGGACCTGTGCGGCGAGGTGCACGCGCTCGTAGCCGGTCTCGCGGGCGTGGGCCTCGACGGCGTCCATAATCCGCTCGCCCCAGCCCTCGCCCCGGTGGGGTTCGAGCACCGCCACCCGCTCGACTTTCGCCAACCCATCCCCGTAGTCCCTGAGCCGGGCGGTTCCCACGGGTTCGCCGTCCGACCGGGCGAGGACGTGGGTCGCCTCGTCGTCCTTCCCGTCGAGTTCGAGCTCCTCCGGGACGTCCTGTTCCTCGATGAACACCTCGCGGCGTATCTCGAGCGCGGCCTCGAAGTCGGTCTCGGCCGTGATCCGGACGACCCCCCCGGCGGGTTCGTCCCCGTCGTCGCTCATACCAACCCGACGCGGCCGACGGTCATACCTTCGGCGGTACGCGCTCGCCCGAAAGCGACCGCGCCGTGTCCGGGTCCAGAGGAGTCACTGCGTGAATAGGTGGCCCTCCTCGGGGACGTCGAACAGGCCGATTCGGGCGCCGGCGTCGAGCCACGCGTGGCCGTAGGAGAACGCTGCGAGCGCGTTCGCCGGGTCGTCCTGTTCGCGGAAGTGTCGACCGTCCTCGAGGTACGACCGGGCCATCTCCGCGCAGTCGCCGGCGGCGTCGTTGAGCGGCGTCCCCTCGGGGACGGCGACGGTCGCGGCGTCGAGCGCCTCCGCGAGCAGTCGTTCGTATCGGTCGGTCTTCTCGGCGAGGTCGGCGGCCATGTGCGGGTGTGACGGCGGGCCGGACAAAGCGCTTCGGACCCGCGACGGGGACGGCGACGCACACCTGCGACACCCACCCGGAACCGCTTTACCGGCGGCAGACCACCGGCCGGACATGGAACCGGACCTCTCACGGCTCGACGCGCTCCTCGAGGAGCGCGGGGTCGACGGCTACCTCGTCCTCGCGGACTCGGACGAGGCCGACCAGCGGTACCTCTCGGGGTTCGACGCGCCCGACGACTTCCTCACGCTGTACGACGGCGGCGTCCACCTCCTCGTTTCCGGGCTGGAGTACGGGCGGGCCAGGAAGGAGGCCCGCGCGGAGACCGTCGAGCGGACCGCCGACTTCGAGGCGAGCGCGAAGATACGCGAACACGGCAAGACGGAGGGGACACACCGGCTCTACGCGGAGTTCCTCGAGTCTAACGGCGTCGATTCGGTGGCGACACCCTCGGCGTTCCCGCTGGGGGCCGCCGACGGCCTCCGCGAGCGTGGGGTCGAGGTGACGCCCGACCACGAGAACACCATCGGGCGCATCCGCGCCATAAAGACCGAGACGGAGATCGACTGGATGCGCGAGTCACAGCGGGCCAACGAGAAGGCGATGGCGACCGCCGAGCGGCTGTTGCGCGACGCCGAACCGGACGTCGACGGCGTGCTCCACCACGACGGCGAGGTGCTGACCAGCGAGCGAGTCACCGAGGAGATCGAGGTGTCGCTGATCCGCAACGGCTGTGCGCTCGCCGAGACGATCGTCGCCTGCGGCGCCCAGGCCGCCGACCCACACGACCGCGGCTCGGGGCCGCTCTACGAGGACGAGCCGATCATCGTCGACATCTTCCCCCACTCCAAGGGGACGGGCTACTTCGCGGACATGACCCGCACGTTCTGCGTGGGCGAGCCGAGCGACACAGTGAGAGAGTGGTACGATCTCACCGAGGCGGCGATGGAGGCGGCGTTCGAGGTCCTCGAAGCGGGCGTCTCGGGCAGCGAGGTCCACGACGCGGTCTGTGACGTCTACGAGGAGGCCGGCTGGCCGACGCTCCGGGCCGACGAGTCGGCGGAGACGGGGTTCATCCACTCGACCGGCCACGGCGTCGGCCTCGACATCCACGAGTACCCGCGGATCAGCACGGCCGACAACGAACTCGAGGCGGGCCAGGTCGTCACGATCGAACCGGGACTGTACGACCCCGAACACGGGGGCATCCGCATCGAGGACATCGTCGTGGTCCGCGAGGGTGGCTACGAGAACCTGACGAGTTACGGGCGGGAGCTGGTCGTCTGAGAACCCGTCTCTTTTTGCGCCGGGACCGGCTACCGGCATCCGATGGACGCACTGGTGGTCGGCGCGGGGACGATGGGCCGATGGCTCGGTCGGTGTCTCGCCGACGGCACCGACTGGGGCGTGGCGTTCGCCGACCGCAACCCGGAGGCTGCGGCCTCGGCAGCGGCGGAACTCGACGGTACCCGGACGGCCGACCTCGCGGGCGACGAGCGGTTCGACCTCGTCTGTGTCGCCGTCCCCATATCCACGACCGAGACCGCAATCGCCGAACACGCCGTGCGGGCCGAGCGAGCGATCCTCGACGTTTCGGGGGTGATGGTCGGTCCCGTCCGGGCGATGGCCGAGCACGCGCCGGACTGCGAGCGGGCCAGCCTCCATCCCCTTTTCGCCCCGTCGAGCGAACCGGGGAACCTTGCGGTCGTCGTCGGTGCGGACGGGCCGGCGCTCGAGACGGTTCGGGAGACGCTCGCCGACCGGGGAAACGACCTGTTCGAGACCAGCCCGGAGGAGCACGACGAGGCGATGCGGACCGTCCAGGCGCGAGCGCACGCGGCGATACTCGCCTACGCGCTCGCCGCCGAGGACGTCCCCGAGCGGTTCCACACGCCCGTTTCCGCGGATCTAGAGGCCGTCACCGGCCGGGTGACCGGCAACGAGCCGTCGGTGTACGCCGAGATACAGGACGCCTTCCCCGGCGCGGCGGACGTGGCCGAGGCCGCACGCCGCATCGCCGAGGCCGACGCCGAGGGGTTCGAGCGGCTCTACCGCGAGGCTGCCGGCGGTGCGGTGGGTACAGAGGGAGGTGAAGAGCCCTGACCGACCGCCAGGAGATACTGGACGTCGCCCGCTACCTCCGGAACGTCCGCCCGGTCGACCCCGAGGAGATACACGAGTACGTCTCCGGGCAGCCACACCCCGCCGTCGTGCGGGGGGTGCTCCGCGAGGCCGCGTTCGGCCTCGGGATGCGCGAGCGGGAGGACGGGACGTTCGTCCCCGTCGAGGAGGGGCCTGCCGACGTCGCGTTCGACGGCGTCGAGTCGTTCCCGCACGACTACTCGAACCGGCTGGAAGACGTGCTCGCCGAGGCCTACGGTCCGGACTGGTACGCGAGCGAGAGCGGCGACGCGCTCCGCGACCGGATCCGACGGCTGAAGGAAGACTACTTCCGGGATCGGTCGGTCGAGTACGACCGCGAGACCGCCCACGCCTACGCGGTCTACCACCTCCCCGACTACTACGCGGCGGTGCAGTACCCGCTGTCGGACCTCGCGTCCGACGGACTCCTCCCGCGCAGACTGCGGATGCTCGACGTCGGCGCGGGCGTCGGCGGTCCGGCGCTCGGCGTCCACGACCTGCTCCCCGCGGACTCGCTGGTGGAGTACCACGCGATCGAGCCGAGCGCCGCCGCGGACGTCTTCGAGGCGATGCTCGACGGCTCGCGCCCCTCGTTCCGGACGTCGGTCCACCGCGAGACTGCCGAGGCGTTCGAGCCCGAGGGGGAGTACGACCTCGTCCTGTTCGGGAACGTCCTATCCGAACTGGCCGACCCGGTCGCGGTGGCCCGTCGCTACTGCGAGTCGCTGGCCGGGGACGGAGCGTGTCTCCTGCTCGCGCCCGCGGACCTGGAGACAGCGACGGGGCTCCGCGAGGTCGAGCGGGCGCTCGTCGACGACGGCCCGTACGACACCTACGCCCCGACCCTCCGGCTGTGGCCCGGCGAGCGTCCCACCGATCGGGGGTGGACGTTCGCGATCCAGCCCGACCTCGAGGTACCGGGCTTCCAGCGGCGGCTCGACGAGGCCGCGGCGGCCGACGGCGAGTTCGTCAACGTCGACGTCCAGTACACCTGCGCCACGGTGCGGGCCGACGGGGCACGCGCCATCGAGTTCACCCCGGATCCGGACCGGTACGCGAAGCTGGCCGACTCGGAGCGGCACGTCACCAAGCGGGTCGACCTCGTGGCGCTGAAGCTGAGCCACGACCTGAGCGGGGACCCCGAGAAGAACCCGCTCTACCGGGTGAGCGACGGCTCGGAGTCGACCGACCACTACGCGGTGCTCACGCGCGGCTCGGCGCTGAACGACGACCTCCGGGAGGCGGGCTACGGGGACCTGCTCGCCCTCCAGAACGTCCTGGTTCTCTGGAACGACGACGAGTCCGCGTACAACCTCGTCGTCGACGCGGAGACGGTCGTCGACCGGGTCGCGACCGCTCGATAGGGATCCCCGCCGGTCAAGGTCGTGTCGTGCGAAGAACCGGAAGCGGTCGTGGGCCGTCCTACTGGTCGGCCCTCACACCGGTCGCCACCCCATGGACCTCGAACCGGGCCCCGCCTCTCTCGCTCTCGCAGACCTCGACCGACCAGCCGTGGGCCTCGAAGATTCGGTGGACGATGGCCAGGCCGAGACCGGTCCCGTCGGCCGCGGTACTGAACCCGGGGTCGAACGCCCGCTCGCGCGTAGACGGCGGGATACCCGCCCCGTCGTCGTCGACGAAAAACCCCCTTCCGTCCCGAAGCGACCCGACCCGGACCTCGAGACTCTCCGCCGTCGGTCGATCCGTCGTCGAGCCGTGCCCGACGCTGTCCTCGTGAGCCCGCGAACGAGGGATCGTCGAACCACGTTCGACGGAGTCACCGGACTCCGCCAGATTGCCCGTGGAACCGTGTTCCACACTGTTCCGGAACAGGTTCTCGAGCGCCCGCGTGAGCCGTCCGGTGTCGGCCCGGACCGTGAGGTCGGTCGACACGTCGAGAGTCGCGCCGCGGTCGTCGACGAGCGCCCAGGCGCGACGGGCAACCGTCTCCAGGGCAGTCGCTTCGGTCTCGCCGATGGTCCGGCCGTCCCTGGCGAGGTCGAGCAGGTCGGTAACCACCCGGTCGAGGTGGCCCGTGGCGGCCTCGACGGCGTCCAGGTGTTCCGCAGCCCCGGTCTCGTGGTACCGGCGGAGCTCCCCCTCGATGACGTTGAGCGGGCCGCGGAGGTCGTGGGAGACGACGCCCGTGAACTCCTCGAGGCGCTCCTTCCGGCGGCGGAGCGCCCGCTCGCGCTCCCGTTCGGCGGTGACGTCCCGGAGGACCCCGAGCACGAACCGGTTGACCCCGACGGTCACGGGCGAAAACGTGACTTCGAGTTCGATCTCCGCGCCCGTGGCGTCGCGGTCCGTCCACTCGAAGGACTGTGGCTCGCCCGCGGCCGCCCGCTCGACCATCGCGACGGCGTACGCCACCGCCGCGCGGCTGTCGTTGCTGGTGACCGAGGCCAGCCGACGGCCGACGAGCGAGTCCCGCGGAACCCCCGTCATCCCGGCGAGGGCACCGTTCGCGTCGGCGATCCGGCCGGTGTCCGGATCCAGGAGCACGAGCCCGTCGTCGACGCCATCGAACACCTCACGGTACACCGCCCCCGACAGCTCGTCCCTACCCTCCATCCGCCCGAAGGTAGACTGGACCCGGTTAAAACGGTTGACGACGGTGCAGCCGGTGAGTCATCGAACGGCGCCCCGGTGGGCTTTTGCGCCGTCCGTCCGCAGGTGACTGGCATGGACGTCCTCCTCACGAACGACGACGGGATCTCGGCCACCGGCATCCGTGCGCTCCACGAGTCCCTCTCGACGCTCGCCGACGTGACGGTCGTCGCCCCGCGCGAGGACCAGAGCGCCGTCGGTCGGCAGCTCTCCCAACGGGTGACCGTCGAGGAGCACGACCTCGGATACGTCGTCGACGGCACGCCCACCGACTGTGTCATCGCCGGTGTCGGGGCGCTCTCGCTCGACCCCGACCTCGTGGTGGCGGGCTGTAACCGCGGGGCGAACCTCGGCCACT
Source organism: Haloarculaceae archaeon (assembly GCA_036625905.1). Lineage (GTDB taxonomy): Archaea > Halobacteriota > Halobacteria > Halobacteriales > Haloarculaceae > Salinirubellus. The sequence continues at coordinate 48,461 of JAZKST010000016.1, forward strand.
ACGTGCTCGGGCGCTCGGGCACCGTCTCGGCGGCCGTCGAGGCGGCCTTCCTCGGGCTGCCGTCGATCGCCGTCTCGCTCTACTTCCCCGGGACCGACGTCGCCTACGAGGGGTTCGACCCCGACGTGGAGGACTACGCCGAGGCCGCCCGAGCGGCACGGTACCTCGCCGACCACGCGTTCGGCGCCGGGGTGTTCGAGGACGCCGACTACCTCAACGTCAACGCCCCGCTTCCACCCGAGGAAGGGGGTGCGGAGATGGAGACCACCCGCCCGTCTCACGTCTACGACATGGACGCCGAGGACGACGACGACGGCGGGATCCGCATCGTCGACCGTATCTGGGATCGGATGGCGACCGGTGAGCTCGCCGACCCCGACGGCACCGACCGGCGCACCGTCGTCGAGGGACGGGTGAGCGTCTCGCCGCTGACCGCGCCCCACACCACACGGCACCACGAGGCTCTCGACGGCCTCGCCGAGGCCTACCGGAGCACGACCGACTGACCGGATCGGCACTCCTGATACGGTCCTGCACAGTTCGTTCTCGTCCCGCGGGTCCGGGTTCCGACTCGTCGGACTCGAGCCATCGATCGCAGTAGAAAGACCGAACCCGTTCGAACTGGAACCCCCCCGTCGGGCATGAACCAGACGTTCGTCGACCTGCTGCGGGGCAACGCCGACCACGCGAGCGAGTTCGCGTCCCGGTTCGACGGTGTCCAGGACTCACAGCGCCCGGGAGCCGTCACCGTCTGCTGTTCCGACTCGCGGGTCCTCCAGGACCACATGTGGGGGAACGACGAGCCCGGCCGCGTGTTCACCTGCGCCAATATCGGCAACCGCGTCGTCCAGCGGACCGACACGGGCGAGGTCGTCTCGGGCGACGTCCTCTTCCCGCTCGAACACACCGGGACCGAGCTCGTCGTCGTCGTGGGTCACACGGGGTGTGGTGCCGTCACGGCGACGTACGACCACCTGAGGGACGGGGGCGCCGAACCCCCGGGCATCGAGCACTGTATCGATCTGCTGAAACCCCGACTGGAGTCGGGCGTCGTGGCGCTCCCCTCCGACGCGGACCGGACGGAGTCGGTGAACCGGCTCGTCGAGTACAACGTCGACAGGCAGGTCGAGTTCCTCCTGGAGCGGGAGGAGGTCCCGGACGGGATCGACGTCGTCGGCGCCGTCTACGACTTCCAGGACGTCTACCCCGGTCGGCGTGGGGAGGTCCACGTCATCAACGTCGGCGGCGAGACCGACGTCGACGTGCTCCGGGACGAACACCCCGAGATCGAGTCCCGTATCGACCGCCTCTGGACGTACTGATACGGACGGTTGTCGGCCCTTCGGTGCGATCAGTGGCTGTCTCGACGGACTCGCGAGCGCGACGACTAACGTGGGGGCATCACCAGCAGCACCGTTCTGCGGTATTGGTGAGTACACTGGCCCATCACCGACTGGCGACCCCACCGTGTACAAACTAAGCCCGACACTCTCCGCGAACTCGGGACTGCTTTCCGGAGAAGTCGAACTCGAAGCGTGGGTGACTGCACAGGCCATCGCAGCAAACTACAACAACAGCCGGAGCACAAATCTACCATCCGTGGGCCGGGAGGTTCTGATTCGGATGCCGACGGCGTCGACGACACAGTCGAAATCCGCTCTAAAGCATTAGCTGAATCTCGGCGCTAAGCCCCCTTCCTCAACGAGCGAGGCCGAAGGCCGAGGGAGTAGGGAGGGGATACAGCGTTCACGAGAGCAAAGCTCTCGTGCGCGAACGGGACGCGTGCGTCTCGTTAACGCCGAACACTTGTGCAAACACCCTCGATTGCCGGCCCACAGGCCCACACTTATCGAAGGAACCATACACATTACGTGTATGGTGTGCATACGGTGAAACGCAAGACGATCACCATCCGCGAGGACCAGGAGGAGTGGATTCAGGAACACCACTTGAATCTCTCCTCGTTCATCCGCGACCAGTTGGACGAACTTATCGAAGAACGCGAGTAGACCGTGTATTACGCCTACAAATACCGTCTCGGCCCGTCCGACGCCCACCGAGAGACGTTGGACCGCCACCGAGACACCTGTAGGCAACTCTACAACCATGCGCTCTACCGCTTCGGTCAGATCCCCCAGGACGCGGGCACGCTCAACCAGCGTGTTCGGTCCGTCCGGGACGAACTTCCGTCCCTGAAAGAGTGGTGGGACGGCCTCTCGGATGTCTACTCGACCGTTCTGCAAACCACCGTCATGCGAATCGAGCAGAACCTCAAGTCGCTTCGGGAACTCAAAGAGAACGGCTACGACGTCGGCCAACTCAAGTGGAAACCGCCACGGGAGTTCCGCAGTTTCACCTACAGCCAGTCCGGCTTCAAGCTCGACAAGAAGGGCGGTCGGACCGTGCTGTCGCTCTCGAAACTCGCGGATATACCGATTCGGCTCCACCGCGCCATCCCCGACGACGCGACGCTCAAGCAGGTTACGGTCGAGAAGGAACCGACGGGCGAGTGGTTCGCCACGTTCGGTATCCAGATAGACTGCCAGCCTCCTGAGCCACCCGAGAACTCCGAACGGTGCGTCGGGATCGACGTGGGCATCCTCAAATATGCCCACGATACCGACGGCACGGCGGTCGGGTCACTCGACCTCTCGGACGAGCGCGAACGCTTGGAACGGGAGCAACGGAACCTCTCGCGGAAGGAACACGGGTCGAATAACTGGAAGGAACGGCGCCGTGTAGTGGCCGAACGCCACGCGGACCTCCGGCGGAAACGCCGGGACTTCTTGCACAAACTCTCGAACTACTACGCCACCGAGTACGACCTTGTGGCGGTCGAAGACCTGGACGTGAAGGGGATGATGGAATCGCCATCGAACAGTCGCAATACCGCCTCTGCCGCGTGGCGAACGTTCCTCTCGCTACTGGAATACAAGTGCGAACGCGAAGGAACGCATTTTGTCGCCGTGAACCCGCGGGGGACGACCAAGGAGTGCGCGGCCTGCGGCGTCGAGACGGCCAAACCGCTGTGGGTCCGTGACCATTCCTGTCCGTCCTGCGGGTTCACGGCTGATCGGGATTGGAACGCGGCGTGGAACATTCTTTCTCGCGGGATCAAGCAGCTAGGAGAGGGACGCTCCGAAGCAACGCCTGTGGAGACTGCGCTCCCTACGGGGACCCATTCGGTCCCTGCAAAGCGCGTCATCGAAGCAGGAAGCCCCACCCTCAAGCGCGAGCCGTCAGGCGAGCGATAGGGTGGGGTAGTTCACCGACTCTCCCGCTGCTCCGCCTTGTTCAGGTAGCTGAAATCCATGATGCAATCTGGTGTAATGAACTAATTCTGGAATATTCAAGGCATCGAAAACAAGCGATTTAGACGCTTAGAGAGACCCATATATAAATGAACGCGCACCACCAGTGATAAAGTCGTGTTGAAATCGTCTAGTTGGAGAGACTTTGCTGATATGGTGGTAGAAACACGGCGCGCACTTTACAATTTTCTCAGTCTCCCACGGGCTGTCTGGAGGTGCGTTTTATAAATTTGAGCCGAGTATAGGTAGCATGGCACAGACCAGATTCACTCCCGATCTCGAACTTGACCGGCTTTCCCCAGACGAGGCCTTCGCCACTTTGGGGAACGAAATACGGCTAGACATCATCCGCGTGCTCTGGCGGGCAGGGGCCGCCTACGAATACGACGACGGCTCTGATGCCGTCGAGACGGTGTCGTACTCCGAGTTACAAACCGAGATTGATATCGACGATAACGGGAAGTTCAACTACCACCTTTCGAAACTCTCTCCCCATTTCGTCCGGCGAACTGACGACGGATACCGGTTGAGCAGTGCGGGTAAGCAGATCGCTAGAACGGTGATAGCCGTTTCCGGAGCAGGAAGCCTTGAGTTCTCCCAGGAGATCGATGAGAGCTGCCCGTTATGCGGGGCAGCTGTTGCGGTCACCTACGAGGATCAATGGCTCCGAGTCAGGTGTACTGAGTGCTACGGATTGTTCGGTGACCAGGCGCCGGCTGGGACGCTCTTCCTCACGAGCTATCCAGCAGCAGGTCTGACGACTCGAGACTCTGAGCAAGCACTCGCAGCCGGACTGTATCGGTGTGCGCTGGATATCACCTATCTGATGTACGGCATCTGTCGTGAGTGTGCAGGGCAGGTCTCGTCGTCGGTGACGGTCTGTGACGCGCACCAAAGCGAGGGTCAGCCCTGCGACACCTGTGGAACTCCGTTTCCGGTTTGGGCAGACATGACGTGCGGTACCTGTGGGTTCGCCAAACGGTTACCGGTCGAGATGTTTGCGACTGGTCTCGTCCTGGCGACCGAACTGACAGGCAATCCCGAGCTAGACATCGACTCGCCGACGGTCGACGAGGCTATCCAACTGCTTCAGAACAACGTTGAGACTGACGTTCTAACGGAGCCTCTCCGCGTATCACTTCGTATCGAGGTCGAGACGGCGGCGTTCACTCTCACGTTGGACGACGAGATGAATATTGTCGAGTTCGACCGAGAACCACGGACTGACACCGTTGTTTCGTGATTCGGACACGTCTCGTTCTTTCAGAGAAATATTATTCTCCTAACAAATAAGTCCGATTCTGACGATAGCATTAGCTGCTCGTCTCGGGCCAGAATCCAGCAAATGGCGTCTATCACGTGGAGTGCCCAGGACGATATCGAGCGGTGGAATGGACGCTACAGGAGGTGACAACGAACCATGACAAGGAAATCAATGCCGAACAGCGAGGGTGTTGACGGGGACAACTCGATGGCGACAGCACATAACGGCAAACAGGAACGTATCCTCGACTGGGGCGGTTTCCCTGGCTACTGGGAGATCACACGTTCAACGGCGGACACGGACGGCGAACTGTTGGAAATGCGATTTGAGATCGAAACCGTCCCCGAGGACGGCCCATTCGTTCACACCCATCCACACGCCGAAGAGCGCTACGAAGTGGTTTCAGGTGTGTTGGAAGTGTACGTGGACGGGGAGTGGATGGACGTCTCAGCTGGTGAGGAACACACCGTCCCGCCAGGGACGCCGCATACGTTCAGGAATAAGACCCCCGTCGAGCTCATCAATGTCCACCAGCCCGCGCTACAGCACGAGGAGTTCTTTCGGAGGTTCCACCAGCTCGTCACGGAGCGAGGGGTGTCATTGCCTCCAGAGGGCTTCAAAGATATCGTGTTGTTAGCGATGCTAACGACAGAACACGAAGAGGACATTTACGCAGTCAGCCCCCCGCATTGGGTCTTCAAGACCCTGACCGTCCTCGGACGTGGGCTAGGATACCGTCTTCCTGGCTAATCAACGCCACTAATTGCACGAATGACATTCAGTAATACGATTTGAAATCAACGATGACGCATCGACTGTGTCGCGATCCTCGCCAATAGACGGGCTCCTGGATTGATGCCCGCGAATATTTCGCCAGTCGCTGCAATGTCACGCCCAATTCAGTACCCAAGGTGTCCTTCCAACCGCGTCATCTGTCACCGAGTGAGGAACGAAAGAGCAACCGCCGGAAGAAGAATCAGCCACCCGACCAACAATAGAAGGTCTGAGACAGTCGAATTCAGCCACCTGCTTTCACGTTGCTCAACTTTGTTCAACTCGATGAAATCCACCATACAGAGTGGAGAACCGAACTACCGATCGATCGTCCCAAACTTGACGAGCATGCACACCTGTCATCTTTCTGGTTAAAACACAGCCGTAATTCTACGCGATAAGGTCGCTCGGTTCGACGGCTCTGTTATCGAGTAGCTCGCCGTCGAACGTAGCGAGCGTGGCGTCGAGGTCGTCGGCCGGAGCGAGGAGGACGCAATCGAGCGTGTACAGCAGCGTGTCCTGTTGGAGACTGTACGCGGAAATCTGGTCACTGATTTCCGGTGCATAGATATCTACTTGCCTGTAAATGTCGGAGAGTACGTTCTCGACTCTATCCTGTTCGACATGTTTTTTTTCGTCACCACCGACCGAATTTCCATGAGATTCATACGGTCGTGCGGAATTAGTTACCGCTTCACGGGTCGGAATTCCGTCGAATAGGTCTTGACACGCCGATGTTCCCGAAGACTACTGAAAATAGGTACGCGCGACCGTATCAGGATGGACGTGCAGAAGTCGTGATCCTGATTCAGAAACTCTGTCGCAACGTCTCCTTGGGCAGGCTCGTGGGTCAAACTGGCGACGAAAACGTTCGTATCGACCAGAACCTTCATAGGCGCTCGCGCACGTCCCGAACCGCTTCGACGGAGTCGATATCGACGTCCGCCAGCCGCCCCGAGAGAACGTCTCCGAGTTTGTCCGCCGCGCCGTCAGCTTCGTCGCCGGAGTCTGCCCAGTCCGGCGGAGTCGCATAGCTTCCCATAAATTCGAATAGGACTGACTGACGTAAATCCCTTCGGACGGTACGGGAGGTGATACCGCCTGTTTGGTAGGGAACAACCCACCGGGCGCGTCACCAGTTCAGGGGTCAAAAACGGGGTCGAATCTTTCGACTTCTAATCGAGTCCAATATTCGCAAGGCAGCGTCAAGAGTCGATAAACAAATCCCTAATACGCGACTAGAAGCCCCGTACCTGCCGTTCTCTCGGCTACCGACTCTCTCTTTGTTCGACCTTGTTCAGCTCGATGAGCAGCCGGAAGACGGCCTTCACGAGGTTGTCGTCCACGTCGAACCGTCGTGCGTTCTCCCCCGCGCGGTCCATCACCGCCTGCTCCTGCTGTTCGTCGGTGGTCGGCAGTCCCTGCTCGCGCTTGACCGCTGCGATGGTCTCGGCGACGTAGGTCCGCTGGGCGATGAGTTCGACGATCTCGCGGTCGATGGTCCTGATCTCCTCGCGAAGTTCGTCGAGGCTCATCTCCTCGACGCCCGTCGCCACCGGCTCCTCGCTCATACCGTCCGTGCTCCCTCGTTGTGTGTCGTCGTCAGCCATGTGTGTCCATCCCGTTCGCTCCAGTCGTCCCGCACCCGCTCCAGCGCCGCCCGCGACCCGACGGCCGTGAACGACGGGCCGGTACCCGAGAGCGATGCGCCCGCCGCGTCGGGCAGCGCCTCCACGATGGGTTCGGCCGGGAACCCCAGCGCCGCACAGAACGCGAAGCCGTTGACCGTCATCGCTCGCCCGTAGTCCCCGTCGAGCGCCGCGTCCCGGACCATGTCCGCCACGAGCGCGACGCGCTCACAGCGCGAGACGTCCGCATCCGCGGTGTAGGCCCGCTCGTCGGGCGTCCAGACGAGGACGTCCCAGTCGGCCGCCTCGCGTGCGAGCAGTTCGTCGTCCGAGTTGTCCGTGACGGTGACGCCGCCGAGCATCGACGCGGAGGCGTCGTCGAACGCTCCGGTGACCGTCACGCCGGCGTCGCGGGCCGCGCGGACGCCGAGCCGGCAGGCGTCGATCCGTTCCACGGTCGACTCCTCACCGCGGACCTCGTCCGCGTCGGTGGGCCCGGCCGGATCGTCGGCCACCGTCCCCCCGAGCGCGTCGAGCGTCGCGAGCACCGTCGCGTTCGCCGCCGCCGAGGATGATTTGAGCCCGGCGGCCATCGGCACCTCGCTCTCGGTCCGGACGCGTCCACCCGTCGGCCCGTCCCGCTCGCCCGGCCCGTACGCGTCGAGTGCGAGTTCGACACAGCGCTCTACGAGCCGCGTGTCGGCGTCGGGATCACCGGCTACCTCGCCGGTCACGGTCCCGGAGCCGTCGAGTTCGACCGTCGCCGTCGTGTGTGCGTCGATGGCGAAGGCGCTCCCGAAGCCGGTGGCGAGCGCGTTCAGGACCGTTCCTGCGGCGGGCGCCGTTGCGCGGCCGTGCATCGGATGGTCCTGTGACAGGGCGCTACATAGCGGTGGCGATCGGTCGTCCTCCTGGCCGAGCGGGGTGCTTTTGCCCGCACGGACGCAACCGACCCGCATGAGCGAGAACCTCCGGAACGACGTCGCCCCGGACTCCATCCCGGTCGAACTCGACCCCGACGGGGTCCGGGTCGACTACTCCGACGGACGGTCGGTGTTCTACCACGGCGTCCCCCGGAAGGCGGAGGGTTCGGTCACCTCCGGCCCCGGGAAGGACGTCCACGTGCTCGTCACCGACCCCACGGAGACCGAGGGCGTGATGGTGTACGTCAACGACCGGAAGACTCACGACGAGATCATCCGGGACTCGGGGGTCGGTCGGGTCCTCGTCGACCGGGGGGAGACCGAGAGCCTCTTCCCCGGCGTCGAGGCGACGAACCACGGCTACCGCGTCGAGGTACGGGCCGATCCCGAGACGGCGATGGGTCGCGTCTTCGTCTTCGTCGAGGACGAGCTCGGCGAGGCGTCATACGAGATCGTCGCGCCCGACGACGGGGAGGGCGAGGCGGTCGACGACGCGACGGCCAGCGGCACGGAGGAGGGGTGAGATGCCGCTCTCGAAGCGCTGGGAGCCGCTCGAACGCTCGACGGTCGGGCGACTCCCCGACCGCTACGGCGTGTACGAGCTCGGTGACGACGACGGCGGGGTGATCGCCATCGACGCCGGTCCGCTCCGGGACGACCTCAAGGAGGCGCTGGCCTACCGCGACGCCCCGAAGGTGCGCTGGCAGGTCGCCAACAACCGCGAGCACGCCGAACGGCTGCTCGAGGAGCACCGCGAACGGCTCACCGACGGCGGATAGGCGGTCGGGACTCCCGACGGCCCGGTCGGTCGCCCGCGGTCCCGCTTCCGGGCTCTATCCCGACCTGTTACTCACTCGAAGCGCGGCATCACCTCCTCGGCGAACAGCCGGAGCGAACCCCGCTCCGTCTCGGCGGGCATCCCCGGCCACCGCGAGCGCAGGACGAGGTGGTCCATCCCGAACTCCCGGCGGTACCGCTCGATCCCCTCGACGACCGCCTCGGGCGAGCCCAGGATGAACCGGTCGCTCGCGAGGTCCTCGAACACCGCGTCGACGCTGTCCCCGCCCACCCCCTCTTCGGCGCCCCAGGAGAGGTACGTGTCGTACTTCTCGATCAGATACGGACGTGCCGTCTCGATCGCTTCCTCGGTCGTCTCGGCGACGAACACCTCCCGCCAGATCGGTCGCTCCTCCGGCTCCCGACCGTGCGCTTCGAGCCGTTCGTCGTAGTAGTCCGCGGGCCGCTCGAGCTTCGGCACCGAGACCCGGGGGTCGACGAACCAGGCGTCACCCCGCGACGCGGCCCGCCGAACCGGTCGGGGGCCCGTCCCGCCGACCCATACCGGGGGGCCGCCCTCTTGGACCGGCTTGGGGTTGACGGAGACGTCCTCGAACCGGAACTCCTCGCCCTCGTAGTCGACCCCGTCGCGCTCCCAGAGCGCCTCGACGACGTCGAAGGCCTCGTCCAGTCGGTCACCCCGCCGCGAGTGGTCGACCCCGGCAACCTCGAACTCCGCCTCGCGGTAGCCCGCGGCGACGCCGAACGTGAACCGCCCGTCGCTGAGCACGTCGAGGGTGGCGGTCCGCTCGGCGAGCATCGCCGGGTTGTGGAGCGGGACGAGACAGATCGACGTCCCGAGGCGGATCGAGTCGGTGACCGCGGCGAGATACGAGAGGATGCCGAGGTTGTCGAAGTAGATCCGATCGGTGAAGTGGTGTTCGCCGACCCAGAGCGAGTCGAAGCCGAGCGATTCGGCGAGTCGCGCGGTCTCCGCGATCTCGTCGCGGTCGCGGATCGCCGAGCCGTCCGTCGGGTGTTCGGTGAGCAGCACCACGCCGATGGAGAGTTCGTCTGTCATGGTGGGCGGTACCGTTCCTCCCCGTGGACGGCCACCGTAGATAGTTCTTGCCCGCGTCCGGGGCCCTGGCGCTCCCGGCTCCGGCGCCCTCGACGCCGCCTACTCCACCCCCTCGCGTTCGCGGAGGTCGGCCCGTCGGACCTTCCCGGTCGTCGTCGTCGGCATCGCCTCGACGAACTCGATCTCGCGCGGGTACTCGTACTTCGCCAGGCGGTCCTTGACGTGTGACTGGAGCGTCTCGACCAGCTCCTCGCCGGGGCCGTGGCCCGTCGCGAGGACGACGAACGCCTTGGGGACCTCCCCCCGCTCGTCGTCGGGGACGCCGATGACGGCGGCGTCGGCGACCGCCGGATGCGAGGCCAGCGAGTCCTCGACCTCCTCGGGGCCGATGCGGTAGCCCGCGGAGATGATGACGTCGTCCGTCCGCCCGACGAACTCGACGTAGCCGTCCTCGTCCATCCGGCCGAGGTCCTCGGTCAGCAGCCAGCCGTTGCGGACCTTCGCGTCGGTCTTCTCCGGCTGGTTCCAGTACTCGGTAAAGCAGACGGGGTCCCCCTCGTAGCGGACGGCTATCTCGCCGGTCTCCCCGCGCGGGACGGTCGCCTCCGCGGTGTCCGGGTCGACGATCGACACCTCGTGGCCCGGGCCGGCGAGGCCGATCTTCCCCTCGCGGGACTCGAACAGTTCGGTGCAGTCCCCCACGAGCATGTTCGCCTCGGTCTGGCCGTACCCCTCGTGGACGGCCGCGCCAGCGAAGACCTCGTCGGCCCACTCCGTGATGCTCTGCCCGAGTGACTCCCCACCGGAGGCGATGGTCCGCATCGACTCGACGTCGAACCGGCCGGGGTCCTCGACCTGCTGCATCATCCGGAGCGCGGTCGGCGGGGCGAAGTAGTTCGTCACGCCGTATCGCTCGATCAGTTCGAACGCGGTCTCGGGATCGAACTGTCCCCCGCGGTAGGCAAGCACCGGTCGGCCGTAGTAAAGCGCCGGGAAGACGACGTCGAACAGCGAGGCGATCCACGCCCACTCGCTCGGCGTCCAGAAGGTGTCCCGTTCGGTGAGTTCCATGTTCCCGAACGTCGTGAGGAACAGGGGCAGGTGGCCCAGGAGCACCCGGTGGACGTGGCGCACCCCCTTCGGATCGCCGGTCGTCCCGGAGGTGTAGATGAGCAACGACTCCTCCTCGGACCCGGTGTCGACGGTGTCGAACTCGCGGCTCGACCCGGAGAGCGCCTCGTTGAAGTCCGTCTCGTCGGATTCGGGGTCGGCGTCCAGCGTGAACACGGTGTGCAGTTCCGTGAGGTCGGCCCTGGCCTCGCGGAACGCCTCGAGGTTCGAGCCGTCGACGACGGCCGCGACCGCCGAGGCGTCGTCGAGCCGGTATCGCAGGCCGTCCGGCCCGAACAGCGTCGAAAGCGGGATAGAGGTGGCCCCGAGCTTCCACGCCGCGAGGTGGGCGACGACCGTCTCCGGGCGCTGGGGCGCGTTCACGCCGATCCGGTCGCCCCGCTCGATCCCGGCATCGGCGAGCCGGTTCGCGAGCCGGTTCGCGGCGTTCCGGAGCTGCCAGAACGTGTACGTCTCGGTGTGGCCCTCGTCGTCCTCGTAGAACAGCGCCACGCGACCCCGCTCGTCGGCCCACCGGTCGCAGACGTACGCCGCGATGTTGAGCCGGTCCGGTACCTCCCAGTCGAACGCCGCCCGCAGGTCGTCGTAGTCCTCCCACTCCGCCTCGTAGAAGTGATAGGCGTCGAGTCGTGGTGTCTCGGTCATCGGTATGGTGTTCCTCCGTGGCGGCCGTGCCGCCCCCGGTCTGCTACAGGGGTGGCGAGGCCGGGCGCTTAACTCCTCTCGTTGGGCAGAGGGTGACCGGGCTTATACGCGATCGGACCCACACCGACACTATGAGCGTCCTCGACCGGAACCGGCTCGACGAGGAGGCCTCCCCGTACCTCCGCCAGCACGCCGACAACCCCGTCAACTGGCAGCCCTGGGACGAGGCCGCCCTGGAGGCGGCCCGGGAGACCGACCGGCCGATCTTCCTCTCGATCGGCTACTCGGCGTGTCACTGGTGTCACGTCATGGAGGAGGAGTCGTTCGCGGACGAGGAAGTCGCCGAACTCCTCAACGAGCACTTCGTCCCGATCAAGGTCGACCGCGAGGAGCGCCCGGACGTCGACTCGGTGTACATGACGGTCTGCCAGCTCGTCACCGGACGGGGCGGGTGGCCGCTCTCGGCCTTCCTCACCCCCGATGGCCGGCCGTTCTACGTCGGGACGTACTTCCCGCGCGATCCGAAGCAGGGAATGCCGGGCTTCCTGGAGCTCTGCGGACGGGTGGCGGACTCCTGGAACGACCCCGAGCAGCGCCAGGAGATGGAGAACCGCGCCGACCAGTGGACCGCCGCCGCCGAGGACGAACTCGAGGGGACGCCGACGCCCGCCGACGGCGACGGCGACGAGCCATGCGAACCGCCGGACGCCGAGTTCCTCGACTCCGCGGCGAGCTCGGCACTCCGGGCCACCGACCGCGAGTACGGCGGCTTCGGGAGCTCGGGCCCGAAGTTCCCCAACCCCGGCCGGCTCCACCTCCTCCTCCGGGCGCACGACCGCACCGACCGCGAGGAGTACCGCGAGGTCGTCGAGGAGACGCTGACGGCGATGGCCGACGGGGGGATGTACGACCACCTCGGCGGCGGCTTTCACCGCTATGCGACCGACCGCTCGTGGACGGTCCCGCACTTCGAGAAGATGCTCTACGACCAGGCGACGCTCGCGCCCGCCTACCTCGCGGGCTACCAGGTCACCGGCGAGGAGCGCTACGCCGAGGTGGCCCGCGAGACGTTCGCGTTCGTCGAGCGGGAGATGCAGCACGAGGAAGGGGGCTTCTTCTCGACGCTCGACGCACAGAGCGAGGACCCCGAGACCGGCGAGCGCGAGGAGGGAGCGTTCTTCGTCTGGACGCCCGAGGCGGTCGACGAGGCGATCGATGGCGATCTCGACACCGACCTGTTCCGCGAGCGGTTCGGCGTCACTCGTTCGGGGAACTTCGAGGACGGGAAGACCGTTCTGACGCTCTCGGAGTCGGTCGAATCGCTGGCGGAGGGCCACGGGCTGGACGAGCGGGAGGTCCGCGAGCGGCTCGATCACGCGGGAGCGCAGGCCCGCGCGTACCGCGAGACCCGGCTCCGACCGCCCCGCGACGAGAAGGTACTCGCGGGCTGGAACGGGCTGATGGTGTCGGCGTTCGCGGAGGGCGCGCTCGTCCTGGACCCGGACCTCGCCACCACCGCCGAGCGGGCGCTGTCGTTCGTCCGCGAGCGCCTCTGGGACGCCGACACTCGACGGCTCACGCGCCGCTGGAAGGACGGCGACGCGAAGGTGACGGGCTACCTCGAGGACTACGCCTTCCTCGGCCGGGGCGCACTCGACCTCTACGGGGCCACCGGTGACGTCGAGCACCTCGCGTTCGCACTGGATCTCGCTCGCGTCGTCACGGAGGAGTTCTGGGACGAGGGCGAGCGAACGCTCTACTTCACGCCCGAGAGCGGGGAGTCGCTGGTCGCCCGGCCCCAGGAGCTCGGCGACCAGTCCACCCCCTCGAGCACGGGCGTCGCGGCGTCGCTCCTGCTCGACCTCGCGCACTTCACCCCGGACGAGTCCTTCCGGGCGGTCGCCGAGGGCGTCCTCGACACGCACGCCAAGACGCTCGAGACGGACCCGCTCCAGCACGCGACGCTGGCCCTGGCCGCCGACACCCGGGCGGTCGGGTCGCTCGAACTCACGGTCGCCGCCGACTCGCTGCCCGAGTCGTGGCGAGAACGACTCGCAGGGACCTACCTCCCCGACCGCCTGTTGACCGTCCGGCCGCCGACCGAGGACGGGCTGTCCGGGTGGCTCGACACCCTCGGGATGGCGGAGGCACCCCCAATCTGGGCCGGCCGGGAGGCACGTGACGGCCCCACCATCTACGCCTGCCGGTCGTTCACCTGCTCGCCGCCGACCGACGATATCGAGGCGGCGCTGGAGTGGGCCGAACGGCTCGCACCCTCCGCCGACGGCGACTCGGGACCGTTCTGACGGGTCGGGTTTCCCGTCGTGCCTCGTTTTTCGACGCTCGTTCGTCCCCCGGCGTCTACGCTCTCTCCCGACCGCCCACCGATCGGAGCAGTCTCGCCGACCGGAGCGGTCTCGCCGATCGGCATCGAGTCGATACGAACGCGGCCGTCGACGCGAGACGGTTCCGGACTCCGGTTTCGAGTGTCAGTCGGTTTCCCGGATCGAGCGCTTCTCTCAGGAACCGAGAAGAGAGGGAGGTTCAATCGGCACGGGTTCCGTCGACCCTCGCCGTGTCGACGTACACCCGGTCCGACAGCAGGAGCAGGATCGGGACGGCCGACAGCACGACGAGCCCTGCGACCAGCAGGAACGCCTGTCGAAGCCCGGCCACGTCGCCGATGCGCCCGATGATAGCCGGCGACGCCGAGGAGATGACGAGCCCCCCGGTCCAGAGGTACCCGAACGTGCGTCCCTCGTGGTCGGCCGGCGCGATTTCGGAGACGATCGCGTCACGGGCCGGGTTGAGGCCCCAGAGGCTCGCACCCAGCAGGAGGAGCACCGGCAACAGCGCGAACGGCGAGAAGACGAGCTCCGCGAGGACGACCAGCATGACCGCCCCGACGGCGAGGAACCCGAGCAGGACCGTCCGGTGGTCGTACCGGTCGACGAGCCGCCCCGTCCCGATCTGGACGACGCCGGCCGTCAGCAGTAGCGCCGAGTAGTAGAAGCTCGCCGTGGACTCCGGCGTGACGGCGAACCCGGCCACGGTGAAGGAGTAGCCGTACTCGCTCGTGATGAACTCGGGGAGGAAGACGGTCGTTCCCGCGGTCGCGACGAGCTGGAGGACGAACGCGACGAACACCGCGAGGGCGGGATAGACGAACAGTCGCCGGTCCGAGTCCCATATCGACGACCGGTCGGTGCGCTCCGCGGACCCGGATCCGGATTCGGATCCCTGTTCGGACTCGACAGAGACCCGTTCGGTGGGGCGGGTCTCGAAGGCACCGAGCGCGACGAAGAGGTAGACGGCGTACAGCAGACCCACGACCCCGAAGGCGACGAGGATCCACCGCCAGCCGGTGAGGAGCAGGGCGACGCCGACGACCGCCGGCGCGGTGCCGTCACCGAACGCCCTGGCGGAGCCCCACATCCCGAGCACGGTCCCCTTGCGGTCCCCGGAGACGTTCTGGCTGATGAGCGGGTAGCCGGTGGGATGGAGCGTGCTCGATCCGATACCGACGACGAACATCGCGGCCAGCATCCCGAGGAGCTGGCCCGACACCACCGTCCCGGCCAGCGAGAGCTCGAACGCGAGGGGCTCGGCACTCGGGAGTGCCGGGAAGACGACGAAGCTGGTCCCCATGAGGGCGATCCCCGTCGGGAGCATGAGTCGCCGGTCGTACCGGTCCGAGAGGTGTCCCATCGGCGCCTGCCCGATGGCGGACCCGAACGTCTGCGCGCCGAGGAGCACCCCCAGTTTCCAGAGCGGGAACCCGAACGCGACCGCCCATATCGGGATCAGCGGCGGGAACACCCGCTTCAGGAAGTGGTCCACCCCGTGGGCACCGCTTATCGTGAGCGCGAACCGACGTTCCCGGGCATCCATATCGGTTCGAACCCTTCCCCCACGGCCCCCTTAACGCATTCGTATGCGGCTCCCCACCTCGCTCCCCCACAGAAGCGAGGTGCGCTACGCCGACAGCGCGTCCGCGAGGTGGACGGCGATCGGTCGGTCCGCCTCCTCGACGAACCGGGTGAGCTCCTCGCCGTCGTCGGTCTCGACGACGACCGTCGGGATGAGTTCGATGCCGTACTCCTCGACGCTCGGGCCGACCTTGCTCCCGTCGTCGGCCTTCTCGACGGGGTAGTGGACGATCCGCTCCTCGGGGACGCCCGCGGCCTCCAGGGCGGCCCCGAAGTCGGGGAGCTGCTGGCGGCAGTCCGGACACCAGTCCCCGCCCCACACGCGGAACACGACGCCGTCGGCGTGTTCGCGAAGCACCGCTATCGAGTCCTCGTAGGCGTCGGCCGTGAACACGGGGTTCGGCCGCATCGTCTCGAGTCGTCCCTCCTGTTCGCTCATAGCCGTGACGAGACGGCCTCTCGACATAAGCTGCCCGCTCCGGACGGGTCTCTCCGACCTCGTACGGGCGGTCGGAACGATATACCGGTGATCGTCCGTTCGGGGCCGCCGGTCGCTGGCGACGGGCTACGACCGCCCGTATCGAGGGTCGACCCGATCCCGGAGACGCTCGCGTAGCAGGTGGCGGTGACACCGCTTGTCCTCGCCCTCGAAGCAGACGAGGACGAGGTCCTCGCCGTCGGCGATCCGTTCCGCGAGATCGGCGGCCTTCCGTTCGGCCTCGTCGGATCCCTCCAGGTACTCCCGGTAGCGCAAGGCGAACCGGGTCTCCTCCCACGCGGCGTTGTGGGGCCCCCTCATCGCACATCCCGCGGGCGGCCAGCGACTCGTGGTGCTCCTTCACCTCCGAGAGGAGCGCCTCGGGCGGACCGAGTTCGGGGTGGTTCTCCCCGACGAGCGCGCGGAACCATCCGTCGGCCGGCGGACGACGCCGACGAGCGTCGCGTCGCCCACGTCCGCGAGGTCGTGCTGGAGCGCGGCGGCGTGGGTTTCGACTACTGTCCCGCGTGTCACGGGAACACGTATTCCGGCGAGCGTAAAGAGGCTGGCGCGTTCGGAAGGGGTGGGATAATAATCAGGCTTTCGAGGTGGTATCCGCGGTTCCCGACGGCATACCTGAACGAGACGGTCCGGAACCATGTGTGTCCGATACGTGTTTAGTCCGGACCATCGAACGCCAGTCCATGCATAGAGGTATCCTCGGGACGATCGGATCGCCGCTGGTCCAGGTCGAGTCGCCGCCCGGATCGGTGATCGCGGCGAAGGTCGAGTCGAAGAACCCCGGCGGATCTGCCAAGGACCGACCGGCCGTGGCGATGATAGAGGCGGCCGAGCGGGACGGCCTCCTCTCGCCCGGCGACCGGATCGTCGAACCCACCTCCGGGAACACGGGTATCGGCATCTCGCTGGTCGCTGCTGCGAAGGGCTACGACGCGACCATCGTCATGCCCTCGGACAAGTCCCCCGAGCGGCGGGCGATCATGCGGGCTTACGGCGCGGACCTCGAACTCGTCGAGGGGGACATCTCGGACGCAAAGGACCGCGCCGACGAGATCGAGCGCGAGGGTGGCGCCGTCCAGCTCGGGCAGTTCGAGAACCCCGCCAACCCCGAGGCCCACTACCGGACGACGGCCGGGGAGATACTGGAGCAGATCGGCGAGCGCGAACCGGACGCGCTCGTCGCCGGTGTCGGGACCGGCGGGACGCTCTCGGGGAACGCCCGCCGCCTGCGCGAGGAGTATCCCGACATGGCGGTCGTGGCGGTCGAACCCGAGGGGAACACCCCCATCAGGACCGGCGAGGGGGGACACGACGACTTCCAGGGGATGGGCCCGGGGTTCGTCTCGGAGAACACGGATACGGACCTGATCGACGACGTGGAGGTCGTGTCCCTGGAGACCGCGGAGGCCGAGTGCCGGCGACTCGCCCGCGAGGAGGGCATCCTCGTGGGGCAGTCCTCCGGGGCGTCGAACCTCGCCGCCAAGCGGGTGGCCGAGCGGCTGGCCGACCCCGACGTCGACTGCCCCGCGCCGGACAACACGACCGACGTCCTCGGGGAGGGCGACGGCGTGCTCACGGCCGACGGCGACGAGGGGTCTGACTGCCCGTTCGTCCTCACCGTCTACTGGGACTCCGGCGAGCGCTACGTCTCGACGGGTATGTTCGACTGACCGGGCGGACCCGCGCCCGTCAGGTCGCGAACGAACAGCATCGTCGCCGTGTTGAACAGCAGGGCGACCGGCGCGAGAACGAGGGTCCCGACCGCCGCACCCGGTAGCGAGGTGGTGAACAGCGGTGTCGCGACGACGGAGACGGTGGCGGCGGCAACGAGGTACTGGACGAAGAAGGAGGCGTACTCGCCGCCCGAGACGGCGTATCCATACGACCGACGCAGGGCGGTCGGAAGGTCGGCCCCCTCGACGACCACGAGGTAGGGCGTGGCGTAGAACAGGTACGCGAAGACGAACAGCGCGAGGACGAAAACGAGTGCGAGCGGGAGGGCGACCAGCGCGGCGGCGACCGCCGCGAGGACGAGCACGAGGTTGATCAGTTCGAACCCGAGGAAGGGGCCGAAGTACCGCCGGGCCTCGACGCCGAACGCACGGTCGAGTCCGGCGAGTTCGCGCCGGATGCTTCCGAGGTAGCCCGCGCCGAGCAGCGCCGACAGCACCGCGACCACGAACATGAGTAGAGTCGTCGTCTCGAGGTTCGCGGTCGGGAGGTTCGGCCCGGGCGCGGCGCTCG
>JAZKST010000017.1:0-66185 GCA_036625905.1 Haloarculaceae archaeon
TCGTCTGGAAGTACGGCTCGACGGCCTCCATCTGGTCGTAGAAGTGCTCCATGTCGACGACGAGGTCCTTCACGACGTCGGCGTGGGGGAGCGGTTCGATGCGAACCGGCCAGTCGAGGTCGACCAGCTGTGTCTTGCAGGCCAGGCGCTGTCGCCCGTTGATGAACAGCGCGTCCGAGCCACAGACCGCCTGCCGGCAGGAGTGCCGGAACGTGAGCGAGGAGTCGTAGTGGTCCCGCGCGTACATCAGCGAGTCGAGGACGGTCATCCCCTTGTGGAACGGGACGGTGAACTCGTCGAACCGGGGTTCCTTCTTCCCCTCGACCTCCGGGTCGTACCGGAACACCTTCAGCCCGACCGTCGTCTCGGCGTCCCGTACCTCCTCTTCGGCGCGCTCGCGCATGGCGTCGCGCTCGGCGGCCCGCGCGGCCTTCTCGGTCAGTCGGCGGCGCTGGTGGGACGACTCCGTTTCGGCCTCGGCCTCGCTGGTGGACGATTCCTCCTCCCGTTCGGTGACTTGCGTACTCATTGTCGGACTCTGTCAGACGATCGTGGTCATCGCCAGGGCGACACGGACGCCCTGGACGATCAGCAGCAGCCCCGCGAGTGCGAGGCCGTATTTGACGACGCGCTTCCTCGTACCGCCCAGCCCCTGGTTGACGAGGGCGTTGTAGACGCCGTTGACCCCGTGGAACGTCGCGGTCACGAGGAACAGGACCATCGTCAGGAAGTACCCGGCCTGTGACATCCGGACGCTGGTCCCCTGGAAGGTGATCTCGGCGGCGTGGTTGACGAAGTGCAGCAACATGAAGTGGAAGGCGAGGACGACGACCAGGAACGCCGCGGTGAGCCGCTGGAGCAGCCAGCGCGTACCCTTCGGCTCGAACGAGGAGTAGTAGTCCGCCATCAGACCACCCCCTCCAGGAACGTCGGGATGCTCGCGACGACGATCGCGGCGGTGAGTATCAGCGAGGCGTAGAACGATCGGTCCTGCGAGGTGAGGCCGACCCCGAGGTCGACGAACAGCAGCCGGAGCCCGTTGAGGATGTGGAACACCGCGACCGCGAGCAGGCCGACCTCGAGGAAGCGGACGACGACGATGCTCTCGAGCCCCTGGAGCGTGTCCGTGTAGGTGGTCCCGTCGACCGTGGCGGTGCTCAGGACGGCGATGTGTGTGAACAGGTAGCCGACGAGCACCCACCCGGTGAACTTGTGGAGGACCCACGCCCACATCCCGGCGGAGAACTCCCGCCACCGGCCGAAGTCCTCGATGAGACCCCGGTCGTACGATTGACTCATGCTATCCCCTCGTCCGAACCCGGTCCGTATAGAAGTTACTACTGCGCGAGGGTGAGTCCGCCCGCTCGGTTCCGCGCCGGCCGTGGGTTTCCGGTCGAACATCGGCGGGGTCGGGCACCCGTCGAGCGGGGACTGCGGCGACTCTCACTCCGGGGCCGCCACGGGGCTCGGCGGGGCGCGGCCCTGACTGCGCTCGACGGCCCGCTGGGTCCGCTCGTCGAGCCGGACGATGTGACAGAGGGGGTTGCCCGGGTAGACGAGGGGGTTCTCGAGCGTGCCGACGAGCAGGCCGGTGAACGGCGCCTCGACGACGTCCGTGTCGGTCTTGAACGGGTTCGTGATGGTGCAGACGGGCTCGCCCTCGTGGACGAGTGAGCCGACCGCCTGGTGCATGTCGACCAGGCCGCCGGCGTCCGCCCGGAGCCAGGTCTTGTCCCCGTTGCCGTCGATGACCGTCCGCCAGCCCGGCCAGGCGACCGATTCGGTCGGGAGGAGGCCGAACTCGGCGAAGGCCGAGCGGGTGCCGTCGAGCGCCCGATCGATGAGCTCGCGCTGGAACCGGTGGGCCTCGCCCATCTCGACGGTGATCGTCGGGACCCCCGCGTTCGATGCCTCCTGGCGGAGCGTCCCGTCGGGACCCGACCCGGCGATGATGACGTTCGTGGAGAACGCCCGGGCGAGCCTGGCCACGTCCGGGTCGTCCATGTCCGCCCTGACGTGGATCATGTTGGTCCGGCCGCGGGTGGAGGTGTGGAAGTCCAGCCCGATGTCACACGGCGCGACGAAGTTCCGGAAGATGCGGTGGGCGATGCGCTTGGCGGAGGTGGAGTGCTCGTCGCCCGGGAACGACCGGTTCAGGTCGCGGTCGTAGATGGGGAGGTAGCGCTGTTGAGCGATGAACCCGGGGACGTTCAGCACCGGCATACAGACCAGCGTGCCGTGGAGGTCGGGGTGGTCCCACTCGTGGGCCACCTCCCGGACCACCTCGATGCCGTTGAGTTCGTCGCCGTGGGCCGCCGCCGAGAGGAACGCGGTCGGTCCCGGACGCTCGCCGTTGACGATGGTGACGGGTATCCGAACGGGGTCGCCGAGATACGTCTCGCTGACCCCGTAGCGGATGTTCTGTGTCTCCCCGGGATCGACGCGTCCGCCGTCGTACGTGAACGCGTCCCCGGACGGGGGGCTCATACGGGCCCTTGTAGCGTCGGGGTACATAAACCGGGGGAAGTCGACGGGAGCTGTAGCCACCCCGGAGGTGACCGGGCGCCGGGCGGTCAGGGGGGGAGACGGGCCGGTCGCATCGTCAGGCCTATCTCGCGGGGAGACGACAGCCGGAGCTATGTCGAACGAACCCGTCACCGTCGGGGTTCTGAGCCTCCACGTCAGCAAGGAGTCCAAGGCCATCCTCAACGCGGTGGAGGACCTGGGCCACCGGACGGCCTGGCTACGCGGGGAGAACACGAGCGTCGACATCCGGGACGGCGAGGTGACCCTCGAGCCGGACGTGGACATCATCGTGAACCGGCTCCTGCTCTCGAAGGAGGAGGAGCCCGCGGAGGCCATCGGGCTCGCGACGATGCTCGACCGGCTCCGCCCGATGCTGAACCACCCGATGGAGACGATGACCGCCCTCCACAAGTTCGCCTCCGGGGCGGCGCTCGCGGAGGCCGGCCTCCCCGTCCCGGACGCGTTCATGGCGCTCTCGAAGGACCTGCTGAACGACCGCCTCGAGGCGTTCGGCGAGGAGGTCGTCTACAAGACCGCCATCGGCACGCACGGGGGCGGGACCTGGAAGATCGGTACCGACGAGGGGGTCAACCCGATGGTCGGGTCGCGACAGGCGTTCCTCCAGGAGCTCATCGAGCACGACACCGAGCGCCACCACGACCTCCGGGTGTACGTCGTCGGCGAGCGGATCGTCGGGGCCATGAACCGCTACGCACCGGAGGGCGACTGGCGGACGAACGTCGCGCTGGGCGGCGACGTCGACGACGCCACGGACGGCCTGAACGAGGAGGTCGAGCGCATCGCCAAGCGCGCGACGGACGTGGTCGGCCTGGACTACGCCGGCGTCGACATCGTCCAAGGCGAGGACGGCTACTACGTCCTCGAGGTGAACCCGACGGCCGGGTTCAAGGGGCTGTTCGAGGCGACGGGCCGCTCGCCCGCGCCCCACATCGCCAGACTCGCCATCGAGCGGGTCGGCGGCGAGGTCGACGAGGAGAAGATGTACGAGCTCTCCTCGGTGCTCGACGACTCCACGCCGTCGGCGACGCCCCGTCCCGGACGCGACGTCAGCGCGCAGGACCTCACCGTCGGCTACATCGAGGAGGTGGTCGTGATGGGGACGCGCGGTCAGCAGACCGTGCTCGCCAAGTCCGACACGGGCGCGACCCGGACCTCGATCGACTCGCGGCTCGCTGCCGACATCGGCACCGGTCCGATCAAGGACATCGTGAAGATCAAGTCCGGGAGCGTCAAGTCCGGGAAATCCAGACCGGTCGTCGACCTCGTGGTCGGCGTCCGGGGGACCCAGCACACGGTCGCCGCGAGCGTCGAGGACCGCTCGCACATGGACTACCCCCTCCTGCTCGGCCGGGACATACTGAAACACTACCACGTCGACGTCCGGCGCCGGGCGGACTCGAGCGTGAACGTCCCCCCCGGACCCGAGGAGGAAGCGGCTGAGGAGGAGTGAGAACCGTCACGGCTAACCGCCACCGCGCGTACCCTCGCCCGTGACTCCCCGCGACGCCGACCCCGCCTTCGACGCCACAGACCCCCACGCCCACCTCCGGGCGGACCCGCACCTCGGGCCGTACGTCGAATCCCACGGCGAACTCGACCTCGAACCGGCCGCGGACCCCTTCGCCCGCACCGTGGTCTCCGTGATGAACCAGCAGCTATCGACCGCGTCGGCCGCCGCCATCCGGGAGCGGGTGTTCGACCGCTTCGAGGTCACGCCCTCGGGGATGCTCGCGGCCGAGGAGTCTTCGCTGCGGGACGCCGGCCTCTCCGCGCAGAAGGTCGAGTACGTCCGCGAGATCGCCCGGGCGTTTGACGACGACCGCATCGACCCCCACCGCTTCACGACCATGGACGAGGACGCGGTCGTGGCCGAACTCACTGACGTCCGTGGCGTGGGCGACTGGACGGCGAAGATGTTCCTGATGTTCGTCCTCGGTCGCGAGGACGTCTTCGCCGTCGAGGACCTCGGTATCCGCAAAGGGATGGAGGAACTGTTCGGCGACCTGACCCGCGCGGAGATGGTCGACCGCGCCGAACCGTGGCGACCCTACCGCTCCTACGCCTCGCTGTACCTCTGGCGGGCGGTGGACTGATACGGTCGTGCGCGGTTCCGTTCCGCCTCGCGGAGCAGGGACCCGTCGAATCGGTCTCGACACGCCGATCGTCCCGAAGATCACCGAAGACGGGTACGCACGACCGTACGAGTGTCCTTCGGCGGTAGCGCTCCGACCTCCCGGCCAACCGAGAGCGGGCAGGACAGCCTCCGCCGACCCCCCGTTCGTCGGGGACGGTGGAGCCGGAAACCTCAAACAACCGCTTGACATTAGAGAAGGCCCTTTTCCGGACCGTCCCTCGGTCGCGGTGACGATGACCGACAGACTCGTTCCGCTGGGTGCCGTCGCGATGGTCCTGCTGGCCGGTGCGGGCGTCTTCGTGCTCGCACCGGGTGCCGGACCGGTCGACCCGATGCCGGATCAGGAGCGGACCCCACAGCCGGATCGGATCCCGCAGTCCGACGAGGTCGGGGGGACCCTCGATTCGTCGAGCGTCGCCCCGCCGGTCCCGGAGCCGGCCAACGTGACCACCTTCGAGTCGGCAGAGGCCTTCGCCGAGTACCTCTGGCGGGCACGGGACCGGCCGAGGGGCGGCCCGGACGCCGGGAGGGTCGCCGAACCCGAACCCGAGGGGACCCCCGAACCGACGCCGACGCCGATGGCGACCGGGACCCCGGTCGACGTCGCAACCGAGGCCGCCGACGGGGGCGGTGCGGGCGGCGCCGCGCCACCCGACCGCTACTCGGGGACGAACGTCCAGGTCGAGGGCGTCGACGAACCGGACCTGGTGAAGACCGACGGCGAACGCATCTACTACGCACCCCGGGGCGGCCGTGGCGGTCACCATCACGAACGGTACGACGCCCCCGGCACGCGCGTCATCGACGCATCGCCACCCGGGACCGCCGACGTCGTCGCGGATATCGAGCACAGCGGTCGGATGTTCCTTGCTGGCGACCGGCTGGTGGTGATCGGCGACCGGGTGTGGGGCTACGACGTCTCGAACGCCTCGAACCCCGAGCTCGCCTGGTCGAAGGACCTCGAGAGCCGCGTCCACAGCGCGCGGATGCACGACGGCACGATGTACCTCGTGCTCGCGGCGCCGGTCGATCCCGGATCACCGTGCCCCGTCGAGCCGATGGAGGACGTCGAGGCGGCCTGTACGGAGGTCTATCACCCCGACCGGCCGGTCCCCGTGGACGGCACGTACACGGTGGTGGCGCTCGACCCGGCGAACGGGACCGTCGGCAACGAGCTCACGATGGTCGGCGCCCACGACTCGACGGTCTACATGTCCGGCGACGGGCTCTACGTCACGTACACCGACCGGGCCTCCCGCGCGGAGGTGCGGATGGACGTTCTGCTCGGGCCGGCCCGACCGTTGCTGGACGACCGGGTCGCAGAGCACCTCCGGGAGGTCCGGGGGTACGACCTGAGCGAGCGTGCCACCGCGGTCGAGGTCGAGACGACCGTCCGGCAGTGGCTGGCGAGCATGGACGAGGACCGTCGGGACGAGGTCCGCGAGGAACTCCGGGAGCGACACGAGGCGTACGTCGAGGAGCACAGGCGGAACCTCACGACCACGCACGTCGTCCGTGTGGACGTCACGGACGGGAGCGCCACGGCGGACACCGGCGACGCGAACGCGACCGGCGACGCGAACGCGACCCGCGCCGACACCGTTCCGTCGCTATCGCTGGCCGGGACCGGCGCGGTGCCCGGACGACCCCTGAACCAGTTCTCCGTCGACGAACACGAGGGCTCGCTGCGGGTCGCCACTACCGTGGGCGAGCGGTGGGCGTCCGAATCCGCCAACGACGTCTACGTGCTCGACGCGGCGGACCTCTCGGTGACCGGGGCGGTGACGGGGATGGGCGAGACCGAGCGGATCTACTCGGTGCGGTTCGTCGGCGACCGCGGCTACGTCGTCACCTTCCGCCGGATCGACCCGTTCCACGTCCTCGACCTCTCGAACCCGTCGAACCCGCAGCTGGAGGGCGAACTCAAGCTCCCGGGCTACTCCTCGTACCTCCACCCGCTGTCGGGCGACCGCGTCCTCGGCATCGGCGAGGAGGACGGGCGGGTGAAGGCGGTGATCTTCGACGTCTCGGACCCGACCGACCCGACGATCGAGGCGTCGCGGGTGCTCGCGGCCGACTGGTCGGCGATCGCACGCAGTCACCACGCGTTCCTGCTCGACCGCAAGCACGGGGTGTTCTTCCTGCCGACGGAGCGCGGCGGGATGGTGCTCTCCTCGGCGGACCTGGAGACGGTCCACGAGGTCGACGTCGACCGGCCACAGCGGGCGCTCTACATCGAGGACTACCTCTACGTGTTCGGCGAGGACGAGCTCGCGGTCGTCGACGAGACCGAGTGGGAGCGCGTGGAGACGCTGGAGATGTAGCCGACCGGGACCCGGAACATGGGTCAGCGTGCCCGCGGGGACCTGCCCACGTCGGCGTCCCCGGATCGAGAGCGTGCTCCTCCGGATGGTCGGACGTAACAGTATAGTGGCACCGCCGAGACGTCGGCGTGTGCGGTATCGCCGGGCGCTGCTGCTCGTCGCGCTGGTCGCCGCCGGGCTGCTCGGAGCCGCGTTCCTCGGCACGGGGCCCGCCCCTGACGGAGGATCCCCGGCCGACGACCAGCTCGTCAGTCCCGACGGCACGGCGAGCTACATCTGGCCGTACACCAGCCGGAGTCGCTCCGCGGACGGTCGGACCCTCGCGATCAACGTCGTCGTCCGTGGCGAGTCGGAACGGGTCCGGACGGCGCTCGAGAACCGGAGTGGCGTCGACTGGACCCCGGTCGAGGGGGATGCCGACGTCACCGACGAGGTAGTCGATCAGTCGCCCTGGGGCGCGGCGCGCGGGGCGGCCCGGTACACCTACGTCACGTCCGACCCCGAGGTCAGGGGGCAGTGGGTCCGGTCCGAGTACCAGCTCGGGACCGGGGCGTACCTCGGCCGTCGCACCCACGTCCGGGCGTACCCTGCCCCCTCTGGCAACTGGACGGCGCTGCAGGCCCACGTCGAGTACTGGGACTGGTTCCGGCTCCGTCACACCGTCACGGGCGCGGCCGAGGGACGGGGTATCGTCGAGCGCGACCTGCGCGACGAGCCGTTCGTCGAGGGCGTCACCCGCGAGTACCACGGGCTCGACGGCGGCGGCAGCGACGGCTGGTTGACCGTCGTCGAGTTCGCCCCGGCCGCGCTCCTCGTGGGACTCGCACTCCCGGTCGCCGGTCGGTATCGAGCGTGCGTCGCGGACGCGGCGCTCCCGGTCGCCGTCGTGACGGTCGTCCTCGGGGTCCGGGCCGTCGGGCTCGCCGCCGAGGAGCTGGCCCCGACAGTCGACCCGAAGCTGTTCGCCGCGCTCCTCTATCCGGTGTTGGTGGGGGGGATCCCGGTGGTCGTCACACTACTCGCCCGGGGTCGGCCACCGACCCGCGCGGCGCTCCTCGCCGCGGCGGGACTTGGTGCCGCCGTCGTGCTCGACCTGGGTGGCGTCGGCGTGACGGCGGTCCCGATCCGGCTCGCGCTCCACCGGGTCGCGCTGGTCGGCGCGCTCGGTCTGTTCGCGCTCTGGGTGGCGCGAGAGGACCGTCCGAGGGTCGTGCTCGGGGCCGCCGCCTGGGTGCTCGTGCTCGCCGCGCCGCTGCTGGGGGTCGTCTGATACGGACGGGTGCCGGCCCGAGTCCCAACTGATATTGTACCGGCTATAGAACCGTATAGAACAGATGGTGCAGCTGTCGGAGACCCCCGCCGTCCGGCGGCGGGCGGTCCTGGGTACCCTCGCCGCGGGCGCAACCGCGGGTACCGGCGGGTGCGTGCGTCGAGTGCGGACGATCGTCGGCTGGCAGTCGACGAAGCAGGTATCCCTGCAGATCAAGGCCCCGCCGACCGACGCCGATCCGTACGCGCTCCGGATCGCCCGTGCGATGGAGGGGTGGTTCCGGGCGGCGGGGATCGACGCGTCGATCGTTCCCGTCGACGAAGGGGAGCTACACCGTCAGGTGCTGTTGAACGACGAGTTCGACCTGTTCGTCGCCCGCGGCGAGGACCGGTTCCGGGACCCGGACGCCCTCTACTCGCTGCTCCACTCGAAGTTCGCGGAGGGTCCCGGGTGGCAGAACCCGTTCGGCTACACGAACCTCGAGGCCGACGAACTGCTCGAGAGCCAGCGTCGAACCGGCGGCGAGCGGCGTCGCGAGGCGATAGCCGAACTCCAGCGGACCATCGCCCGAACCCACCCGTTCACCGTCGTCGCGTTCCCGGACGACATCCGGGCCACGCGGGACGCGCACTTCACGAACTGGCGGGCGGCCGACCTCCGGTCCCCGATGGGGTACCTGACGCTCGACCGAGCGTCCGGGAACGCCGACGGCCCCGGTGGGGGGGACGGTGACGGGGACCGGGAACGTCGTGAGGGAACCCTCCGAACGACGACGACCGACATGCGCGCGACGGAGAACCTGAACCCGCTGTCCGTCGAGTACCGCCGTACCGGTGTCCTGACGGGGCTGCTGTACGATTCGCTCGGGATCGGGACGGAAACCGGAACGCCGCCCACCCCGTGGCTGGCGGAGACCTGGGAGTTCACGGAGGCCCGTGGGGCGCCCCGTGCGACGCTCCGGCTCCGCCCCGACCTCCAGTGGCACGACGGCGAACCGCTCACGGCCGGCGACGTCGCGTTCACGTACGCCCTGCTCGCGGACACGACCCTCGGATCGGCGGACGACTCCGACGGGGAGGACAGCAACACCCCCATTCCGGCACCGC
Organism: Haloarculaceae archaeon; assembly: GCA_036625905.1. GTDB lineage: Archaea > Halobacteriota > Halobacteria > Halobacteriales > Haloarculaceae > Salinirubellus. The sequence continues at coordinate 9,382 of JAZKST010000017.1, forward strand.
GGTTCCGTGGCCGGAGTGACCTCGTCGAGGGCGCGACCGCCCTCGGGCGGCGCACGGTCGAGTTCCGGTTCGTGGAATGCACCCCCCGGGTCGCGACCCGGGCGTTCACCGTCCCGATCCTCCCACGACACGTCTGGGAGAGTCGAGCCGGGACGGCGTCGGTCGGCGGGATCGAGTTCGGCCCCGCCACGGAGGCCCTCGTGACGGACAACGTCCCGGCGGTCGGGAGCGGGCCGCTACGCTTCGTCCGGAACACGCCGCGCGAGCGGCTCGTTCTCGAACCGTTCGACGACCACTTCCTCGCCCGCGACGCCCGAGGGGACCTCCCACGTGGAGTAGCCGGCGGCCCCGCGTTCGACCGCCTGAGCGTGCAGGTGGTCGGGTCGGACGCGACGGCGGTCGAGATAGTCGCGAGCGGCGAGGCCGACGTGACCGGAACGCCCGTCGGTGCCGCGACCGTCCCCCGGATCGGCCGTGCGGACGAGATCGACCTCCTCGTGCGCCGTTCGGGAGCGCCGTACGTGATCGGATACAACGCGCGGCGACCCCCGCTGACGAACCCACGGTTCCGGAACACGCTCGCCCGGCTGGTCGACCAGGCCCACCTCGCCGACGTCGTCTTCGAGGGGTACGCGCGGCCCGAGGCGAGCCCGCTGGCGAGGACCGGGTGGCTCCCGTCGGACCTCCGCTGGAACGGCGCGAACCCGGTGACGCCGTTCCTCGGGGCGGACGGCGAACTGGACGTCGAACGTGCCCGGAGCGCGTTCCGCGAGGCCGGCTACCTCTACGACGACGGGACGCTCCTGGAGGCGGACTGATGGCACTGCTCGACGTCGTGGCGCTGGTGGGTGCGGTCGTGCTCGGACTCCACGTCCTCGGGACGGCCCTCGTCGTCGGCCCGGGACGACTGCGGGGCGCTTCCCGTCGCGTCCGCGCCACCCTCTCGGCCGTCGCGCCGACCCTCGTCCTGCTCGCGGCCGTCCTCGCGGTCAACAAGGTGGTCCGGGCCGTCGGCGTCGAACTCTCGTGGATCATCGGCCTGAACATCACCGGATACATCTACGCCATCGAGGGGACGGTCGTCGCCGTGCTCCAGTCGGTGGCGACCCCGGCGCTGACGGTCTACTTCGGGTTCGTCTACGTCTTCGGCTACGCTTTCCTCCTGACGTTCCCCGTCCTCGCGTACCTCCTCCACGAGGACCCGCGCCCCCTCCGCGTACTGCTCCGCTCGTACGTCCTGAACTACGCCATCGGCCTCCTCTGCTACGTGGTGTTCGTCGCCTACGGGCCACGAAACTTCATGCCGGAGCTGGTCGAGTCGCTGCTGTTCACCCACTGGCCCCAGTCACAGCTCCTGACGGCCCAGGTGAACGTGAACACGAACGTGTTCCCCTCGCTCCACGCCTCGCTGTCGGTGACTGTCGGCCTGCTCGCCTTCCGCTTCAGGCACATCTACGCCCGGTGGCTCCCCGTGGCGGCGGTACTCGCCGTCTCGGTCACCGTCTCGACGATGTACCTGGGGATCCACTGGCTGACGGACGTCCTCGCCGGCGTCGTCGTGGCGACCGCGAGCGTCGTCCTGGCGGCCCGGGCGACGCGGGGGGAGGAGTACGGAGACCGGCCGGGTGTCTCCCGCGTCACCGAACGGCTGCGCAGGGACCTGGACCGGTGGCGCTGAACCGCGCGGGTCCGACGAATGCGAGGAGGTCGTGCCGTACCCGCCGTGTCCCCGGACGGGGGAAGAGGCGAAAGAGGGACGTGCCGGCCGGTACAGCCCCGGACCATGGAGTACGACGCACCGGCGTTCTTCGACCTGATGGCCTACACGAGGAACGCGGAACACGACGTCATCGACATGGTGAGCGGGGACCCGGACTGGGGCTCGCCCGACGGGATCGGCGAGGGGCTCCACGAGTACGCCGACCTCGGCGGCGACGACTTCCAGTACCCCCCGACGGAGGGGCTGACCGAGCTCCGCGAGGCGGTCGCCGCCCGCCGGGACGTCGACGTCGGTCGGGTCGTGATCACCGTCGGCGGCGGGGAGGCCAACTACCTCGCGATGGCGCTCGGGCTCGAGCGGTGGCCCGGGAACGAGGCACTGCTGACCGATCCGGTGTACCCCTACTACCCCGGCAAGGTGAAGATGCTCGGCGGGACGGTCCGGTACGTTCCCGCGGACCGCGACGGACGACTCGACCCCGAGGCCGTCCGCGAGCGCGTCACCGACGAGACGGCGCTCGTCGTCGTGAACACGCCCAACAACCCGACGGGAGCGGTCTACGACGAGCGGACGATGCGGGAGCTCGTCGCCCTCGCCGAGGAGTACGGGTTCCTCCTCCTGAGCGACGAGGTGTACGACCACTTCGACTTCTCGGGTCGGTTCACGAGCGCGCTCGAGGTCGACCCCGGGAACGCCGTCGTCACGAACTCCTTCTCGAAGACGTTCGCGATCACGGGGTTCCGCGTCGGCTACGGGGTGTTCCCGTCCGCCGAACTCGCCGACGCCGCACGGGACCGCCACATGCTCACGGTCACGTCGGGCGTCCGGCCGTCCCAGTACGCCGTGCTCCACGCGCTCCGCACGACCGACCCGGAGTACCACGACCGGAGCCGGCGCGTGCTCGCCGAGCGCGTCGAGACGTTCACGGACGCGCTCGAGGACGCCGGGGCGGAGTACATGTCCCCCGACGGGGCGTTCTACGTGATGGCGCGGTTCGAGGGGTTCCCCGGAACCGCCGAGAACGTGCGGCGACTGATCGACGAGGCGGGCGTCGCCGGCATGCCCGGGAGCGCGTTCGGCGACTCGCGTGCCGACTGGCTCCGGTTCGCGCTCGTGACGCCGCGGGCCGCGGAAGCGGCCGACCGGCTCGCGGACTACTTCTAGGTGCCTCGCTTCGCTCGCCTCGCTGGCACTCGGCGGGTTCACGAGCCCTGAGGGATTTGAACCCCCGGCAACGTGGTCCGAAGCCACGCACTCTGTCCAGGCTGAGCTAAGGGCCCTGTCGGGTCCTACCGGATTACCCGGATTAAATCTGTCCATCGCGTACGGGAGCCGCGCCGTTTAAGCCCCGCCACCGATCAGCACTCCCCATGGGCAGTGCCCGTGGTCTCCTCGAACTCACCCGCCCCGGAAACGCCCTGGCGGCGGGGCTGCTGACGTTCGTCGGGGCGTTCGTCGCGGGCGGCGTCCTCGGGACGGGGCTCGCGGATGCGGCCGGCTGGGTAGCCGCGGTGCTCGCGACGGTCCTGGCCGTCGGCGCGGGGATGGCCATCAACGACTACTTCGACCGCGACATCGACCGGGTGAACCGCCCGGACCGTCCGATACCGCGCGGAGCCGTCTCGCCGCGCGAGGCGCTCGCGTTCAGCGGCGTCCTGTTCGGTGTCGCCGTCGCCCTGGCGGTCACGCTCCCACCACTCGCCGTCGCCATCGCCGTCGTGAACCTCCTCGCGCTGGTCGCCTACACGGAGCTGTTCAAGGGTCTGCCCGGCCTGGGCAACGCCCTCGTGGGCTACCTCACGGGGAGCACGTTCCTGTTCGGCGGCGCGGCGGTCGGCGGCCGTCTCGAATCGGTGCTGGTGCTGTTCGCGCTCGCCTCGCTCGCGACGTTCGCCCGCGAGGTCGTCAAGGACGTCGAGGACGTCGCCGGCGACCGCGAGGAGGGTCTGAACACGCTCCCCATCGCCTACGGCGAGCGCCGCTCGCTGGGCCTCGCGACGGTCGTCCTCGTCGTGGCGGTCCTCGCCAGCCCCGCGCCGTACCTGCTCGGCACCTTCGGCCTGCCGTACCTCCTGCTGGTCCTGCCGGCCGACGCCGGGATGCTCTACGCGGCCTACGAGTCCTTCGAGGACCCCGCCGCCGGCCAGTCCCACCTCAAGCTCGGGACCTACGTCGCGGCGCTGGCGTTCGTCGTCGGCCGGGCGAGCGTCGTTCTCTGAACGATACCGTCGGAACGGTCCAGTGGGCCAGCGTGCGCGGCACCACACGACTGGCGTGGGCTTTTGTCCCGCGGCGACGTACCCACGGACCGTATGCCCGCCACGATCGAACGGATCCGCGAGATACTCGAGTACGAGACCATCGCCGTCGTCGGCTGCTCGACCACACCGGGGAAGGCAGCCCACGACGTCCCGAAGTACCTCCTCGACCACGGCTACGAGATCGTCCCGGTCAACCCCTACGCCGACGAGGTGTTCGGCATCGAGGCGTACGACTCGCTGGAGGAGGCACCCGAGGGGATCGACGTCGTGAACGTCTTCCGCCCGAGCGAGGAGACCGGGCCCATCGTCGACGCGGCCACCGAACGCGACGACGTGAAGGCAGTGTGGCTCCAGCTCGGCATCCGGAACGACGAGGCGGGCGAGCGGGCCGGGGACGCCGGCAAGCTGTTCGTCCAGGACAGGTGCATCAAGGTCGAACACGGAAAGCTGGCGGGCTGATACGGACGGTCCATCGACCGCGGACCCGACCGCCGGTCACCACGCTTCGAGCGCGTCCGCGACGATCCCCGCGTGGTCGAACCCGAGCGGCGGGAGTCCGCCGGGCTCGAACGTCCCCACCTGTCGTGCCTCCGCCCGTGGCTCCGGCCTTCCGTTCCCGGTCGGCAGACAGAGGTACACGGCGCTGACGTTCCCTCGCGGGTCCCGGTCGGGCGCGTCGTAGAGGCCGACGAACGAGACGGGCCGGACCTCGAGACCGACCTCCTCGCGGATCTCGCGTGCGCACGCATCCCGTGCCGTCTCGCCGCGCTCGACCATCCCGCCGGGGAGGACCCACCGGCCCTCCTCGGGCGGGTGATCGCGTTCGAGGAGCACCACCTCGCCCCCGAGGACGACGACGCCGTCCGTCGCGAGCGCTCTGAGGTCGTCCATCACGTCACTCCCGGCGTCCTCTTTCGTGGTTGCTCTTTCGGTCGTCACCCTCCTCTCACCGCCGGCCGTTTCGAGCCTCCTCGGAGCCGTATCAGTCGGTCTCCGGTGCCGGCTCGCCGTCCGTCGAGGCCGACGCCTCCTCCGTCTCCGGAGCGGACGGGTCGCCCTCGGCCTCCTCGATGGCGGCCTCGGCGTGGATCCGTTCGACGTCGATCCCCTCCTGCTCGGCGAGGGCCTCGATGACGGCTGTCTGCTGTTCGACGGTCGTCTCGAGCCGCTCGACGCGGTCGTGTGTGGCCTGGACCGTCTTCCTGAGCTCCTGGACCTGCTCCCGGAGCTCGTTCAACCGCTTGTAGACCTCCTCGGCCATGTCGGCGACCTTCGATATCTTCTTGGTGGCGCTCCCGAATCCCATGTGGAACCGTAGCGTCCCCCCGAACGTGATAGTTGCGGCTCGGTCCGGAGCCGGGACGGCTTGCCCGCATCCCGGGAGGCAGCCGTCGTTCGTCGGCTTCAAGACGGGGGCGGGCGGACCCCCGACATGGACCGGGCAGATCTCCCGCCGACGGCCGGTATCGTCGCCTGCCTCGCGGTGCTGCTGGTGCTGGCGTGGCCGTTCGCCGTCGAAGCGGCCCCGTCGGTCGGGCTCTACTACGCCACGGGGATGGTGACCCCCTACGCCGCGGGCCTCCTGGCCCTGATCGGGATCATCGTCTTCGCGGCCGGGCGCGAGGGTCGCTCGGACCCGAGCCTGGCCGCCGGTGCGGGCCTGGTGTTCGGGCTGTTCGTCGCCGCGATATCCGTGCTCTGGGCGTTCACCGCCCGCGTCGACGTGCTCGGGGCGGCTTCCGCGCTGCTCTCCTCCCAGCGGTGGGTGCTCGCGGCCGTCTCGCTGGCCGTCCCCCTGGCCGGGTTCTGGTACGCCCGGACGCTCCGGCTGATCTGATAGGGATCATCGTCGCGGGCCGGCGGATTCGGCCGCTCGACGTGGGGCGCGGGGCGCGACGTCGGCTGGGAACCTACGAACGACGACGGTGATCCCCACGAGTGGCTCTGCCGAACGACAACACGCAGCACGACGGGACGCCGTCGAAAGGCCCTTAAGCCGTAGCGGGGTATGTCGAGGCGGACTAGGCCGGGCAGTTAGGCCCTGCTTGGAAACCCGTGAAACGGTCTTCAGCGGGGGCCGAAATCCGGGGGCGTCCGGGCCGACCGGCTCGGGCCCCGCGAGCGGACTGGGAAGCCTCGTCCCACGAGGGCAGCGGTCCGTGCTCTGCCGCCTGCAGGGGCGGTACGACACGGTTGACCACGGCAACCCCGCCAGGCGCGGAAGCGAGCAGCGGTACCGTGGACACCTGCCGCCCGTGGGGTCGCGGGGTGGAGGAAGCGAGCGGGACTCCCCGTGCCGGGACGCGCGGGCCACCCCGGAGTCCACCCATTCATCCCGGTATCACTTCCCGAGCGACGGCGCCGGTCAGTACCAACCCCACGGGACGTGCTGGCCCGAAGCCGACTCGTTCGTCGCGTCCCCGTCGTCCCCGTCGTCCGGCCCGTCCCGTTCCCCAGCCGTGCCGTCACGACGGTCCTCCGGTCCCCGGGCGTGGCTCGCGAGCGTCCCACAGAGCAGCGCGACCCCCCAGGCCGATCCCGATCAGCGCGGGCCCCTCGGCACTGTCGGCCCCGAGGCCGTCGATCCCGCAGGCGATGCCGTGGCCGACGAGGAGGAGGGCGAACCGGTGGGTGTTGCGTGCGATGGCCACGCCCTACGCGTGGGTCGAACCGGCCAAAAAGGGTGAAGTCGCTCGGTCAGTCGTCGCCGGCGGTCTCGACGTCGGCGGTCGTGACCGGGCCAGCGAGTTCGACGCCGCCCGAGAGGTCCCGCTGTGGGTACGGGATGTTGATGCCGGCCCCGTCGAACCGCTCCTTGACGGTCTTGACGTACTCGGCGCGGGTGCGCACCCAGTCGGCCCGCGAGGGCTGGGCGATCCAGATGCGGGACTGGAGGCCGACGTAGGAGTCGGCGAGCTCGGTCAACCGAACGGAGGGCTCGGGGTCGTCCATGATTTCGGGGTGGTCCCGGGCCTCCTCCAGGATGATGTCGGTCGCCAGGTCGATGTCGTCGTCGTAGCCGATGCCGAAGACGAACTTCAGGCGGAGATTGTCCTTCGCGACGGGGTTCTTGATGACGTCGTCGGTGAGCTGGCTATTCGGCACCGTCAGCAGCTCGTTGTCGAAGGTCCGGACCCGCGTGACCCGGAGCGAGATGTCCTCGACGACGCCGGAGTAGGTGCCGTCGTCCCACTCGATCCAGTCGCCGATGCGGAACGGCTGGTCCGTGTAGATGAACACGCCGGCGACGAAGTTCTTGAGGACGTCCTGCATCGCGAAGCCGATGGCGAGCGTGGCGGCGGCGCCGATGGTCGCGAGCGCGGTCAGGAAGTTCCCGAGTCCGGCCGCGCCGAAGGCGATGGCGACGGCCGCGAAGACGACGACGAGAAACACCACCTTCGTGAGGGGTTTCCGGGCGTGATCCTCGAGCCCCCGGGACCGCAGGACGCGGTTGGTCACCGGCAGGACCAGCGCCCTGCCGACGACGTAGATCACCACGAACGTCAGCACGAACATCACGGCGATGCCGAGGGGGTCGGCCAGCCCCGCCGGGAGGACCGACCGGAGGAGTTCGGAGGCGGGGTTCGGGGCGGGACCTGGAGCGGCCTGTAAGGGGAGGAGCGGCATCGGCAGGGTCACCGGCGTAACACCCCGACATGCCCGCGCGTGTAGAGGACGTCCGCGCCGACGCGCTCGGCCAGGTCGGCGGCCAGCTCCTCGGTGTCGGTGCCGCCGCGGGCCGCGCGGAGGAACTTCACCTTCACGAGGTCGCGTTCGCGCAACTGGTCGTCGAGTTCGTCGACCACGGCCCCGACGCCACCCTTCCCGACCCAGACGGTCACGTCGAGGTCGTGGGCCCGGCTACGGAGGTCCTGCTCGGTCATCGTGCCGTCGTTCGCGGGCCGTCCCTTTCAACTTTAAGAATCGGCGACATCCGTGTCGCCGTCATGGTAGGGGTAGCGGGCCTGTCCGCCGCAGTCACAGGTGACGACGACGTGACCGTCCCGGGTGCGGACCCGGGCGTTCCGGCCGGGCCGGAGGTAGGCGTCACACCGGTCGCAGGTGAACCGCCGGAACCGCTTCGGAAGGGTGAGGCGGTGGCGCTCGGCGACCCGCCGGGCCCGGCGCACGTACCGCCGGGCGACGTCGTCGTCGCCGTCGCTCGCGGCCGCGCGAGCGAGGTCGTGCAGCCGGTCGACTCGGTCGGCCGCGATCACCCGGGTCACGCCCGCTAGTACCCGCCCGCGGCCCATAGAGGTGCCGTTCGAGGACCGATGGCTCCGGAAGCTATTAGGTCCGCGTGGGGCTGGTTCGAGGCATGGACGTCCGTACGGTCGTCGACGTCGAGGGGTGGGAGTCGTGCCCGTTCGGCGGGGGGTACGACGGTCTCCGCGACCTCGCGGACCGGGAGTTCACGGGATGCGTCGTCGCCGGCGACGGCTACCTCTTCATGACCCGCGGCCGGGTCGTCGGCGTCTTCGACTACGCGGAGCCGTCGACGGGGGACCCGTCCCTCGAGCCGGCGGAGATCGATCGGTTCGAGGACGCCGACGGGACCGCCTACGAGGCACCGCACGACGCGCTCGCACTCCTGTTCGCCATGGTGGCCAGCGGCGGGGAGACGCGGGGTCGCTACTACTCGAAGAACACCCCACTCGAGGAGGTCGACAGGACCCTTCAGGACGGGGGGTTCACCGGCTACCTCGAGCTCTCGGAGAACGTCCTCTCGGGCGATTACTACCTCGTCTACCACGGCGGCCGCCGACGAACGGTCGCGTTCGTCGGCCAGTCCCGCCGGCTGAAGACCGGCGAGGAGGCGTTCGACCTCGCGGCCGACGAGGTGGGCATCTACGAAGTGAACGCCGTCCCGCTCTCGACGGTCGAGATACCGGGCCCGGAGGGCGGTGACACCGCCGTCGTTCCGGATGCCGGACCCGCGCCGACCCGCGGGGACGACGACCCCGATGGCGGCGACGTCCCGACGGGACGCACCGACGCGGGGACCCCGTCCGACCCGCCTGAGCCCGGGTCGGAGGCGAGCCCCGGATCGGACTCGGACTCGGGATCGGGGACGGCCGACACCGGCGACGAGGGCGGTCCGAGCAGGCCGGAGATCGACCTCGACGCGGCGCTGAACCCCGGCGACGAGGACCCCACCGGGGACGACGAGGGGGGAGCCGATTCGACCGACGCGTCGCCGGCATCGCCACTCGGCGATGCGTTCGCCAGCACCGCCGACGGAGACGACCCCTCCGAGGGGCTCGAACCGGAGTCGGCGGAGGCCGACGACGACCCGGACGGCGAGGCGACGCCCGAGGACGTCGAGGCGGCCGCCGCGGCCGCCGAGGCGGAACTGGAGACGGAGACGGCGTCCGGGTCGGGAACCGACCGGTCCGACACCGGTTCCGGACCGGACGACCCCTCGGGGGCGGGACCGACCACCGACGGCGTCGAGGAGGCACGGGTCGTCCCGTCGGTCGATCCCGACCGGACCGAGCGGGCGGAGCCGGACGCGGACGGGGTAGAGGCCGCCGACCGGCAGGTGATCGACGGCGAGACCGTCGCGGGGCTCCGCTCGGAGCTGTCGGCGCGCGAGACACGCGTCGAGGAGCTCCGCGAGCGCCTCGAGTCGGCCGAGGCGGCCCGCGAGGAACTCGACGCCGAGCGCAGCCGGCTCGAAGAGCGAGTCTCCGAGCTCGAACGACGGCTGGAGGAGAGCGGCACGGCGCCGATGGAGAACACGCGGGAGGTCCCGCCCGCGGAGGCGCTCTCGGGGACCAGCGTGCTGGTCCGGTACCGTTCGAAGAGCGAGCCGACCCTCGCGGACGCCCACAGCGGGGGGGCAAAGCGGGAGGCGCTCGCCGGGAACCTCGTCCTCGAGCCGCACCCGTCGTTCGACACCGACGGCGTCTCGGTGTCCGGTCGGACGTTCGACGCGTTCCTCGAGTCGACCCAGGCGTACACCTTCCTCCGGTGGCTCGTCGAGGACTTCCTCTACGAGATACGCGACACCGGCAGCACGAGCGCGCTGAGGCCGCTGTACGACGCGCTCCCGACGCTCGATCGGGTGGAGTTCGACGCCACGATGACCCTCGAGGGGGTCGACCGGGAGACGGCGCGGTTCGACCTCGTCGGGCGGGACCGCCGGGGGAACCCCCTGCTCGTCGCCCTCCTCGAGGACGACCGGGCGCCGACGAACGCGGCGACGATGGGCGAGTTCCTCCGGGACGCGACTGTCGCCGCGGAGAGCCACGGGTCGCTCGCCGGGGCGTTCGCGGTCACCGCGAGCTACTTCGAGCCCGAGGCGCTGGAGACCGCAGAGCAGGCCACCGGCGGGAGCCTGCTCTCGCGGAGCAAACGGAAATCGTTCGTGAAGACCTCGCGGAAGGGCGGCTATCACCTCTGCCTCGTCGAGGACCGCGAGGAGTCGTTCTACCTGTCCGAACCGGATCTCTGACTACCGGACTCCGGGACGCGGTTCAACCCTCTATCTCGGGGACGTCGTCGATCTTCATCGCGTCGAGCTTGTCGACGATGTCGTCGATCTTCGAGTCCAGATCGTTGACGAAGTCCGCGGTTTCCTCGGTCGTGATGGCGCCCTGGCTCGACGGCTCGATGAGGTTCTCCTCCTCCAGCACCCGGAGCGAGTAGCGCACCTTGTGGTGTGGGTAGCCGGTCTCGTTGGACATCTTCACGATGCCGATGGGCTCGTTCCCGATGACCATCCGCAGAACCTGCAGATGACGTTCCAGCATGTCGACCTCCTTCTCGAGTCGGTCTATCATGGCATTTGTTAACTTGTGATTGGGGGGTTTAAAAGTTGCCCTCTGAACCGGCCGCCGGACGGGTATCGTTCCCCACTCTACCGTGGTACTGTATAACCCTTGTGGCGACGCGTCGACCACGCGTTCCGAAACGGGTTTGTGACGACCCCCGGAACCCCCGAACATGACGGTAACCATCGTCGGTACCCAGCTGGGCGACGAGGGCAAGGGTGGCATCGTCGACGTGTTCGGCGAGGCCGCCGACGTCGTCGTCCGCTACCAGGGCGGGGACAACGCCGGCCACACCGTGGTCCACGAGGGCGAGGAGTACAAGCTCTCGCTGGTCCCCTCGGGCGTCGTCCGGGGGAAGACCGGCGTCCTCGGCAACGGCTGCGTGGTCAACCCCGCGACGCTGTTCGAGGAGATCGACGCCCTCCGCGACCGCGGCATGGACCCGGACGTCCGCGTCGCCGAACGCGCCCACGCCATCCTCCCGTACCACCGCGTGCTCGACGGGATAGAGGAGGAGGCGAAGGGCGAGGACCTCGCGGCCGGGACCACCGGCCGGGGGATCGGCCCCACCTACGAGGACAAGGCCGGTCGCCGCGGCGTCCGCGTCGGCGACCTGCTCGACCCGGAGGTCCTCCGGACCCGGCTGGAGTACGCCGTCCCGCGGAAGCGCCGCCTGCTGGAGTCGTTCGGGGTCGACCCCGACGCCGACCGGTTCGACGGGGCGTTCGACACGGAGGCGCTCTACGAGGAGTACCGCGCGTACGGCGAGCGGCTCGCCGAGGAGGGGATGGCCGTCAACTGCGGGGCGTTGCTCGCCCGTCGCCGGGCCGAGGGCGACCGCCTGATGTTAGAGGGCGCACAGGGCACCTCCCTCGACATCGACCACGGATCGTATCCCTACGTCACCTCCTCGAACCCCACGGCGGGCGCCGCGGCCGTCGGCACCGGCCTCGGGCCGACCGTCGTCGGCGGTGGCGAGGTCGTGGGGATCGTGAAGGCGTACGTCTCCCGGGTCGGCACCGGGCCGCTCCCGACCGAACTCGGCTTCGTCGAGGGCCAGACACCCGAGGGTGGCGGCGACACCGGTCCCGAGGCCGAGGAGCTGGCGACCTACATCCGCGATGCCGGCGGCGAGTACGGCACCGTCACCGGCCGTCCCCGACGGGTCGGGTGGCTCGACGTGCCGATGCTGCGACACGCCGCCACCGTCAACGGGTTCACCGGCCTCGCCGTCAACCACCTCGACACGCTCGCCGGGCTGGACGAGGTGAAGCTCGGCCACGCCTACGACCTCGGCGGCGAGGAGCTGCTGACGATGCCCTCGACGACCGAGCGCTGGGCCGAGTGCGAGGCGGTCCTCCGTGGGTTCGACGGCTGGCCGGACGTCGACTGGAGCGACGTCGCCGCCGAGGGGTACGACGCCATCCCCGAGAACGCGCGGACCTACCTCGACTACCTCGAGACGGAGCTCGGGGCGCCGGTGTACGCGGTCGGCGTCGGCCCCTCGCGCGGGGAGACCGTCGTCGTCCGGTCGCCCTGGGAGTAGCCGACCCGGCACGCTTTTGCCCCGCCCCGGTCTCGTAGGACGCATGAAGGAGTCGCTGCTGGAGATCGTCTGCTGTCCGCTCGACAAGTCCGAACTCGAGCTCGAGACCATCCACACCGACGGCGACGAGATCATGGAGGGCCGGCTGGTCTGCACGGAGTGCGGCGAGGAGTACCCCATCGAGGACGGCATTCCGAACCTGCTCCCCCCGGACATGCGCGAGGAGGCCTCCGCGTAGACCGGACGGTCCTGTTCGGTGAGCCGGCGCCCGAGGGCTTTCGAGCCGTCTCCAGCTGACTCGTTGCCGACAGTAAGAGGAACAGCTCGAAAGCCCCTCGGCGTCCTGATCCCGAACGACCCGGAAGACCGATCGGACACCCGAACCATTTTTTAAATACCGGGTCGACGGACCGGCCGTGACGGACAGGCTCGTGGCCCACATCAACCGGACGGGCATCCACTCGCTGGAGGTGCCCGACTCCTTCGACACGGAGGGGTCGTTCGCCGTTGACCTCCGGAACGAGGGGGAGTCGACCCACGTCCACCTCCACCTGGACGACGCCCTCTCGGAGGTGGCGCGGCTGGACGCCGGCAACCACTACGTCGCCGGCGACTCGAACCGGGAGGTCCGGGTCCGCGTCTCGCCCGGGGGCGAGCCGGTCCGGGGGAAACTGAAGGTCGTCACGGCCTACGGTGCCGAGACCCGGTACGTCGACGTCTCCGTCGGCCCCGAGCGGACGGGATCGGTCGAGGTCGACCCGGAGCTGTCGAAGCCCATCGGCGAAGCCGGGGGGAAGAGTGGGGCCCCCGGGTCGGCGGGTAGCGGCCCGTCGGACGGCGGCTCCGAGGCGCGCCTCGACGTCGACCTCGACGCGGTCGTCTCCGTCCTCCCGGCGGTCGTCTTCGGTCTCGTCGCGGTCATCCTCGCCGCGGGGGCCGTCCTCGCCCCCGGCGGGACGGACGTCACCCTCGCGCTGCTGGCCGTCGTCGCCGGCGTGCTCACCGCGGGCTACCTCCTCCTGCAGTAGGAGACGGAGCGGTCGGCGTCGTCCGCGGACGACCCCGGACCCGGGCCGGCGAGTCTACCTGAGCTGCGCGGACACGCCGGGCAGCCTCCCCCGGCCACGCGCCCTCGGATCACGCGACACGTTTTTCGTCCGACAGTATGCTTCGAGGACCTCGTCTACGAACTGGAGGCGTTCGACGTGGACCCGTCCTCGGTCACCGTACCGGCGGTCCGTTACCGGGGGAACGAGACGTTCCGCGCCGAGTTCGCTGTCGATCCCGCATGATCGCCACCACGTCGCTCACGGGGAGTAGGTCCCCGTCAGCTGTGTCCGGGCGAGCAGGGCGCCGCGCATGGCCCGCCCCACCTCGCGCTCGTCCGCGGATTCCGGCAGGTCGGGCGTCGTGTCGAGGGCGTAGAGCTTGAACCGATACGTGTGCGTCTCCTCGGGCGGGGCCGGCCCCCCGTAGCCGCGGTTCCCGAAGTCGTTCTCTCCCTCCACGGCCTCCGTGGGCTCCCAGTCCTCCGGAATCTCGGCCCGTGAGGGCGGGACGTTCCAGACGAGCCAGTGGAGCCACACCTCCCCCGCGGGCTCGACGGCGTCGGGGTCGTCCACGACGAGCGTCAGCGACGCCGCCTCTGCGGGGACGCCCTCGATAGCGAGTGGCGGGTTGACGTTCCGTGCTCCGCGGCCGTACTCCTCCGGGATGGGACCGCCGTCCTCGAACGCCGAACTGGTGAGCCGCAGGTCGCCCATCCGCTCGGCATCACCGACCGCCGGGTTGTTCGAGGTCGCCGTCGGCGTCGCGGTCGGGGTCCCACCGCCTCCCACGCATCCCGCGAAAACCGCCGCTACCGAGGCCACGAACGTTCGACGAGTGATGCGCCCGGCCATCGTCCGTCGGTCCGATGCCGCCGCACAAAAAACTGTAGCGACGAGCGGGATCCGGCCCCCGAGCCGCGGCGACCGGCACCGGCGCCCGGGGCTACCGGACCACCGTGACGGGGACGGGCGACCGGCGGACGACGAGTTCGGCGACCGACCCCAGCAGTATCCGGGTCAGACCCTTCCGGCCGTGGCTGCCGATGACGACGTGGTCGATATCGTGCTCGGCGGCGTACTCGACGATGGTCCGCGAGGGCTGGCCCACCTCCGTCGCCGTCTCCACCTCGACACCGGCCTCACGAGCCCGCTCGCGCACCTCCTCGAACAGTTCCTCCGCGCGGGCCTCCTCGGCCTCGAACCACTCCTCGGAGGACGGCGGGATGCCCGCCTGTGCGCCGTAGGTCGCCCGCGCCGGGTCGATCACGTGCAGGACGGTGATCCGGGCGTCGGCGTGCTCGTCGAGGACGTGCTCCAGGGCGTCCCGCGCCTGCTCCGACCCGTCCATCGGCAGGAGTACGTGTTCGGCCATGTACGTCGGTTCCCCGGCCGGACACAAAACCCTACGCACCAGGTCCCACCCGCCGGGAACGACCGGGGAGCGAGGAGACCTCCCGCCCCGCCGGTCGCTCGTGCGGACGTCCGTATCAGTCCCGCCCGTGCCTCGTGAGACAGGTCGGGAGTCCGACCAGTTCGACGGGATCGGAGTTGTCCGGCGAGTAGACCACCATCTGTCCCTTCTCCATGTACGGCACCTTCCCCTCGAGGTTCGAGGGGATGTTGACCGCCCTGATGGCGTCCTCGTCGCCGAGATTGAGAACGACCGTGGTGTTCACCTGCTTGAAGATGGGGTCGGCGATGTCCTGGGGGTCCTGCGTGACGAGGAAGAGGCCGAGTCGCTCCTTGCGGCCCTGCTTTGCGGCCTCGGAGAACTTCCCGACGACTCGCCGCGCCTGGACGCTGTCGGCGTCGGTGAGGAAGTTGTGCGCCTCGTCCATCCCGAGCACCACCGGCGTCTCCTTGATGCGGTCGTAGGTCGGGTCGTTCGAGAGCTTCTGGTCGACGAGCAGCGACGCCACGGCGAGTACGACCGTCGTCGCCGCCCGCGAGTCGTTGATGTGATAGGTGGGGACGACCGTCAATCCGCCCGGGCGCACGAGCCGGGAGACCTGCTCGGTGATCGGTCGGGCGTCCTGGTCGAAGACGCTTCCGAACCCCCGGACGCGGCGCTTGACGGCGTCGAAGGTCGCCTCGTGGACCACGCCCGACTCGTGGAGCTCCTCCCGGAGCGCCGGGTCGTCGAGGTAGGTCAGGAACTCGCGGTACGTGCCGCCGTCGCCGTGGCTCCGGAAGAACCGGCCGATCAGTTCCCGCAGGCCGGCGTACTGGTTGTCGTTCAGCCCGCCGCCCGCGACCAGCCAGGTGTTCCCCCGGACCATCGAGAACGGGACGGTGAACTCCACCTGCTCGGCGCGGTGGTGGTCCGCCGCGTACGTCGCCGAGCCGACCTTCGGGACGAACGCGACGGTCTCGTCGTGCCCGCCGTGGGCGACCCCCTCGGCCTCGCACCGGCGGGCGAACCCCGGGTCCATGTGGGGGTTGTCGTCGTGCATCTGTGCGTACTCGTCCTGCGGGTCGAACTGGACCACGGCGGGCCGGACCGAGCGGCCGTCCTCGACGGGGTAGACCCGATCCCCGGCGAGGTACTGCCGGAGGACGTTCTTGGCGGCGTGGGTCTTGCCCGAGCCCGTCCCGCCGGCGACGAGGGTGTGTCGGAACACCAGGGGGTCGCCCGACCCGTAGTCGTCCTTCAGCCGATAGTCGATGGTGGGCGGCTCCGCGGCGGTCCGTACCTTCTCGCCGCCGACCGCGAGATGCCCCAGGAACACCCCATCGTCCGGTATCTTCAGGCCCGTCTTGATCTCGCCCGCGTCGGTCGCCTGCCGGACGACCGTCTCGGGCTTGGGGACCCGGTCGGTCATCCGGCGTTTCAACTCCTCCCCGTCCCGATACAGGACCGCCACGGGTTCGAGCGAGGCCATGAACTTGTAGTCCTGCTCGTCGACCTCGCCGCTGCGCATCGCCCGCCTGGCGTGTATCTCGGTCGCGTCGTCGGCCTCGAACTCCTGTGCGTACTCCAGCGCGACGATGCGACAGAACAGCCGCTCCCCGTCGGGGTAGTCCGCCACCAGGTACGACCCCACCCTGATCGCAGCCCGGTTACCCACCGTGATGTACGCCCGGAGGCGGGTGTCCTCGGGGACCTCGCTCACGACGAGCCCCTCGCGAGCCGAGAGCGTCCCGATGCCGACGTCGCTACCGACGGGCCTCACCTCGGCGGTCTCGAACGCCTCGGTTCCCTCGCCGGAGTCCGCCGTCTCGCCAGTCCCGGCGGCCTCGGGGGACTCCGGGGTTCCACCGGGTTCCGCGGCCTCCGGCGGCGCGTCCTCTCGGGCGGAGTCGGGGTCGGACTCGGCGTCCTCGTCGGGGTCGAACTCGTCGAAGCTCTCGAAGTCCCCAAGGTCGGTCATACCGGTACCGAGCGGCCCCGGGACAAAAGTCCGTTCACCGTGTGGCGGAAGTGAACGGTCCCGCTCGTCCCCGTATCCACCCCACGTTCGGGGACAGTCTTTAGCCCCACCCCGTACCAGCCACGGAGCGATGGACGGACCATGAGCGCGGCGACGGTTTCCCGCGGGGCACGCCGGTTCCTCCTCGTCAGCGCCGCCGCGTTCGTCCTCGCTCTGGCGGCCGATCTGACGGGGGTCCCCAGGCGGACCCTCGTCGTCCTCGCGCTCTACGGGTTCGTCCTCCACGCCCTGTTCGGGAAGGCCTACTCGCTCGTCCCGTCGTACTTCGACCGTCGTCTGGCGGTCCCGCGGGCGCCGGCGCTCCACCTCCCGCTCAGCCTCGTCGGCGTCGCGGGCCTCGCGCTCGCCCCGCTTCGGGAGGTCCCGGCGCTCGTCGGCACCGCCGGCGCGGTCGGATGGGCGCTCGGCGTCGCCGTCTTTCTCGCCGCGCTCGGGTGGACCCTGCGGGACAACCTCTCGGGGACCGAGACGGGGACGGGCGGGGCGAACGCCGGCCGCCGTCCGGTCGACCGGTTCGCCAACGCGTTCGTCCCGGTCGTGCTGGCGTACCTCGCGTTCGGGAGCTACGAGACGCTCGCGCTCGGGACCGGCCTTCCGGCCGTCCTGGGCCCCTACCCGCCGCGGGCCTCCCACCTCCTCGGGGCCGGGACGGCGGCGCTGCTCGTGTTCGCCGTCGGGTTCCGGCTCCTACCGCGGTTCCTCGTCGCCCACCCGCCGCGGGCCCTGGTCGTCGCCGTCCTTCCGTCGGGCGCCGTCGCCCCGTTGCTGCTCGCCGTGTCGCTCGCCGAGCGCGGGACGCTCTTCCGGGCGGGGGCGGCCCTCGAGGCGGTGGCGGTCGTCGGGTTCGCCCTCGTCTTCCTCGTGCTGTTCGCCCGTTCGGACCGCCGACGGGTCGGCTTCTACGGCGTGTTCGCGGGGGTCCTCGCGGGCACCCTCGCCGTCGTGGCCGGGCTCGCGCTGGCGGCCGGCCCGCTCGACGGCGCCCTCGTGGCCGCGCACCTCCGGCTGAACCTCCTCGGGTTCCTCGGACTCACCGTCGTCGGCGTTTCCTACCAGTTCTACCCGCCCGCGGTGGGGACGTTCCCCGGCGCGGGCGACCGGACCGCGCTCGTCGCGATCGGGGCGCTCGCCGGCGGACTGGCCGTGGGTACCGCGGGTCGCCTCGGCGGCCTTCCGGCCGTCGTCGCCGCCGGGACCGCCGTCTCGCTGGTCGGTAGCGCCGTCCACCTCTACCTGCTGGCGGGGCTGTTCCGCGAGCGGTGATACGGTCGTGCCACGCGTCGGCACCCCGCGGAACAAGCATATACGGCCGCGAGGCCTACCGGGTGTATGTTACTGATACGCGGGCACGCCGGGGGGACGGCGCTGACGGGGACGCTCTACGAGCGGGGCGAGCAGGCGCCCACGTTCAAGGGCGCCCCCGACGAGGGGGCACCCTACGTCTGGGTGTGCGACGCCTTCTACGAGGTCGAGAGCGGCGGACAGGTCCAGGAGATCGACGGCCGCGAACTCCGCGTGGCCTTCGAGTCGCCGATGCCCAGGGGGTTCGACACCCGCGAGGCGGGGATCGTGGCCGCCGAGGAGCACGTCCGCACGCAGTTCGCCCGGGTCGGGGTACCAGAGGACGAGGTCGAGGTCGAGGTGATCAAGCGGGAACCGGGCCTCGAACCGTAGTACCGGATTCTCGGGGTTCGCGTCCCCCGCTCCCGGCACCGCCGGGGACCGGATCGTTCTCCCGTTCCTCGGTCACCGTCTGAACCGACTATTGAGCGTTCTAAACGGGCTGTTCACCGAACGTATCGAGCTATTATTTATCTCTTTCCCGTGTGTGCGCGCCTCATGGGATGCCCCTTCCACGGCGACGACCCGGGGGAAGAGCGGGAGACGGGGGACGCGTCGAGCGGCCGGACCCTCGACCGTCGTGAGTTCGTGCGGACGGCGCTCGCCATCGGTGGGGTGAGCGCACTCGGGAGCCTCGGGAGTCTCGCCGGCGTGACGACGACCGCCCGGGCCGCCGGGGAACCGATCGGCGCGGCCGCACGGTCGAACCGGCAGCACGCCTGGGACGCCTTCGAGCCGAGGAACGACGCCGGCCACACGGCACCGCCGCCGCACGCCCTGTTCCTCATGCTCGACTACGGGCACGCCGGCGAGCCGACCCGGGGCCACCGCCGAGCGGTCGAGCGGGCGCTGACCGGCATCGAGCGTCGCTTCGAGTGGGGACCCGACGGCGTGCTGTTCACGATGGGCTACTCGGCGTCGTACTTCGATCGATTCGGGGAGCCGCTCCCCGAGGGGGCGAGACCCGACAGCGCCACCACGGTCGTCGAGCGGATCGCGGAGCTCACCGACCTGGCGGACACCAACGACGCGGTGGTCCCCGACGACTACGACGCGGTCCTGCTGCTGGCGAGCACGAACGCCGCCAACCTCCTCGCCGTCGAGGCGGCCCTCTGGGGCGAGGAGGGCACCGGAGTCGATTTCGAGGGCACCTTCGAGGGGGTCTTCGCCAAGCCCGAGGGGTGGCCCGAACGCCGGGTCGGGTTCGCCGGCGCCGCGTTCCAGGAGCGCGAGGAGGAGTACGAGGAGACGTTCCTCGACGGGGCGGACGTCATCCCCGACGACACGCCGCTCTCGATGGGGTTCATCGCCGGCTTCGGCGGGAGCGTCCCGCGCGAGGACGCCGTCACGCTGGAGTCGGGACAGATCTTCCCGGGGCCGGAGATCGACCCCGAGGAGGTCCCATCCGACCGCCCGTACGTCGGCGACGTCGGCGAGCGGGATCCGGGGGTGTTCGCCCAGGGGACGCTCAAACACCTATCGCACCTGGAACTCGACCTCCCGAACTGGTACGGCGAGGACGCCGACCGGCGGCGACACCAGATGTACAGCCCCTACCACACTAAGACCGAGACGAACGCCGAGGGCGGCGATCGGCCCGGGTCGGGACTGGTCGTAGACGATCCCGGACCGGACGACGAGCCCGATTCCGAACGCTACACCGTCGAGGAGTACGCCGACCGGACCGAGACGACGGCGAGGGGGGACGACAGCGGGGAGGCCGAGACCGACCAGCCGACGGTGGGACACTCACAGAAGACGGCCCGGGCGCGCTACGACGTCGACGGTCGCGGAAAGCGGGAACAGATCGTCCTCCGGCGTGACTGGGATACCATCACGCCGACCGGTGACGGGGCGACGACGGCCGGGTACCTGTTCAACGTCCCCATGCGATTCAACGAGAGCATCTACAGCCTGCTGGATGCCACCTACAACGTCGCGTTCGGATCGCTCGACGGTCGCGTCGAGCACACGTCCGACGCGTCCGTCGACACCGACCTGAAGGAGCGGAACGGGATCGCGCCCTACATGGCCGCGACCCGGCGGGGCAACTGGCTCGTCCCGCCCGTCACGCTCCGGGCGCTCCCGTACCCGCGGGCGGCGGAGGGGACACTCTCGGCCGAACTGGACGGGGATTCGTGTACCGTCGAGGTCTCCGCGGTCGAGGACCGTCCGGCGAGACTCGATCCCGCGACGATCAGGTTCGGCCTGCCCGCCGACGTGGACCGGGCCGGCGGCGCGCGCCCGACCGAGGTCTCACACCGCGGTGGAACCGTCACCTGCGAGTTCACCGGTGTCGCGGTGGCCGAGGGTGACGCGTGTGAACTGTTCGGGACAGAACGGGGTTCGCGACGCCCCGTCGTCGGTACGGTGACGCTGTAGGGTTCCACGCGCCCTCTCCCGCACACGTCACGCCACCGACTGATGCGGTCGTGCGTAGTCTTTGCCCGGCGATACTCGATCCCGTTTCCTCGAACCCGGGGAACCGTCGAAGCGGCATGTAAAGGGTTATGCAGCGGGTGCGGCTACCTCCGGTACCGAACTTCTCGATGAGTGCGATCACGTCTATCGGAAACGAGGCGAAGGAGCTGTGGGGCGGGGGGAAGGGGCGGTTCCTCGTCGTCATCGCGGGCGGGTGGGGGATACTGCTCGGGACGCGGATGGCCTACCCGGTCCTCCTGCCGTACCTCCGGAGCTCGTTCGGGCTCAGTCTCACGGCCGCGGGGCTGCTGGTGACGGTCCTCTGGCTGGGGTCTGCGCTCGGCCAGCTCCCCGGGGGAGTCCTCGCCGACCGCTACAGCGAACGGACGGTGATGGTGTCGGGGACGGTCGTGGTCGCGGCGGCGCTCGTGTTCGTCGTGGCCGCGCCGACGCCGGTCGTCCTGTTCGTCGCGACGGGGCTCGTCGGGGTGGGCCAGTCGCTCTACCCCATCGCGCGGATCACGATCCTCTCGGACATCTACCCCGACCGCATCGGGAGCGCCCTCGGCGTGACGATGGCGACCGGGGACCTCGGACAGACCGTCGTCCCGCCGGTCGCCGGGGTGCTCGCCGCGGCGATAGCCTGGCAGGCTGGGCTGGGCTTCATCGTCCCGCTCCTCCTCCTGATCGGGGCCGTCCTCTGGGTCGTGCTGCCGGCGGGGACGTCGGCCGGGAGCGGGACGGGATCGCTCCAGGCCGGCCGTATCCGCGACGTCGTCGGGGAGCTGCGTCGGTCGAACATGGCGTTCGTGGCGTTCATCCTCTTCCTCTACATCCTGGTCTGGCAGTCGTTCACCGGGTTCTATCCCACGTATCTGGTCGAGGAGAAGGGGCTCTCCTCCTCGACCGCCGGCGTGCTGTTCAGCGTCTTCTTCGCCTTCGGGGTCGTCGTGAAGCCGGTGGCCGGGGCTGCCTACGACCGGATCGGGATGCGCAGCTCGCTCGTCCTCGTGCTCGTCGGTCCGGTCGCCGGGTTCGTACTGCTCCCGTTCGTCGAGGGGTTCTGGCCGCTCGCCGCGATCACCGCCCTCGTCAGCACGATGCTCGGGTCGGGCGCCATCACCCAGTCGTTCCTGTCGGACTCGATTCCCGCGGAGATACGTGGCACCGGCCTCGGGGTGGTCCGGACCACGGCGGCGACCCTCGGGGCGGCGGGCCCGGTGCTGTTCGGCGCGGTCGCCGACCGCGGGTACTTCGACGAGGGCTACGTGCTGCTGGGGGTCATCATCGTGGCCGTCATCCTCCTCACGCTCCGGCTTCCGAAGTCCCCGTCGGCGTCGTAGGGGACGGACCGGCGCCGGCACCGGAGCACCCTCACAGCTCCAGCCCGGCCCCGACACCCCACCGATCGTCGTCGTAGGTGGTGTCGAGTTCGCTGTCGAACGCCCCCTCGAGCGCCCGGCGGAGCGCCGCGGTCTCCGTCCGGGAGATGGAGGCCAGCGAGTCGGCCTTCGCGACCGCGGGCGGTGGGCCCCGCTCGACCGCGACGTCCTTCAGTACCTGCATCGTGATGGCCTCGCGGCGCTCGGCGTCGCGGGTGACCGCCCGCGGCGCCTCGACCCGGTACACCGTATCGGTCCGGGGGTCGTACACCATGCAGAACGTCACCTCGTAGTCCTCCGGCGGCCGATCGAGGGTGAGGTCGTGGCGGCCCTCGGGGATGGCGTGGTCTGCCCGGCCCCGCGAGACGAACCAGTTGGTGAACGTCAGCGAATCCCCGTCGCGGGCCCAGCCGTCGTCCTCGTAGGCGCCCCGTTCGAGCACCTTCGAGAAGAACGCCGCGTCGTTCACCCACGGGGCCCGCCCCTCGCGCTCGCGGACGGTCCGCGTTATCAGGCCGGTCACCGGCGTCTTGACGAACCCGATCACCGGGACGCCCGAATCGAGGAACCGCTCGACGAGGCGGACGTAGCGTTCGATTATCCGGCGGGGGGTCCGCTCGCCGGCCAGCAGCTCGGCGAGTTCGGTGTCGCGGTTCTCCCAGGTCAGCAGTCCCTTCGGGTAGATCGGCCCGTCCATCACGAGGAGGTCCTCGACGAGGCCGGCCTGCTTGGTGGCGTGTTCGACCTCTGCGAGGTAGAGCGCGAGCTCGTGGACGACCGGCGTCACCGACCGGTCGACCATCGGGACGTGGAGCAGGCGGGACTGGACGTACCCCTCGTCCTCCATCTGCCAGTCGTCCGGGAGCGCCACCGTCACGTCGTTCGAGTGGACGGCCGTGACCATCGTCCGGGCCCGATGGAGGTCGAGGGCCGAGGGCACCGAGGACATCGCGGCCTGCGCGACGTCGACGACGAGACCGTTCTTGAACGTCGTCGGGTTGATCGTCCCCGAGTCGAGGCCGTGCTGGGTGGGAAAGCGGTCAGCCTGGAGCGCGGCGTCCTCGATATCGACCTTCCGCCGACGCCGCTCCTCGAGCGGTTCGATGATACGGCGGGAGCCGCCGTACAGCGGGTCGAGGAACTCCTCCCAGACGGTCCGCGCGAAGTCGCGGTGCTCGCGCTCGTCCACCTCGGGGTCGACCCGGCCGGCGAGTCGCGTGATGGCCCGGAAGTGGACCGGGTCGAGCGTCATACCGACGGTGGCTCGGCGTCGGGCAAAAACCCTCGGGGAGCGGG
Source organism: Haloarculaceae archaeon (assembly GCA_036625905.1). GTDB lineage: Archaea > Halobacteriota > Halobacteria > Halobacteriales > Haloarculaceae > Salinirubellus. The sequence goes on from JAZKST010000017.1 coordinate 32,605, forward strand.
GCGGAACTGGTCCGTCGCTCGGGTCAGCCGCTGCCCGAGACCCCACCACCGTTCCGGAACGACTCGAGCGCTCGCGCGATCGCCTCCTCGGTCCCCTCCGGGGCGTGGCACTCGACCCAGGCGGCGTACCGATCGTCGTACGTCGCCCGGCGACGGATGTCGCCCGGGGTCCGCCAGAGCGGGATGGGCGCCACGTCCTCGGCCGACCCGTCGTCGCAGTCCATGTCCGGCTCTCGCGCCCCGTCGTGATGAACCGTGATGGAACTGGCAATACCTACCGCCCGCACCGAAACGGAGTTAGCCGCGGGCGCGGACCCCGGAGTATGGAGGCGGCGCTCGTCGTACTCGACGGCTGGGGCCTCGGCAGCGGCCGGGCGGAGGGCGACCACCGGGACGCGGTGGCGACCGCGGAGACGCCGAACTTCGACGCGTACGCAGAGCACGGGGCGTACGGCACCCTCGAGACCCACGGCCGCCGGGTCGGTCTCCCCGAGGGGCAGATGGGAAACAGCGAGGTGGGCCACCTGAACATCGGCGCCGGCCGGGTAGTCAGGCAGGACTCCACCCGGGTCACTGACGCCGTCGAGGACGGCTCGCTGTTCGGGAACGACGCGCTCGTATCCGCCTACGACCACGCCGAGGCCAGCGACGGCCGGGTACACGTCCTCGGGCTGGTCAGCGACGGGGGCGTCCACTCCCACCAGGAGCACGTCCACGCCCTGATCGAGATGGCCGCACGGCGCGGGGTGTCCGCGAGCACCCACGCGTTCACGGACGGCCGGGACACCCCGCCGGAGTCCGGTGTCCGTCACCTCGCACGGCTCGAACGGGCCGTCGAGGAGCACGCTGGCGAGGTGGCGACCGTCACCGGCCGCTACTACGCGATGGACCGCGACGAGAACTGGGAGCGGACCCGTCGCGCCTACGACGCCATCGTCCACCGGGACGCACCACACGAGGCACCCACCGCCGCCGCGGCCGCCGAGCGGTCCTACGAACGCGGGGCCACCGACGAGTTCGTCGAACCGACGCTGGTCGAGGGCGGCCACGCGCTCGCGGACGGCGACGCGGTGGTGTTCGTAAACTTCCGGTCGGACCGCGCCCGACAGCTCACGCGGATGCTCGCGGACGTCCGCCCGGAGTGGGCGTTCGAGACCTCCCCGCCTGACGTCCACCTCGTCACGATGACCGAGTACGACGCGACGTTCGACCTCCCCGTGGCGTTCGAGCCGAACCAGCCCGAGGCCGTCCTCGGCGAGGTGGTCTCGAGGACTGGACGGACACAGCTCCGGCTCGCCGAGACCGAAAAGTACGCCCACGTCACCTACTTCCTGAACGGCGGCCGCGAGATGGCGTTCGAGGGCGAACGCCGCGAGATCGTCCCCTCGCCGGACGTCCCCACGTACGACCTCCAGCCGGAGATGTCCGCCCCGGAGGTGACCGAGACCGCCGTCGAAGTAGTCGGAACCGACGATCCGGACCTGCTGGTGCTGAACTACGCGAACCCGGACATGGTGGGCCACACCGGCGACTTCGAGGCGGCCGTCGCCGCCTGCGAGGCGGTCGACGGCTGTCTCGGCCGGCTCGTCCCGATCCTCCGGGAGCACGGCGCGCACGTCCTCCTCACCGCCGACCACGGCAACGCCGACGACATGGGCTCGCCCGAGGACCCCCACACCGCCCACACGCTCGACCCCGTCCCGCTCGTCTACCTCGCGCCCGGCGACGACGCCTCGGGCGGCCGTTCGGTCCGCGAGGGGGGGACGCTCGCCGACGTCGCGCCGACGCTCCTCGAACGGATGGGCGTCGACCGACCGCAGGCGATGACCGGCGAATCCCTCCTCGAGTAGCCCGAAGGGTCCCCACCATCCGGACGGTCGTCGTCCGCTGCCGGTGATCGTCGACTCCACCGGGCGATCACCGGTAACCCGTTATGACCGTCCGGATCGGTCGGCACAGTCGTTCGTCCGGAACTGTTCGAGGCAGTCGTAGCTCGCGCCGCAGTCCGCACACTCCCAGTCGGTCGTCACGCGGTGGTCGCCGACCTGTTTGGGCCAGTCGCTCTGCATATCTCGACTACGCGGCCACCCGGACATGAACCTGTCTCCGGTCGTGCCCGGCGCTCCACTCATCCCTCGCACCGGTAGACCACCCGGCCATCCACGACCGTCATCGCCACGTCGATGTCGGCGATCCTCCCGAGATCGACGTCCCACGGGGACGCTTCGAGGACGACGAGGTCCGCGAGTTTCCCCCGCTCGACGGTCCCCATGCGGTCCTCGTCGAAGCCCGCGTACGCGCCGCCGAGCGTGTACGCGCGGAGCGCCTCGGTGACGCCGACGCGCTGTTCCGGCGTGGGCGCGGTGACGGCCTGCTCGATGCCGAACAGCGGCCCGATGGGCATCGTGTCGCTCCCGAACGCGAGGGGTACCCCCGCCTCCAGCAGCGATCCGAGCGGGTTCGACTCGCGGGTGCGCTCGACCCCCAGGCGGGTCTCGTAGAGCCCGTCCTCGCGGGCCCACTTGTGGAAGTTCGGCTGGACGCTCGCGACGACGCCCACCTCGGCGAACCGCTCGACGAGTTCGTCGGTCAGCACCTCGGCGTGTTCGATACGGTGGCGGGCGGCCGCGGAGCTCCCGGTGTCGACGAACGCCTCCAGCGTCTCGGCGACCGCCTCGTCGCCGATGGCGTGGGCGGCGAGCTGGAACCCCGCTTCCTCGGCCCGCTCGACCCACTCGCGGAGCGCTCCGGGTGGAACCACCCACGTCCCGCGGCTCCCCGAATCGGCGAACGGTTCGGTGAGCTTCGCGGTCCCCGAGCCGATGGAGCCGTCGGTGAACGACTTGATGGCGCCGACGCGGACGAACTCGCCGCCAGCGTTCGAGACGAGCCCCGCCTCCGCGACCGCGTCGAGGTGGTCCGTCCAGTAGTTGACCCGGACCCGGAGGTCGAGTTCGTCCGCACAAGCGAGTTCGCGGTAGACCCGCGGCGCGGGCGTCCCGCGGACCATGTCGTGGACGGCGGTGATGCCGAGTTCGTGGGCGCGGTCGCGTGCGGCCTCGAGGAGATCGCGCATCCCCTCGCGGCCGGCGGCGAGCTTCGACCGGACCGTGCCGACCGCCCCCTCGACCACCACCCCGGTCGGCCGGCCGTCCTTCCGGTGGACGTTTTCCTCGGTCATCCCGTTGACGAGTTTCCCGAGCCCCGCGGAGTTCAGTGACGCCGAGTGGAGGTCCTCGCGGAAGGCGACGACGGGGCGGTCCTCGGCCACTTTGTCGAGGTCATCGCGGGTGAGATAGGTCGTCTCGCCCCACTCGGACTCGTCGTAGCCGTACCCCTGCACCCACCCCTCCTCGGTCGTCTCGGCGCGGAGGCGGAGCCGGTCGAGGGCCTCCTCGCGGGAGCCGGCACCGGAGAGGTCGGCGTGGACCAGCCGACGACCGACGGCGTCCATGTGGGTGTGGGCGTCGACGAACCCCGGGAGCAGGACCCGGCCCCCGCAGTCGATCACGTCCGTGTCGACACCTTCGAGGAACCCCACCTCGTAGGCGGAGTCGACCCGGACGACGCGTCCGTCGCGGACGGCCACCGCCTCGGCCGTTTCGTCGGGGTCGGAGAGCGTGTGTACCTCCGCGTTCGTGAGTACCAGGTCGGCGGGTGCGGCCATGCCGGAGCGGCGCGTGGAACCGGGGTAAGCGTTGGGGACCGGGAGGGACAGCGTTTAGACCCGACGCGCCGACCCCCCGGGCATGACCGATACGGACGCCGAGCGACTCGCCGAGCGGGTGCGCGAGGGCGACCTCCGGCTGCACGACCTCGAGGAGCACGCGGACGCCGGGACGGCCACCGCCGCCCGCAGACACCTCCTCGAAGGCGAGACGGGTTCGGACCTCTCGACGGTCGGCGACTACTCGTTCCCCGCCGAGCGGGCCGAGCCGAACGTCGAGAACATGATCGGTGCCGCACAGGTGCCGATGGGCGTCGTCGGCCCGCTCCCGGTCGACGGTGGCGCCGCCGAGGGGGACTACTGGCTCCCGATGGCGACGACGGAGGGCGCGCTCCTCGCGAGCGTCAACCGGGGGGCCTCGGCAATCCGGGCGGCCGGCGGGACGACCGCCCGGGTGTTGAAGTCGAAGATGACCCGCGCGCCCGTCTTCCGCGTCCACGACGTCGCGGAGGCGAGCGAGTTGGTCTCGTGGATCCGTGCCAACGAGGGGACGCTCCGGGAGGCCGCCGAGTCGACGACGAGCCACGGCGAACTCGTCGACGTGACGCCGTACGTCGTCGGCGACTCGGTGTTCCTGCGGTTCGGCTACGACACCAAGGACGCGATGGGGATGAACATGGCCACCATCGCCACGCAGGCGGCCTGCGAGGTGGTCGAGGCGGAGACGCCCGCCGACCTGGTCGCGCTCTCGGGGAACCTCTGTACGGACAAGAAGCCCGCCGCCATCAACGCCGTCGAGGGGCGCGGTCGCACGGTCTCTGCCGACGTGGTCCTCTCCCGCGAGCGGGTCGAGGACCGGTTCAAAACGACTCCCGAAGCCATGGTCGAGGCGAACACCCGGAAGAACCTCGTCGGCTCCGCGAAAGCGGGATCGCTCGGGTTCAACGCCCAGGCCGCGAACGTCGTCGCCGCGGCGTTCCTCGCGCTCGGCCAGGACGCCGCACAGGTCGTCGAGGGATCGAACGCCATCACCACGCTGGACGTCCGGGGGGAGGGACTCTACGCGTCGCTCACTCTGGCGTCGCTGGAGGTGGGCACCGTCGGCGGCGGGACGAAACTGCCCACCCAGTCCGAGGCGCTCGACGTGGTCGGCGTCCGCGGCGGCGGCGACCCACCCGGGGTCAACGCGGACGCGCTCGCGGAGGTGATCGCCGCGGGCGCGCTCGCCGGCGAACTCTCGTTGATGGGTGCGCTCGCCGCCTCCCACCTCGCGAGCGCCCACGAGGAACTGGGCCGCTGACGGGGGGCGAAAGCGGAACTTCCGGAACCGACACCCACCTGTAGTTTCACTCTGGTGTCGGCGTTCGTTTAATGGACACCGCAACTGAATCCGGATGCCCGCCGGGATCGATCCCACGGGCACCCACCCCATGTCCGAGGACGAGATCCGACCCGAGACCCGTCTGTACCGTCTGCGCGTGCTCCGCGCCGCACTCGCGGCGCTGGCCGCCGCACTGACCCTCTGGAAGGCGCTCTGTGCCGGGTAGCCGGGTAGTCCCCCCTTCCGCCGGTCGGCGTATGAACGTCGACCTACCCGCTCCGCCGGCTCCGGTGTACCTCGTAGACGAGGAACAGCATCCCGCCACCGAGCACGAGCACGGCCGAGACGGCGAGCGTCCCCGAGTCGATGGCGACGGCGACGACGAGCGCCGTGAACCCGGCCCCGCCGATGGCGTGTGCCAGGCCGACGAGTCGACGTCCCTGCCTGAGGAAGACGAACGCGCCGAGGTCGAGTCCCAGCGCGAGCAGCACCGCCGAGACCGCCACGGGTCGCACGCGGAACCCGCCGATCGCGACCGGATCGACCACCGGCTCCAGCAGGAACGCGAGGCCCGCGAGGCCGACGACGACCCCGACACCGAGCGAGCCGTAGTCGAGGCCGCGGAGCCGGACCGCGAGTCCCGGGTCGGAGTTCGTCATAGCCGACGGTAGCGGCCGTCCGACTCGGTCACCTCCCCGTGCCGCTGGAGCCGCTCGAGCGCCGTCTCGACGTACGACGCGGGGACGCCGGCGTCCGTCGTGTACTCGATGACAGCCGACTCGGTGGGCCGGTCGAGTGCCTCGATCGCGTCGAGGACGACCTGTCGCCGGCTCCGCGAGCACCCATGGCCCGACTCGGCGCGTTCGCCCGCCTCGGCGACGGCGTCGTGGTCGACACCGGCGTCCCGGAGGAACGCCTCGTCGCTCACTCCCGCCCGGTCCGCCGCCTCGCCGAGCGTCGAGAAGTCCTCGAGCGCCTCGAGCTGGTCCTCGTGGCCGCCGCGCCTCGCCACCAGCCGCGAGCGGGCCTCGCGCGCGGCGTCGGCCGACGCCGCCTCCGCGAGGTGCCGCAGTTTCTCGAACCGGTGGCGCTTCTCACAGCGGGGACAGCCGGTGGATTCGGGGCGTCCCTCGACGACCCACAGCGCCCCGCATCGGTTGCAGCCGACGACCGCGTACATACCCCGACGTGGGGCGCCACCGGGATTGAACCTGTGGTTCGCCGACACGGGAACGCGACCGGAAACGGAGTGGATCGTACGGTCGTGCGTAATTCTTTCCCACGTCTCGGATCACGTTCGGTCTGGCGGTCTCGAAACACCGGGTCTGTCGAATACTGCCGAAGATGGGTACGCACGACCGTGTCAGTCCTCGCGGGTCTGCTGACCCCGGTTTTTAGATCCGACCGCCCGTAGGGGCGGTATGAACGTCGAACGGCTCAAGGAGGGCGACACGGTCGAGGCGGTCCCGAACGCACACCTGACGCAGCTGGCAGACGGCGAGCGGATGAGCGTCCAGCACTTCCGGATCGAACCCGGGGCGGTCGTCCCGTCGCACAGCCACCCCCACGAACAGGCGGGCTACATCTTCCAGGGGGAGTTCACCTTCCTCCTGGGGGACGCCGAGGACCCCGAGGAGGTGGTCGTCGGCCCGGGCGACGGCTACGTGCTCGCCAGCGAGGAGGTCCACGGGGCCGAGAACCGGGGTGACGAGACGGTCCTCGGTGTGGACGTGTTCTCGCCCCCGCGGACGGACCCCGACTGGGCGGAGTGATACGGGTCCGCCGGCCCCACCGGATCGGGTCAGGTGGGAATTTCACGGTCCGGCGACCGGGGTGGCTCTCCGAGGCGACCGCCCCGGACGGCAGTAGGGGTCGCTGACGGTGAGAGGTCCGACCCGCATCGCGCTCTGTCTGGCGGTCCTACTCGCCGGGTGTGGCACGGCGCCGAGGGACACCCGCGCGGGGACCGACACCCTGACGCCGGTTGCGGTCCCGACGAGCTCCCCGACTGCGGCCGTGAACCCGGCGAGCCCGTCCGGGTGATACTGGTCGGCAGTGACGTCCGGAGCGACTCGGTACTCGAGGTCCCGATCCTGCTCGAACGTCCCCGGAACGCCGGCGTCAGGCTGGAGGTCGGCGTCGAGGGGGTCGTCCGCGAGTGCCGCATCGCCTACGACGCGACGTTCGACGGCGAGCGGGTCAGGGTCGTCAGGCACGTCCTGTTCGAGTTCGTCGAGGGGCCGGTCGATCCCCCGTCGTGGTACGAGACGGCGCTGAACGCGACGGGACCGGCCGGACCGCGTCCGGGGCGGCCCGGGGCGTAGCGGACTCCCGACCGAGGCCCGGTTCGGGCCGTCCCCGGTGGAGTACCGTGCCCCTTTTGCTGGCGGCCCCGCAAGGGCGGGTAGATGGCCCGGTACCACATCGAGACGTACGGGTGCACCTCCAATCGGGGTGAGAGCCGGGAGATCGAGCGCCGGCTCCGCGACGCCGGCCACCACCGCGTGGACGGTCCGGAGGCGGCCGACGTCGCGATCCTCAACACCTGTACGGTCGTCGAGAAGACCGAGCGGAACATGCTCCGCCGGGCCGAGGAACTCGAAGCGGAGACGGCCGACCTGATCGTGACCGGCTGCATGGCGCTCGCTCAGGGCGAGCAGTTCGGCGAGGCGGGCCTCGACGCGCAGGTCCTCCACTGGGAGGAGGTGCCCGCCGCGGTCACCAACGGGGAGTGCCCGACGACGACCCCCGACGCCGAGCCGGTCCTCGACGGCGTGGTCGGCATCCTCCCCATCGCCCGCGGCTGTATGTCGAACTGCTCGTACTGCATCACGAAGTTCGCCACCGGACGTGTCGACTCCCCGCCGGTCGAGGCGAACGTCGAGAAGGCCCGCGCGCTCGTCCACGCCGGCGCGAAGGAGATACGCGTCACCGGCCAGGACACCGGCGTCTACGGCTGGGACCGCGGCGAGCGGAAGCTCCCCGAACTGCTCGACCGGATCTGCGACATCGAGGGGGAGTTCCGGGTGCGGGTCGGGATGGCGAACCCCGGCGGCGTCTACGGTATCCGCGAGGAGCTCGCGGACGTCTTCGCCCGCAACGAGGGGCTCTACGACTTCATCCACCTGCCCGTCCAGTCCGGGAGCGACGACGTGCTCGAGGAGATGCGCCGACAGCACCGCGTCGGGGGTTTCCGCGAGATCGTCGAGACGTTCGACGACCGGCTCGACCACTGGACGCTCTCGACGGACTTCATCGTCGGCTTCCCGACCGAGAGCGAGGCGGACCACGAACAGTCGATGGCCCTACTCGCGGAGGTGCGCCCCGAGAAGGTGAACGTCACCCGGTTCTCGAAGCGTCCGGGGACCGACGCCGCCGAGATGAAGGGGCTCGGCGGCACGCTCAAGAAGGAGCGCTCGAAGGCGATGACCGACCTGAAGATGGCGGTCGTCCGCGAGGCCCACGAGTCGATGGTCGGGACGCGCCACCGCGTGCTCGCGGTCGAACCCGGCACCGGCGACTCGGTGAAGTGCCGGGACGGCGCCTATCGGCAGATCATCGTCCGGGACGCGAGCGAGCACGGCGTCGAACCGGGGGAGTTCCTCGACGTCGAGGTGACGGCCGCGGAGGCGGTCTACTGCTTCGCCGAACCCGTCGGAGCACGGACCGACGCCGACCCGGCCGTCGCCGACGACTGATACGGTCGTGCGTCCAGATCTACCGTCGTTCACCCGGGCCGGGGTCGGTGATCGCCGGTAAGGAACGACGCACGACCGTATGACCCGACCCCGGGCCCGTCGAACGGACGCCGCGGAGCCGCCCGACGGGTGGCAGGGTCTTTTACTCCCGGACCGAGTGGTCGGCCCATGCCGACGCCCGATCACCACCTCGCGGCGACCGACGCGACCGTCCACCACGACTGGGATGCCGACCGCGAGCCGGTACTCACCGTCGACCCCGGCGAGATAGTGCGCTTCGAGTGCCTGGACGCGACCGGCGGCGAGCTCGCCCCCGGTGCGACCGTCGAGGACGTCCGGACCCGCGAGTCGCCGGGCCACGCCATGACCGGGCCGGTCGCCGTCGCCGGTGCCCGGCCGGGCGACGGTCTCGCGGTCGACCTCCTCTCGGTGGAGACCGGCGACTGGGGGGTCACCTACGCCTACCCCGAGGAGCGGGGCGTCGGGTTCCTGCCGGACGCCGCCCCCGACGGGGCGATCCACCACTGGGAGCTCGACGGCGACACGGCGACGTTCGAGGAGGGCGTCGAGGTGCCCGTGGACCCGTTCCCCGGGAACCTCGGACTCGCGCCCGCCGAGCCGGGCCCGCACTCGACGACACCGCCGAGGGCCGTCGGGGGGAACCTCGACACCCGCCACCTCGTCGCCGGATCCCGCCTCGAACTCCCCGTCGAGGTGCCCGGCGGACTGTTCAGCATCGGCGACGGCCACGCCGCACAGGGCGACGGGGAGGTGTGTGTGACCGCCATCGAGTGCCCGACGACCGTCGACGTCCGGTTCGAACTCCTCGAGGAGTCGCCGGCGACGCCCAGGTTCGAGACCCCCGGCGGGGACCCGTCGCGGGAGGGGCCGGCCATCGGGACAACCGGTATCGGCCCCGACGTAGCGGCGGCGGCGCGCGAGGCGCTCCGGGCGATGCTCGACCAGCTGGAGGCTCGCGGGCACGACCGCGTCCGGGCGTACCTGCTCTGTTCGGTCGCCGCCGACCTCCAGCTCTCACAGGTCGTCAACGACCCGAACCGGACGGTGACCTGTCGGCTCCCGAGAGACGTCCTCGGCGAGTGAGAGGGCTCCGGGGCACGGGTCCGGGAGTCGGAGCACGCGACCGGGGTCAGGGTACGGGTTCCGACCCGTCCTCCGGCGCGAGCGTCGTCTCGACCGCCCCTGGGTCGGGGTGGTGGAGCGCCCGGCCGGTCCGGGCGTCGAAGAGGTGGACGCGTTCGGGCGGGAGACTGGCCCATACCGGGTCGCCCTCGCGTGCGTCCCCGGCGCCGGGCACCGCGGCGGTGACCGTCGGACCGGCGTCGAGGGTGACGTAGAGGAACGACTGTTCCCCGACCGGTTCGACGACGTCGATGTGCCCCGGGAACGAGTGACTGGACGGCGGCTCGGCCTCGCTCCCGGGACGGGCCTCGACCCCGACTGCCTCGGGGCGGAGGCCGACGGTGAGCGCCGACCCGTCCGCCCTGCGGGCCGCGTCACGGAGCTCCGGGGTCAGGGGGGACTCGACCGGCCCGACCAGCGACGGCCCCGACGGGTCGAACTCGCCGGTGAGGAAGTTCATCGACGGCTCGCCGATGAACCCGGCGACGAACCGGGAGGCCGGCCGGCGGTAGAGCTCCATCGGCGTCCCGGCCTGTTCGAGCCGGCCGTCCTGGAGGACGGCGATGCGGTCGCCCATCGTCATCGCCTCGACCTGGTCGTGGGTGACGTAGACGGTCGTCACCCCGAGGTCGCGCTGGAGCTGCTGTATCTCGGTCCGCATCCGTGCCCGGAGCGTCGCGTCCAGGTTCGAGAGCGGTTCGTCGAGCAGGAACACCGACGGGTCCCGGATGATGGCCCGTCCGAGCGCCACACGCTGCTGCTGCCCGCCGGAGAGCGCCTTCGGCTTCTGGTCGAGGAGGTCGACGATACCGAGCGTCTCGGCCACCGACTCCACGCGGTCGTCGATCTCCCCACTCGGCAGGTCGGTCGTCATCCGGAGTCCGAAGCCGATGTTCTCCCGGGCGGTCTTGTGGGGGTAGAGCGCGTAGTTCTGGAACACCATCGCGATGTCCCGGGCCTCCGGGCGCCGGCCCACGACCGACCGACCGGCGATCCGGACGTCGCCGGCGGTTGGTTCCTCCAGCCCGGCGATACACCGCAGCGTCGTCGACTTCCCGCAGCCGGACGGCCCGACGAACACGAGGAGTTCGCCCTCGGCGAGCGACAGCGTGAGGTCCTCGACCGCGGTGACCTCACCCGGGTACTCCTTGCACAGTCCCCGGAGTTCGAGGTGGGGGTCGGCGCCGGCTCCCCGGTCGTCCCCGGCTCCGTCATCGGTCATCGTCCGCCGACCCACCTCCCGGGGGGGCCACCCGTCGGCCACACGACCGTCTGATCCGCCATCGTGTCGTTCGCTTGGATCCCGGGAGACAAAAGCCCATCCGTGGTCGCTCGCGTCGACTCTTCCCCTCCAGTATCCATCGCACCACTGGCGGAACGCGCGGATACGCCACGAACGGGGCTCACAGGTAGCCGAGCGCTTCGAGCCGGTCGCGGTCGCCGGCGGCGTCGTACACCCGCGAGACGGGGAGCGGCTCGGGCGGTTCGAGTGTCGGCTCGCGCGTCCCGCGGTCGCGGGCAGTCGTCTCGCACCAGGGCACCGAGAGCAGTTCGGGGACGGGCGTGTGCATCGGGTGGCCGTACAGGCCCCACTCCCCGAAGAGGTTCCCGTGATCGGCGGTGATCGCCACCCGGTCGCCGACGTTCTCGAGGAGCGTCCCGACCGACTCGAGGACGTACTCCAGGTTCGCCAGGTACGCCTCCCACACCCGGTCGGGCTCGGCGTCGCCACGACGCAACAGCGCCCACGGACTGCACTCGCTGCTCTCCCGGCTCGTCCGAGCCATTCCATCGTCCCCCTCGAGCGGGCTCCCCACGAACGGGTGGTGTGGCTGCATGTAGTGGACCACGAGGCGGTCTTGGTCCCCCGTCCGCGCGACCGCCACCGCGCGGTCCGTGACCGCCTCCGCCGGAACCGTCCCGAGGTCGTCGTCCCAGGCGTACTTCCAGACCTCGTCGAGGGCGGCGAACGCGTCGGCGTCGAGGTACCGGTCGGTCCAGGTGTTTCCGGTGACCATGGCCGTCCCCGCGACCGCGTCGCCGCGGGTCGCCGGGTCGAAGGTGTTCTCCAGCCACTCGGAGGAACAGCTCCCGACCGACCGCATCCGGCCGACCCCGTCGACGAACCCGACGCCCGACGCCACGGTTTCGAGCGCGTCCGGGCGACAGGCGTCGAGGACGACGAGAACGTCCCACTCGCGGTCGTAGACGTTCTCCCCGTACGGAACGAGGCGGCCGACCGCCTGCAGACATCTGAGGTACGCCGTCCCCGCGTACCCCATCCCCGGCTCGGTCACGGGCGAGAGCCGGTCGGGTAGCGACAAAGCGCTTCGGGTCGCGGAACGCTCGCCGCCCCCTGCCCGACCGGGCGTCCGGTGTTCGGGTTCCAACACGCTTATTTTCCTGTCAGCCGATCTACCGCCATGTCATCGACGGAGACGGCCGAGACCGGCCTCGAAATCGGATCGCTCCCGACGGCGGTCTGGGTCGGTGTCCTCGCCGCGGTCGTGAGCGGCCTGACCCACCTCCGGCTCGGGATCGGGAACCTGCCCTCCCCGCTCGGGATCAGTTTCCTGCTCGCCGGGATCGCCTTCCTCGTCGCCGTCGCTCTGGTCCTGGTCGGCTACCGGCGACGGACGGTGTACGCCGTCGGCATCCCGTTCACACTCGCCCAGATCCTGGCGTGGTACTACCTCAACTTCGCCGCGGGCCCGAAGTCGTTCCCCGCCGACGTCGGCACCCTGGGTGCGGTCGACAAGGTCGCACAGCTCGTCCTGATCGTCGTCCTCGTTGCGCTGCTGCGGTGACCAGCCGCGTCGCCACCCGGGGTCGACCATCGCCAGGACGGTCGGCGTCGACGCACCGGTCACCACCGCGAACGCCTCCGGTGGATACGTAACCGACCGTGATCGAAGCGAGAGCCGATCGTCGCGGGCCGCTGGTCGCCGAACTGTCGGCGTTGACGTCCCTGTGGGTCGTGGCGCTCCTGGCGGTCGCGCTCCTCGTCTCGGAGGCCGTCGCGGACGCCACCGTCCGCGGGTCGGTCGCGCTCATGGTGACCCTCTGGCTCGGAACGGTCGGGTACCTGCTCTACAGTCTCGCCGCTCCCTCGATCGCCGGGGGGTCGGCCTCCCCCTGGCTGGGCGTGGCGAACTACCTGACGCTCGTCCGCGCCGGGCTGTTCTGTATCGCCGGCGGGTTCGTCGTCGTCCCGCCGTCCGGCCGGCTGGTGTGGGTGCCGGCGATCTGCTACGGGATCGGCACCGCGCTCGACCAGCTCGACGGGCGCGTCGCCCGGTCGGTCGGCCGCGAGACGCCGCTCGGTCGCCGCCTCGACCTGGCGATCGACACCTTCGGGTTCGTCGTCGCGCCCGCCGTGGCCGTCGCCTGGGGACAGCTGCCCGTCTGGTACCTCTCCCTGTCGGCGGCCCGGTACGTCTATCGGGGCCTCACGTACCTCCGCCGGCTCCGCGGTCGGCCGCTGTTCGAGCGCCCGGACAGCGACCTGGGTCGGTACCTCGCGGGCGGGCAGATGGCCTTCCTGACTCTCGTCCTGACCCCGATCGTCACCCCTGCGGCGGCCGCCGCGGTCGCACCCCTGGCGCTGGCGCCCTCGCTCGGCGTGTTCCTCCGGGACTACCTGTTCGTCGCCGGCCACCTCCCGACGGGGCGCGACTACCTCCCGTACTGATGACCCCGAACACGGCTACTCGAACGGACCAGTTCCCGGAGAAAGGCCCGTTCGGGACCACGACCGCACGTACCGCTGCGCCGCTGATGACTGGTACGGTCGTGCGTACCGATCTACCGTCGTTCACCCGGACCGGGGTCGGTGATCGTCGGTAAGGGACGACGCACGACCGTATGAAGCAGGACGTACGCGCCGACGACCCAGACGACGATTTCGGCGTAGAACGACCAGGACCAGAGGTACTCGAAGTAGAAGGCCATGGGGTCGAGACCCAGCGGGTTCGGCTTCTCGCGAACCGGCCACAGGAGCAGCACCCAGTTCTCGGGACGGCCGTTCAGTGCGATCCCCAGGACGTCGAGACAGAGGTGCGACGCCCACCCGAGGCCGACCGCGAAGAGCCGGTCGTCCGGGCCGTCGACGCGCCGCGCCAGGAGCCACGCGAGCGCCAGCCCGAGAACGGGCAGGAGCGAGTGGCCCACCGAGTGGTACAGTTCGGTCGCGCCCACCGTCCCGAGCGGCTTGTCGACGAGGTCAGGCAGGGCCGCTCCCACGGCGGCCCACACCGGGAGCCGCGTCCACCGCTGCCCGAGGAGGAACCCCGCGAGGAGGTGCGTGGGGAAGAGCACGGTGGGGGGTGGGTCGGCGCACAATTAAGGGCGTCGTGCCGGCCCGGTCACTGCCCCTTGAGCGAGCCCTCGACGAGGCCCCTGACGAAGTACCGTTGGAGCGCGAGGAAGACGAGCACCAGGGGTATCATCCCGATGACGCTCGCGGCCGCGATGGCCCGCCAGTCGTTCCCGTACTGCCCCTGGAACTTGTAGACGCCGATGGAGATGGTGTGCAGGGCGCTCTCGCTTCCGAGCACCGTGAACGCGAGGACGAACTCCGACCACGTCAGGACGGTGTTGAAGATCGCGACGACGGCGATCCCCGGCGCGACGGGACGCAGGAGCACGTGCCGCAGTGTCTGCAGGCGGTTGCAGCCGTCGATGCGGGCGGCGTAGTCCAGTTCCGTCGGGACCGTATCGAAGTACCCCTTCAGGAGCCAGATGGAGAACGGCGTCTGGATGCCGACGTAGAGGAGCACGAGGCCGGCCCGGGTACGCAGGAGTCCGAGCGTCGACATGACCGTGTACAGCGGGACGATGATGATCACCGGCGAGATCATCTGGAACAGGAGGACGATCCCGAGCAGCCCGCGGCGGCCGCGGAACTCGAACCGGGAGAACGCGTAGGCGGCCGGCACCGAGACGGCGACGATGCCGGTGACGCCGACGACGGTGACGATCGTCGAGTTGAACAGCCAGGTCGTGACCCCGGCCCGGACCACCCGCCGGTAGGCGGACAGCGACACCTCGGGGGGGAGCAGCCGGAACGGGTAGCTGAACAGTTCGCCGGCCCGCCGCAGGCTCGCGGAGACCACCCACAGCACGGGGAAGACGAAGAAGGCTATCGCGAGGGTGTACAACGCGTACACCGACAGATCGAGCGCCCGAGAGCTCCGCAACTGGTCGACGATCGAACGGAGGACGCCGCGTCCGGTTCCGACCCCTGTACGATCGGCGGTGGGTTCGGACTCCGCCGTGCCCCCGTCCGACCGGGTGCGGTCCCCGGGCGTCATAGCTCCTCCCGGACGTCGAACGCGTAGAGGTACACCCCGGTCAGGAGGAGGTTCGCGGTCAGCATCACCACGGCGATCGCCGCGCCCCGCCCGAGGGCGTAGTCCTGGAACGCCTCCTGGTACATGAACAGCGCGAGCACCTGCGTCGCCCGCCCGGGTCCGCCCCCGGTCAGGGCGAAGATGAGGTCGAACGTGTTGAGCGCGTAGATCGTCACGAGGACGGTCGTGATGAACACGACGGACTTCAGCTGCGGAATGGTGACGTGGCGGAACCGCTCCCACCGGCCGGCGCCGTCAATCCTGGCGGCCTCGTACAGCCGTTCGGGAACCCGCTGGAGCCCCCCGTATATCATTATCATCGAGAACGCGGTGCCCCGCCAGGTGCCGGCGACGATCGTCGAGACGAGCGCGAACGTCGGGTCCGACCGGAACGGCACCGGCCCGACGTCGACCAGCCCCAGGAGGTGGTTCACGGCCCCGAACTGGCTCTCGACGAGCATCACCTTCCAGACCAGCCCGATGATGATCCCCGGGATGATCCAGGCGAGAAGTACTGACACCCGCGTCGTGAGGTGTCCCCGGAGGCCGCGGCGGACGCCGTAGTCGATGGCGAGCGCCAGGACCAGTCCGGCGAGGACGTGGAGTACGACACTCGAGAAGGCGTACACCGCGGTCACCCGGAGCATCTCCCAGAACACCGGGTCGGTGGCCAGCCGAACGTACTGTTCGAGGCCGACGAACTCGGTGCCCGCACTGACGAGGCTCTCGTTGGTGAAGCTCATCCGGATGGCCTCGACCATCGGGTAGAGCTGGAACACCGCCAGGGCGAGCAGCGTCGGCAACAGCCAGGGCAGCGGGTGGTCGATCAGCCGCCGCCAGGCCCTCCGGGCGCTCCCGACGCCGTTCCGGAGCCGCTCGGCCACCCCTCCGGACGTCGCCACGGACCGCTACCCCCAGGCGGCCGTCCGGGACCGTTCGGCGACGCTCATCACGAGGCCTCGTACTCCTCGTCGACCCTACTGATCATCGTGTCGACGGCCGACTCCGGGTCCGACTGTCCCGTGAGGACGTTCTCGATCGCGGCCTCGTACTCGGTGGCGATGGTGCTGTAGATGGGGACCGCCGGGCGGGCGACGCCGTCCTGGAGGAACTCCCGGAACCTGTCCTGGTAGGGCGTGTCCGGTGCGTAGAGGTCGTCGTCGTTGAACACCGACTCGCGGGTGGGCAGCAGCGAGGCCGCCTCGCAGTACCGGCCCATCGACTCCGGTTCGACGAACTTCGCGATGAACTCCTTCATCGCGGCGGCCTCGCCGCCCGTGCCTTCGGCGAACGCCCCCTCGGCCCAGCCGCCGACGCCGGTGGCGAACTGGTCGGCCTCCCGCATCGGGATCTGTGCGACCCGCCAGCGCTGCCACCGGTCGTCGGGGACGTCGTCGTCCGCCTCGATGGGGTTCTTGATGTTGCGCTCGATCTGGTCGTTGTTGCCGATGAACATCGCGAGGTTGCCCGCGCGACCCTCCCTGGGGAGCGTCTCGACCTCCTCGACGCTCGCGACCCGCTGGGGCGTGACGCCGCTCTCGACGAGGTCCTGCAGGAACCCGAGCGTCCGGACCATCGCCCGGCGGTTCGCCTCCTCGTCCAGCACCGGCGCGCCCTCCTCGTCGACGAGTTCTCCTCCCTGCCCCCAGAAGTACGGCAGGTTGGCGAAGGCACCCGGCTCGAACATGAACCCGTCCATGTCCTCGTTGTCGACGATGTCCCCGCCGACGGCGAGCATCCCCTCCCAGGTCCGGGGCGGGTCGCCGTCGTTGTACCGGTCGAGGACGTCCTGTCGGTAGTAGAGGCACCGACAGCCCGTGTACTTCCAGCCGGCGAGCAGGTCGCCGTCCCGCATCGCGGTCTCCCGGACGAAGGGGAAGAAGTCGTCGACGTCGTCGACGACCTCGTTCAGCGGCTGGAGGTACTCGTAGAAGTCCGGCACCCAGAACGAGTCCAGCGTCGACCCGTCCGGCGGGTCCCCCGACGCGGCCCGGGTCAGGAGGTTGTTCTTCCACTCGCCGAACGCCGGGTACTCGACCTCGATCCGGTAGTCCGGGTGGTTCTCCGCCCACTCCTCGTGCTGGGCCTTCAGCGCGGGTGCCGCCGCCGGCTGGTCGCTCTCGGACTCGATCGGCGTGTAGAACGTGCTGGTCTGGTACGTGAGCGGCGTCGACCCCTTGCCGAACCGCTCGTGAGCTACCAGCGGGTCGGACTCGTCGAACTGGCTATCGTCCCCTCCGGCCGGCAGTGTGCCCGTACACCCGGCCAGTCCACCGGCCAGCGCTGTGCCGGTCGTGGCGAGAACCCTGCGACGGGTCCGCGAGTTCCGAATTCGAGCCATGCTACTGCTACAAGTCACCAACACTACAAAAATCCAATCCTCCCGGAAGATACGACGCGAGTACGCTCCTGGGGAGTCCGTGAACGGATGGGCCCGACCGCTCGTAGCGGGTGCTCGAACCACCCATCCTCGACTCAGGCCGGGTCCCGGAGGCTGACGAAGTGATCCGCGTGGTCGGCCTCGTGCTCCTTCGCGATCTCGTGGGCGGTCACGCAGTCCTCGAGCCGCCGGTTGAGGTCGCAAGAGTCACACCGGATGTGACAGGCCATGGTATTGGATAACAAAAGGCGAAGGATCAAAAGCGTTCCTCCCTCCTTCCCTCCCTGTCGGGTGGCCCCGCTCCGTACGGTTCGTCGTGTCAGTTCTGGCGGAGACGTTCCGGGCTATCGGGGGATGGCGAACGGTCCACCGCTCGCACGGGCTACCGAACGACGTCACGGCGGTCCGTCTCAGTCCTCGCCGTCCTCCGGGACCGAGCGCGGGAGGGTCGTCCTATCCCCGTGGACCACGTCGCCGCTGGTCCGCGGATCCCCATCCGGGCGGTCGACCGAGAGCCGGCCCGTCGCGCCACAGTCACACGCGAACCGTATCCATGTCTCGTCGACCCGGCCCGGCTCCTCGACCGAGGAGCCCGTCACCGGCACGGACCGGTCGCCGCAGGCCCGACACCGGATCGGGCCGACGGCCGCCGCGTCGTGGGCGAGTTCGACCGCGGCGTTGACCATCCACTCCCACGACCAGAACCGCGTGTTCCCGAGGACGTGCCAGTCGAGCACCCAGTCGATCCACCGCGAGAGCGCCCAGACCGATCCCGCGCCCGCGCGGTCGAGGAAGGCGTCGAACGAGGGGAAGTCCGTGTGTTCGGCGACGAAGGCGTCGGTGAACAGGTGATCGACGACCGCGTCGGGGCCGCCCGGCGCGTCGGCGAGCCCCGCACGGTCGCGGTCGACCAGCGCCGCCTCGACGGCTCCGGCCTCGCGACGGACGTAGTCGGCGACCGCAGTGGGGTCGGCGGGGTCTGCCTCCGGGCTCACGGTCAGGGGTTCGGACCGGTGGCAGTTGAGTGCGACGGTCCCGGCGACCCCTGTCCTGCAGGGACCCGAGTCACCTCCGGCGGCGGCTGGGGGGGCCGTACGAACGGACGGACCCCGCGAGCCGATCGACCTCGTCGTCCTCCTTCCACTCGCCGAGCTCCTTCGGGTCGACGTGGACGAACACGTCGTCGATCCCGCCGATCCCGCGGATCGCCTCGACGACGTCCGTCTCGATGTCGTGTGCCTCTCGCAGCGTGCGGTCGCCCTCCACCTCGATGTGGAGCGAGACGTCGACCTCCGGGCCGACGTAGTGGGCGATGACATCGTGTGCGCCCTCCACGTCCGGATGCGAGAGGGCCCGCTGGACGATGTCCGCGCGGAGGTCCTCCGGTGGAGCGGCGCCGACGAGGTAGTTGAGGTTGTCCCGGACGATCTCGACCCCGGTGTAGAGGATGCCGAAGGCGACCACGCCGGCGGCGAGCGGGTCGAGCAGCGGGTAGCCGGCCGCGGCGCCGAGGACGCCCACGAGCGCCGCCCCCGCGGTGAGGATGTCGTTGCGGTTGTCGAGCGCCGTCGCCCGGAGCGCCGGCGAGCGGTGCTCCTCGGCGACGGCGAGGCAGTACCGGTAGAGCCCGAACTTGACGAACCCGGCCCCGGCGAGGACGATGACCGCCGCCGGCCCGCGCGCGACCGTCACGTCGCCCGAGCGGAGGGTCGAGACGGACTGCCAGAGGACGAACCCTCCCGCGGCGAACACGCCCACGGCGATGAACAGCGAGACGAACGGCTCGATCCGCTCGTGGCCGTGCGGGTGCTCGAAATCGGGGGGACGGGTCGTCAGGTAGAGCCCGGCGAGGGCGATCAGGCTGTAGGCCGAATCGGCGAGGCTGTTGACCGCCTCGGAGCCGACCGCGAGGCTCCCGGTCCAGTACCAGACGGCGCCCTTGGCGGCGACGAGGGTCACGTTCCCCAGCAGGACGAGGAAGCCGACGCGCCGGAGGGCTCCCTTCCGGTCCATGTCCGTGAGGTGGGATACGGGGCCGTATAGGGACTTCGGGTGGGGTCGACGCCCGACCGGAGGCTTCGGGCGTCAGTCGAAACGGAGCTCGACGGCCCGATCGGATCCACGGTCGGTCGCGCCCGGCTGGTCCGCGAACGCCGCGTGGAGCCGGTCGTACGTGTCCTCGATGGCCTCGACGATGACCTTCGTCTCCGAGATAACGGCCATGAAGTTCGTGTCGCCGTCCCACCGCGGAACGACGTGGGTGTGGAGGTGGTCGCCGATGGACCCCCCCGCGGACTGCCCGAGGTTCAGCCCCGCGTTGAACCCCTCCGGCGAGAGCGCCGCCTCCAGCGCGTCGAACGTCCGACCTTTGAGCCGCGCGTGATCGAGCAGGGTCCCGTCGCCGAGCTCGCGGTAGTCGCCGGTGTGCTGGCGGGGGACGACCATCACGTGACCGGGGTTGTACGGGTAGTTGTTCAGCAGGACGAACGCGCGTTCGGAGGCGGCGACGACCCGGGACTCCCGCGCGTCCTCGCGGTCCGGGAGCGCACAGAACACACATCCCTCGATCCCCTCGTTCTTTTCCTCGCGCTCGACCCACTCGATCCGCCACGGGGCGAACACCTGCTCCATACGGGGTGGAGGAGCGGACGCCACTTATACCACCACGGACCGGCCGGGATCTCCCCGGCCCACCGATCGGGATAGCGACACCACTACGCCACTGAACGGATGGTCGACCAATTCTATTAAAATCTTTCGGCCGTTTTTGCGTTCGGACGGATCGAGAGGAGTTCTTGAACGCTATCGAGCTCTCCGAACCCGTATCGGGGGATCGTCCCGTCGCCGTACTGCGATGAACGGTTTCGAACCGTCGGAACGGTATGTTCGGTTTATGGAACACTCGACGAAAGGAACTGGTGATGTCAGCACACTCCGCCGCGGAAAACGACATGCTGGAATCGTGCGGGAGCTGTGGGCACGAGACCCCCCACGAGGTCCGCATCCAGATACGGACCGAGTCGACCAAGCGGGAGAACGCGGAGTTCTCGCGGGAGCCGTACCGGGTCGCCACGTGCGTCGCCTGCGGGGACGAGTCGGCGATCCGGATGAACAACGCCTGAACCACCATCTTTTTGCTGCGGGGGTGTCCTCGCTCGCTCCGCTCGCTGCGGGCACCCCCGCTTGCAAAAACATGGGTAAAAAAGCTCGCTCGCGGTACAGTAGACTAGCCCTACAGCCGACCGAGGGTTTCCCGATTCGACCGCGGTTTCGGGTTTCGTTCGCGGCCGCCGATGCGTCCACCGTACTGTTCCCGGGGTCGGGGCCCCGGTTTCGCGTCCCCTAACGCGACCGGGTCGTCACCTCGCAGCCGCCCTCGGTGACGATTATCGTGTGCTCCTTCTGGCTGACGAGGAAGCCGTCGTCCTCCTTGAGGACGGGGTAGCCGTGGACGACGCCCTGCTGTTCGAGCCGGCGGAGCGCCATCTCCGCACGCGGGGTGTCGAGCCACCGCGTCGCGAACGGAAGCGTACGAAACTCCTCGACGATGGTCTCGAGAGCCTCGCGTGCCGCGCGGTTCCGCACCGAAGCCTCCCGCTCCAGGGCGTAGATTTCCTCCTCGCCGCCCTCGCTCACCTTCCCGCCGCCGTCGGTGGCGAACGGCTCGATGGCGACCACGTCGCCCGCTTCGAGTTCGACGCCCTGTTCGACGCCCCGGTTGGGGATGTTCGGGGCGGTGTGCTGCTCCCAGTGACCGAGCCCGTGCCCGGTGAGGTTCACCACCGGGTTGTAGCCGTAGCCGTCGATGACCTCCTCGATGACGTCGCCGATCTCGCCCGTCTCGATGCCGGGCTCGATGGCGTCGAGCGCGGCGTCGAGCGCGACTGCGGGCGCCTCGGCGAGTTCGTCGTGGCCCGAGAGGTCCACCGTGACGGCGGTGTCGGCCAGCCAGCCGTCGATGTGGACGCCGATGTCGAGGTTGATCATCTCCTCGCCGAACGTCGACTCGTCGTCCCGCGACGGCGTGGCGTGGGCCGCCTCCTCGTCGATGCTGATGTTGACCGGAAACGCCGGCTCCCCGCCGAGTTCGCGGATGCGGTCCTCGGCCCACTCGGCCAGCTCGAGATGGCTCGCGCCGACCTCGACCCGCTCTGCGGCCTCGTCGCGTACCTCCGCGAGTATCTCGCCGGCCTCGCGGTGCTTCTCGTACTGCTCGGACTCGAGGCTACTCATGGCGCCGGCTTCGACCCTTCGGGCCAAAGGAGTTGCGTTGCGGCGGGGTCGCGCCGCGGCGCTACCACACCGCTCACGGTCACACCAGAGGTCGAAGTGTGACTATGTCTCCCACGGTACTCATATTAGAAACACGTTAACTTCGGAACCCGCTACTGGTGGTATGGTACCGCCGACGGGTGCTGGAGCCGGGCTCGCGATGGAGGGGGGGCTCCGCTCCGACGACGGTCGACCGGGACTCGCCGACGAGGACCTCGCACCGGAGGTCGCGAAACGTCACCTGCGACTCGACGTCGAGGCGTGGGAGGAGATCTACGTCGTGGGCGACGTCCACGGTTGCCGTGCCGAACTCGAGGCGCTGCTCTCGGCGCTCGACCCGTCCGAGGAGGACCTCGTGCTGATCGTCGGCGACCTCGTCCGGAAGGGCCCGGACTCGCTCGGCGTGGTCGAGCTGGTCCGGGACACCCCGAACGTGTTCTCCATCCGGGGGAACAACGAGGCGAAGCTCGTCCACGACCGGGTCGACCTCCCCGAACTCGACCCGGTGGCCGAATACATCGAGTCGCTCCCCGTCGTGATCTCCATCGACGACTCCTTGCTCGTCCACGGCGGCGTCGACACCCGGATGCCGCTCGGCGAGCAGGGGATCGAGCGACTGCTCAACACCCGCGCCATCCCCCCGGAGAACGGCTACGACGGCCCGTTCTGGTTCGACCACTGGGAGGGACCCGAGCGGGTCTTCTTCGGACACACGCCGCTGGAGGCGCCCGTCGTCACCGAGCACGCCGTCGGTCTCGATACGGGCTGTGTCTACGGCGGCTCGCTCACCGCCTACGACTACCGTGCCGACGAGGTGGTCTCGGTGCCCGCGTTCGAGACCTACCAGTCCCGACCGGACCGGAAGGTGCTCGACCTCCCGGACGTTCAAGTCGAGCCGACGCCTATCCTCGCCGAGTGACCGACCAGCCGACCGGCGACGGCGAGCCCCTCGGAGAGCGTGGCGTCGCGACGTACGACGCCTCCGACGGGCCGGCCGAGCCACCGTCGTCGGTGGCCGATACCGAGGCCGAAACCGACGCGTTCGACCCCGACGACCCGGTCTGGTACCTGAACCGCGAACTCTCCGAGCTCGCCTTCCACCAGCGGGTGCTCCACGAGGCGACCGACGAGCGGAACCCGCTGCTCGAACGGGTTCGATTTCTGGCCATCGTGACCCGGAACCTCGACGAGTTCTTCATGAAGCGGGTCGGCGGGCTGAAACAGCAGATCGAGGCGGGCGTCACCGGGCTCTCACCCGACGGACGCACCCCCCGAGAGCAGTGGGCGGCGAGTCTCGAGACGGCCCGCGGGATGTTCGCCGCCCAGTCGGCCTGCTTCCGGGAGGTCCGCTCGTTGCTCGCGGATGCCAGCATCCACCTCGTCGACCACGACGAGCTGACCGCGGCGGAGCGGTCGAACCTGCGCGAGTACTTCGATTCCGACGTGCTCCCGACGCTGACACCGCTGACGTTCGACCCGGCCCACCCGTTCCCGTTCATCTCGAACCTCTCGCTGTCGCTCGCGGTTCGGACCCGGCGCGACGGCGGGGAGCCGAAGTTCTCGCGGGTGAAGATCCCCGAGAACCGCCCGCGGCTGGTCCGGATCCGCGAGGCGTGGACCGACCGCGAGGCCGAGCGGTTCGTCCCCCTGGAGCAGGTGGTGGCGGCGAACCTCGACCTGCTGTTCCCGGACGTGGAGGTGCTCGACCACGCGACGTTCAGTGTCACGCGCAACGCCGAGGTCCGCCGGAACGAGGACGTCGCGGAGGGACTCATCGAGATGATCGAGGGGGTCCTCCGCGACCGCCGGTTCGCGACCGTCGTCCGCCTGGAGGTGGCCGAGGGGATGCCCGAGGCGGTCCGGGAGCTGCTGCAGGACCAGCTGGGGCTCGACGAGCGGGAGGTCTTCGAGCGGTCGCCGCCGCTCGACCTCCGTGGTCTCTCGCGGCTCGTCGACCTCGACCGTCCCGACCTGACGTTCGAACCGTGGACGCCGCGCGGTCACCCCCGGATCGACGACCCGGATGAGGCGGACCTGTTCGCGGAGATCCGCCGGAAGGACGTGCTCGTCCACCACCCCTACCACTCGTTCGACCGGACGGTCCAGGCGTTCCTCGAACGGGCGGCGACCGACGAGGACGTGCTCGCGATCAAGCTCGCCATCTACCGGACCGCGCGTGACTCCCGGGTGATCGAGTCGCTCATCGAGGCCGCCCGGAACGGCAAGCAGGTGGCGGTGATGGTCGAACTGAAGGCCCGGTTCGACGAGGAGAACAACCTCAAGTGGGTCCGCCGGCTGGAGGAGGAGGGGATCCACGTCGCCTACGGGACCATCGGGCTGAAGGCTCACGCGAAGGTCGCGCTGGTCGTCCGCGACGAGCCCGACCCGGCCTCGCCGGGAGACCGCGGGGTACGGCTCTACTCCCACGTCGGAACCGGCAACTACCACGCCGAGACCGCGAAGCTCTACACCGACGTCGGCGTCCTGACGGCCGACCGCGAGGTGGGCGCCGACCTGACGCGGGTGTTCAACTACTTCACCGGGCACTCGATGACCGAGGAGTACCGGAAACTGCTGGTCGCGCCGGGGAACATGCGCGCCCGCTTCACGGAGCTCCTCCGGCAGGAGGCCGAACACGCTCGGGAGGGTCGCCCCGCGCGGATCGTCGCCAAGATGAACTCGCTGGAGGACCCGGCGATGGTCGCCGAACTCTACCGCGCCTCGCGGGCGGGCGTCGACGTCGACCTGATCGTCCGGGGCATCTGCCGGCTCCGTCCAGGGGTCGGGGGCGTCAGCGAGAACGTCACCGTCCGGTCGGTCGTGGGTCGGTTCCTCGAGCACTCACGTGTCTTCCGGTTCGAGAACGACGGCGACCCCGAGTTCTACCTCGGGAGCGCCGACTGGATGACGCGCAACCTCGACCGACGCGTCGAGGTCGTCACGCCCGTGGTCGACCCCGACCACCGGGCCGAACTGGAGGCGATCCTCGAGGTGCTCCTCGGGGACAACCGCCGCGCGTGGCGGATGGACGCCGACGGGGACTACAAACAGCTCCGGCCAGGCGACGACCCCGAAGTGGAGGCCCACCAGTTGTTGATGGACCGGGCGGCCGCCGAGACGCCGATCGGGGCACCGCCGGACCTGCCCGATATCGTCGACTGATACGGTCGTGCGTAACGATTCACCGGCGATTACCTGGCTCGGGGTCGGTCATCGCCGGTAAAAGACTACGCACGACCGTATGACTCGACGCCAGCCCATCGGCGTTCCGTCCCCCGCTACTCGTCGCTCTCGACCGCGGTCTGCATCGCGTCGGAGTTGTACGCACTCCCGCGGTCGCCGTCGTTCCCCAGGACGATCACGCCCGCGGTCGAGCCGGTGAGGTCCTCGAACTCCTCGACCGCGAGTTCGGCCGCCTCGCTCGCCGTCCGGCCCGCCTCGAGGTGGTCGACCGCCCGACGGGAGAGGGTGACGCGGGCGATGTCCTCGCCGGCGCCGGTCGCGCTCGCCCCGCCGGCCCGGTTCGCGTAGAACCCCGATCCCACCTGCGGGACGTCCCCCACCCGCCCGGCGAGCGCACACCACCGGCCGCCGGTCGACGTCGCGGCGGCGATCCGGTCGCCGTCGCGGGCCACCGCGCCGACGGTGTCGTGGTCCCGGTCGTTCGCGCCGCGGTCGGTCGCGTTCCCGTCGCCCGCCTCGCGGGCGTCTGCGTCCGCATCGCGCCCGAACCGTCCGTTCACGAACGCGAGGTGTTCGCCGGTGTCGAACGAGTCGGGGGCGTCCTCCTCGGCCCACCGCTCGCGGGTCTCGTCTGTCAGGAGGTCCACGTCGGTCGCCACGTCGAAGGCCTCCGCGAGGTCGACCGCGTGGACGCCCGAGACGAGGACGTGGGGGGTCTCCTCGTTGACGACGCGGGCGACGGCGACGGCGTGTTCGACGCCCGGCATCGAGCAGGCGGCGCCGACGGCCCGGTCGTCGGTCATCAGCCCCGCGTCCGTCCGGGCGACGCCGTCGGACTGTATCGACGAGCCGACCCCGGCGTTGAATCGGGGGTCCGACTCGAGGACCCGGACCGCCTCGACGACCGCGTCGGTCACGGTGTCGGCCGCCCTGCCCCTCCCGGCGGCGGTGTCGAGGACCGCCTGTCTGTCCGCCGGTTCGTCGGGCGGGCCGCCGGCCCCGCCGTGGACGATCACCTTCATGCCTCCGGGGACGGGGGGTGCCGGTTTCAACCCTCGGACGTGCGGGCGCCGTCAGAGGTCCGGGGGCAGAGTCCCACACGGTCATTCGTTCGGTTCTCACAGGGATAGCGGAATCCATTTCACTCGGTGGTCCGAGTCCCGGCCTATGGCCTACGACAAGGTGGAGGTACCCGAGGAGGGTGAGAGGATCGAGGTCGACGAGGACGGGAACCTGGTCGTCCCGGACGAGCCGATCATCCCGATCATCTTCGGGGACGGCATCGGAACGGACGTCGGTCCGGCGGCCCAGAAGGTACTGGATGCCGCCGCGCGGGCGACCGGCCGGGAGATCCACTGGATGCGCGTCTACGCCGGAGGGTCCGCCCGGGAGACCTACGACGAGAACCTGCCCGACGACACCGTCGAGGCGCTCAGGGAGTTCCGCGTGAGCATCAAGGGTCCGCTTACGACCCCCGTCGGGTCGGGCTTCCGGTCGCTCAACGTCGCGCTCCGGAAGCGGCTGGACCTCTACACGAACATGCGGCCGACCTACCACATCGACGGCGTTCCCTCGCCGGTCAAGGACCCCTCGGCGATGGACATGGTCAACTTCCGGGAGAACACGGAGGACGTCTACGCCGGCATCGAGTGGGAAGCGGGTACGGAGGAGGTCGAACAGGTCCGCGAGTTCGTCGAGGAGGAGATGGGCTTCGACGGGTCCATCCACGAGGGCCCGGTCGGCATCGGCATCAAGCCAATCTCGGAGTTCGGCACCAAGCGGCTCGTCCGCGAGGCCATCGACTACGCGCTTGCGAACGACCGGGACTCGGTCACCCTCATCCACAAGGGGAACATCATGAAGTTCACCGAGGGGGCGTTCCGGGACTGGGGCTACGAGGTCGCCGAGGAGGAGTACGGAGAGGAGGTCATCACGGAGGAAACGCTCTGGGAGGAACAGGACGGCGAGGCGCCCGAGGACACCGTCGTGGTCAACGATCGCATCGCCGACAACATGCTCCAGCAGCTCCTCACGCGCACCGATCAGTACGACGTACTCGCGATGCCGAACCTCAACGGCGACTACCTCTCGGACGCCGCCGGCGCCCAGATCGGCGGGCTCGGCATCGCCCCCGGGGGTAACATCGGCGACGGCCGTTTCCTCGCGGAACCCGTCCACGGCTCCGCACCGAAGTACGCCGGTCAGGACAAGGTCAACCCGACCGCGATGATCCTCTCCGGACGCATCATGCTCGAACACATGGGCTGGGAGGACGCCGGAGACCTCGTTCGGGACGCCGTCGAAGAGGCGATCAAGTCGAAGCAGGTCACCTACGACATCCACCGGCAGATCGAGGGCGGCGAGAAGCTCGCCACCTCCGAGTTCGCCGAGAAGATCGTCGAGAACATAGGGAGCCTCGCGTAGCTCGGCTCTCCGGCCGTCGGTAGGGTCGAATCCGGTGCCACGATGATCCTCTCACGCCGGGCAGGGAGTGTCGGTGTCCCAAGGGTTTTGTCACTTACTATCGATTCACACGGCGAACCCGAGGACCCGGAGACTCCGGTGCGTTCGTTCACGCCCGACCGGATGGTCGCGGACCTCAACGGCTACACCCTCTGGTTCGGCGAGAAGCTCCCCGAGGCGGGTGCCGAGGGGATCGGACGGCGCTACCGGACCTACCCGACGACCTCACGGACGACGGCTCCGGACGGCCACCGCGACGGCAGTTCGACGAGCCGTCCGAGCGGTGGGGGGTAGGAGCGCCCGCCGGCCGCTCCGGGCGGGACCGCGCCCGCCTCGCCACCCGACCGTTATGTGAGTGGACGACGAGGGGGTCCACATGGCACACGTAGAGGAACTGGCCGACGTCTCGCTCTCGGAGCCGATCCTCGTCGAGGGGCTCCCCGGGCGAGGGCTCGTGGGGAAGATCGCCGTCGACCACCTCGTCGAGACGTTCGACATGGACTACGTCGCCGGCGTTCACTGCGACGGGATCCCGAACGTCGCCGTCTACCACGGCGGCTCCTCGGAGGTACTACCGCCGGTCAGGATCCACGCCGACGAGGAGCGGGACCTGCTCGCACTCCAGAGTGACGTGCCGGTCTCGCCCTCCACGGCCGAGGAGTTCGCCGGCTGTGTGACCGGCTGGCTCGGGTCCCACGACGTGTTCCCGATCTACGTCTCCGGGCTGGCCGAGGAGAAGGAGGCCCCGCCGGCGGTGTACGGCATCGCGACCGGGGCGGCGGGGAGCCGTCTCGAAGCGGCCGGGATCTCGCCGCCGGGAGGGGGAGGCGTGGTCTCCGGGCCGACCGGGGCGCTCGTCAACGCCGCCAGCGAGGCGGAGTTCGACGCCGTCGGCCTCATCGCACAGAGCGACCCGCAGTTCCCCGACCCCGAGGCCGCGCGGGCGGTCATCGAGAACGGCATCGAGCCGCTGACCGGCGTGGACGCCGACACGGACGCGCTGGTCGAGCACGCCGAGGAGATACGCAAGGTCCGCGAACGGATGGCCAAGCAGGTCCAGCAGGCCGAGGACGCCTCCTCGGAGGCACACCCGATCCGCGGGTTCCAGTAGGCGAGCGTCGGGTCGACCGCCCCGGATCGCAGGGAGTCGTCGCTCGTCGTGTCCCCGTCCGGGACCGCCGTCTCCACCATAGTTTTGTAGTCCCTTACCGCATGGCCGGATGGCATGTCAGAACGCACTGTCGGTTTCGTCGGTCTCGGAATCATGGGCCTCCCGATGGCGAAGAACCTCATCGACGCGGGCTACCCCGTCGTCGGTCACAACCGCTCGCCCGAGCCCACGGCGGAGCTCGTCGAGTACGGAGGGGAGGACGGTGGCTCGCCCGCGGGTGTCGCCGAGGCGAGCGACGTCGTCCTGCTGTGTCTCCCCGACTCGCCGGACGTCGAGCGCGTGGTACTGGGCGACGAGGAGGAGGAGAACCCGGTGGTCGACGGGCTCAGCGAGGGGATGACCGTGATCGACCACTCGACCATCTCGCCGACGGTCGCGGAGACGATCGCCGGCGACCTCGCCGAGCAGGGCGTGGAGATGCTCGACGCGCCCATCTCCGGCGGCGAGTCGGGTGCCATCGAGGGTACGCTCTCGATCATGGTCGGTGGCGACGAGGAGGCCCTCGACGAGCAGCACGACGTCCTCGAGGTCATGGGCGAGACGGTGACCCACTGCGGGCCGGCCGGCGCCGGACAGACCACGAAGGCGTGCAACCAGATCGTCGTCGCCGCCCAGATGGTCGGCGTGAGCGAGGCGCTCGTGTTCGCCGGCCAGGCGGGCGCGGACCTCGAGGCCGTGGTCGACGCCATCAGCGGCGGTGCCGCGGGCTGCTGGACGCTCGACAACCGTGCGCCGAACATGATCCACGGGGAGTTCGATCCCGGCTTCTTCGCCGAATACCAGTACAAGGACCTCCGCATCGCCACGGACGCGGGCGAGGCGTTCGGCTCGCCGATGCCACAGACCGAGCTCGCCCACGAGCTCTACAAGTCGATGGTGGGGAACGGCATGGGCCGGGACGACAACTCCGGCGTGATGCAGGTGATCGAGATGCTGGCCGGTTCGGAAGTCCGCGTCGAAGACCAGTAGGGAGTCGGAGTGACAGCCGGTGAGGACGGATACGGTCGTGCGGGGTTCCGTTCCGCCTCGTGGAGCAGAGATCCGCCTCATCGGTCTCGAAACGCCGGTGTTTCCGAATACCACCGAAGATGGTCACGCACGACCGGATGATACCGGCGGTCGCAACGATCTACCGGCGATCACCGATCCCGCCCGGGTGATCGCCGGTAGAGGTCGGTCAAACCGGCGTTTGAGCGACCGCAGGGAACACGTGTATCGACCCGCCCGCCCGTGCATGACGACTACTGGGACGGCCTCGGGACGGGACTGGGGCCTGCGCGATCTACTGGCGGGGCTGGTGCTCGTCGCCGGACTCGCGGGGGCCGGAAGCTGCGACGGGTGTGTGCCGTGGCACCCGCTGTTGATCGTCACCCCGCTCCTCGGCGGCTTCTCGCTCGTCCAGGAGCGACCGGCCCGGGGTGTCACGCTCACCCGTCCCGCGGACCAATAAACAATTCTTAAAACCGTCGCGGGGGTTCTCACGGGTATGGCTGGAACCATCGAAGTGCTCGTCCCCGGGGGACAGGCCAACCCCGGCCCGCCGCTCGGGCCGGAGCTGGGCCCGACCCCGGTGGACGTGCAGGCCGTCGTGGGCGAGATCAACGAACGAACCGCCGCGTTCGACGGGACCGAAGTACCCGTCACCGTCGAGTACGAGGACGACGGTTCGTTCAGTATCGAGGTCGGGGTGCCGCCGACGGCCGCGCTCATCAAGGACGAACTCGGCTTCGAGACCGGCAGCGGCCGGCCCGAGGAGGAGTTCGTCGCGGACGCCTCCGTCGAGCAGATAAAGAAGATCGCCGAGCAGAAGCTCCCGGACCTCCTCGCGTACGACCTCAAGGGCGCCGCGAAGGAGGTCGTCGGTACCTGCACCTCGCTGGGCGTGACCATCGAGGGAGAGAACCCCCGCGAGTTCAAAGAGCGGATCGACGCCGGCGAGTACGACGAGGTCTTTGCGGCCGAAGCGGAAGCGTAGGCCCCAAAGGCTCGTGAGACGGGCGTAGCGAGTCTCACGGTGCTCCGACGAGCAAGCGACAGCGTAGCGAGCCGAACCGCCCGACGACCCGGCAAGCCGTGGGCGATACACAAGGGTTTAGTGGGGTCGTCAGGGACGATTAGACACGACTAATCCCTGAATGAGTCGTCTTCGACACCGGCGCCGGAGGTGGGACTGACGTGGCGACGTTCCTCGAGATCCTGATAGCGGCGGCGACGCTCCAGGCGCTCGTCATCCCCGGCGAGAAGGTCCAGATGATAATCGCGGGACTGTCGACGAAGTACCGTCCGCTCCCGGTCGTCGCGGGGGCGGCCGTCGCGTTCGGCGGCTGGACGGCGCTGGAGGTGGCGTTCGGCGAGGCGCTGCAGGGCGCGCTCCCGGCGGTCTACCTCGATGCGGTCACCGCGGGGCTGTTCGTCCTGTTCGGGATCCTGCTCGTGCGGGCGGGGCTGGGCGTCGGGAGCGGAGCGGACGAGGGCGTGGCGGTCGCCGACGGCGGTGCGGAGGCCTACGCGGACGGGCGGCTCGCCGGCCTCGACGCCCACCTGCCCGACGGCGCGGAGGGGTTCTTCCCCGCGTTCTCGGCCAGCGCGTTCGGCGAGTTCGGCGACAAGACCCAGCTGGTGACCATCGGGCTCGCGGCGCAGTACGGGGCCCACCCGGCGATCTGGCTCGGCGAGATGCTCGTCATCGTCCCGATGAGCACCCTCACGGCGTTCGTGTTCCACCGCGGCGCTCGCCGGCTGACCGACGACCACCGCCGGTGGCTGTTTTTCGGGTCGGCGCTGCTGTTCGTCGCGTTCGCCGCCGACATCGCCGCCTCGTACGCTCTGGGCGTCTCCGTCCTCCCGGTGTGAGTGGCCCCACGAGAGTTCGCGAGCGGTGATGGACGCCGGGGCCGTACGGGGGGCGGAACGCGCATCGGGTAGTCGAGGACGGTCCGTCCAGGATCCCCGACCTTCGGGGAACGAACCTCTACCGTCGTCGAACTCTCGATCGACGGCCTGCCGGCCGGCCTCGAACGGCACCAACCTATTTCGACCCTCCGGGTGTGAGTGGAGTTGGACGAGAAAATGACAGAAACCGCGATGGTTCTGGGCGGTGGTCTCGGTGGTCTCTCGGCCGCACACGAGCTCGTCGAACGGGGGTACGACGTGGAGCTGTACGAGAAGCGGTCCATCTACGGCGGCAAGGCCCGGAGCGTGGACGTGCCGGGGACCGCGAGGGACGGGACGAAGCCGCTCCCCGGCGAGCACGGCTTCCGGTTCTTCCCGGCGTTCTACCGGCACGTCTTCGACACGATGCGCAGGATCCCCTACGAGGACAACGAGGAGGGCGTGTTCGACAACCTGGTGGGCACGACCCAGTGGCTGATCGCCCGGGAGGGGGATTCGGAGGTGGAGCTCCCGCTGGAGCTGCCGGAGATGATCGAGGAGTGGGACACCGTTATCGACACGCTGGTCGGGACCGAGGTCGGCATCCCGTCGGAGGAGCAGCGGTTCTTCGCCGACCGGCTGCTGACGTTCCTGACCTCCTGCCAGGAGCGCCGGGAGACGGAGTACGAACACCTGCCCTGGTGGGAGTTCGTGGAGGCAGAGGGGAAGTCCGAGGCGTACAAGCGGTTCTACGGCATCGGCCCCACGCGCGTGCTGGTCGCCATGCGGGCCGAGGAGAGCAGCACGCGGACCATCGGGCGGATCTACCTCCAGCTCCTGCTGGGCATCGCGATGCCGTGGCTCCACGTCGACAGCGTCCTCGACGGCCCGACAAACGACGTCTGGATCGACCCGTGGGTCGAGTACCTCCGGGAGCAGGGGGTGACGTTCCATTCGGGGTCGACCGTCCGTCGGTTCGGGCTCGACGACGGCCGCGTGAGCCACGTGGAGGTGGCGACGGACGACGGGGAGCGAAGGGTAAGCGGCGACTACTACGTCGCCGCGGTCCCGGTCGAGGTGATGACCGACCTGCTCACGGACGAGCTGGTCGAGGCCGCGCCCTCGCTGGCCGACCTCGGCCGGCTGCGGACGGCCTGGATGAACGGCATCCAGTTCTACCTCGACGAGGAGGTCCCCATCGCTCACGGACACGTCGTCTACGAGGACGCCCCGTGGGCGCTCACGTCCGTCTCACAGCAGGCGTTCTGGGAGGGTGTGGACCTCTCGGAGTACGGCGACGGCGACGTAGAGAGCATCATCTCCCTCTGCATCTCGGACTGGGAGACGGAGGGCGAAACCGTCGGGAAGCCGGCGAAGGAGTGCACGCCGGTCGAAATCAAGCGCGAGGTCTGGGCACAGATGGCGGCGCGGCTGAACGACGCGGGGAAGGAGACGCTGGACGAGGACGCCATCGTGACCTGGCACCTCGACCCCGACATCGAGTTCCCGGCCCCCAACGAGACCACGAACGCGGAACCGCTGTTGATAAACACCGTCGGGTCGCTGGAGCACCGGCCGGAGGCCGACCTGGCCGTGCCGAACCTCTTCCTCGCGGCGGACTACGTCCGGACGCACACGGACCTCGCGACGATGGAGGCGGCGAACGAGGCGGCCCGCCGCGCCGTGAACGGGATCATAGAAGCGAGCGGGAACGACCGGCCGCGCTGTGACGTCTGGCCGCTCGAGGAGCCGTCGGTGTTCGAGCCGATGAAGGCCTACGATCGGCTCCGGTTCGAGATGGGACTCCCCCACCGAGACCTGGAGCCGGCCGACACGCCGGAGGGGTGAACGACGGCTGGCGCGGCCTCCCGATACGGAGCGGAGCCCGATGTTTCTCCTCTCTACCGCCGTGTCCGATGGGTCCACACGCGCTCCCCCGGCCTGGGAGAGCGACTCACGGGGGGAGCGCTTCGACGCGTTTAAACCCGTCCTTCCTGTTGGTGGGAACGAGACAGGCACGGCCTGTTTCACACCGTAGTAGCCCACACGGGCCGAGACTAC
>JAZKST010000050.1:0-20713 GCA_036625905.1 Haloarculaceae archaeon
ATGCGAACTTCAGGAAGGAGGACGTCTACGCCCGTGATTTGGAGGCTGGCTACCATGTAAATGGGTCGTGTGTTGCTGACCCGAACACGGACAACGGAGGTGTGGTCTTCAACCTCTTCGGCGGCTTTGGTAATCGTCCAGAAAGGGTGATGCGGCGGCCGATCAACTGATGCGGTATCGCGGAGTCCCTTCCCTACTCATTCGCTTCGCTCGTTCCGTGAGGAAGGGGAGGAGCGCGTTCGCATCGGTCAGAAATACCAAACTGTAATTCGTCACCAGTCTACATTGAAACTGTGGTAGACGACTACGTGCGTCGGACGGCAATCACTCGCCTCTCAGTAGACGGTAAGCAACGGCAATTGCTTGAGGAAACTATCTCCGAGTGGAAGCGTGGTTGCCAACTCGCTACGGACATGGCGTGGGGCAAGTGTAACACGAAAAGCGACGTCCAGCCCCTCGCCTACGATACCGTCCGCGAAGACACCGATCTCGGGAGTCAGCACGCGATTCTCGCCACCCACCAAGCTGCCCAAGCCATCACCGGCTGTATCGAACGCCGGTCCAAAGGTAAGAAGGTGAGCAAGCCGATCTTCACCGCACCCACGGTGAAGTACGATACCCGGACCATGACGTTGTTTGACGACGACACCGTCTCACTCTCCACCACGAAGAGTCGCGTCCGGTGTGAACTTGCACTTCCCGACGCCGAGGATGGCTACCAACGGCAGTACCTTGACTCGGACACATGGAGCGTCACGGAAAGTACGCTCACTGCCCGTGACGGCGACTACTTTTTACATATCGGCTTCCGCCGAGATAAGACCGATGCTGAGCTGAACACCGTTGAGGACGGAACGGTCCTCGGGGTCGACCTCGGCATCGAGAATCTCGCCGTCACCAGCACCGCCTCCTTTTTCAGCGGGCGGGAGTTAACCCACGACCTCCGCGAGTTCGAGAAGGTACGCGCCGGACTCCAACAGACCGGGACGCGAAGCGCTTACCGGACGCTCGAACAGTCGAGTGGCCGCGAACTTCGTTACGTCCACGATGTGCTTCACCGAGCGTCCAACGCCATCGTAGATGAAGCCCTCCGGTACGAGTGCGACGTGATAGCATTCGAGGACCTCACCTACATCCGCGACCGCACGGGAGCGTCATGGGGACACAAGTGGGCGTTCCGAACGCTCTACGAGCAAGTGGAGTACAAAGCCGAAGCCGAAGGCATCTCGGTGAAGCAAGTGGGTTCTGCGTACACGTCGAAACGGTGCGCCGAGTGTGGATTCACGGCGGGCGAGAATCGCCCGACTCGAAACGACTTCCGGTGCGTGAAGTGTAGCTCGGAAGCGAACGCGGACTACAACGCAGCGAAGAACATCGGGATGCGGTACGTCCGCCGGGGCCAACAGTCGTCTCGGCGGACGGGCAACAGTCAGCTTGCCCTGAAGTCTGGGACGGTGACGCCGAGTGGCGGATTTACCGCCCACCCGGATGGGTTTGAGGCCGAGTTCACGGACAAGCCCCACAATCAAAGCGCCGAAGGCGCTTAGGGTGAGGTAGTTGACCCTTCAGCTCTCCTTGCTCATCGCGGTACTCCAGGAATACGAGGGGTCGATGGCCTCGGATACCTATCAGGAGTACCTTGAGGTCGCTGGCGAGTTGTTCAGAAAGCCAGCGATGACGATCCAGCTCGCCATACAAGAGCACGAACGGCGGACGGACGACGACTCTCAGCATGTCCTTCCCGAGAATCAGCAGACGCTCAGTGACTCTCTCGAATACATCGTCGATATCCCGGGATCAGCGTCGATACAGAGGCCGACCTCTCGGATCAACAAGCACACCGAGTACAGGATCAGCTTCAGCGACGACTTGGCGACATCTCGTGACCCACTACGAACGAAGGGGTCTGTCAACTGTGGACTCCTGAGTTCAGAGTCCTACACTCAGATATCAGATAGCAGATAAATCTCTCATCGCGTGTAAGATGGAGGGTGAGGGGTGAGAGTCTTGCACGGCCCACGAAGAACGCGAGAACTCCACGCGAACCTATATATACTCTATTTAATTCTCTAAATATTATCTGTATATAACCAAAAGGTTTAAATTGTTCTTATTTGAATCTCCCTCGGTGGCTTAATATTCACCGAGGAAAATTCCCGATTGATCCCGTTTTGAACGAAGCAACCCGATCGGCCGGGAGTAGTTGTGCGTTGCTGTCTGCGGGGGCTGTCAAGGTGGTTGAGGCCGCAGGACCGGGCTGTTGTAGCCTGACGGGCAAGTCGAGGCGAATATGAACCAAACCAGAAATCTCTCTTTACTCGGGCTGGGCGTTGACGGGGACGTCCAACCCGACGAACAGTATCCAGCACTGACGACGGGAAACCACCTCCGATGGGCGTTCGCGCCCCACCGCGGTTTTCCGCGAAACGGCTACTACGTCTTTCGACGCGAGCACGAGGGCCCCAAAGCGGAGCCCATCCTGCTTACGGACGCCCTCCCCGAGAAGGTTATCAAGAAAGGCATCGAAAACTCTTTTTCGACACCGGACGACAAGACGTTCAAATTCTCTGATCCGTCTACGTACTCCTTCCAGGATGCCTACGAACTCGAGGCCGATCGGACCGTTCGGTCGGGGAGCGACGGCAAATGGGAGTTCAACCTCCAGGCCGGTGCCCTCCAGACGATTACCCTCCCTGAGCCGGCCCATCGGGTCGAAGTCTCGATGGTCGACGAGGGGGCGTCACCCGCGACGATGACCGCGTTCGCGGACGATCGTGTTGTCGACGAGGAGATGTTTTCCGGCGCCGGGATCGTCACCCTCGAAGCCGACCACATCACGAAGGTCTGTATCGTCGGCCAGGAACTGTCGCTCGTCGAACTCGCCTGTTTCCCGCTCCTCGCCGAGGCGAAGACCGACTGGTCGCTTCTCACCGACGCGCCCGCGCCGATCACGCTCCCGCTGTCCCACCCGGACTACCCGGCGGCTACCGGGCCCGAGGATCTCCCGACCGCACGCCAGACCGCCCGCGACCGGGTGGACTACGGGCCCGCAGATCGGATCGCACCGGACGCCACGACCGTCGAGGCCGCGGGAACGGTCTCGGTCGTCGACGGGGAATCGATTGTCACCGGACAGGGAACCGCCTGGACCGACGACCTCGCCGGGGCCGTCCTCCGACTCGACAGCGACGACACGGGGTACGTTGTCGCGCAGGTCCTCGACGATGACCGCCTGGCTCTCGGCCGAGCCTACCGAGGAACGGCCGCGACGAACGCATCGTACAAACTGGTCGACGATCACTTCGGCCAACTCCACGACTACCTAACCCATCTCGTCGATGGCGGGGCGGCCGCAGGAGGGATGGCAGCCCGGACCGTCCCCGAACCCGCTCACGATGCGGGGACGATCCAACGCACGGCGAACAAAACCGTGGTCCAGGGGATCGGAACGGGCTGGGACGCCGACCTCGAAGGATTGACCCTCCGCACGGCACGGGACGTCGGTGGCACTGTTGCGGTGGTGCACGGTATACCGGCGGCGTTCAGCACGACCGCCGATTGGGATGAGGACCTCGTAGGGGATCGATTCCGAATCGACGGAGAGCGAGAAACCTACACCATCACCGGCGTCCGCTCGTTCGCCTACCAGGGACAGACATTCTCACTGCTCGAGTTCAACCGCCCGATATCGGGACCGCACTACCCCTCCCAGGGGCTCGACTACGACGTCTTGGAGGCCGACGGCGTCCCCGTGGCGACGGTCGACGACCAGGACACGCTCGAATTGGCCCACCCCCATCCCGGCCCAGACGACGGGACCGCCCGCAACTACGTCATGACGTCGCCGCTGTCAGCCGGCGGACTGGACGGGGTGGACGTCCCGTCGATGCCCGACCAGTACCCTATAGAGCTGGCGTTGCTGGCGAGCGTCGATCCGGCGGTCGCCCAACAGCTCGGCCTCTACTGGATCGACGACACTGCCGACCCGGGAACGGCCTACGACTACCTGGTGGTGGCCGACCACGGCCTCCAGCAGTACCGCGAACAACGCATCCTGACCCACGTCCCCGAACCCGTCGAGTCAGCCAATCTCCCCGCCTTCCTCGAACACCCGGTCGTCGATTTCGCTATGAAGACCGCCGTCACCCCGGGTGACGCCGACCGTATCGACGAGCCGTCCGACGGGACGGCCTACGCACTCCCGCCGACCCGCGGCCGGAGCGACGTGGGATTACGCTGGGACCGAGAGGGCGATCCCATAGGCGAGGACGCGCCGGCGGCTTACTACCTCTGGCGCCGCGACTGCGGCGACGAACCGCCCGAGACGGCTCCCGCGCCGGCCAGCTACGACGTACTCACCCGCGAGGACGCGCCGGCCGACGACGGGTTCATGGCCACGGCCGAACCGATCCTCCGAACGGCCGCCCCCGACGACCCGCCTGAGCCACTCCCTGGGTGGCCCGACGAGCCGATGCACGCCGTCGACACCAACCTCGCCGACAGCTGGTATAGCTACCGGGTCTCGGCAATTGACCTCTTCGGCCGGCACAGCCCACTGAGCGAACCCGCAACCTGGACCGATCCCGACGGCCCCCATCCCCACCCCGCAGCCGACCGCGCCGTCGAGGTCGCGGCCGACCTGCCGCCAACGCCGCCGACGGGTATCGAGGCGAGCGCTCTCGATCCCGATGACCCCCACGTCCGGGCGGACGACGCCTATGAGGACTGGCGGGCCGATAATAATGGCGAGGTCGGCCTCCGGGTCCGCTGGCGCTGGACCGAGGAGCGCGCCGGGAGCGCCCCCGACGTCGAGGCGTTCAAAGTGCACTTCCAGCCCGGCCGGCTCAACGCCCACGCCGGCACGATCACCGGCGTCTCGACGAGCGGCGACGGCTACCACGTCGAGACCGACATCGACACCGACGTGGCGGCCGACGTCTTCGCCGGCGCGACCCTTCAGGTCGGCGCGCGTGGATTCCCGATCGTCGCGAGCGGCGGCGACCCCCTTTGGGTCGAGGTTGCGCCCGCCGATCCCACTGCCGACACCGCGGTCACCGATGGCGGCTTACTCGGCGGCTTCGACCCGGGTGACCTCCCGGCGGACCCGCTCGACGGCGGCACCCTGGAGACAGACGACCTTACGTTCACTCTCGCCCCCATCGAGCCCGACGACGAGTGC
Organism: Haloarculaceae archaeon; assembly: GCA_036625905.1. GTDB lineage: Archaea > Halobacteriota > Halobacteria > Halobacteriales > Haloarculaceae > Salinirubellus. Next base: position 5,180 of record JAZKST010000050.1, read on the forward strand.
ACCGTCACCGTCCCGGCCGCCTACGCGCGGGGCACCGTGACGATCCGCGACGACGTTGTGACTGTCGACGGCGAAGACCGGACGGTGGTTCGCGGGACGGACACCGGCTGGACCGACGCACTGGTCGGCCAGGACTTGCGCACCGTCGACGACATTGACGCCTACGAGGTGTACCGCGTCGACTCGCCGACGAAACTTCTGCTCGATCGCGTCTACGAGCCACCGGATGGGTTCCCCGCCGAACACCGCACGTACGCCATCGCCCACCCGGCGGGGATAGACTACACCGACGCGGCCAACTGGTCGCGATCCCTCGCGACCGTCCAGTACGACGACGACCTCCCCCAGGACGAAGAGTGGCCGCGGGTCTACGAGACGTTCGTGACCCTCGCGGACACGACGGGGTTCGAGCCGTCGGTGACCGAGCCGAAGACGTTCACCAACGTGAGCGTGAACGCGGTCGACGACGCCGGTCAGGACGGACCGGTTGCCGCCCCCGCCAAGGTCGCTCGGGTACACCGCGAGAAGCCCGAGCCACCCGCGATCCCGGTCATCGAGACCGACTTCGAGTGGGCCAGCGAGGCCGACTACCATGGCCAGTCAAGGTACACCGTCAGGTGGGAGAAAACAACCGATGACCTCCGGACGCACGTCTTCCGCGCGCTCGACGAGACGCTGTTTTCCACGGACTGGGAGCGTCGCCAGGCGGCCATCGACGACGGCCGGGCCGACGAGCTAACGATCACTGAGAGCGAGCACGACCGGTTCCCGGACCCGCTCCGGCCCGACGATGGTGACGACGACACCACGCTCGCGACGAAACAGCAGAGCCGCGAGACGATCGCGGACGAACTCAATCGATTGAACGACCCGGCCGACCTCGCTGGCGACGAGGACGCCGCGATGACGTTCTACCGAAGCCTCCGCGACCCCAACGACGACGGAGGCGATGTCGAGGCGTTGAAGCCCGCGATGCTCCGGGTACTCGCCGGCTTACCGGGGAACGAGACCGCCTACACCCAGGTGACGGTCAACTCGCTCGATCCCGACGAGCATCCGAACGAACCCGGTCCCGACACGGGGCTGGGTGAATCCTATCCACAGGGCGACTTGTGCGCCTACGTCGACTCGTTCGACGGGCAGGCGTCGAACTGCTACTTCTACCGGACCGGGACCGTCGACCCGGCGGGTAACCGGAGCGACCAGGGTGACGCGGTAGATGGCGAGTTGATGAGCTACCCCACGCCTGGTGTGAAATCACCTGACGTGGTCCCGCCGAAGAAGCCAATAGTAACGAAGATCCTCGCGGGACACCCGGACGAGGACGAGCCGGGTGACCGGATGATCACCGCGTGGCTCGCGCCGACCACGGAACCTGACGTGGCTGGCTACCGCGTCTACCGAGCTGACGATGAAGACTCGACGCGCGATCTGCGACTGATGGAGCAGGTGGCCACCGGCATCCCCCCAGCCGGGACAGGGGAGACGGTGTGGACCGACGAGGATGTCGAGGCGTTTAGGGCCAAGTACTACCGGTTCGTGGCCGTCGACGACGCCGGGAACCGCTCCTCGCCCTCGCCGGTTGTCTCCGCCAGAGCGTTTGACGACAGCCGACCCGACCCGCCGACGTGGGCCGATCCGGCGACCGACCCGGAAACAGGCGCAGTCCAACTGGGGTGGTCAAGTGAGGAGAGCGACTTGCGGTCACTGGTGCAGCGACGTCCCACTGGCGAGACCGATTGGCAAAATCAAGGGACCTGGTTGACCCGCGGCGAATACAGCTACGAGGACGGAACCCGCGAGGACGGAGTGACTTACGAGTACCGACTTGTGGTGATGGACGCCGACGGTCGGAGCAATGACAGCTACGAGGTGCTTACGCGATGAGTATCCCCACACCCTTCGACAGTCCCGTTCATCTGCCCGTCGATCCGACCGACTGGGAGCCGATTTCGAACAGCGACGGTCATGTATACGGTCATTCAGAGAACGGCGAAAGCCGATCCGATATGTTGCTGGAGACCACCGGTCAGGGGGAATTATACGCGGTCAGGTCAGGGGTTATCACGGCGCGACCTCCGGGGTACGATAGCATCCCGAAGGCCCAAGATCTGCTGAACAATTTCGACTCGGGGTACTCTGATAGCACACAGCTCGATGCGATGTTCAATAACCCGCTAGTCGACCAGCAACTTCCGGAAACCATCGACCTCTATCTTCTCTTCCAATCCCAGGTTTCGCCGCAGATGCCGCCGGCGGGGCTCTTCGAATGGGAAGGGTGGACGAATCAGATACCACCCGTCAATGCGTTCGCATATAGGAACGTGGACACGGCCAGCCTCTCGACACACCTGGGCGACATTCTCGACGATCCAGAGTTTATCGGGGACCCACCCCAGCTCGCTGACTACGAGAGCAACCTGACACCCGAGAAAGGCACTGAACTCCTCGTGGCAGGGTTGCTGGAGATCAAGGTAGAAGCCGGCTCCATCGTTGGCGAGGCCGGGTCACCGGGACCACTCGGGAAGTCCGGTACATCTACGTTCGCCGGCCTGGCGCCGATCACGAAACACGGTCCCACCGACCCATTCATGTTCTACGCAGAGATCGGCATGGCCGTTCCGCCCGGCGGCGACAGCCCCACTGAGGCAGCCGCGTCCGGCTTTGTCGACCTCACCGACTCCGAGTGGCCGCTCTATGACGTTGACGACCGGGACAACGCGATAGACCAGACCAATGAGCGAACGTTCCCGATGGCCGCCCTCCACAGTATGAAGACGTTCCACGACCTCTCGCCGTCGGAGTGGCGGACTGTCGGTAACAACCAGAAGACGGTATACAAAGACCAACTCGCCAAACGGACGGGCGATTCGAACGAGAACATTCCGGTGTTCGAATTTGACCTGCTCGACGCACGGAACGTCTTCCAACTGGAAGCCGTGGCAGAGTTCTACGCCAACTACCACGAACCTTGGGGGGTCGACACCGAACCCCGACGTCCGGACCTCACAATCGAGGGAACAGGCGCGACCATCGAGGGCTCCGGCGACTGGTGGACTAAGGTTAGACTCGACGGTGCGAGCGATCTCGACAAACTCAAACCCAATATGGATCTCGTCTACTTCGCCGCCGACGAATCACGCGACGGCGGTACCTACCGGATTGTCGAGATCATCGAGGCCGATAACGTGGTTAAAGTGATGGGCGATGTCGATTTCGGCGCGAGCGACAACGGGACGCCCACCTCCGACTGGGCGGTCGACTATTACGTCACCGCCAGCCTCCTCGACCCCGCAGGCGAGACCGCCACAGTTGAGGAGGATGAGGTGACTCTGGACGACGCCGACGGCTGTGACCTACGTTGGCTCTGGCTGCAGGACGAGGGCTACCTCGTCGGCGACGAGGCTGTGACCGATACTCTGCTGCTCGATGAGAAACCCGACGAAGTCTACGAGATAACCGAGGTCGATCCAGAGAACGACACGCTGACCGTTGACGGGAACATCACACAATCGGGGACCGAAATCACGTCGGCCTGGCGAATTCGCCAGCGGCCCCGACTCGTCTTGATCGACCCTCTCGGTGGACGCGTCGACGGTACGACAGCGACCGTCTCCGACGACGGGGACGACGTCCTCGAACTGTCGGGACCGGAACCCGATCTAACGCGGGTCAATGCAAACTTCGACACTATCGCACTCCCGGACGAATCGGGGGAGGGCGAGTACCGTATCACGTGGACCTCCGCGGACGAACGTCGCGTTAGCAACAATGGAGGCGGGGGGGAAGGGAACGGTGGGGACGACAAACCGATGGTCACGCTCCACGATGACTGTGTACTCGGAGACGAATCCTCGCGGTGGCAAATCATGTCCGGATTGGGCTGTCGTTTGCCGCCGCTCTACTACATCATGGGGGACGAAAGCGAGGGACACGACCACTTCGATGGAGTTCTCTTTCTCGTCTTCGACGGGCAGGTCCAGCGGTACTTCCGCTGGAGCACCTACACAGGTAGGGACGACCACGATACCCCCGAGGATCCCAGCCGATCGTCAATTCGGGGCAACAACCGCTTCGAGGTGTTGAGCTTCCAGGCGACCACGAGCGAGTCTCAGAACTACAACATGCGAATAGTCGACGAACTGGCGAAGTACCACGACGGCTGGTACGACGACGTCCGGGAGGCCGGTTGGTACTTCAATGGCAACCCACCGGACTCGGAGAACGACGTGAACGCAACCGATGCCGTCCCGGCTGACAGGACCGGTTCGGACGTTGAACACGCCAGAGATTCCACCTCCAACTCCAACGGAAAGGAGGCCATACGATTTCACTGGGGACCACACTACCGGGAGGGAAAACACGCCAAATCGGCGGGTTGCGTTACGTCTCCCGCCTACCCAGGTCTACGGGGCGAACTCGTCGCCCGTTATCTCAAAGAGTACGAGGCGGTTCACGACTCGTCCAACGAGACAGTCAAACGGCTGCTCGGGCAGAATCACGAAGATAGCCAAAACCTCTATGACGACGACATCTGGGCGAACAAAATCGGTGCGATACTGTGGGTACTTCGCCCCGACCAGCGGCCAACGGAGGAGGTTTGAGATGCCGGTATACAGCACTCTGGGATCGTTACGAACGACTCTCGGTACCACCGACTGGCTGGCGGATTTCGTCTCCGAGGAGGACCTGCCAGCCTTCCTCGACGATGTCTACGTCCTAAATTACGAACTCGAAGACGCTAGCGAGGGGGCCATCGCCCGGACCACAATCGCCATCGAGGGCGAGACCGCCATCGGAATTCCGGGATTAGATGGGGTCAAATTGGTCGGAGGCAGTGACATCGACGGTTACACAACGGTCACCGGACAGGTACGGATAGCCGAGGACTGGCGAATCTCGTTACTCGATGTCGACCTCTCGCTCCGGTTCGACTCGGAAACCCTCAGTCCGGCGACGCTCGACGGGAGCGACCCCGACGCCGAGTACGTCGAGGTGTCGACCACGGGGTCGATCCACGTTGACAGCATGTTGGACATCGAGATTGAGGGGTTCGACAGCTTCGATCTCTCGCCGGCGGAAATCGGCGACTCGGGCGTGATCATCGCCGCCGAGGACGTCATGCTCGACCTCTCGAGGACGAGTTCCCCGTCGGTGATAACGGACGCGGGCTTCGACCGCAGCTTCGTCGGCGTCTACGTCGGTGATGCCGACGTAGTGTTTCCCGATTCGTTTCCGGTGCCGGACGATCTGAAACTCGAGGACTGCGCGATCGGTTCGGGCGGGGTCAGTGGGTCAGTGTCGATGACGAACGACGACCTCGGGTTCGACGATGACGAGGGCGAATTCACCGGCGACGGCGCCACCGAGATCGGTGGCTTCGCCTTCGGGCTTCGCGAGGTCACCGTCGAGTTCAAACAGAACACCCTGATCGCCTCGACGATCGAGGGCGAACTGTACATCCCGTACTTCGACAAGCGGGTCTCGGCGGAGGTCGGCTTCGACCTCGATGGTTCGCTCTCGGTGCGAGTCACTGGACCGACCCAGCTTGACGACACCGACGACGCCGTCGATCCCGACACCGGCCTGCTGACCCTCGACGCCGACGCCTTCAAGCTGGAGGTCGAAAGCATCGAACTAACCGTCGACGATCCGTCAACGCTCGCGATGGCCGGAACGGTGACGCCGACCGTGGAGGACCTCGACCTACCAGGGCTCGACGTCGAGGAGCTGGCCGTCGACTCCAACGGGGACGTCCACTTCCAGGGCGGCTGGGTGGACCTCCCCAACCAGTACAGTGCCGACTTCTACGGTGTCACGCTGGATCTCACGAAGCTCGGGTTCGGCAAGACCGACGCCGGCAAGAGGTGGGTCGGCCTGAACGGCGGGATCAGCATCGTCGAGGGCGTCCCGGCCGGCGCGTCCGTCGAGGGGCTCCGGATATTCTGGGACGACGACGGCTTCGATCACATCGAGCTCAACGGTATCGGTGTCGAATTCACGGTCCCGGGGACCCTCGAATTCAAGGGCGAGGTCGCCTTCGACGGCGAGGAGTTCGCCGGCGCGATCGAACTCGAGCTGGTCGCTCTCAACCTCACGATTGACGCCCAGCTCGTCGTCGGCGAGCACGAGGAGGGCTTCACCTACTTCGGTATCTACCTTGATGCCGACCTGCCCGCGGGCATCCCGCTGTTCTCCACCGGGACGGGATTTTACGGTTTCGCCGGCCTGTTCGCCCACCAGATGGAGCCGGCGAAGGGCGACGAGGAGAAGTGGTACGACCTCAGCAAAGAGGACAGCTGGTTCCACGCCGATCCCGAGGTCGGCGTCACCCACCTCGACAAGTGGGAGGGTCGGGCCGGCGGACTCGGTCTGGGCGCGGGCGTGACCGTCGCCACCCTGCCGGACAACGGGTTCTCCGTCGCCGCCGACCTCCTCTTGGTCATCGCCTTCCCGGGACCGATCATCATGCTACAGGGCCAGGGGGACATCCTGAGCGAAGGGACGAACACCTCCGACGAGGCCACCTTCCGATCGATCGCGGTACTGGACAACCGCGAGGGGTCGTTCACATTCGGCATGGACGCCCAGTACACGAAGGGCGGCGAGGACGGGGCGCTGATCGACATCTCTGCCAGCGTCGAGGCCTTCTTCAGCTTCCACGACCCGACCGCGTGGTACCTCAACATCGGCAAGCGGGAACCGGCCGAGGACCGCATCCGCGCGAAGGCGCTCTACCTGTTCACCGCCGACGCCTACTTCATGATGGACCCCGACCGGCTGGCGTTCGGCGCGAAGGTCGGGTACGATGCCAACTGGTCGTTCGGGCCACTCGGGGTGACCTTCGAGGCCTGGATCGCCGGGAACGCGATGGTGAACTGGGAGCCGATGCACTTCTACGGCGAACTCCTCGCCCACGGCAAGGTCGCGCTCAAGGCCTTCGGGTTCTCGATGGGACTGACGGTCGACGCTCGCGTCGCCGCCGATGTGTACGACCCATTCCATCTCGTCGGGGAGTTCAGCGTCGACCTGCAACTTCCCTGGCCGTTACCGGACCCCAGCGCGAACGTGACGCTCGAATGGGGCCCACAGAAGGCGGTTCCCCCGGTGCCACGCCCGCTCGACGGCGTCGCCATCGGCCACCAGAAGTCCACGGCGCGCTGGCCGCTCGCCCGTGAATCCACAGCCGTCCCCGGGACCGACGGCGCGCAGACGTACCCGCCGTTGATCACCCCCGACTACGGTGACGAGAACCTCCTCCATCCGGGCGGCCTCGGCGAAGGCCGGCCGGATGCGGCCGAGTCGCCACCGGCCCATCTGCCGGTGGTCCCACCGGACGGTCGACCGCGGTTGACCTTCGCCAAGCCGGTCCACGACGTGGGGAACGTCGGCGTCAATCACCAGCCGGTCAAGCCCGAGCGCGAGGTGATCGGTGATCCCGCGAAGAATGAAGGGCCGATCGAGGTGAAGTATAGCCTGACCGACGTCCGGCTGAAGCGACGAGAGGGATCGACGTGGGCTCCAGTCGAGGATGTCTACGGTTCGTGGGCGCCACTGCCGAAGTCACAGGCTGGCACGGGCGGCGCGACGACAGGCGGGGGGACACCCGCCATGTCGAACACCAAACTCGAACTCTACTCGAAGAACCCGTTTGACTACGGCCGCCACACCCACGGCGCGTGGGAGGAAGGCACCCAGCGTCTGCTCGAGGACTACCCGTGCACCGTGAACCTGACCTGCTTTGACTTCGAGGGGCTGACCCAGGAGGACTTCGTCGAAAAGCCCGTCGAGGTCGCCCTGCGGTCGGTCGGAGACACCGCTATCGTTGGATACCGGCTCGAACAGGAGAGCAACGGGGACTGGCCGACGTTCTCCATCCAAGCCGGCGAGGGCCAGCCCACCCCCCGTATCGAGACGGTGTTGACCCCCGACGGCGCGCGGAAGGCGCTCGTGTATCCGCGCCGCATCGTCGAGCACGGAACCCAATACGACCGCGACCCCGAGCTGCTCGAGAGTCGGGTCACGATCACCCTCGGTGAGCCGCATCCGTCGGTCAGGCTCACCCTCGGCGGGAAGAAGCACGAGACCGTGGGCACGGTCGCCGCGCACGGAGACGACGACGTGATCGACACACAGCCACTTTCCTTTGACGTCCAGAGCGAAGGCGAGACGTTCACGTTCACCGCCGAGGACGGCGATATCGAGAAGCTCGTCATCGAGGCGAAGGGCCCGATCGCCATCGCCGAGGTCTGTCAGTCCGACGCCGACATCGACCGGATCGGGCCACAGGAGACGAGCGGGATCGACCACACCCGCGCGGAGCTCGCGCGATGGGCTGACGAGGCCGATGTCCTCGAACCGGACGCCGTCTACCGGCTGGAGGTCGACACGGTTGTCGAGGCCCGGGGCCGATCAGGCGGCGCCCTCGAGGGCTTTACTGAGCAGTGGTTCGACGACAGCGACCCGCTCACCGAGTTCGTCTATTTCCGAACCGGCGGCCCGCCGGGGCTCGGCCCCGGCTCGACGCTGCCGACGACGGTCAACGACCCCGAGACGTTCAGTACGGGGCTCGAGGATCTGACGCGGTACGTCCAGGGGACGGTCCCCGAGACGGTGCCTGCCGCCGGGGAGCAACCGCTCGAACCCCGACCCGTGTATCGGGCCTACGATGTGGGCGTCGACTTCGCGGAGGACTACGTCGAGACGCTCTACCGGATGGCCCGCCGGGATCTCGCGCTCTACCTGTTCGACACCAACGACCGGCCGGTCCGCGACGCGGCCGGTCGCCTGATTGCCACGGAGAACCAGTGGGGGTCGACCGACGCGGTCCTGCTCGACGACCACGACCGCTCGTGGCTCCGGCGCGTCAAGGGGAGCGGCTGCATGGACGTGGACGAACGCACGCTCCCGCTCGACGACGCGCTGGCCGCGGACGACCGCGTCGTCCTCGGTCCGGAGACCAGCTACGAAGCCCGGCTCTCTCCGATGCTACTTCAGGACACGTTCGACGACGGCCGGGGTCACTGGCACAAGGTCGGCCATCATCAACCCGACCTCGTGCAATGGCAGACTCCGGGCCACGACCGGCTCGCGGGCGACAACGCCGAGCCCGACGGCACGACCGTCACCCTTGAGGTCACCCCCGGACCGGACGACCCGTCGCTCGCCGATCTTGAGGCGAACGCGGACTCGATTCACTTCCCGGGCGACCGGAATCGCGAGTCGGGGACGTACCGCATCACCGGCATCGACGCCGGCGCGGACGAGGTGACGCTCGACGGCGAACCCGACCTGGCCGACGCCCGCCAGTGGTCCATCGCTCCACGTCACGCGCTCCAACAGCGAGCAGTCGTGGCCGGCAGCGCGGCTGAGGGGCCGGAGACGACGCTGGAGCTCTCGGCCCACCCACGGCTCGCGGACGCCACGGCGACTCCAACGGAGTGGACGGACTACCGGGTCCAGACCACCATCCGGGCTGGGCAGGTGGCCGCCGGCGCTGTCGGCGTGGCGTTCCGACGCGACGACGCGGGCGACGGATACCGTTTCGAACTCGACGCGGCCGAGAACGCTTGGAAGCTCGTCCGCGTCGTCGACGGCGACGCGGAGACGCTCGACAGCCACCAGCGGTTGACCGCCGGCCTCGCGGGAGCCCCCGACCTGTTCGACGACGACCAGCTCCTCGGCAGTCTGGGGGGCGACTTCGGCGGCATCACCCCGTGGAACGCGCTCGAGGCTGGCCGGGACTACCGGATCACTATCGAGGCCATCGGCTCGGACATCCGGATCGCGGTCGACGGCGACCCCGTGATCGCGGTCGAGGACGAGACCATCCAGACCGGCACCGTCGGCGTGTACTGTCGCGCGGTCGCGGAGGCCACGGTGTCCGGGATCCGGGTCGACGACTTCCGGCGCGGCGAGGACGGCGCGCCAGTCCCCTACCGGTTCTCGTTCACCACTTCAAAGTACGCCAACTTCTTCCACCACGCCCACAGCTTCCAGGACGAGACATGGGGCGCGACGGCCGACCTGGCCACGACCGGGGCCGCCCCGACGGGAGCGCTCGACGACGCCACCGGTGTCGATCTTGACTACGCCGACGTCGGCACGCGTACGCCGCCACCCCCATCGGAGGTTCGCTCCTTCGACGCCGCGCTCTCGACGCTCGCTGGCGACGATCCGCTCGCGCAATTGCTCAGTCAGCGACCCGACCGGGTGTCGGTCACCCGATTCGACGGGAGCGATAGCCCCCTGGCGTACCTCCTCCAGAGCCCCGAGCCGATCGACTGGGCCCGGACGGAGATGGAACCGGAGTACGCTAACGCCGACCTGCCCGCGCCGGCCGTCCCGGACGTGGTGAAGCTAACCGACGCCACGCTCGGGAGCGAGGAGTCGGCTACGGTGTTATTCCGCGAGGCGACCGACCCCTCCGGCTACGCCGTGGATTACCGTAGGTCCACCGAGCCCGGGTTCGACGCTACCCTCACCGACGAACGGTTCCGCGAGTCCTTCGCGGGGTCGTTCGACGCCCGGTACGACGTGACCCACCGCCTGTCGCTCGACGATCGGGTCATCACCCCGCCGCCAATCGAGCTCCCCGACGGGGGCCCGGACGGCGGGGTGGACGATGGACTCGACATCGAACGCCAGTTCCTGGAGTCGCTCAGTGCTGGGGGCGAGCTCCCAGGCTCCGAGGCAAGCCGTACGACTGCCGCCCTCATGACGACGAGTACCGGGTCACGCTGGCGCTTCGACGACGGCGCGATCGTCGGCGACGGCTTCGGTATCGTCGATGTCGTCGCAGCGGGCGTCACCGCTACGGACGGCATCTGGACGGCCACCGTCGCGGCTGCGGACCCCGGCGAGGTCGGACTCCTGTTCCGCTACGCCGGCGAGGACGACCACTATCGGTTCTCGGTCAGCGCCGACGACGGCCTCCGGCTGATCCGTCGTGCCGGCGGGACCACCGAGGTGCTCTGGGAGACCGAGCGGGCTGCCGTCCCCGACCGCGAGTACCGGTTCTGCGTGGTCGCCGTGGCTGGGAAGCTCCGGGGGACGGTCGATGGCATCCCGGCGTTCGTCGTCGACGATCCGGGGGGCGCAGGCCGGGTCGGCGTCCACGCCGCCCGTGCCGGGGAGGTGATGGTGACTGAGCTCTCGGTCCACGAGGAGTCCTACCAGAGCGTCCTGTTCGCCGACGACTTCTCGTCCGATCTTGATGCTTGGACGTTCGAGGACATCCCACCCTACACGACCCAGGAGTCCGACTGGCACATCGACGGCGGCCAACTCCGACAGACGAGCAACATCTACGGACACGTCGGCAACGAGTATCACGAGCCGGGGACCCACGGCGTGACTGGCGACCCCGAGTGGCGCGATTACCGCGCGACGGTGACGCTGGGGTCGGGGGACAACGACGCCCTCGGGCTGCTCATCCGCTACCAGGACCGGGACAACTACTACCGGCTCTCGATGGACCACGAACGGGCCTACCGGCGACTGGTCAAGCGCGTCGACGGGACCACCTACCTCCTCTGGGAGGACGACGAACAGTACGAAGCAAACCGTGAGCACGTCCTCACCGTTGAGTGCGTCGGCGCTACGATCACCGGATACCTCGACGGGCGGGAACTGTTCAGCGTCGAGGACGACGACCTCGATGCCGGGCAGGTCGGCCTCTATTGTCGGGCCAACGACGCCGCCTTCTTCGACGATGTCCAGGTGACCGCTCCCGCGGATAGCTGGCAGCCATATTATGGGTTCGGGGACGAGGACCGTCTCCCAGCGGGGACCCGCGTTCGCATCAACCGGGCCGCCCCCGGCCCCGGCGAAGCCGGGCTCGTCCAGCGCGACCTCGCCCCGGACGGGGACGGGCCGGGCCCGCTACCGCCATCAGGGGTCGACCTCAGGGTGCGCCCACCTGGCATTCCACTCTATGTCGAAACGACTGGTCACGTCCGGCGGTTCCTGGCCGACGACGAGTACGCCGGGTTCGACTCGAGGATGCTCCGGAACGCCGACGGAACCGGGGTCATCATCGTTCCGAACGAGTCGGTAGCCGCGGGCCAGCTGCGACTGTCGATGACCTACCACCGGGACGCAAACGACGGGACGCTCCGCGAGGCCGGCTCCGGCGAACCCGAGGCTGTCACCCTGGACGTGCCCTGGTGGACCCGGTCGGCGACCACGGAGGGTGACTAGCTCAGCTATATGGGCTCTCTGTGCTGACCGATTCGAATTTCAAACTTCCGAGTGGATGTACGTGCAAGGTACGTACTTTAAATCTCACATGGCAGTTCTACTAAAATACTGAGCCTTTTTTAGTTTCAGAAATAACAAATCCCTCATTTGAGGTTGGAAGCACCACTAAATCTGCCGACAAAACTTTATGTATTCCGCGGAAATTAAAATATATGGCCGAATCAGCTATCTCGGATTCGCACCCGTTGGATACGATGCTGGCCGTTTCTGACGTGATCCAGAACGAACGGTTGGCACGTCTGTACGCTCGGGTACTCGAACTCGACACCCCAACTGTAGAGGAACTCGCGAGCCGTTCTGCGAGTTCTCAAACCACGGTCTACGAGGATGTCAAGCACCTCGTTGAGATCGGTGTCCTCGATCGCGTGACGGACTCCCAGCCGCACCGATATAGCGCTCGACGGGTCGATATGACTATTCAGACGGGGGAGGAGACGTTTCAGATCACCCCGACACTCCTCGTCGCCTTGGCTCAACGCGACTCGAACGACAATATCGAACTCTACATCGAACGCCACGGAGTCAGTGGTCTGGCGACGGCAATCGAATACGCCCGGGCCTACACGAAATCGGAGATGACTGCCCGGATCATGGCTCGGGAGCAGGAGATCCCCGTCCTCGAAGCAGAAACAATCCTCCAGGAACTACAGGAAATCCTCCTTGATGTAGAGGACGAGGTCTCGACGGAACTCGATATAGAGGCGTTGGACGCAGACGTCGACGAGCAAATCGGCGAGCAGTAATCGTGCCGGCCCACCTCTTCCCCGATGTCGAGAGCCACCTCATCGACACGAATCTCTTCATCCGCTTCGAGCGCCACGAGACGATTGACTTGCTCGAGCGGGCAGTGACCGAACTTGATTAGTCACCGAGCAACCTCAGATAGCATCGCCACCGTCTCGACCAACCGTGTTTAACATCCAGATTTCGCTGCTCACCTTGCTCCTCGGCAAGTACAACCGGTCGGTGGCCTCAACCTCCTACAAAGACTATCTTGAGGTCGCCGGTGAGTTGTTTCGCAAACACGCGACGGTTATCCAACTCGCGATGCAGGAACACTCCCGCCGAACAGAGGATGATACCCAGCGCGTCCTGCCCGAGAATCAGCAGACGCTCTCGGACGCTCTTGAGGATATCGTCGATACCCCCAGTATCAGCGTCGACTTAGAGGTCGATCTTACTGATCAGCAAACCCATCGCGTTCGAGACCGCCTCCAAGAGCGACCCGATGAACTTTCTTGAGCAGAGAATTGCGTAAGGTTGAGGTCCGTTGAACTCGGCTACTCCGCTGGATATTCGGGGATTACGTCATCAAAAAGCGCCTCGCAACACTCCCAGAGAAGTTTCGGTGGTGATTCTGCTTCGAAGACGACTTCTTCGTATTCTGGGCTCTCCATCGAGGCTGTCTGGTACTGGAAGTGTGCCGCGCCGAGGTCGTCGTGGTCTTCATCTTGGTGCCAACCACAGTGGAACCCTGTATTTGGGTCTGCGTAGTCGACCCGAAACTCGTCGTGTGGCGGAGTCAGTTTCCAGCGAACCTCCAGCTGTGGCGACTCAGGCCCAGTTGGGGGTATGATTCGCTGTGAATCAACCTCAGCAGCCAAGTACCGTTTCTGAATAGCATCTGGCTCAAACCAGACAGAGACCACCTCGGCTTGTCGCTGAAGGATATCTCTGAGCGTTCGATAGAGGGCCGGGTTCTCCGTTCCCGGTGTCATGCAGATACGGGGTTCTGTTCGGTGGGAAACCGATCGTAGAGGCGGAGCGCGTCTTCGACGAGGCGGCGACGTGTCTGGAGATGCTCCCACTCTCGTGCAACTTGGCGGCGGGTGCGCTCGTCTTCACGGTCTGCTGCACGACTGAGACTCGCTCGCAGTCCGTTGGGTGTTTCAACGTCGTATTCTGCCTTCCACGTCCGGATCTGGCCGTTCATTTCTTCGAGACTCGTGGCGAGGTCGTCAGGTGAATGGTTTTCGTAGAGTTCGCGCATCTCGATGAGGTACTGACCGACAGGATCTGGCGCATACGCGGTTTGCTGTCCATGGGTCTCTGCACGCAGTTTGCTGTCGTCTACGAGTCGCTTGAGATACTTTGTCGCAGTTTCGTGGGCTACTTCTGCCTCCGTAGCGATCCAGTTGGCCGTTCGGGGCTCACTGACGGTGAGTGCCACTGCCTCGACGCGCTCGGCCGCGGACAGTTCCTCAGCCCAGTCTCGACCGGATTCCTCACTCATAACTCTCTCTACTACTTCTGTATAGAAATAAGTTGAGGTGGTTGGGATTATTCTGAGGAACGGTTCATGCTGGGACGAGGGTGGAGCCGCTATCGAATGATGTACATCCTCAAGGCATCTGAATTCTGTTTTGTTGCTCCCCATACGGTGAAGGGGCGGAACGAGTCCGCTTGACCAGCAAGAACCCATGTCCCCAAAATCATCCACTATGAGCGGCGGATCCGACAGCTTCGGCAGACAAGTCATCCTCTCACATCTCGTGAATCGACTCCTCCAGCGTGAAGGAGGCAACGTCCCCGTTGAGCGAGTGGCACTGCGGGTGTCCGACTACGCCGACCTCTCCGATCAAGACGCCGCAGATCTTATCGACGAGGGGGCTGACGCCGGCATCTACACGCTAGATCGCTCCTCGGGCGGGAACGCCACCATCACCGGCGTCTCACCACAGGGGACGGAACCCAAGGTAATCACCGACGCCTTCGGCGAACTCCAGCAAGACACTGACGTCGACTTTCGCGTGATCAGCGTCGTGACCGATTCGATTAATGACGCGCTCTATGACGCCGGCTACGACGACTTCGCGTCGCTCGCGGACGCCAGCATCGACGACATCGCCAGCCTCACCAGTACGCTCACCGAGAGCCGTGCCGAGAACCTCCTCAAAGAGGCCCGCACGCACGTCCCCGTCGGACTCCGCCTCGCAAAGACCGCTGCCACCTACTACGGCCAGCGGATCGATCCCGACACCGAACGGGCCGCCGCTCGCGTCACCGACCTCTCGCTTGTCACGGATTCCGTCGGAGAACCCCTGTACTGCTCCGAGGGGTGGGAGCCCGACGACGAGCGAGGGATGTACGTTTCCGACATCGGCCGCAACGCTGAGAGTCCTGTCCCCACTGGCCTGCACATCCTCGACGATCCCGACTACCCGAGCGTCCCGAAGGCCGCGACTCACCCCGACGCAGCCTATGACGCGCTCCCGGTCGACGACAACGGCGAGGTCGTCCCACCTGCCGTCCCCATTGACCCACGCTTCCAGC
>JAZKST010000018.1:0-64875 GCA_036625905.1 Haloarculaceae archaeon
GCCAGCGTTCCGGCGAGTACTGGAGTGCGCGAGCCTCTGGGAAAACTGCCTCGCGAGAGCGAGGGGCCAAGTACAGGAAGAGGACCGCAATTCGGAACCACGCAGGGTTCGTCCCGGTGGATCCGGAGAACGGTCCGTCGACGCCTGCAACTGGTGGTTCGCCGCCTACCACTCATACTTCGTTCATTACACTCCGGAGCGGCCGTACCGGTCGCTCGCATTATCGGCCCGACCAGTAGCGACACCGGTCGGGTTTTCGTCGTTCCGGGGTGAGAACGGTGTCCCCGGACCGACGTGCGGACGGTTCGAGCGACGATCCCTGGCTGGGACCCCCGTCATTCGGTCGTGCGTACCCGTTTTCAGGGGTGTTCGGGAAGATCGGCGTGTCGAGACCGATGCGACGGAACGCCGACTCGTATAGCGGTAACTGATCCCGCACGATCGTGTTAGTAGCTGAATACGACGGGTGCTGGTGTCGTCGTTGCGAAGTCTTTTGCCGATACGGCGCCACGCGCCCCGTGTGACCACCACCCAGTCCCCACCGCCGCCGTTCGAGGAGTCGAGCGAACTCGAGATGATCCGGCAGACGGCGCGGGACGTCGCGAGCGACTACGACGATGGGTACTGGCGGGACGTCGCCGACGGGATGGCGCCCGACGAGTTCTGGTCGGACGCCGCGGACGCCGGCTTCCTCGGGACGTCGATCCCGGAGGAGTACGGCGGCGAGGGGATGGGGTTCTGGGAGCTCTCGGCCATCGTCGAGGAGCTCTCCCACGCGGGGTGTATGGGCTCGGGGATGCTGTTCGTCGTGACGGTCTGCTTCGGGGGGATCACGCTCACCAACTACGGCACCGGGGCCCAGAAGGAACGCATCCTCCCGGACCTCGTCGACGGCGAGCACCTGTTCTGCATGGCGCTGACCGAACCCGACGCGGGCCACAACGCGCCGAACATGGACACGTTCGCCGAGCGCGAGGGCGAGACGTTCGTCATCGACGGGTCGAAGCAGTGGATCTCGGGGGTCGATCGGGCCGACACGATGCTGCTGGTCGCGCGCACCCGACGCCGGGAGGAGGTGGAAAAGCGCACCCAGGGGGTAACGCTGTTCCTCACGGACCCCGAGGACCCGGCGATCGAACTCCGGGAGATCGACGTCGGCATCCCCACGCCCGAGAAGCAGTTCGAGGTGTCCATCGATGGCTACCGGGCGAGCGAGGACGACGTCGTCGGGACGGAGGGCGCCGGACTGTATCAGCTGTTCGACACGGTCAACCCCGAGCGGCTGCTGGGGGCGGCCGACGCGGTCGGCACCGGGCGGAACGCCCTCGAGCGGTCGGTCGAGTACGCCAGCGACCGCGAGGTGTTCGACCGGCCCATCGGCGCTCACCAGGCGGTCCAGCACCCCATCGCGGACTCGTGGTCGAAGCTGGAGGCCGCGAACCTCCTCGTCCGGAAGGCGGCGTGGATGGTCGACAACGACCCCGACCCGAAGAAGCGCGCGGAGGTGGCGAACATGGCGAAGCTCCGGGCGACCGAGGCCGGCCACGAGGCCACCGACGTCGCCGTCCAGACCCACGGCGGCAACGGTTTCTCGCGGGACTACACCGTCATCGACATGTGGAAGGGCTCGCGGCTGGGGAAGGTCGCACCCGGGAGCACGGAGATGATGCGCAACCACATCGCCGAGCACACGCTGGGGCTGCCGCGCTCCTACTAGGAACCGTTTTTCGCTCGTCGGTTGCGCTCGCTCCGCTCGCGCACCGCTCTCTGCTCACGGACGGCGGCCGTCCGTTCGCACGGCCAGCGGGACGGCGATCCGTCCTGCTCGGTTCGCAGAAAACATGGGTGAAAAAGGCCGCTCGCTCACGCACCTCCGGCGCGTTCGCTCGCGGTACAGTGTGCTGGTGTCCTACCGGAGGTTCGGGTGTCGGCGTTCTCACGGCGGTTGGGTGGCTATCGATCCCGGGAGTCCGTACCGCTACGCTTAAACGAATCTCTACGTTAGGTCCTGGTGCAGGCCACGGTGGCAGAGTCTGGTCACGCGGCTGCCTGCAGAGCAGCTACACCCCGGTTCAAATCCGGGCCGTGGCTTGGCGAGGCACGAGCGGAGTGAGTGCCTCGCGGACACGAGCGGGGAGCGAAGCGACCCGCGAGTTCTCCTGTGAACGACAGTGAGCAGTGAGAGGCATCATCGGGTTCAAGTCCCACTGTCGGGGAGTTCGTACCCGCACGCTTTACTACGCCCTGGGAGTCAGTTCGGGTACTCCGATGAAGGCGATACTCCAGACGAGGCCCGAACGGGGCGGCATCGAGGTCGGCGAGCGCGAGCGGCCCGAACCGGGGCCGGACGAGGCGCTGGTCCGGGTCCACACGGCCGGGCTCTGCGGGAGCGACGCCCACGCGTACACGTACGCGAAGGGGTACGAGTGGGTCCCCATCCCCCGGATCATGGGCCACGAGTACTCGGGCGAGGTGGTCGAGGTCGGCGAGGGAGTGACGACGCTCTCGCCCGGCGACGGGGTCGTCGAGCGGCCGATCCACTACTGCGGGGAGTGTTTCCAGTGCAACAACGGCCAGCAGAACGTCTGTCGGGACTTCGAGATCACGGGGATGCACAACGACGGGGCGTACACGGAGTACGTCGCCGTCGACGAGGCGTTCCTCCACCCGGTCCCCGAGGGGCTCCCCCTGGGGGATGCGGCGATCACCGAGCCGACGAGCGTCGCGACCCGGGCGGTGTTGCACCGTTCGCGGGTCGCCGCGGGCGACACGGTGCTGGTCGAGGGGCCCGGCCCCATCGGCGTGCTCACCGCGGCTGTCGCCGACTCGATGGGCGCGAACGTGCTCGTCTCGGGGCTCTCACGGGACGCGTCGTACCGGCTCCCGCTCGTCGAGGGGCTGGGTATCGAGACCGTCGACGCCGAGCGCGAGGACCTGGGCGAACGGACCGCCGCGGCCACCGACGGCGTCGGCTTCGACGTGGTGTTCGACACCACCGGCCACCACACGGGCGTCGAGACCGCGGCCGAACACGTCCGCAAGGGCGGGCAGGTCGTCGTGGTCGGGCTCCCGGGTGCCGAGAGCGAGCTGTTCGTGACCGACCTCGTCCGTGGTGAGGTCACCCTCGACACCTCCTACGCCTCGACGTGGCGCGACTTCGAACGGGCGCTCCGGCTGATGGAGAACGGGAGCATCGACGCGGACGCCATCGTGGACGCGTCGTTCGACGTCGACGACCCGGAGGCGGCGTTCGAGGCGTTCCTCGCGGGGGAGACGTGCAAGCCCGTGTTCCGCTTCCGGGGCTGACCGGCCGGACCTCCTCGGGGTCGTCGCGGGCCCTCGCGGGAGCGTGAAAAGTAACGACTATACCCGGCCATTCCATCACCTCGACCATGCAACGACGAGTCGCGGCGATATACGTCGTGTTCTTCCTCGTCATGGGGGCGAGCGCCTACTCCGTCATCGCCGTCGCCGAACAGCCCGCCGTCGACCTGGAGGGTGACTCCTACGCGCAGGGCGATACGTTCGCCGTCGACGACCGGGAGTACGTGGTCGCCGAGCTGAACGCCGGCGGCGGCGAGGACGAGGAGGACGGCGGCGAGGTGAGCGGCACGCTCGCGTGGACCAACGAGTCGGCGCGGTACACGGCCATCCTCGGGAACGACTCCACGGTCGCCCCGATACGGGCGTCGTTCCCTGGTCAGCGGTCCTACCACACGGCGACCCTCGAGGAGGGTGACACCGTGACGTTCAACGGGACCGAGGCGACCGTCTCCATCCCCGACGTCCAGTCCCCGTCGAACTTCTCGCTGGTCCGGGACGGCAACACGGCGGAGTCGTTCGCGTTCAACGATACGTTCGCCTACCACGGGAACGCGACCATCGTCGCTGCAGTCTCGTCCGAGGAGGTGACGCTGGTCTGGGGCGATACCTACCGGGTGCTCGTCCCGAACGAGTCCGACCCGACCTCGTTCCGGATGGTCCAGCAGTTCAACGTGAGCGCGCTGCTCGCGGCCGACCCCGCCGTCGAGGACGAGCCGATCACCCGCGCGGACGGCCGGCGGTACGTCGTCTTCCAGGCCAACGGCTCGACGCAACTGCTCGAGGAGTACCTCCCCGAGCCGGACGTGGGCCGGCTCGACGAGGGTGACACGATGACGGTCGCGCGCAACGAAACCACCGTCGCCAACGTCACCTCCACCGGGGTCGTCGTCGAGTGGACCGCCCCCAGGACGAACACCGTCGAACTCGCCGGGGGCGAGAACGTCACGCTGAACGGCCAGCAGTTCGTCGTCCTCTTCCGGGGCGACTCGGTGATCCTCTCCCCGCAGGTCGAGGAGTACCAGCAGGCCCTCGCGCGCCAGGACTACTTCCAGGAACGGCAGAACGGTCTCTGGGGCGTGACGCTCCTCTCCGGCTTCGCCACGATGTTCATCGTCGGCCTGGCGTACCTCCCCGTCCGGGGCTGACGGCGGGACACACCCACGCGAACACCCACGCGACCTGCCCGCCCGCTCGTTCTCGTCGGGTTCTCGCTCGATTTATGTCGCCGGGAGCCCTCCGTCCGGTATGGAACTGGCCTCCGTCGCGGCCGTCGCGGAGAACCGCGCCATCGGGAGGGACGGGGAGCTCCCGTGGGACCACATCGCCGCGGACGTCGAACAGTACCGGAACAGGGTCGCCGACCACCCCGTCGTCCTCGGGCGACGCACGTTCGAGTCGATGCTCGACGACCTCCCGGGGTCCGCCCAGGTGGTGATGAGCCGGACCGAGCGCACGTTCGACGTCCCGACCGCCCACCACGCCGGTGACGTCGAGGCGGCCGTCGCGGTCCTCGGGAAACTCGGCGCGGAGGTGGGGTACGTCCTCGGCGGCGCGACGGTGTACCACCTGTTCCAGCCCCACCTCGACCGGATGTACCTCAGCCGCGTCCCCGGGACCTACGAGGCCGACAGCTTCTACGCCGAGTTCGACGGGGCCGAGTGGCGACTGGTCTCGGAGACCGAGTACGAGGGGTTCACGCTGGAGGAGTGGGTCCGGACGGGCCGGGCCTGATCCGGACGCGATCGTGGTTCCGGGCCGAAAACTACTATACACGCTCGACGTCACCGTGAACCATGTCAGGAGTTACCAGTGAAGGGGCCCGGTCCGTCGACGAGCTCGACGTGGTCGTCGACGCGGACGCCCACGTGATGGAGGGGATGGACGACCTCGTCCCGTACATCGACGAGCGGTACGGCGCGGTTCGGAAGATCGTCGAGGCCACGAAGCGGCCGCTCGCCGACATCTACTCGGTCACGCACGCGATGCCGTCGTTCCCGTTCGCGGAGAACATCCACGGCGACGAGGCCGACAGCAAGATCGAGGGGGAGTACGCCCCGGCGGAGAAGCTGGCGGAGATGCGCGAGTTCGGCATCGACTACGGCGTGCTCGACCCGACGCTGAACCTCGGGCTCCCCACCGTCGAGAACCCACAGATGGCGGTCGCGCTGGCGAACGCCTACAACTCCTGGATACTCGACGCGTACACCGACGACAACGAGGCGTTCGTGGCGAACGTCCTGGTCTCGCACAGGCGGCCCGAGGAGGCCGCCGAGGAGATCGACCGCCGGGCCGACGAGGAGGACGTGGTCGGCGTCCAGATCCCCTCGACGGGCGTGCTCCCGCCGCTCGGGGACCCGCGGTACGACCCCATCTACGAGGCCGCCGAGGACAACGGCCTCCCGATCGTGCTCCACGGGGGCAACCTCGCGACCTCCCACGCGTTCCCGACCCAGCGCCAGTGGAACGAGACCTACACCGAGAACCACGTCATCACGCACCCGTTCGGACACATGTGGCACGCGTCGACGATGCTCGTCCGCGGGATCCCCGCGCGATTCCCCGACCTCGACTTCGTCTTCCAGGAGGCCGGCGTCGCCTGGGTCCCCTACTTCGTCTGGCGGATGGACGACCACTACCTCGAACTCTCCCACGAGTTCCACATCGACCGGCTCCCCAGCGAGTACGTCGAGGAGCAGTTCTACTTCACCACCCAGCCGCTCGGTCACACCAGGCGCCCGGCGCACCTGGCACGGGCCATCGAACTGGCCGGCCCGGGCAGCGTGATGTACGCCTCGGACCTGCCCCACTCGGACTTCGACCCGCCGGCGGAGCTGTTCGCCCGGATCGACGGGCAGTTCGAGGACGGGGCCGTCCGCGGCATGATGGGCGAGACCGCGGCCGACGTGTTCGACCTCCCCATCCGATGACGGGCCGTCACCGGATCGCGTCCGTCGCGGAGTTCTCGACGGACGGTGACCGCGTCGTCGGCGACGTCGACGGCGTCGAGATCGCCGTCTTCCGCATCGACGGGGAGTACCACGCGCTGGCGAACTTCTGCCCCCACCAGTCCGGGCCGCTGTGCGAGGGCAAGCTCGTGGGCCGTATCCACGGGACGGACGGGTGGCAGCTCGAGTACGACGACGACGATCGGAACGTCGCCTGCCCGTGGCACAGCTGGACGTTCGACGTCACCACCGGAGAGAACCTCCAGACCGACCGGTACCGCGTCCCGACGTTCGACGTCGAGGTCGAGGACGGCGAGGTGTTCGTCCTCCGGTAGTGCCGATCCCCGGCGTGTTCCCGGGTCCGCTGGCTCCGGACCGGCCGGTCGGGACGGGCCTGGGTGTGGACGCGTCGACAGGTCGGTCGGGGGAAACTAGTTGTCGGGGACGCCCCCCAGGGGACGTATGCCGTGGAACGTGCTCACCCCGCGACCGCTCCAGGACGCCGCCCACGAGGTGCTCGACGACTTCGCCGAGGTCACCGTGACGACCGACTACGAGGACGAGGCGGCGCTCGATGCGGACATCGATCGCTTCGACGCGATAATCGTCAAGTCGCTCTCCCTGCCCCGCGAGCGGCTCGAGCGGGCGACGGACCTGAAGATGGTCACGCAGGCCGGCGTCGGGCTCGACCCCGTCGACGTGGGAGCGGCGACCGAACTCGGGATCCTCGTCTGCAACGTGCGGGGGGCGAACACGCGGGCCGTCGCCGAGCACACGCTCGCGCTCGCGTTCGCCGTGCGGAAGGGGCTCCGAACCGCCGACGCCGACGTCCGGAACGGGATCTGGGAGAAGCACGGCTACCTCGCGCCCGAACTCGAGGGCGACACGCTCGGGGTGTTCGGCTGTGGCGACATCGGGAGCCTGGTGACGCGGCTCGCCCGGGGGTTCGGGATGCGCCCGGTCGCGTACGATCCCTACAAGACCCCGGAGGCGCTCCCCGAGGGCGTCGAATCGGTCGGAACCGTCCCGGAGCTGTTCGAGGCCGCCGACGTGGCCTGCATCCACGCGCCGTTGACCGACGAGACGAGGGGGGCCGTCGGCGAGACGGAGCTCCGGGCGCTCGGCGAGGACGGTATCCTCGTCAACACCGCACGCGCCGGCATCGTGGACGAGGACGCCCTCGTCGCGGCCCTCTCGTCGGACCTGATACACGGCGCCGGCATCGACGTGTTCCCCGAGGAACCGGTTTCAGATGACCACCCGCTCCTCGAACTGGAGAACGTGATCGTGACGCCACACAGCGCCGGCTCGACGCTGGAATCGGTCCCCGCAAAGGACCGCGGTGCGGCCGAGAACGTCCGGACCGTCCACGAGGGTCGCGTCCCGGACACGACGGTCAACCTCGAGGGGATCGCCCTGCGGACGGCCTACCGGGGCGAGACGCCCGAACACGCCACCGGCCCGGACCCGTTCTGAGCCACGCCCAGAGGGATCCTCCGGCAGGCGCCGACGATCGGTATCAGAGGGCACCGAGACAGATGACGACCAGGTTCCAGCCGGTCACGAACACCCCCACCAGGGCCAGGCCGAACGGGACGCCGATCGACTGCGGATCGGGGACGACCCGGTACAGCCCGTAGAACAGCGCGAGGGTCGCGCCCTTGAGGCCGAACATCGCCGCCAGCCCGTACTCCCGTAGCACCGGCGCGACCACCGGCCCGGCCTCGATGACGCCGTGTATCGAGAGCCCGACGTGTGTGGTCACCACGTCCCCGACGCAGAAGAACAGGAACGCCACGGCCCAGATGCCCCTCCGGGGTCCCTCCAGTAGCTTCCCCACTGGCCGTCCCTGTCGAACAGCCGCGAGCAGCCCCTTCACCGACCGACCCTCCACGATGCCCATCTACGCCGCCGGTTCGCTTCGTGCCACAATAAATCCTATATAAAATTTTGCCCGAAATCGGGATGTGAACAACGGCCGACAGTGTGTCGACCGACACCCGGGCTCTCCCTTCGCCGGACGCTATCCAAGCCCGGCCGACCACCTCCCGGTCAAACACACGTCGTAGCGTACTGGTGGTTTTGTGCCGGTCGTGGGTGTAGCTCCGCTCGTCACGCCCGTTCGCTCTCGGTGCTCGCTGTCGCTCGCACACGAGAAGCGGGCCGAGAGGGATTTGAACCCCCGACCGTCTGGTTAAAAGCCAGACGCTCTGCCGGACTGAGCTATCGGCCCTCGTCCGGACGAGGGGCCGGTCGCGGCTAAACGTTTACGCATGACCACGCGGCCGTTCGAACCCCCCGAGCGATCCGACGGTCGCGAACAGGCGGTCGCCGTCGGCCTCGGGGAACCGTTCCGCGAGCGCGTCGCAGTGGTACGCGCAGGCGGGGTCGACCTCACACCGGAACAGCCGGAGAATACCCACGGATGGGCGTGTCGGGGGATTAACCCCGGCATTCGTCCGGAGTTGGCGTTGGGGCCGAGGTGGGGGGCATCACTCCTCCTCGAGGTAGGCGTCGACGGCGCGCGCGAGCAGTTCGTCGGGCTCGACGTCCTCGACGGCCGCGGCCCGGCGGAGCCGCCGGTAGCTGCCCGGGGGGAGCCGAACCTGCATCTCGCCCAGACGGACGCCCTCGGCGAGCAGCGCCTCCTCGACGGTCTGGTTCCTGTTCACCCGCGAGACCACGGCGCGTATCTCCCGCACCGTGAGGCCGTGGTCGAGGACGGCCCACGCGAGGGTGTAGCGGGACTCGCCCGCCAGACGGGCGATGTGCTTCGCGGCGGTCGGGGCGATGCGGCCCGTGGCGACGTACCGCCGGATCGGTCGGGGGAGGTCGTGGACCCGCGCCCACTTGCGGATGAACGAGACGGTGGCGTCGCTGCCGGCCCGCTCGGCGGCGGCCTTGTAGGAGCCGACGCCGCGGACGAGAGCGGCACACGCGGCCGCCCCCTGGAGGACGTAGATGTTGTCGCTCCCGTCGGCGGAACTGCCGGCGAACGCCCTGACCGTTCGGGCGGCCTCCTCGACGCTCTCGGGGTCGTCGGGATCGAACCGCGCGGCGTGCTCGCCGGCGACGTCCGGGTCCCCCCGGATGACCGGCTCCCCGACCGGCGATTCGCGGTCAGTCGGCGGCCCGTCTGCGTCCCTCATCGTCTCGGGGTATGGCGACTCCCGGTAAAAGCGTCCCGTCCCGTTCGGCCGACTCGCACGAGCGTCCGGCGATCACGACTCGCCCGCGTCGACCACGGCCATCCCCTCTTCGCCCCCGTCTCCGGCGTCGGTTCTCCCGGAGAGGTCGACGTCGGCGTCGCCGTCCGAGTCGTTCTCCGCCGCCTCGCGACCCTCCGAGAGGTGTTCCCAGACCTCCGCACAGCCACAGCCGTCCGCGACGCCGTCGAGGTGGCTCGTGTCCACCCGTTCGCGCTCGCGCTCGTCGGTCACTCCTCGTCACCCGCCCAGTGAAGTTCCGGCGCGACGTCGGCCGGGGCGTGCTGCCGCGCGGATCGGTCGTCTTCGCTCACGCTCCACGGTAGTCGGGCGACCCGGATAAGCCCGCCTTCACCCGCAGTACGTACCGACGAACCCCGGAACCGGAGTCGGTTGCCGGAGTCACGGGCGACCCACTCGGCCGGTCACGGTCGTCCTGGCTGTACCGAGCGCCGCTCTCGAAACCGTTCGCGCCCCGAGACCGCGTCACCGCGCTCGGCGACACGCGGCGAGTCCGGCGGGGACCCGTAGATACAGGCATCTCGCGCCCTTCGGTCGTGGCGTGGTCACCAGCGTCCACCAGCTCGACGACGGAGCCTGGCTGAGCGTCGACGACTCCCGGGAGGTGAACGTCGGCAACCTCTGGCCGGTCGTCGGCGAGTTCTGTGGCTGTCCCGTGACCGATCTGCTCGCCGAGGGGTTCGTCGAGGTGTCGGTCGACGGGCGCTCCGTCGATGCGCGCGTCGCCGGCCAGTGTATCGCCTGCGGCACGAGCGGAGTCACCGACTGGCTCGAACTCGGCCGGCTCGTCGACGGTCGTTTCCGTCCGGTCGACCCCACGAGCGCTCACCTCCCGACCCGGAGCAGCCGCCGTCGGCCGCCGTCGCGACCGGCCGCGTCGGCCCCGGAGTAGCCCCCGTCGACCCGAACTCCGGCAACCGGTTCCGGTTTCGGGAACCCCCGGCCAGCGTGGACGCGACGGGCGGGAGTTTGTACGGGGCGGGCGTCTACCCGCACATGCCGAGCAAGGTCGAGGGCTGGAAGGACGAACTCTACGGGGTCGATATCCGTGACCGTCTCTTCGAGTTCGCAGAGCAGGGGTGGACGTCCATCCCGGAGGACGAGCGCGACGCCTGGTTCGAGCGGTTCAAGTGGTGGGGGCTGTACCACCAGCGGAAGGGTCAGGAGTCCTACTTCATGATGCGGATCGGAACGCCGATGGGTCGGATCACGCCCGACCAGCTCCGGGTCGTCGGCGAGGTAGCCAACGAGTACGCCATCGGGCCCGTCGAGAACCCCGAGTTCGGGGCCGCGTACTGCGACTGGACGACCCGGCAGTCGATCCAGCTCCACTGGATCCAGCTGGAGGACGTCCCCGAGGTCTTCGAGACGCTGGAGGACGCCGGCCTCTCGACCATCCAGGCCTGCGGGGACTCCTGGCGGAACATCGTCGGCTCCCCGCTCGCCGGCCGTGACGCCGACGAACACCTCGACGTCTGGCCGGTCGTCCAGGAGCTCCAGTCCGAGTTCGAGGGCAACCCCGCCTACTCGAACCTCCCGCGGAAGTGGAAGGTCTCGGTCACGGGCGACGCTCGCGGTTCCGGCCAGGGCGACATCAACGACCTCGCGTTCGAGCCCGCGGTGAAGGAACTCGATGGAGGAGACGTGAGAGGGTTCAACGTCCGCGTCGGCGGCGGCCTCGCGCGGAAGGAGCCCCGCTTCGCCCGCGACGTCGACGTCTTCTGCCGGCCCGAGGACGTCACGGACGTCTCGGCCGGGCTCTCCGCGCTCTTCCGCGACCACGGCGACCGCGAGAACCGGTTCGACGCCCGCATCAAGTTCCTCGTCGACGAGTGGGGCCCCGAGAAGGTCCGAGACGTGCTCCAGGAGGAGTACGTCGACTACGAGCTCCCCAGCGCGGGCGAGGACCTGCGCGAGGGGTACGACTACAACGCCGGCCGGGCCGACGCGCCCGGTGACTACGTGGGCCTCACCGAGCAGGACGACGGCTCGTACGCCGTCGGCCTCTCGGTGCTCGTGGGTCGGATGGGCGCCGACGACGTGATCGAACTCGCGGACCTCGCCGAGCGGTACGGCTCGGAGCTCGTGGGTATCACCCAGCGGCAGAACCTCGTCGTCGCCGACATCGACGATGCCGACCTCGACTCGTTCCTCGAGGAACCCCTGCTGGAGACCTACTCGCCGGAGCCGCACCCGTTCATGAGGGGTTCGATCGCCTGTACCGGAACCGAGTACTGCTCGCTGTCCATCGTCGAGACGAAGAACCGGATGGTCCGCTACGCCCGGTGGCTCGCAGCGAACGTCGACGTTCCGGCGGGCGTCGAGGACTTCCACGTCCACCTCTCGGGCTGTACGGCCTCCTGTGCCCAGCCACAGATCGCCGACGTCTCCCTGCGCGGGATGAAGACCCGCAAGGACGGCGAGCCGGTCGAGGCGTTCGACGTCGGCCTCGGCGGCGGCCTCGGGGAGAACCCGCGGTTCGCCGACTGGGTGGAGATGCGCGTCGCCGCCGACGAGGTCCCGGGGTACGTCAGGAACCTCCTCCGTCTCTACGAGCAGGAGCGGGACGACGGGCAGTCCTTCCGCGAGTTCATCGAGGCGAGGGACGCCGAGGAACTGGAGGGGCTCGCGGAACCCGAGGAGACCTCCTACGAGGACCCGTACATGCACAACACGAAGCTGACCTGGTACCCCTACGCAGAGGACGACTCGATGGACGCGAGCCCCGCTCCTGCACCGGCCGACGACTGATACGGTCGTGCGTACCTATCTTCAGTAGCCTTCGGTAACATCGACGTTTCGAGACCGATACGACCGAACTCCGACTCGTGAAGCGGTAACGAATTCCGCACGACCGTATGAGAACCGAGTCCTTCCGTAGCTCCTTTCGACGGGCCGCGAGCGTGGAGCACCACGGAAGCCCTCGCGCGTGGCAGCAGGCGCACGAGCGCGCCCGCAGCACGCGCCGAGTTCGACGGCCGGCCGTTCAGGTGCCCCCGGGAGAGGTCTGTCGCGCACTCGCCCCGAGCGGAGGACTGAAGCCGCCGGCCGGGGAGCCTCCGGCCACATGTACCACGGCGTACTCGACGAGGACATCCACCCGCGGGAGCTACTGACGGAGGGGGTCGGCGACCGGATCGACCTCGACGTCGGCATCGAGGGCAGCGAGGCCGCGGCGGCCGAGCGGCTCGCCGGTGCGGACGTCGCGTTCGTCACCTCCCGTATCCCGATCTCCCGGCGGGTCATCGAGGCCACGGACCTCTCGGTGGTCGCCAAGATCGGGACCGGCATCGACAACGTCGACCTGGCGGCCGCCCGCGAGCACGGCGTCGCCGTTACCCACACCCCGGGGATCAACGCCCTCTCGGTCGCCGAACACGCCGTCGGTTTGCTGCTCGCGACCCGGCGACACACCGTCGCCGGCCACCGGGCCCTGGAGGCGGGCCGCTGGCGCGACTCGGTGCCCCTGGGGACGCTCGTCTCGGGGACCACCGTGGGTCTCGTCGGCCTCGGGAACGTCGGTCGGCGGGTCGCCTCGCTCCTCCGCGGGTTCGACGTGACGACGCTGGCCTACGACCCCTACGTCGACCGCATCGAGGGCGAGCCCGTTCACGCCGAACTCGTCGGGTTGGGGGCCGTACTCGACCGGTCGGACTCGGTGGTGGTGGCCGCCGAACTGACCGACGAGACGCGGGGGCTCGTCGACGAGGACGCGCTGGCACGGATGGGGAGCGACGCCGTGCTCGTCAACGTCGGTCGGGGGCCCGTCGTCGACCCGGGGGCGCTCGTCGACACGCTCCGTGCGGGCGAACTCGCCGGCGCGGGGATGGACGTCCACGCGACCGAGCCGCTGCCGGCCGACTCGCCGCTCCACGAGTTCGAGAACGTCGTCCTGACCCCGCACGTCGGGGGATCGACCGAGACGGCTCGTCGGGAGGGTGCCCGGACGCTCGGGGCGAACGCGCTCTCGCTGCTCGACGGCGAGCCGGTCCCCGAGCGGTACCTCGCCGTTCGACCGAGGCACTGACCCCGACCGGATGCCCCGCGGTCCGGGTGGGCGATCACCCCCATCGGGGCAGAGGTACTAAACCCCCCTCCGGCGTGCGGTGAGGTATGAGCTGGCACGAGGAAGCGATCGAGGCACTGTGGGAGGGCGGCGTCGAGGTGGTGGCCTACCTGCCGGACTCGGTGGTCGCCCCGTTGATCGAACGGGTCGAGGCGGACGACCGGTTCCAGGCGGTCCCGGTCGCCCGCGAGGAGGAGGCCGTCGGGATCCTCTCCGGGGCGTGGCTCGGGGGGCGGCGCGGCGCGCTGGTCTGTCAGACCAGCGGGCTGTCGAACGCGCTCAACGCCGTCGGCTCGCTGAGCAAGCCCTGGGGGCTCCCGTTCGTCGGCATCGTTTCCCGAAGAGGTGACCTCGGCGAGCACAACCTCGCACAGGTGTCCGGCGGGTACGGGATGCCGGGCGCGCTGGACGCGCTCGGGATCCGCAACAGCCGGATGGACGCGAGCACCGACGTCGGACAGGTCGTCCGTCTGGCCACCGAGACCGCCTTCTCCACCGAGGACCCGTACGTCCTGCTCGCCGAGACGACGCTGACGGGGGGCAAGCCATGACCGCCGACCAGACCGCCTGCACCGCCGCGGTGATAGAGGAGACCCCGGACGCGGCCGTCGTCTCGAACCTCGGGACCGCTTCCTATCACTTGACGGCGCTCGGGGATCGCCCGCGGAACTTCCCGCTCACGGGGGCGATGGGCACGACCACGCCCCTGGGACTGGGCCTCGCGATCGTCGTCGACGAGCAGGTCACGGTGCTCGACGGCGACGGCTCGCTGCTGATGTCCCTCGGCACGCTCTCGACGGTCGCCCGGCTGGATCCCCCGAACCTCGTCGTCGTCGTGATGGACAACGCCGCCTACGAGACGACCGGCGGCCAGCCGACGCTCTCGACGGAGGTCGACTTCGCCGGCGTGGCCCGGGACTGTGGCCTGCCCGCCTGGCACGTCGACTCGGACGAGGGGTTCCGCGAGGCGTACGCCGCCGCGGTCGAGGCCGACGGTGCGGCCGTGGTCGCCTGTGACGTCGCCGCCGAGAAGCCCGAGGCGTACCCGCCGCTCGACTACGCACACGCCTACGTCAAACACCGCTTCCGGCAGGAGTTCGCCGGGGACTGACCGCCACCAACACCCCCAAGTCCGGCGCTCCCCTCCCCTCTCCCATGCCGGACCGCATCATGACGGTGAACGCCTACACGACCCTCGACCTGCTGGACGGCCGCGCCGAGGGCCACGGCTTCGAGGAGGAGGCGTTCGCCACGCTGAACGTCACCTCTCCACGGACGGACCCGGACCACGTCTCGTTGCAGCTCGAGCTCGACAACACGGAACTGGAGCCCCTCCCGGCCCACGCCGACAGCGTCTCGCTCTCGGCCGAGCAGGCCCGGACGCTGGCGGCCGACCTCGAGGAACACGCCGCGAAGGTCGAAGCCGCCCGAGAGTGACAGCCGGTCGTGGTCCTCTACCGGGGCTGGCCGATCCCCGGTCGGCCCCGGTCGGCCCCGGTGGGTCGGTACGACCGACTCCGCGGAGCGTCGGGGGACACGGGGGACGTATCGGCGTGATCGGCCGACTCCCGCAGGGCTTTGTGACTCGCACACGTCGGGTGGGACGTGTCGACCGGCGACCCCCGCGGCTACCGCGACGACAGCCCCGTCTCCCGCGAGCGGGGGTTCTGCCCCTGCTGTGGCTACCGCACCCTCACACCCGACACGCCCGGGTCCTACGATGTCTGTCCGGTCTGCTACTGGCTCGACGACCTCGTGGCGTTCTACGCCCCGGGCTACGAGAGCGACTACAACCACCTCTCGCTCCGCGAGGCCCGCCGGAACTTCCGCGAACTCGGAGCCGTCTCCCCCGACGCGGTCGGACGGACCCGCGACCCCGAGGAGCCCCGCGACCCGAACTGGCCGTACGAGTGACACGGGCGCGCCCCGCTAGTCGTCGTCGGCCGCCGGCGCCCTTCGTTCTTCCTCGTCGTCCTCGTCGCTCCCGTCCGTGTCCCCCTCCGTGACGACGTCGATTGGGACTCCCTTCTCTCGTTTCGACTCGCCGAACCCGGCCGAGAGCACGCGGGTGAGCGCGTCCTCGACGCTCTCGTCGGTGACGGTGTACTGGTCGGGTTCGACCTCGATGACGAACCCGGTGGTGATGTTCGGAGCCGTCGGGAGAAAGAGGACGTCGCGGCCGTCGTCGGTCTGCTTGCCGGTCTTGAACGCGGTCATGCGGAGACCGTCCCACGTCTCGAGCTTCACGGGGGCCTGGAGCTCCTCGGTCCCGGTGACGGCGGTCTCGACGGCCATCTTCGAGGCGTTGTAGACGACCCGGAGCCCGGGGAGGCGGTTCATCACGGCGTCGAGCCCCTCCTCGACGAGGTCGCCCAGCGTGGTCCGCATCAGGTAGCCGACCGAGAGGACGAGCAGCGCGAACACGACGACGGTGATGAGCACGCGGACGACGGGCTGGTCCTCGAAGGTGCCCGGGGGGAAGGGGAGGCGGACGAGCGCCTGGTAGATGAACGCCACGATGTAGGCGGTCACCAGCAGCGGGACGAGGACGATGAGGCCGCTGGCGATGTCTCGTTTCCAGGAACTCGGGAGCATGCGTGGTCTGGTCACCCGACCGTCCGACGGTCGGCCGTGAGTTTCGTTTCCCCGAAGGTGAAACTTTCGTAGTCCTCGTCGCCGGAGTCGGCGTTCACCGGTAGTAGCCGACGACGTCCCCTCTACGGACTGCTGTAACGACGTACCGGCGACCACGCGGCTCGTGTCGGTGATCACCGGCAAAAGACTACAACGGTCCGTATCAGAGCCGCCCGAGCAGGCCGAGCGCGACCAGTGCGAGCCAGGTCTGGAAGGCGAGCGAGCCGAGCGCCGAGAGGACGAGGAACTGCCCGTCGTCCATCTCCGCCAGCCCCGCCGGGACGGTGAGCATCCCGCGGGTGAAAAGCAGCGCGTTCGAGACCGGAACGACGAGCGGCCCCCACCGGTCGAACCACCGATCGAACCGGTCGAGGCGGTCCTCGCCGACACGGAACCACGGCTTCTCGAGGAGGTACTCCCGCCCGCCGCGCTTGGCGAACGTGAACAGGAGGAACTGGCCCGCGGTGGCGCCCGCGACGGCGACGAGGATCACGACGGCCACTTCGGTACCGGACTCGGCGAGTAGTGCGATCCCCGCGGGGACGAGGGCCTCGCTCGGGGCGAAGTAGAGCAGCATCGCTCCCTCTAGTATCAGGACGGCGAACAGCGCGGCCATCCCGTAGCGGTCGAGCAGCGACCTGACGAGTTCCCGGTCGCCGAACAGGAACAGGCCGACGGCGAGCGCGGCGCCGGCCAGCGCCACTCCGGCGACGACGACGAGCCCGTAGTCGGCGAGGAACCGGTGGAACGGCCCCCGCGCCTCGACCTCTGCCATCGTCGAGCGGTCGGCACGGACCGGGCATAGGCGTTGTGGGACGCTACGAGACTCCCCGTCACGTCACAGGGGAAGCGAGAAGCCTTTCACCGGCCGTCGTCGAGGTGTGGACATGGAGTTCGACCTGAGGGAACGGCCACGTCGACTACGGGCCGACGGCGTCAGGAGGCTCGTCAGCGAGACGACGGTGCGGGCCGAGGACCTCGTCGCCCCCGTGTTCGTGGACGCGACGACCGACGAGCGCGTCCCCATCCCGTCGATGCCGGGCCACGAGCGGGTCCCCGTCGAGGAGGCGGTCCCACGGGTCCGCGAGGTCATGGAGACCGGTGTGGGGGCCGTGCTGCTGTTCGGCATCCCCGAGTCGAAGGACGAGGTGGGGGGGCGGGCGTGGGCCGAGGACGGCGTCGTCCAGCGGGCCACCCGCCGGATCAAGGCCGACACCGACGCCTACGTCGTCACCGACGTCTGCTTCTGTGAGTACACCGACCACGGCCACTGCGGGGTGCTCGCCGACGACGCTCGCGAGACCTGGGAGCGTCTCGGCGGCGACCTCCGGAGCGTGGACACCCGCATGACCGTCGCCAACGACCCGACGCTGTCGAACCTCGCGCGGACGGCCGTCTCGCACGCGGACGCGGGCGCGGACATGATAGCCCCGTCGAGCATGACCGACGGGATGATCCGGGCCATCCGCTCGGGACTCGACGAGGCCGGCTTCGAGAACGTCCCGGTGATGTCCTACGCGGCGAAGTTCCGGTCGGCGTTCTACGGGCCGTTCCGCGACGCCGCCGACGGCGCGCCCGCGTTCGGCGACCGACGGCACTACCAGATGGACCCCGCGAACGGCCGCGAGGCGATGCGCGAGGTCCGCCTCGACGTCGAGCAGGGCGCGGACGTGCTGATGGTCAAGCCCGCGCTCGCGTACCTCGACGTCGTCCGCCGGGTCCGGGAGGAGTTCGATCACCCCGTCGCGGCGTACAACGTCAGCGGCGAGTACGCGATGGTCCACGCCGCGGCCGAGAAGGGGTGGCTCGACCTCGAGGCGGCGGCCTACGAGTCCCTGCAGTCGATAAAGCGGGCCGGGGCGGACCTCGTCGTCACCTACTTCGCCGAGGACGTCGCCGACCGGCTCGGATAGCGAGCACCGTCGCCACCCGCCGGTGTACGTTCGTCCAGAGACGTCCCGAGAGCCGCCGAGCCTCCCCCCTATCGGCCGTCTCACGGATCGTCCCGGATCCGGTGCCCCCCGTGACGGGACCGGGATCGAGCGACCGTTGCCGCTGAACGACCGCGCGCGCGAACGGCCGCGGTTCCTCGCGCGGAGCGGTGCCCGTTCGTCCGAAACGAGCCGGCGATCGGCCGTGTCTCCGGCCGAACGTACCCATTGTATTCCTATTATCGCATGTAAAAATGAGCGAATATTTCGTTATCCTCGTATTATTTCCATACTCGTGTCCTGTACGCTTATGTGCTACCTGTCCTTGTGTTCTGACCGGAGAGGACGATACAGACATGGTGAAATCGCTGTCGAAACTCGACGGAACTGGCCCGACCGACGACGGAGGTGGATGGTCGACGACGGACGAGCGGACGAGATGGCCCGTCGCGTGACGGGTGTCCTCGCGTTCCGGACGACGGTCGCCGCCGTCACCGCTGGCCGGGCACGGGCCGACCCGACCGGACGGGTGGTCTGACCGTGGTCGGGGCACCCGACCGGGATCGGTCGGCCCCTCGCCAGGAGGGGTGGATCCCCGACGAACGGGTACTCGAACTCGAGCGCGAGGGCCGGGTCGACGGCTACATCCCGGTGCTCGACTACGACGGCCTCGGGATGCAGACCGTCCTGGTACGGCTGTGTGTCCGGGGCGACCTCGCTGCGGTCCTCGCGGACCACCCCGACTGTGTGACCGACGCCTACGAGACGTCGGGGGTCTACGACGCGCTCCTGATCGCCCGGTTCGACGACCTCGGCGAACTCAACGGGTTCCTCGCCGGACTCTCGACCGACGACCGGGTCACGGCCGCGACGGCCAACGTCGTGCTCCGGACGGCCTGCGAGTACGAGTTCGTGCGGCTGCTCGACTGACCCGTTCGGCCGAACGGGTATCTTTCGTAGCGCGTGGACGAGAACCGTATCCGGTCGACGAACGTCCAGCGATCGCCCGAACCGAATAAATCCCGCGTTTCGAGGCCTCTAACGACGCCATCGGCTCCCGCGGAGGGACGGCCGGGCCCTCCCATCCGGTAGAAATTGCCCCGGAACCGCTGCGGACGGGCGCGTGCCCGTTCGAAACGCCCGTTCGGGCGCCACGAGCCGCGAAACGCCGTGGACGTACGTCCGAAACCGGGCCGGACGGGGCCCGGATTACTGGACGAAGATAGACCTTATACAGCTATTATTCTGCCCTATTTCCTACGCACGTCTATTAAAGACGTGATTTTCTGGACGTGCGAAACTACAAGCTTTATGTAGGGTAGTTCCATCAGGTCTTCACGTGATTCGGAGTACGAGCATGGTGGAATACGAATTGAATGTGGACGTCCGTCCGGTATCGGCGGGGGTAGAAGCGTGAACCTCATCCCGCTGCAGGCCGACCCGTCGGCCATCGCCAACGGCGTCAACTACGTCTGGGTACTGACCGTGACGTTCCTGATCTTCTTCATGCACGCCGGCTTCGCCATGCTGGAGGCGGGGCAGGTGCGCTCGAAGAACGTCGCGAACCAGCTGACGAAGAACATGCTCACGTGGTCCGTGGGCGTCGTCGTGTTCTTCCTGCTCGGGGCGACGGTCGAGGCGATCGTCGCCGGCGTGACCGGCGGCGGCTCGTACACGCCCTTCGCGATCTTCAGTCCCGAATCGACGCTCGCCTGGGTCGACTGGCTGTTCGGCGCCGTCTTCGCGATGACGGCGGCGACCATCGTCTCCGGCGCGGTCGCGGGCCGGATGAAGCTCCGTGCGTACGTCACCTACACGGTGATGCTCGCCGGCGTCATCTACCCGGTCGTCACGGGGCTGACGTGGGCGGGCGGCTTCCTGTCCGCGTTCGGGTTCACCGACTTCGCGGGCGGGATGATCGTCCACGGGATGGGCGGCATCGCCGGCCTGACCGCCGCGGCCGTCGTCGGTCCCCGGATCGATCGGTTCAACGACGACGGCAGCGTCAACGTCATCCCCGGCCACTCCATCACCTTCGCGGTGCTGGGGACCCTCATCCTCGCGTTCGGCTGGTACGGGTTCAACGTCGGGACCGCCGCGGCGCCGCTGAACAGCGACGCCTCGGAGCTGGCCTCGTTCGCGTTCGTCGGCCGCGTGGCGCTAACGACCACGCTGGGGATGGCCGCGGGGGCCATCGGGGCGGGGGCACTCTCGATTTTCAAGACCGGCAAGGTCGACACGCTGTACGTCGCCAACGGGATGCTCGCGGGGCTCGTGGGCATCACCTCGAACACGGACCTCATCACCTGGTGGGCGGCGCTGGTCATCGGCGGGCTCGCCGGGGCACAGCTCCCCATCGTCTTCGAACTGGTCGAGGAGCACCTCCAGATCGACGACGTCTGTGCGGTGTTCCCGGTCCACGGGAGCGCCGGCGCGCTCGGGGCGATACTGGTCGGGATCCCGATCTTCACCGTCTCGGGTGCGGGTGTCAGCCTCGTCTCGCAGGTCGTCGGCGTCGCGGTCATCGCCGGCTGGACGATCGCGGCCACCGCGGCCGTCTTCGGCGTCCTGAAGGCGCTCGGACAGATTCGGGTCTCCCGCGAACACGAGCTCGAGGGGCTCGACGTCTCCGAGCACGGCGTCGACACCTACCCCGAGTTCGGCTCGCCGGACACGGCGGTCGACGGCGGACGGATCGTGCGGCCGGACGGCGGTTCCGTGAACGACGTGAACGGAACCACGTCGGACGTTACCTCCGACGGCGGTTCCGTGAACGACGAGGAGGAGAACTGAAATGAGCGACGAACCCAACGACGGCGGAATCAAGCTCGTGATGGCGTACGTCCGTCCCGACAAACTCGGGGACGTGAAGCAGGCGCTGGCGGAGATCGGCGCCCCGTCGCTGACGGTCTCGAACGTCTCCGGTCGTGGCTCCCAGCCCGCCAAGAAGGGCCAGTGGCGCGGCGAGGAGTACACGGTGGACCTCCACCAGAAGACGAAGATCGAGTGCGTGGTCGCCGACGTCCCCGCCGAGGACGTCGTCGGCGCCATCTCCGAGGCCGCCCACACCGGCGAGCCCGGCGACGGGAAGGTCTTCGTCCTCCCGGTCGATTCCGCCCACCAGATCCGAACGTCCAAGGAGGGCCCCGAGGCGGTGTAGCCCGGCGAGCGACTGGACGGTTCCGTCCGGGGGCTACGGCGGTCTTCGGAGTGCGAAACGAACGGATCGATCCACGGGCCCCCAAGACCGGTTCGCGGGCGCGGCGACGACCGGACCACGGCTGTCGGGGGAACCCGCGGACGGACTGCGTACGTTCTTCCAGGTGACACTCGACGAGCCCCGCGTTCGGCGATCGAGACCCCGAGACCCCACGGCCGAGGCGACCGGGATCCCGGTTCCGGGCCCGGCTCTCCCGGGGTACGGTACACCGCGTCGGGGCCGTACCGTCACCCTCGGATCTTATACGCGTTGGCAGAAGTTTCCACGATTCCCAACGCAACGGAACTCCGACCCGTTGGGATCGGCGTGCGAGACAGAGCGCATAGAGTCAGCAGCGTGTTACTGACGACAACAACACCCGTGACGGGGCGAACGGTCGTTCGTGTTACTCCTCTATCCCTTCGGACAGATTGAGTTCCGCAAAAAGGCGTGCGGTAATGATCTGTTCGACCATCTCGAGGAACTGTGCGTCGTCGGACGTGTAGTCAGCAAAGATACCGAGCGAGATTTCACCGCCCGCGACATCGTGATGACCACCGCCACTCCCGACGTCTTCGAACGCCTCGTTCAGTATGTTACCGACGTTCACTCGTGCATCCGGTGACCGAGCACTGATCTGAATAGCGTCGTTGACGAGTCCGAACACGATGGCAGTTTGAACGCCCTCCAGTCTCACGAGATAATCGACGGCTTGAGGGAGCGCATCCCGTTCGGTCGTCCGGCCGACATGAGAGATGAGTACCGCTCCGTTTATCGTTCGATTGTCGATAGCGGCCGAGATCGAGTCGAGGGTTCCCCCAGAGACTGACGGCATCGATAGCTGCCGGAGCATCTCGTGATCCGCGTGCTCGTGCAGATACCCCGCCGCATCGTACTCCTCGTGGGTCGCGCCGCGGAGGAAGTCGAGGGTATCCGAACGGATGGCAAACAGGAGTGCTGTCGCGAGATCCGTATCCAGATCGATGTCGAGGGTGCGCACGTACTCCGTGAGGATCGTCGCAGCTGCTCCCAGGTCCTCACGATGATCGACGAACCGAGCGCCGATATCCTCGGCAGGATGATGGTCGATCACGATATCCACGTTCGTGTCCGGGGGAACCGTGTTGTTCTCGCCCGGGATGGAATGGTCGACGAATGCAAGTAACGAGTCCGGTTGACGGTTCTGGACGGTCGTGGATTCGAACTGTTGGAGGTCGATATCGAGGAGATTGACGAACGCCCGGTTCTGCTGGTGGGAAATATCGCCGCTGTAGAGGATCTGCCGTTCGTCGATGCCAGCCGCAGCCGCGATCCGACCCAGTGCGAGTGCGCTCGCGAGACAGTCC
Source organism: Haloarculaceae archaeon (assembly GCA_036625905.1). Lineage (GTDB taxonomy): Archaea > Halobacteriota > Halobacteria > Halobacteriales > Haloarculaceae > Salinirubellus. The sequence continues at coordinate 22,673 of JAZKST010000018.1, forward strand.
GGGTCGGGGTTGTTGTGGCAGACGATGTTGATCTCGCTGCCTTCCCCGAGAAGCTCATGGAGTTGTCGTGGCTGGCTCATCCTCTCGTATCTACGGTCCCTATACGGTTACAGTACAGGATATATCGAGACGAGTGATTAGCATATCATTCACACGGGACGTCTTTGCGGTCCTCCGAGATACGCGGGCTGTATGCAGCAGCGTCTTTCTATCGGATACCAGAGACGGCGCGGTCGACGCGTCGGACGGATGCCGCGAGCCTCGGTCGAGGCCCGCGGTCGAACGAAGGAACAGCCGTGCGTGTCGCACGGTGCCAGCCAATGGTTCGGATGGTACGCAGGCTCTGGCCTGTCGGGCGATACGACACCGCCGGAAGTGGTTCGGGTCGTCTCTCGTTTCGCATAGACGGCTACAACGCGCGGTTATAAATATCTGGTCCCGATGGCAATAACTCATTCTCCTGGCTCGAGAAGACATAGAATATCCAATTATCTCTTCCAGATCCTGTGTACCGTCAATCGAAGTTCCCATCGGCGGGCCGTCGAGCCCCAGCGACACGTCGCCCGGCAGCGGACGGGAAAGCTCTTTCCGGCGGCCGTCGAACCGGCCGGACATGAACCACGAGCGCTCGCGGGAGCTGTACGACCGCGCGCTGTCGGTGCTGCCGGGTGGGGTGAACTCCTCGGTGCGAGCGGCCCCCCGTCCGTACCCGTTCTTCGTCGACCGGGGGGACGGCGCCCACGTCGTCGATCCCGACGGGAACCGGTACGTCGACTACGTGATGGGGTACGGGCCGTTGCTGCTGGGTCACGACATGCCTGACCCGGTGCGCTCGGCGGTCCAGTCCCACGCGAGCGCCGGGCCGATGTACGGCACCCCCACGGAGATAGAGGTGGAACTGGCGGAGTTCGTCGCCCGACACGTCCCCGGCGTGGAGATGCTCCGGTTCGTCAACAGCGGTACGGAGGCGACCGTCTCGGCCGTGCGGCTCGCCCGGGGGTACACCGGCCGCGAGAAGATCGTCGTGATGCAGGGCGGCTACCACGGCGCCCAGGAGTCCACGCTGGTCGAGGGCGAACCCGGTGACGTCCGTCCCTCGACGCGGGGCGTTCCCCAGTCGTTCGCCGAGCACACCGTCCCGGTGCCGTTCAACGACGAGCGAGCCGTCACGGAGGTGTTCGAGGAACACGGCGAGGAGATCGCGGGCGTGCTCGTCGAACCGATCCTGGGGAACACCGGCATCGTCCAGCCGGTCTCCGGCTACCACGAGACCCTGCGCGAGCTCTGTGACGAGTACGGCTCGCTGCTGGTGTTCGACGAGGTGATCACCGGGTTCCGGGTCGGTGGGCTCCAGTGCGCCCAGGGCAAGCTCGGCGTCACCCCGGACGTCACCACGTTCGGCAAGGTCGTCGGTGGCGGCTTCCCGGTGGGTGCCATCGGCGGTCGAACCGAGATCGTCGAGGCGTTCACGCCCTCCGGGGAGGTGTTCCAGGCCGGGACGTTCTCGGGCCACCCGGTGACGATGGCCGCCGGGCTGGCGACGCTGGAGTTCTGCGCGGAGAACGACGTCCACGCCCACGTGAACGCCCTCGGCGAGCGGCTCCGCGAGGGGCTGACCGACATCGTCGCCGACCGGTGTCCCGGGTACACGGTCGTCGGCACGGACTCGATGTTCAAGCTGGTGTTCACGCGCGCGGACTCCCCGCCACAGGGCGGCGCCTGCGCCGACGGCTGTGCCCAGGACCCCGAATGCCCCCGGTTCGGCGACTGTCCCAGGGACGGTGGCGACGTGGGTGCCGCCGAGACCGACCGCTGGGAGCGGCTGTTCTGGCCGGCGATGAAAGAGCGGGGCGTGTTTCTCACGCCCAACCAGTTCGAGAGCCAGTTCGTCTCCTACGCCCACACCGAGGCCGACGTCGACGAGACGCTGGAGGCGTACAAGAAGGTGCTGTAGGTCGAGGGCCGAGACAGCGGTGGCTCCCCGGTCGGCGAACGCACAGGGGAGATCGGTGGCCGTCTCATACGGTCGTGCGTAACCACCTTCGGTGGCCTTCGGGAATCGGCGTGTCGAGACCGATGCGACGGCACGCCGATCCGTGACGCGAAACTAATTACGCACGACCGTATCAGGCCGCTGCGCCGTCGCCGTAGGTCCGCTCCAGGTAGGCGACGATGTCGTCGGACTCGGGCATCCCCTCGACGCCGCGGTCCTCGTCGACGAGCACGGGGACGCCCGTCTGTCCGCTCACTTCCTCGACCTCTGTCCGCTCGGAGTGCGAGCGCGGGACCGTCCGCGACTCGTACTCCAGACCGAGTTCGTCCAGCTTGCTGACGACCTTCGCACAGTACGGGCAGCCCTCCAGCTCGTAGAGGATGATGTTCGACATTCGGGCGGGCGTAGGCACGCGAGGGCAAAGAGGCCAGCGGTGTCGTGCGCGGCACGCACAGACTGAAACCGGACGCAGTCGGCGCAATATCGTACCATACGACGCCTTGCCGACCGGGCGCCGACTGGCCCGTGACCGACCCCGCCGACCGGTCCTCACGTCCCGAGTTCAGCGACGGGTCCTCGGGCCCCCGAGGTGCTCCACGAGGAGGTTCGCTACCCGCTCCGGGTAGTCGTGGTGGACCCAGTGGGTCGCCCGCGGGAACCGCTCGAGTCGGCCGTCCTCGCAGAGATCGAGGCTCCGCCGGGCCAGTTCGGGGACCAGCGCGGGGTCGTCCTCGCCCCAGAGTATCACCGTCGGGGCCGTCACCCGCTCGCGTGGAGGGTGGTCGGGGTACCGCGGTAGCGCACGGTACCAGTTCAGCATCGCAGTCGGGGCGCTCTCGTGGCGCCAGGCGGCCCGGTAGCGCTCGGCGTCCGTCGGGATGAACGTCCCCGGCCTGGCGCCGTCCCGGAGCGTGCGCACCCAGAGCGCGAAGTCGCCCCGCCGCACCGCCCACTCGGGTAGCCGGGGGAACTGCACGTAGAGGACGTACCGGCTCCGCCACAGCTGCTCCGGGCTCCGGGGGAGGAGCCGGCGGAAGGCTCTCGGGTGTGGGACGTTGACGATGCCGAGCCGCTCGACGAGGTCCGGACGGCGGCACGCCAGGTCCCACGCGACCACCCCGCCCCAGTCGTGGCCGACGACGTGGGCCGACTCGCAGTCCTCCGTCCCGACGAGGCCGACGACGTCCCGGACGAGTTCGCGGCGTCGGTAGGGACGGACGCCGTCGGGCTTCCCGCTGCTGGCGTAGCCGCGCTGGTCGGGGACGAGCACCCGGAACCCGGCGTCGACCAGCGGGCCGACCTGGCGGTGCCAGCCGTACCAGAACTCCGGGAACCCGTGGAGGAGGACGACCAGCGGGTCGGCCGGGTCGCCCGCTGTGACGACGTGCAGTTCGACACCGTTCACCTCGCGGTGGGTCGACTCGGCCGAGGGGTGCCCGAGGACCGAGGCGTCGGTGATGGGCCGGCCGGTCGCGTCGTCCCCTTCGCCGGTGGCACCCGGTGGGGGGAGCTGCACGGGTCAGGCTCCGCGGGCCCGGACCCGCTCTACGGCCCGGACGAGCGCGCGGGCGAGCCGGGCACGCTGGTAGACGAGCTCGCCGAGCGCCCACAGCAGGAGGACGGTGCCCGCGAGGAGCGCCCCCGCGAGCGCCCACGAGGACATCCACACGGGGCGGAGGAACGGCGTCGCGTGCCGGTACCGCTCGGCGAACCAGGTGAGCTGCGCCTCGAACGTCGACCCCTCGGCGACCCCGACGAGCCAGTCCGAGAACGTCTCCTGGCCGGCGGGCCCGCGGCCCGCGCCACCGGAGACGGTGTACTCGCCCCCGGTCCCGAGGTCGGCCATCGTCGGACCGTTCGAGCCCTTCCCGCCCCGTTCGGCGTCGTAGGGGCCCCACGAGGCGTAGAACTCCCAGACTGCGGTGCCGTTCGGGGCGATCTCGACGACGCGGTGGTTGAGCGAGTCGACGACGAGCGTGTTGCCGTTCGGCAGTCGGTCGGCGTCACGCGGCCAGTTGAACCCGTCGACGCTCCAGGTCCGCACCCAGGTCCCGGAGGGTCCCGTGGCGGTGTGACTCGCGTTCGTCTCGCTCGCGTTCACCTGGCTTCCGTTCCGGAGTTCGTACTCGACGACGCGGTCGTTCTCCGAATCGGCGACCAGCATCGTCGGGTCGCCGTCCTCGCTCTCGAGCCAGTCGGGGTTGTGCTGCTCGTAGAGGGTGTCGTGGTCCCCGTCGTTCCCGAGGCGGTACTCGATCTCCTCCGTCTCGCGGTCGACGACGATCGCCTGGTCGAAGTTCCGCGGCGAGACGAGGTACGTCCCGGGTGCGATCCGGTCGACGTCGTTGACGTGCGTCCAGTCCTCGCCGAACCCGCCGGCGGTCGAGTTCGGGTAGTGCTCCCGGAAGACGTACTCCCAGACGACGGAGTCGTTCGTCCGGTCGTAGACGAAGATGCGGTCGTTCGAGACGCCGTCCTCGAACTCGCGCATGTTGGCGACGAGCAGCCGGCCCGATGGGAGCAGCTCGACGTCGTGGGTGTCCTCGATGTCGAGCCGCTCGGTCCAGACCGGCTCGCCCGTCTCGGGGTCGAGTTCGAAGACGACGGTCGAACTGGGCGTCGTGGACGTGACGAGGAGGTTGCCGTTCACGAGCGGGTCGACGTCGTAGAACCACGAGACGCCCTCGCCCTCCCCGGAGGTGATCACCGATCCGGTCGCGTCGGGTGCGGCACGGACGAGCCGGGCGGGCTTCTTGGGGTTGCCGACGCCCTTGAAGTGGAACCCCTGGACCGAGACGTAGGTGGGCACGTCGGCGGGTTCGGAGACGGTCCCGGGGCCGAGCCCGGTCCGCTCGTGTGAGACGGCCGAGACGCCCGTGGGGACCAGCAGCAGGACGACGACGAACGCGGCGGCACCGCGGGCGAGCCACGGGCGCGACGGGCTGTCCATGTCCGCGAGGGCGGGCGCTCGATACGAACGTCTTGTGGTTCGGGTCGTCGGGTCGGGAGTGAGGTCCACGTTGACTGGCCACACGGCCAGTGTCGGGTGGGACTGAAAGGGGCGGTTCGCTACGGGAAGCACGGCGAGGCAAGGACCGCAGGAGCGAACGTAGTGAGCGACGAGGACCGCAGCGAGCCGCGCGACCGTAGCGAACCGGGGCTTTCGAGACGTTCGCAAGTCCCGCGTACCCGTCGAAAACGACCCCGATCTCTAGCCGCGAACGGGTGGATTCATACGCCGCCACCGACTACCTCGCACCGATGGACGCGCCGCTGTGGACGGAGGCCCACGCCCCCTCGATAGAGGAGCTCCCACAGCCGACCGCCCGGGACTACCTCGGGAAGGCGAGCGCCGAGCCGCTGAACCTGATCCTCCACGGCCCGCCCGGGGTGGGGAAGACGGCGGCCGTTCGCGCGCTCGCCCGCGAGGCACACGAGGACCCCGACAACGACCTGATCGAGATCAACGTCGCGGACTTCTTCGATCGGACCAAGAAGGAGATCAGGAACGATCCGCGGTTCGAGCCGTTCCTGGCGGGGCGATCGCGGCTCTCCAAGCGGGACATGATCAACCACGTCCTGAAGGAGTCGGCGTCGTACGCGCCCGTCTCGGGGGCGTACAAGACGGTCGTGCTCGACAACGCCGAGGCCATCCGGGAGGACTTCCAGCAGGCGCTCCGGCGGGTGATGGAACGGTACGCCCGAAACACGCAGTTCGTCATCACCACCCGGCAGCCCTCGAAGCTCATCCCGCCCATCGGGTCGCGGTGTTTCCCGGTGCGGATGCGCGCGCCGACCGATGCAGAGGCCGTCGAGGTGCTCTCGCGGGTGGTCGAGCCCGAGGGCGTCGAGTACGACGACGGCGGCCTGCGCTACGTCGCCGCCTACGCCGAGGGGAACCTCCGGACGGCGCTGCTGGCCGCCCAGACGGCCGCCGAGCAGGAGGGCGCGGTGACGATGGACGCCGCCTACGAGGCGCTGGGCGATGTCGGGTACGGCGAGGCCGTCGGGGAGATGCTCGGGCGTGCCGAGCGCGGGGAGTTCACCGAGGCCCGGAAGACGCTCGACGACCTGCTCGTCGACGAGGGGCTCTCCGGTCCGGAGGTGCTCGACGAACTGCTCGACGTCGCCCGGGAGCGGTACGAGGGCAGCGAGGAGCGGCTGGCCCGACTCCACCGGCTCGCCGGCGAGGTGGACCTCGAGATGAGCGAGGGGAGCTCCGATCGGATCCACGTCGCGCACCTCCTGGCCGAACTCGGCCGGGAGGCGTATACCGTCTGACGGAACGGTCGATACTCTCGACCGGGGGTACGCCGCCGGTCGAATCTATCAAGGCCTCCGTCCGACGGTACAGGTCCGGGCCGGTCGATCCCCACGGAGTGGCCGACACGGCTCCGCTCCGTTCCCGGGGGTGTTTATCCGTCTCCTCGGTCTACGCCGACCGGCATGGCCGTCGTCGAACTCGCCGCCGGGCTGGCGTTCCTGACCGCGGTCTGTATCGGCCTCAGCACGGTCGCCGTCGGGATCGGCCTCGACCGCGTGCGCGCGGACCACGACGGTTCCCCGGTGTTCGCGGCCGCGTTCGTCACGCTCGTGGTCAGTCTGGTCGTCTTCTGGGGGGCGGCGCTCGTCCGGGGGGTCCCCACGGCGGCGCTCTCGCCCGCCACTCTCTGGCCGTTCGTCCTTGCGGGTATCCTCTATCCGGCGCTGTTCCGACTGCTCTACTACACTGGCATCGACCGCATCGGGGCGAACGTCACGGGCGCGGTCGTGGCCGCGAACCCGGCGGTCGCCGCGCTGCTCGCGATACCGCTGCTCGGCGAGCGGTTCACGGCGGCGACGGCGGCAGGCCTGATCGCCATCGTCGGCGGCGCGGGCCTCCTCCAGCTGGCGGACGAGACCGACGCCGACGACGGCGGGTCGACAGGGGGGAGCGCGACGACCGACGTCATCGTCCGGGAGCTCGCCGGCTCGGACGCGCGGGACCTCCTCTACCCGCTCGGGGCGCTGGTCGCGGTCGGCGTCGGCTACGTGCTCATCTCGTTCGGCCTCGACTCGTTCCCCCACTCCGTGACCGCGACCGCGATCACGCAGACCGCGGGCGTCCTCGCGCTGCTCGCCGTCCTCCTGCAGTCGGGCGACGCCCGCCGGCAGGTCGGGGTCGTCTCGGGCCACCGGGCCGGGCTGGCGTTCTTCGTCGCCGCGGGCGCCGTCGTCGCCGTCGGCTGGCTGAGCCAGTTCGCCGCGCTCGGTATCGGGTCGGTCGTCGTCGTCGTCCCGCTCGTGAACACGTACCCGCTGGTCATCGCGGCCGTCTCCTACGGGCTGGCCCGGCAGCTCCCCCGCTCGCCGCGCGTCGTCGCCGGCATCGTCGCCATCGTCGTCGGCGCGAGCCTCATGCAGGCGTTGTGAACAGGTTGATACCGCCGGGTCGCCGACCCCCCGGACGGATGGCCGACGCGGACCTCACCGTCGACCGACTGGACCGGACGGACGTCGATACGGCCCACGACCTCTCGACCCGGGCCGGGTGGAGCACCCGTCGGTCGGACTGGCGGCGGATAGTCGACCTCGACGCCGTGGACGCGTTCGCGGGCCGGCACGACGGCCGGCTCGTGGCGACCGCCACGCTCGTCCGGTACGGCACGCGCGTCGGCTGGATCGGGATGATGCTGGTCCATCCCGAGCGCCGACGGCGGGGACACGGCACCCGGATGCTGGTGGCGTGTCTCGACGCGGCCCACGACGCCGGCGTCGCGACCGTCGGGCTCGACGCGAACACGGAGGGCAAGCCCCTCTACGACGCCAACGGGTTCGTCGAGGTCGCGGACGTGACACGGTGGCACGGTTCGCTCGACCGGACGGGTCCCGCGAACCGGGTCGAGCCCGTCACCGACCCCCGTCCCCTCGTCGCGCTCGACCGCCGAGCGACCGGATCGACGGAACGCCGCTGACGGTCAACGCTGCCGGGAACCCGCGAGCGGAGGCGTGCTACCGCGGACTCGGGTTCGAACACCGACGGTCGCTCACCCGGATGACCCAGGGGGAACGGGCCGAGCCGCTCGTGGGCGAGCGCGTCTGGGGCCTCCCGGCGTTCGACGGGTGACCCTCGCTCCTCGGCACGTCGCTACGACCGTCCGTCTCACTCCGGGAGCAGGTCCGGGACCCCCGTCACGTCCGCACACGAGCGGTCCGCGTCCGGGTGCTCGCCCACGAGTATCCCGGGGACGCCCGCGCGGCGGGCCGGCTCGACCTCCCGTTCGTAGTCGTCGCCGACCGCCCAGAGCCGGGCACTCCCTGCCCACTCGACGACCGTCTCGAACGCGCGGACGTGTGGCTTCTCGAAGCCGGTCCGGGCGGAGACGAACGTCTCCGCGAACTCGAAGCCGAGCGACGCGAGCATCTTGCCCACTTCGGGTGGGCCGTTCGCGACGAGCACCGGGTCCCACCCCCGGTCGGCGGCCCGCTCGAACGCCTCGGGTGCCCCGTCGACGACTGTCCAGCGGTCGGTGTCGACGTAGCGGGGGCGGACCTCGCCCGCGACGGCGTCGGCACGGCGGCGGTCGACCCCCACCGCCGAGAGCGCGTCCGCGAACGCCCCGCGGTGTTCGGTCCACCATCGCTCATCCGGCCAGTCGGCGTGGGGGCGCTCCGGGCGGTCCCACGGCAGGTCGAGGCCCGGGCGGAGTTCGTCGCCCGTCGCGGAGACGCCGACCGCCGCGTCGACGAGGGCGTCGGCGAGCGCACCCGCCACGCCGCCCTCGCGTCGTGCGAGGAGCCCGGGTGCCCACAGGAGGTATCGCGTCACGACCGATCGGTGGGTTCCCTCATAAAAAAGACCGCCGGCTACCGACGTCGGGACCCGGGGGTCGGCCTACTGGTGGCGGGGTTTGGAGATGTTCTGCATCGTCGTCTCGCAGTCGGGACAGCAGCAGCTCCCGTTCGCCTCGACCCGCTCGCCGCAGTCGGGACACTCGTAGAGGTTCGTTCCGGTCGGGTTCGCCCCTGGATCGCTTTCGAGCATCGTCTCTCGGCGTGCAGTACGCTATCCAGCCGCATTAATCTGCGGATCTGTCGATCAACAGGTGGATGTGACGAACGAGCGACCGATGAACCCGGCGTTCGATACGCGCTTTGACCGTCCAGCCGGACGTTTCCGCCTCGTCTGTGCAAGAACGGTCGGCCACGAGGACGGCCCGGGGAGCGACCTGGCGGGCCTCGGACAGTGCGCCCGAGACGAGCGCCGCGAGGTCGCCGACCACCTTCGACTGCTTGCCGTACGGCGCGTCGAAGACGACGGCGTCGGCGGCCCCGTCGCACACGGGGAGCCGGGTGGCGTCCCCGCGGACGGCCGCGAAGCCGCCGTCGAGGTAGGCGGCGAGGTTCTCGGTCGCCCCGCGGACCATCTTCCACTGGGCGTCGACGCCCAGGACGCGCGCGCCGACCAGCCCCGCTTCCAGGAGGATGCCGCCGGTGCCACACATCGGGTCGACGACGGTCGCGCCCGGCCGTGCGCCGGCGACGTTGACGAGCGCCCGGGCGAGGGTCGGGTCCATGCTCCCCGGCTGGAAGAACGGCCGGTCGGTGGGCCGGCGGGCCTCGAAGCCTCCCTCGGTCTCCACCTCGACCCACCCGAGCGCACAGACGCCCTCGGTGAACAGCGCACGGAGCTCGTGGTCGGGGTCATCGAGGTCGACGCTCCACCCGTGGTCCGTGAGGACGCCGCCGAGCCGGCGCTCGGCCGCCTTCGTCGAGACGCCGGTCAACCCCCGGATGTCGCGCGCACGCACGCGGACGGTCTCCCCGCGGTCGGAGCCCTCGCGGTCGAGCGCGGCCGCGCGGAGCGCCGCGACGGCGTCCGACACGGCGGGTTCGCTCCGTGCGACGAGCTCGCAGGCCGTCCGCGTCAGCGCGAGGTCGGCGACCCGGCCGGTGAGCCCGCGGGCCGTCGCCAGCCCCGGGGCGAGGTGATCGACTCCCTGACAGGCCGCCCGCGCCTCCAGCGTCGCGAGCGGGTCGTCGTCCTGGCCCGCCAGTTCGAGGACGTACACGCCCGGATGCCGGGGACGCGGGGGGTTCAGGATGTCGGTCCGGCGGACCTCTCCCCGACCGATCCGACCGTGTTGACTGCTAACGGAACCGACCTGTCAGTACCCACCCTGTACCTTTATAAAGATTAAATACGTGACTTAAGTCGTGAGATGACGGACCCCAAAGAGACTATCAACATCGAGAACGTCGTCGCCTCGACCGGCATCGGCCAGGAACTCGACCTCCAGAGCGTCGCCATGGACCTCGAGGGAGCCGACTACGACCCCGAGCAGTTCCCCGGTCTGGTCTACCGGACCCAGGAGCCCAAATCCGCTGCCCTGATCTTCCGCTCCGGCAAGATCGTCTGCACCGGCGCCAAGAGCACCGACGACGTCCACGAGTCCCTGCGCATCGTCTTCGACAAGCTCCGCGATCTCAATATCGAGGTCGAGGAGGATCCCGAGATCGTCGTCCAGAACATCGTCACGAGCGCGGACCTCGGCCGGAACCTCAACCTGAACGCCATCGCCATCGGCCTCGGCCTCGAGAACATCGAGTACGAGCCCGAGCAGTTCCCCGGGCTGGTCTACCGGCTCGACGACCCCGACGTGGTCGCGCTGCTGTTCGGCTCGGGCAAGCTCGTCATCACCGGCGGGAAACAGCCCGTCGACGCCGAACACGCCGTCGACAAGATCGTCAGCCGGCTCGAGGAGCTCGGCCTCCTCGAGGGCTGATACCGGGACCCGAACCGGCACGTACAAAGGCGGCGCGGCGGTAGTTCCGGGGGACGATGGTCCCGCCGTCGGCACTCCCGATCTGTGCCCCGCTCGTGTCGTCGCTCTCCTCTCCCCCTCGGGTCTCGACCGTGTGCTCTCTCTCCCTTCCGCTTCCGCTCCAGACGGACGTCACCGGCGGGGGCCCCCTCGCGCTGGTCGTCACGTTCCTGCTGACCAGCCTGTTCTACGCGTTCACGCTCCACCTCGCCGCGACGTTCTTCATCGGCGACGTCCCCTCACAGCGGGCCGCGACCGCCGCCCCCGTCCCGGCGCTCGTCTCCATCCTTCTCCAGCGGTACGGACGGAGCGACGCCGCCGTCGGCGTCGACCCGTCGCTACTCGTCGGGCTCGTCGTCCTCGCCACGCTCGTCGCGGACCTGCTCGCCGTGAGCTTCGTCTACCGGCTGAAGCTCCGGTCGGCGATACCCCTTGTACTACTCCACTTCGGGTTCGCCGCGGTGCTCGGTGTGGCGCTGGGGAACCTGCTGGGCGTGCTCTGAGACGGACTGTCGTCGCGATCTACCGGTGGTCGCCCAACGGGGTCGGCGGTCACCGGTAGGGGACTACAACAGTCCGTAGGAGGGCTCGAACGGCTACCGGCCCGTTCCGAGCACGTCCGTGACTGTCCCGACCACGTCCGGGAGGTGTCCGGCGTAGATCCCCGTATACGCGACGTTCGCGTACGCCCGGTCGACCATCCGGGCGTCCCCGTCGGCGTCTTCGAGCCGCTCGAGTCCGGTCGGGTCGCCCTCGTCGACGAGTCGCGCGAGCGCGGCGGTCGTACTCGCGCTCCCCCTCGTCCCCGAGCGGGAGGTCGATCCCGGCACAGCCCGCCAGCGCGGCTGCCCCGGCGCCACAGGCCGCGAGCACCGACCGCCTGGTGGGCGGGGTCACGACCCGTCACCCCCTTCGCTGGCGACGGTCGGTCGGGAGCCGCACTCGCCGCTCCAGCCCCAGCCGTGGCCGCTCATCGAGTCACCGGCGAACGGGAGCCGTATGCCGACGCCCACGGTGTCCATGCCGTCCGCCGAACACGCGACGTCCGCGGGCCTGAGCGCCTGGCAGAGGTCGACGTCCACGCCGTCGTCCTCGCGATAGACGCCGACCAGGCGGGCCTCGTAGCACGCGCTGACGGGCCGTTCGATCAGGTAGACGGAGCCGGATTCGAGGTCGGATCCGTCGACGAACGCCCGCAGGTCGTCGGCCGCCGACCCCGAGCGGAACGCCACGCGGTCGCGGTCCGTCCCGCTCGTGAGGAACTCGGCGCGGGTCCGGCGCCCGGGTCGAGTCCCCCCTCCCTCGTTTCCGTCCTCGCCCTCGACGTCGAACAGCGGCTCGTTCCCGGCGTCGCGGACGAACCTCACCTCGAGGTCCGAGGGCGGTACCGGGTCGCCCCGGTCGGGCGGGACATCGCTCGAGCTGCTCGATTCGCCGGAACAGCCGGTGAGGACGACGGCTCCTGTCGCGGCGACTGCCTGGAGGGCGCGCCGACGGGACCACTCGGACATACCCGTTGGCTGCAGGTCGAACGCTGAATGTCTTCCGACCCGGTGATGGCCCGCTACTCCACCAGCCGCTCGATCTCGGTGACGAGGATGTCCGTCGCCCCCGCCTCCTTCAGCCGGGTGATCGTCTCGAACACCTCCCGCTCGTCGACGACCACGTGGACCGCGAGCGCGTCCGACCCGGCGACGTCCATCACCGTCGGGCCGCCCATCCCCGGGATGACGTCCTCCACCGCTTCGAGACGCCCCTCGTGGACGTTCATCATCAGGTAGCGCTTCCCGTCGGCGGCGACGACGCTCCCGAGCGCCGTCTCTACCTGTCGTACTTTCGGGTCGTCGACGCGGTCGGGGTGGGCGAACAGGTGGACCGACGACTCGAGCACCTCCTCGAGGACCGCCAGACGGTTCATCCGGAGGGTCGTCCCCGTGGAGGTGATGTCGACGATGGCGTCGGCGATATCGACGTGTGGCGTGAGTTCGGTCGCACCCGACACCTCCACCACCGTCGCGTCGACCCCCTGGTCGGCGAGGAACCGCCGGGTGACGTTCGGGAACTCCGTGGCGACCGTCCCGCCCTCGAGGTCTTCGACGGTCCGGACGTCGCCGTCCTCCGGCGCCGCGAGGACGAGCCGACAGCGGCCGAACTCCAGGTCGATCAGGTCCGCGAGGTCGACCTCCGATTCGCGCACCTGGTCGAGTCCCGTGATCCCGCAGGCGGCCGCGCCGTCGGCGACGTACTCGGGGATGTCGGCCGCGCGCGCGAACAGCACCGTCACCTCCGGGTCGACGGTGTCGGCGTAGAGCTTGCGGTCGGCGCCGTCGCGGACGTGCAGCCCCGCCCGCTCGAGCAGTCGCATCGTCGGGTCGTGCAGGCGGCCCTTGTTGGGGACGGCGACTCGCATGGGTCGAGGTGTGCGGGCGGAGGGGTTGGGTCTTTCGTCGTGGCCGCGAGGGACTGGTGGTACGGGAGTGGGCTCACAGCGCGTCGTCCCTCGAATGTGCGAACACGAACGGGAAAGCGGGCGGGATCGGTGAGTGCCGCACCGGAGTCCTCCAGGAACCGTCCAGCGCCGTTCCACTCCAGCCCGCGACCCGCACGCTCGCGGCGGGTCTTGGTCCCGAACGAACGAGGGAACTCCAGTTCGGTCGGTCGAAAGACGACCGCGACTCGCAGGATTCACGCCCCGCCCCCGAGACGTTCCGGTATGACCCTCGAACTCTCCGGCGGGCACGTCCTCCGGCCGGACCTCTCGATCGAGCGTGCGGACGTCCTCGTCGACGCGGACGCGGGGGAGGTGCTGGAGGTCGGCGACCTCGCGGGGACCGGCGACGAACGGCTCGACTGCTCGGGGTCGCTCGTGATCCCTGGGCTCGTCAACGCCCACACGCACGCCGCGATGACGCTCCTCCGGGGGTACGCCGACGACAAGTCCCTCGAGACGTGGCTCCGCGAGGACGTCTGGCCGATAGAGGGCGTCCTCACCCCGGCGGACGTCCGGGTCGGGACCGAACTCGGCGTCGTCGAGATGCTGAAGTCGGGCGTGACCGCGTTCGCGGACATGTACTTCCACGTCCCCGAGGTAGTCGACGCGGTCGAGCGGGCGGGTCTCCGGGCCCGGGTCGGCCACGGCGTCGTCACGGTCGCGAAGGGGACGGAGACGGCTCACGACGACGCCGCAGAGTCCATCGCGGTCGCCCGGGAGTACGACGGCGCGGCTAACGGACGAGTCCGAACGGCGTTCATGCCCCACTCGTTGACGACTGTCGGCCGGGATTTCCTCGAGGAGTACGTCCCCGAGGCGCGCGATCTCGGGGTTCCGGTCCACTTTCACGCCAGCGAGACGCGTGAGGAGGTTGAGGCTATCGTCAAGGAACACGGAGAGCGGCCGATAGCATACGCCCACGAACACGGCCTGCTCGCCGACGGCGACTTCCTCGCGCACGGGGTCCACATCGACGACGCCGAGATCGACCTGCTGGCCGAGACGGGGACGGGCGTAGTCCACTGCCCGGCCTCGAACATGAAGCTCGCCTCCGGAATGGCCCCGGTCCAGCGGCTGCTCGACGCCGGCGTTCCGGTGGGACTGGGAACCGACAGTGCGGCGTCGAACAACGACCTCGACCTGTTCGGCGAGATGCGCGACGCGGCGATGCTCGGCAAGCTCGCCGCCGGGGACGCGAGCGCAGTCGCCGCGCCCGACGTCGTCCGGATGGCGACCGAGTGGGGGGCCGAAGTCGTCGGGCTGCCGGCCGGCCGCGTCGAGGCAGGCGGCGTGGCCGACCTCGCCGTGGTCGATTTCGAGGCGCCGCACCTCACGCCCGTCCACGACCACGTCAGCCACCTCGTCTACGCCGCTCGCGGGAGCGACGTCCGCCACACGATATGCGACGGCCGCGTCCTCGTTCGCGACGACGAGGTGACGACGCTCGAGGAGTCCCGGGTGCGCGCGGCGGCGGCCGAGCGTGCGGCCTCGGCGATCGAGCGAAGCGGGGAATAAGACGGTTTCCCCGCGCTCAGACCCCGATATTCGGAAGGTCTTGGATCGTCTGACGAACTCCGAGAGACCTCGATAAACGTTCTGGATCGTTCTGCGGCGGTCCTGATGCTACGCTCGAACCCGAGATAAACGGGCTGAACGACCTGAACGGGAATCCCGGTTTATGATGGATAGGCGACGAGGGACGAGTGTACGATGACGAGGAGCAGTCAAACGATGGCGGTGGGGATGGCACTGCTGCTGGCCCTGTCGGTGCTCGCACCGACGGTGGCCGCAGCGGAGACGACCGTGTCGGTCGAGACCGACGCGGCGACGGAGGTCACGGACCGGTCGGCGACGCTGAACGGGAACCTGACCGAGCTGGGCGGCGCGGACAACGCGACGGTCCACTTCGAGTTCTGGGTCGAGGGCGACCGCGAGAACTCGACGAACACGTCGGCGATGACGGTGGGGACCGGGGCGTTCAGCTGGGGCGTCTCCGACCTCTCGAACGACACGACGTACGTGTACGTCACCCACGCCGAGGCGAACGGCACGACCGTCACCGGCGGCCAGCAGAGCTTCACGACGCTCGCCGAGGCGCCGCTGGGCGTCGAGACGGCGACCGCGAGCGACGTCTCGTTCGCGTCGGCGACGCTGAACGGCGAGCTGACCGGGATCGGTGGCGAGGACAACGCGACGGTCCACTTCGAGTACTGGGTCGAGGGCGACCGCGAGAACGCCTCGACCACTGACGCGATGGAACTCGACTCGACCGGGACGTTCGACGCCAGCGTTTCCGGGCTCTCGAACAACGTGACGTACGTGTACGTCGCCTACGCCGAGGCGAACGGCTCGACCGTCGCCGGCGAGGAGATGACGTTCACGACCGGGATGGACGAGGACTCCGACGAACCGTTCGGCCACTGGGTCTCCGCGTTCGTCCACTCGCTGCTCGACTCCGAGGACTCCGAGGAGCGGAACCTCGGGCAGATGGTCTCGGAGTTCGTGACCGAGAACAACCCCGGCGCGGACGACCGGCCCGACCACGCCGGCCCGCCGGAGGACCGCGGTAACGACGACGAAGAAGACGAGGACGGCGAGCGCGGCCCGCCGGAGGACGCCGGCCCGCCGGCGGATCGCGGTGAGGACGACGGCGACGACGAGAACCGCGAGGACGGCGAGGACGACGAGCGCGGCCCGCCGGAGGACCGCGGTAACGACGACGGCGACGACGAGGACGGCGAGGCCTGACCGGTCTCGTTGACGCGGTTCGGATCGACGCGGAACCACCGGGCCGGTCCACAGGGGACCGGCCGGCCCTCTTCTCGCGGACGCCACTCGGATAGCGGCAGCACCGTCCTCAGTGCCCGACGGCGGCTTCGGTAGGTTCTTTCGTCCCCTGTCCGAACGCCGGATATGACCTATCCGACGATCACCGAACAGCTAGACGGCCCGGAGACGGCTCGCGAATCCGGCCGGACGAAGATGTCCTGGGCCCGCGAGCACATGCCCATCCTCGCGGCGCTCCGGGACGGGTTCGAGGCCGACCGACCGTTCGAGGGGCAGGTCGTCGGGATGGCGATGCACGTCGAGGCGAAGACGGCCGTGCTCGCCGAACTGCTGGCCGAGGGGGGCGCCGAGGTCGCCATCACGGGCTGTAACCCGCTCTCGACCCACGACGACGTCTCGGCAGCGCTCGACGCGAACCCGAACGTCACCTCCTACGCCCGACGCGGCGTCGACGACGAGGGCTACTACGCGGCCATCGACGCCGTCGTCGGCCACGAGCCGACGATCACCGTCGACGACGGGATGGACATGGTCGCGGCCGTCCACGAGGACTACCCCGAACTGATAGACACCATCGTCGGCGGCTGCGAGGAGACGACGACCGGCGTCCACCGGCTCCGGGCGATGGACGCGGACGGCGAGCTCCGCTACCCCGTGTTCGCGGTGAACGACACGCCGATGAAGCGGCTGTTCGACAACGTTCATGGTACTGGTGAGTCCGTCCTCGCGAACCTCGCGATGACGACGAACCTCTCCTTTGCGGGCAAGACGTTCGTCGTCGCGGGCTACGGCGACTGCGGCCGCGGGCTGGCGAAGAAGGCCGCCGGGCAGAACGCCCACGTCGTCGTCACGGAGGTCGAGCCCCGGCGGGCGCTGGAGGCACACATGGAGGGCTACGACGTGATGCCGATGAACGAGGCCGCGAGCGAGGCCGACGTGATCGTCACGACGACCGGGAACCGCGACGTCGTCACCCGGGAGGACTTCGAGGTCATGGCGGACGGGGTCCTGCTGGCCAACGCCGGCCACTTCGACGTGGAGGTGAACCTCGACGATCTCTCGGACCTGGCCGTCGAGACCCGCGAGGTCCGCGACGGCGTCCGCGAGTACCGCATGGCGGACGGCCGCCGGCTGAACGTGCTCGCCGAGGGCCGCCTCGTCAACCTCGCGGGTCCCATCTCGCTCGGCCACCCGGTCGAGGTGATGGACCAGAGCTTCGGCGTCCAGGCCGTCGCCGTCCGCGAACTGGTCGAGCACGGCGACGACTACGGGCCGGGGGTCCACGACGTTCCGGACCGCCTCGACCGCGAGGTCGCCGAGATCAAGCTCGCCGCCGAGGGCGTCGAGATCGACGACCTGACCGGCGCACAGGCCGAGTACATGGACTCCTGGCAGCACGGGACCTGACCCGGGGCGAACCGACACGCGGAATCGCACGACAGAACGGCCACAAGACGTTTACTACGACGCCGAGTCGTTCCGGTCATGCTGACGGCACTGATCAGCGCCGTCCTGGGGGGGGCCACGCTCTCGGCCGGGACGTATCTCGTCGCGTTCGGGGACGTCGCGGGCGGCGCCACGCTGTGGATGCTCGGGGTGGTGTGGGCCTGTCTGGGGCTCCTGACGGCCGCGCGAGGATCGCCGTTCGTCCCGACCGAGGGGTTCGAGGGATAGGCGCGTCCAGGTTCTGGGGGGAGGGTCCGATCGCCCCGGCGACACCGGAGCTATCCGACCAGCGACGTGATCCGTGCCGCCACCTCGTCGGCCGCCTCCGGCCAGTTCTCGGGACACTCGCCGCCGCGTTTCGGCGGCGTCATCCCGAATTCGACCGGCCAGTAGCGCAGTTCCTCGAACGCGTCGGCTGCGGTCCGGCCGACGAACTCCGCGTTCTTCCGCCGTGACTCGACGCCGCCGGAGACGAGGTCGTACTTCCCGGTGAACACCTGGAACACGGACACCCGGGGACGCTCTACCGTCCTCTCCGGGAGGTGCCGGAACAGCTTCGCGGTGTTGTCCGCCGGGTCGGCTCGGCGCCACTCCAGTTCGACCAGCGCGAGGCGGTCCGGGACCGCGACGCCGAGGTCGGCCCTCCCACGGGGCGAGCTTGACGCTTTCGCCGCGCTTCCGCGGCGAACGGCTGTCGACGCTCCGCGTCGAGCGGAGCGACGAATCCGGTCGGCCGCGGGGGGCCGCCACCGGCTGATAGGCCGGCAGCCGAGTATGCGCCTTCTTATGGGTGGGTCCCCTGACGTCGCTGTATGAGCGAGTACGACCCCGCCGCGGTCGAGTCGGCGTGGCGCGACCGGTGGCGGGAGGCGGGGACCCACGAGGCCGACCCCTCCGACCCAGGCGAGCCGACGTTCATCACCGTCCCGTACCCCTACCCCTCCGGCGGGATGCACATCGGGCATGCCCGGACCTACACGGTGCCGGACGTCTACGCCCGCTACCGCCGGCTGCAGGGGGACAACGTGCTGTTCCCCATCGCGTGGCACGTCACGGGGACGCCGATCATCGGTGCGGTCGAGCGGCTGAAGAAGGGCGAGGAGGAGCAGCTCTCGGTGCTCCGGGACACGTACAACGTCCCCGAGGAGACCCTGGAGGACCTGGAGACGCCGATGGGGTTCGCCCGCTACTTCATCGAGGAGCACTACAAGAAGGGGATGAAGCAGCTGGGGCTCTCGGTCGACTGGCGCCGGGAGTTCACCACCAACGACGAGCGCTACTCGAAGTTCATCACCTGGCAGTACGAGACCCTCCACGAGCGGGGGCTGCTGGAGAAGGGCCTCCACCCGGTGAAGTACTGCACGAACGAGCAGCAGCCGGTCACGACTCACGACATCCTGGAGGGCGAGGAGGCCGAGTTCCAGGAGTACACGCTGGTGAAGTTCACCGTCGAACTGGAGGACGGCACCACGGCAGTCGCGCCGATGGCCACCCTCCGACCGGAGACGGTCCGCGGGGTCACCAACGCCTTCGTGAAGCCCTCGGCGACCTACGTCCGGGCGAGCGTCGACGGCGAGACGTGGGTCGTCAGCGAGCAGGCGGCCGAGAAGCTCCGGCTGCAGGAGCACGAGGTGGTACTCGAGGAACGGTTCGACGGCGAGGAGCTGGTCGGCAAGCGCGTCACGAACCCCGTCACCGACGACGAGGTCATCGTCCTGCCGGCCACGTTCGTCGACCCGGACAACGCCACGGGGGTCGTGATGTCGGTCCCGGCCCACTCCCCGGACGACTACGTCGCCCTGCAGGAGGTCAAGGAGCGGGCCGACGAGCTGACCGAGTACGGAATCGAACCCGACGAGGTGCGGGCCATCGAGCCGATTCCGATCCTCACCATCGAGGGGTACGGCGAGATTCCCGCGAGGGAGGCCGTCGAGGAACACGGCATCACCGCCCAGGACGACCCGGCGCTGGAGGACGCCACCCAGGAGCTGTACAACCGGGAGTTTCACCAGGGACGGCTGGTCGACGCCTACGGGGAGTACGCCGGCGAGGTCGTCGAGGACGTCCGCGAGCGATTCGGAGAGGACTACCGCCTGCGCGGGGCGTTCGACGCGATGAACGAGTTCACCGAGGAGGTTGTCTGCCGGTGTGGCGGCGACGTCGAGGTGGCAAAGCAGGAGACGTGGTTCCTGCGGTACAACGACGAGGACTGGAAGGCGAAGACCAAGCGGGCGATCGAGCGGATGGACGCCATCCCCGAGAACACACGCGAGCAGTACACGCATACGGTGGACTGGCTGAACGAGTGGCCCTGCATCCGCAACTACGGGCTCGGCACCAGGCTACCGTGGGACGACGACTTCGTCATCGAGCCCCTCTCGGACTCGACCATCTACATGGCCTACTACACCATCGCCCACCGGCTGGAGGATATCCCTGCCGAGGAGATGGACCGCGGGTTCTTCGATACGCTCTTTTACGGCAGCGAAGCCGACCAAGGGGAGGCCTCGGATAGCGCGAGCGGTGAGGGAACCGAACCGCGAGCCGTGGCGGACCCCGACGAGCGGGCGCTCTCCCTGCGCGAGGAGTGGGACCACTGGTACCCCGTGGACTACCGCGTCTCGGCGAACGATCTCATCTCGAACCACCTCACCTTCTTCCTCTACCACCACGCGGAGCTGTTCGACGAGGCGAACTGGCCCGGCGGCATCACCATCATGGGGATGGGCCTGCTGGAGGGCGAGAAGATGTCCTCCTCGAAGGGGCACGTCGTCCTGCCCGGCGAGGCCGTCGACCGGTACGGTGCGGACACCGTCCGGTTCTTCCTCCTGAACAGCGCCGAGCCCTGGCAGGACTTCGACTGGCGGGCGGACCTCGTGGAGTCGACCCACGACCAGCTCCGGCGCTTTTTCGACCGGGCCGAGCGGGTCCTCGAGGAGGCACCCGATGAGGTCCAGCCGGTCACCGAACGCCGGCCGATCGACCGGTGGCTGCTCTCGAAGCTCCAGACCACGGTCCGGGAGGCGACCGGGGCGCTGGAGAACTTCGAGACGCGGACGGCGAGCCAGGCTGCCTTTTACGGCTTCGAGGAGAACCTGCGGTGGTACCGGCGGCGCGCCGACCTCGAGCGGCCGGGCGCGCGGGCCACCCTGCGCGACGTGCTCCGGACGCGCCTCCGGCTGCTCGCGCCGTTCACGCCGTTCCTCGCGAACGAGCTCCACGAGCGGCTGACCGGCGAGCCCGTCGACGACTGGCCCGAGCCCGATCCCGGGCTGGAATCGGCGTCCGTCGAGGCCCGGGAGCGGCTGATCGAGCGGCTCACGGCCGACGTGAGCGACATCCTCGACGTGACGGGGACCGACCCCGGGACGATACGGGTGTACGTCGCGGCCGACTGGAAGCGCGAGGTGCTCGGACAGGTCGTCGAAAGCGCGGCGGGGAGCGCCGCGGAGGCCCCCGACGTGGGGGCGGTGATGGGCGAGGTCATGTCCGATCCGGACCTGCGCGAGCGCGGCGACGAGGTGAACCAGCTGGTCCAGGACCTGGTCGACGTGGTCCGCGAGCGCGACGAGTCGGACCTCCGGGCGACTCTCGACGTGGACGAGCGGGCGACCTACGAGGACGCGAGCGACTTTCTCGCCCGCGAGTTCGACGCCGAGGTCGAGGTGTACGCCGAGGACGATCCGGACGTCGTCGACCCCGGCGGGAAGGCCGACGGCGCACAGCCGCTCCGGCCGGCACTCCACGTCGAGTGAACCGCCCCGCTCCCCCGGGGACCCGTGTCGCGGTCGCTACCGGCGGTCGGGCGTCGGGTGTCTCCGGCGTGGCGGTCGCGTTCGCTCCGAACCGCTCGACGAGGCGGTAGTGCGCCGGTCCGTCAGCTCCGGCCCTGACCTCGCTCCCATCGTGGCCCTCGACGGTCGTCTCGGGCGTCGAGAGGTAGTCCGCGACGAGCGCCGCACGCGCGTCCGGCTCCAGTCCGCGGACGTGGTGTGCGAGGACGGCGGAGGTGTCGTGGTCGGTCATAACGGACCCGGGGTTCGGTACCCCACAGCAGGCGTCGGGCCCGGATAGTTCCTCGCTCGGTCCGGCCGACGAACGCAGGCGTTATGCGGGCGAACGCAGTACGACCGCCAGAGCATGCGCGTCATCGGAACCGTCGGGATGCCGGGGAGCGGCAAGGGGGAGTTCGCCGAGGTCGCCCGCGACCGGGGCATCCCCGTCGTGACGATGGGCGACGTCGTCCGCGCGGAGACCCGGGAGCGCGGGCTCGACCCCGCCGAGCACCACGGCGAGGTCGCACGGGCCCTCCGCGAGGAGGACGGCCCGCTGGCCATCGCCGAGCGGTCGCTACCGATGCTCCGCGAGCGCCTGACGGCGCATGACGCGGTCGTCGTCGACGGCCTCCGCTCGGGTGACGAGGCCGAGCGGTTCGAGGAGGCGTTCGGCGAGTCGTTCCTCCTGGTGGCCATCACCGCGCCCGCCGAGGTGCGGGCCGAGCGGCTCGACCTCCGGGAGCGCGACGACACCGGGAGCGAGAGCATCGAGGAGCGCGACGAGCGCGAACTCGGCTTCGGGATGGGCGAGGCCATCGATCGCGCGGACCTGACCGTCGAGAACGCCGGGACGCTGGAGGCGTTCCGCGAGCGGGCCGCGGCGGTGCTCGGCGGCGGGGACCCGACGGACGTCGAGGGGGTCGAGCGACCGTGAGCGTCGTCTACAGCGTCGACGTTACGGTGACCGCTCCGGTGATGGACACCGAGGTCACGTCGCGAGTGAAGGACGCGGTGTTGAACCTCTTCCCCGAGGCCGACCTCGCGGAGCGCCACGGCGAACTGGTCGGCGAGGCCCACTCGATGGAGCGGTTCTCGGAGCTGCTCCACGAGCAGGAGATCCTCGACACCGCCCGGAACCAGTTCGTCGACGGCCTCCGCGGGGAGAGCTTCGAGTTCGCGCTGAAAAAGCAGGCCGCGTTCGTCGGCGTCGTCAACTTCGCCGTCGGCACCCCGGACGAACTCGGCGAGATCACGGTCCGGGTGGACGTTCGGGACCCCGGCGTGGAGGCCTACGTCGACCACGTCGCGCCGCCGACCGAGGACGGACGGCCGGTCGGGGAGCGGTAGCGGTGGCGCGGGGCGACGACAGCCGTGCCGACGTGGCCGTCTGGTTCGACCTCGACGGGACGCTCCTGCACCTCGATCACCCCTACGACGCGGTCCTCCGCGAGGCGTTCGGGCGCCACCTCGAGGGTCCGGCCCTCGACCGCGCGGTCGGGGCGTACGACTTCCTCGACCGGTTCCGGGCGGTCGAGCCGGAGCCGTACCGGACGGCGATGGCGGGCGTCGTGGAGGCGGCCGAGGCCGGTGTCGGCGGGACGACCGTGGCCGATCTCGACCCGTTGGCGCTCGTCGACGCGCTCCGCGAGGTCGAGTACGCCGCGACGGAGGTCCCCGAGGGGACCCGCGGGACGCTCGCCGGTATCGACGCCCCGGTCGGGGTGCTCACCAACGGCCTGCCGGGGTGGCAGCGCGGGAAGCTGGCCCACCACGACCTCCTGTCGCCGTTCGCCGCCGCCGTCGCCTCCTACGAGGCGGGCGCCCACAAGCCCGGCCAGGCCCCGTTCGACCTCGCCCGCGAGCGACTGGCTGCCGACCGGCACGTGATGGTCGGCGACGACCGCGAGGCGGACGTCGAGGGTGCGCGTGCGGCGGGGTTCGAGGCGATCCACGCTCCCGACGGTATCGCGGCGGTTCGCGGGGATCTACGGGATCTGCTCTGAGGCGTCCTTCGTGGGTCCCTGACGGGTCCCCTCGTCGTGTCGACGGTTCCTCCCTCGTCACCCCGTCTACGGCGGGACCTACCCGTCGTCGGCGAGCCCGTCCCGGAACGCCGCGGCCACGTCGTCGATCGCCTCGCGCCCCTCGTCGATGTGCTCGTAGAGGCTCAGGAAGGCGTGTATCTGTGCGTCGTAGTGGCGGTGTTCGACCTCGACGCCGGCGTCCGCGAGCCGCTCGGCGTAGGCGATCCCCTCGTCCCGGAGCGGGTCGAACCCCGCCGTGAGGACCGTCGCCGGCGGGAGCCCCGAGAGGTCGCGGGCCCGCAGTGGGAAGGCGTACGCGTTGCCGACGTCGGCCGGCTCGACGTACTGGTCCAGGTACCACTCGATGCTGTCCATGGTTAGGAGGTAGCCCTCGCCGTTCTCGTCGTACGAGTCGAACCACCGGACCGAGGGGGGGTTGACCGCGGGGTAGATCAGGAGCTGGTGACCGACGTCGGGCCCGTCGCGGTCGCGCGCGGCCAATGCGACGGCCGCGGTGAGGTTCCCCCCCGCGCTGTCCCCGCCGACGGCCACCCGGTCCGGGTCGCCCTCGATGTCGGCGGCGTGCTCGACCGTCCACTCGGTCGCGGCGTAGCAGTCCTCCAGCCCCGCCGGGAAGGGGTGTTCCGGAGCACGTCGGTAGCCCACGCTCACGACGACGCGGCCCGCCCCGTTCGCCAGGCGCCGGCAGAGCCCGTCGTAGGCGTCGAGCGAGCCGCGGACCCACCCGCCGCCGTGGAGGAAGACGAGCACCGGCGACGGTCCCTCGTCGACTGGGAGGTAGATACGTAGCGGGATGGGACCGTTCGGCCCCTGGATCTCGAGGTCGGTCGTACTCCCGACCGGTTCGGGCTCCTCGACGCCGAACAGGTCCTCGAGGTGCGCCCGGCCGGTCGCCACCGACAGCGTCGAGGAGGGGGGCGAGACCCCCGTCTCGAGGTCGTCGAGCAGCGCGGCCGCCTGCGGATCGAGGCTCTCGTCTCGTTCGGGCATACGGGACGGTCCGGCGAGCGGGTCTTATACCTTCGTCCCGCCGGGGCCCGTCGCCTGGCGGCCGCGTCCGGTCGGCGGTCCCGGCCGGCCGTTGGGGGCTCCGCCGCGAACGCCGACAACCCTTATCACCGGACCGGTCGAGCCCCCACCCGTGCTGGAACTGGAGCACAGCTTCCGGGCGGTCGACGTCGGCGCGACGCTCGACCCCGACCAGGACCACGACCGGGGTCGGGCGGTCGCGCCCGACCGGCTCGAGCGCGAGCTCCACCAGGCCGGGGTCGTCCGGGCGGTGGTGGCTCCGCGCGGCCGGACCCCGGAGACACTCGCCGCGGACGAGGGCTACCTCGCCGCGAACAACGCGGTCGCGCGGCTCTGTGTCGACCGTCCGTTCGTCCCGTTCGCGCGCATCGCCGGCTCGCGCGACGTCGGCGGCGCCCGCTCGCGGCTCCGCAACCTCGCCGCCCGGCGCAAGCCGTGGCACGCCGCCCCGGAGGACGTCGAGCGGTACGCCTACGGCGACCGCTTCGAGGGGTTCGTCCTCGCCCCGGCGGGCGACGGGCTCCCCGACGAGGCGGTGCTCTCGGCGCTGGCCGACGTCGGCCTCCCCGTCCGCGTCCACGCCACGCCGTCGTTCCCGCCTCGCGCCGTCGAGCGGACCCTCCTCGACTACGGGTTCCCGGTCGTCCTGGGGAGCTTCGGCGGCTACCCGCTCGACCGCGAGCGGATGGCCGACGCCGTCGACCTGCTCGATGCCTACGACGAGCTCTACCTCGACACCGCCGCCGTACGGTTCCGCGACGTCCTGGAGCGCGCCCTCCGCGAGCACCCCGACCGGGTGCTGTTCGGCAGCGACGCCCCCGCGGTCCACCCGAGCGTCGGCGTGATGGAGCTGCTGACCCTCTCGGTGCCCGAGGACGCGATGCGCCGGGCGTTCGAGGCCAACCCGACCCGGGTGGTCCCGTCGCTGGGGCCGGAGGGGTGACCCGCCGGCCCTACCCGTCGACCTCGCCGAGGCGGTGGCGCGTCGCCTCGTCGTACCGGTCACGAACTCGAACTCGAGGGGGTCGTCGGCGCGGGCCGCCTCCGTCTCGAAGCCGAACACGGGCGTCCCGTCGCGGGCGAAGGCCACCTCGACCGGGGTGTACGCGCTCACCGGCGGTCGTCGACGGTGACGGCGCGGTCGGTCCGGCGCGACCGGCCGTTGGGGTTGCGCCGCGGGTCGCGATCCCGGAGCCGCGCGAGGACGCCGTCGGCGGTCCCGCGAACCCCCCCGCGCACGACGTCCCGGCCGCTGGCGAACCAGCTCGAGGGGCGTCGTTCGCCGCTGGCGACCCTCCGGAGCCCCTCGACGGCGTCGTCGCCCGCGTGCCGGAGGAGTCGGTAGACGACGCCCGGGCGGAACCCGTAGTTCTTCACGAGCCGGTAGGCCAGCGAGCGGTAGCGCCACCGCCAGTCGCGCTCCTCGCGGCCGCCGTCCGCCTCGAGCTCCCGACGGACGCACATCCCGGGCCGCCACGCCACCTCGTAGTCGAGGCCCGCGAGCCGGTGGGCGGCGTCGCGGGCCCCACCCGTCCGCAGGTACTCGTCGAACCCGTCGATGGCCTCGATGGCCTCCCGGCGGAAGGCGACGTTGCCGCCGTTGAAGTAGCGGACCTCGCGGCCACGTATCTGCCGGATCTCGGCGTTCTCGGTGGTGACGCCCGCCCTGAGCTGTCGGTGGGTCGGGCCGGTGACGCCGCCGCGCCGGTCGCCGTCGGCCGGGACCGCCGCGATGCCCTGACGGAGCGCCGCGAACCAGCCGTCCTCGACGGCCAGCGCGTAGTCGACGAACGCGACGACGTCGCCGCTCGCCCGGTCGAATCCGGCGTTGCGTGCGACGTTCACGTTCCGCTCGTCGATCTCCACGAGCACGTCCACGTCGTCCCGGTCGCGGACCATCCCGCTGGTCCCGTCGGCCGAGGGGCCGTTGACGACGACCACCTCGGCGGCCGACGCGTTGGCCGCGAGGGCGTCGAGACACGCCGCCAGCTGCTCGCGGCCGTTCAGCGTCGGTACAACTACCGAGACGTCCATAGACCTCATGTGTGGCGGATGGGCAAAAAGACCCCGGAACCACGGTTCACGGCTCGCAGGAGCCACAGTCGGCTTTTCCGGTCGCGAGATCGACTCGAACGCGTGAAGCGAAACGAAGCACGTACGACCGTATCAGACCACCCGGGCGTCCCAGTAGGAGACCGACGCGAGCGGCGGGCCGAGCGGTGTCCGTCCGATCGCGGTGTCCAGCTGCCAGACGGCCTCGGCGACCTCCCCGGGCACCTCGCGGTAGAAACCGAACGGGAGCCGGAAGTCGTGGTCGGCCCGCTCCAGGCGGAGACCCGCCCCCGAGAGCAGGCGCTCGACCTCGGTCTTGGAGTAGAGCCGCGAGCCCATCGGCAGCAGCCAGTTGTAGAGCGACCGCGCGGAGTAGCGCCGGAACGTGTCGAAGAACACCCGGTCGCGGGACACCCGGCACATCTCCGAGAGGAACGACGCGGGGGTGTCAGCGAGGTGGAAAAAGCGCATGGCGAAGACGGCGTCGAAGTGGCCGTCGGGGAACGGGAGCCGTGCCGCGTCCCCCCGGGTAAACTCCAGGTGGTCGATCACGCCGGCCGTACGGGCTTTCTCGCGGGCCTCCCCCAGCATCGCGTCGGAGATGTCCAGCCCGACGACGTCCGCGCCGCGGTCGGCCAGCATCACGGTGAACCGGCCGGTGCCACAGGCGATCTCGAGGACCTCCCGGTCCTCCAGCGGGGCGAGGGCGTCGAGGACGGCCTCCTTCTCGCGCCGGTCGATGACCCGCCCGCCGCGCGAGAACCGCTTGTCCTCGTACCGCTCGGCCACTTCGTCGGCCTGGTACCACTCCTGTCCCTTCACGCTACGGTTCGGTGCCCGCGCGAGGCATAAAACGGTACTGAAAACCCCCGGAACCGCCCTCCCGGCCGCCCCGACGGTCGCTTCCCCGGCAATATCTGTCACTCGAGCGATTATAGGGTGCATTATACACATGGTATTGCACCGCAGTGTTTTGTCATACATATAGGGAAGTTTTACCAGGTCCTACGGCACGGTGTACGTATGAGCACGACGACGGAGGAGCGTGCGGGGCAGGGCGAATCACCGATGGCGGATCCGGAGTTCCGCGAGCGGCTCCGGGAGCTCCCGCCGAGCGCCAAGCTGGTCGCGAAGGTACTGGCGGACGCCTCCCCGCTCTCGCAGGGCCAGCTCGCCGAGGAGTCGCTCCTCCCCGACCGGACGGTCCGGTACGCGCTGAACCGGCTCGACGAGGCCGACCTCGTCGGGTCGCGTTACTCCTTCCGCGACGCCCGCAAGCAGGTCTACTTCCTCGTCAACTAGAAGTCGACGGCGCTCCCGCCTCGCCGTATGGAACTCGAATCGGTGAGCTGTCGCGTCCCGACGCGGGCACCGAGCGGGCAGACACACGCGTACGTCCTCGGTAGCGAGGACGCCGTCCTCGGTAGCGAGGGCGCCCTGCTCGTGGACCCGGCGGCACGCGTGGACGGGCTCGACGCCCTCGCCGACGGGGTGGGGCACGTCGCGCTCACCCACCACCACCCCGACCACGTGGGTGCCGTCGCTCACTACGCGGAGGCGACCGGCGCGACCGTCTGGTGCCGGGTCGGCCGGGAGGCCGATTTCGAGGACGCCACCGGTATCGAGCCGGACCGGACGCTCGCCGGCGGGACCACCATCGAGACGAGCGGGGGGACCGTCGAGGTGATCGACACGCCCGGCCACGCGCCCGAACACGTCGGGTTCCGCTTTCCCGGGGCGGAGGGCGACGAGTACCTCGTGGGCGACCTCGCCGTCGCCGAGGGGAGCGTCGTCGTCGGCCACCCCTCGGGGGACATGCGGGCGTACGTCTCCTCGCTCCGCCGGCTGTGGGCGCGCGACCCGCCTCGGCTCCACCCGGCACACGGGCCGACGATCGAGGACCCGCGCGGGACCTGCCGGCGACTCATCGACCACCGCCGCGACCGCGAGGAGCGCGTCCTCGGTGCCGTCAGGGACGGCGCGGCGACGGTCCCGGAGATCACCGACGCCGCATACGAGAAGGACCTGTCCGGGGTGCGCGGGCTCGCGGAGGCGACGGTCCGCGCCCACGTCGAGAAGCTCCGGGTCGAGGGTCACCTCGCCTGGGACGGCGAACGGGCCCGCGCGGTCCTCCCGTAGCTCTCGACCGGGGGGACGGGTACGGTCGTGCGTGACTCGTTACCGCCTCGCGGATCCGAGTCCGTCGTATCGGTCTCGAACCGCCGATGGTTCCGAAGATCCCCCAGGATAGGTGCGCACGACCGTAGGGGCGGTCGGACGCCGTCGGGCGGTCGTCCGCGGAGCTTTTGACCCCGACGCCCTTCGGTAGCGATATGCGAACCCTCCCCGCGCTGGCGCTCGCGCTGGCGCTCGTTCTCGCCGGCTGCAGCACCGGCTTCCAGGGCTCCCCCGCGCCCGAGTCGACCCCGCAGCCGACCGGGACCGACGCGCCGGTCGACACGCCGGAGCCGTCGACACCCACGCCGACGGGGACGGGGACGGACGACGCGTCCGCCTTCTCGTTCGACTTCGCCGATCCCCCCGAGGACCGCCTCGGCTGGGAGGCCGGCGTCTGGTACAACGAGTCCCTCGACATCGCGCCCGAGGACGGCCTGAACTCGACGGAACTGAACCTCACCGTCGCCCGCGCGATGGCCCGCGTCGAGGTCGTCCGGGAGGAGGAGTTCACCGAGACGGTCCCCGTCACGGTGATCGACCGCGAGACCTACCGCCGGGAGTTCGCCGGCGGGGACGCCAACTACACGGCCGCGTTCCGGGCTTTCGACAACACGAAGTTCGAGGCGCTATTTTTAATCGGCGAGGACCGCGGCGCGCTGGCCGTCCAGAACCGGAACCGGGGGTCGAGCGTCCTCGGGTTCTACTCCCCGACCGAGGACGAGATCGTCGTCGTCAGCGAGTCCGAGAACCCGACGCTGAACACGGAGTTCACGCTGGCCCACGAGCTCGTCCACGCCCTCCAGGACCAGAACTTCGACCTGACCAGCTACCGCGCGCCGACCCGTGACGCGTACAACGGACAGAGCGGGCTCATCGAGGGGGAGGCGAACCTCGTCGAGGACCGCTACCGCGAGCGGTGTACGGCCGAGTGGGACTGTCTGAGCGTCTCGACCGCCGGGGACGGCGAGGGCGGTGACCTCCACCTCGGGGTGTACTTCGTGAACTTCTTCCCGTACAGCGAGGGTCCCGGCTTCGTCGAGTCGCGCTACCGGCAGGGCGGCTGGGCCGCTGTCGACGAGCTCTACGCGAACGTCCCGTCGAGCGCCGAGCAGATCATCCATACGGAGCGGTACGGCGCGGACGAACCGGTGAACGTCAGTCTCGCGGACACCAACTCCGGGGGTTGGGAGCGAGTCCGGCCCGACCCGCCGCGTCCCGATAGCCTCCGGCCCGCCTACGCCACGCTCGGCCAGTCGGCGCTCTCCTCGATGTTCGCCTACACGCTGTACGACGACTACAACGACTCGCGGGTGGTCTCCCCCCGGGAGTGGCTCAACGTCGACGCCGACGGGAACGTCAACAGCTCGGACCCGCTGAACTACGGCCTCTCCGTCACCGACGGCTGGGACGGCGACCGACTACACGTCTACACGAACCCCGAGGCCGGCGCCAACGAGACGGCGTACGTCTGGCGGGTCGTCTGGGACTCCCCGGCCGAGGCCGAGGAGTTCCTCGAGGGCTACCGCCAGCTGCTGGCCCACTGGGGCGGCGACCGGGTCTCCGGCAGCCCGAACCACTGGCGGATCGACTCGGGCCCGTTCGAGGACAGTTTCTACATCGACGTCGAGGGTGACGCCGTCACGATAGTCAACGCGCCCTCCGAGGGGGACCTGGGCGAGGTCTACGACGGCTACACGCCCCCGTCGTGACGCCACCGTCCCGATGAGCGCCTCCCGCCGTGTGACCCTCGCCGCCCTGCTCGCGGTCTGCTGTCTCCTCGCCGGGTGTGGGTACTTCGCCGGGCCGACACCGGGGAGAACGTCGCCGACGGCGGTTCCCGCGACTCCCACCCCGACGCCCCCCTCGCCCCCCTCGTCCCCCGGGCCGACTCCCTCGCCCGACGCCCCAGACGACCGCCTCGGGTGGGAGGCCGGCTACGCCGCGACCGACCCGCTCGCGGTGAACGCCAGCGACGGGCTGAACGCGAGCGAGCGCGAGGCGGTCGTCGCCCGGACGATGGCCCGGGTCGAGCTGATACGGGGGCTGGAGTTCACCGAGCCCGTCCCCGTCGAGGTCGTCTCGCGGGAGGTGTTCCACGAACGCGACGTGCGGTTCGTCGAGCGCCGGGATCCGCGGGTGACGGAGGCGTTCTGGGAGGCGCTGTTCCTCGTCGGCGAGGACGGGAACGCGACGGCCGCGGTGAGCGAGGTGTTCGGTGGCGGCGTCGTCGGCTACTACACGCCGACGGACGGGGGACGGATCGTCCTCGTGAGCGACGACGACAGCCCGCGGGTCGACACGGGGACGCTGGCCCACGAGCTCGTCCACGCCCTCCAGGACCGGCACTTCGACCGGAACTACGACGCCGACACGTTCGACGCCCGCGTCGGGACGCAGGGACTGACCGAGGGCGACCCGGTGTACGTAGAGCGGACCTACCGGTCGCGATGCGGCGGCGAGTGGTCGTGTCTCGATGTCCCGCGGACGCGCCCGAACGGCGACGCTATCGCCCGCCATCCGGGGGTCTACCTCGCGTTCGTCCAGCCGTACGTCACCGGGGCCGGGTTCGTC
Source organism: Haloarculaceae archaeon (assembly GCA_036625905.1). Classification (GTDB taxonomy): domain Archaea; phylum Halobacteriota; class Halobacteria; order Halobacteriales; family Haloarculaceae; genus Salinirubellus. The sequence continues at coordinate 53,845 of JAZKST010000018.1, forward strand.
GAGGCGTTGCGGAACCGCTCGGGCGGGGACTGGACGGCCGTGAACGACGCGTACGCCGACCCGCCCCGGGCGAGCGGACAGGTCATCCGCCCCGAGCGATACCCCGACGACCGCCCCGCGAACGCGACCGTCCGGGACCGGTCGGGTCCGAACTGGACCCACGTCGGGCGCGAAACCGCAGGCGAGTCGGGCGTCCACGTCATGTTCTGGTCGAACGGGTTCGTCGAACGGGGCGACAGCCGGGTCGACACCGACTACCGCCACCGCCTCTCGACGGGGTGGGAGGGGGACGCACTCGTCGTGTACGCCCGAAACGACGGGTCGGTGGCGGACGCCGACGGCGAGGATGCCTACGTCTGGCGACTCGTCTGGGAGAACGAGAGCGAGGCCCGGGCGTTCGAGCGGGCCTACGGGACGTTGCTCCGGCTCCACCACGGCGGGCGCGAGGTCGCACCCCGGACCTACCTCGTCGAGGACGGCCCGTTCGCCGACGCCTTCCGGATGACGCGGACGGGCGATACGGTCACGGTCGTCAACGCGCCGACCGTCGAGGACCTCGAGGAGGTGCACGCGTCGTGACCCGAGGGGCCGGCGCCCTCGCGCTCGCCGTTGCACTCCTGGTCGTCCTCTCTGGGTGTACGTTCGGCGCGTCGTTCCTCGACGACCGGGCGCCCGCCGGAGAGGAGCGCCTGGGATGGGAGGACGGGTACCGGTACGACGACCCGCTCGCAGTGAACGCGAGCGACGGGCTGAACGCGAGCGAGCGCGAGGCGGTCGTCGCCCGGACGATGGCCCGGGTCGAGCTGATACGGGGGCTGGAGTTCACCGAGCCCGTCCCCGTCGAGGTGATCTCCCGCGAGGCGTACCGCGAGCGTCGGGACGGCGGCGGGTCCCGGGACGAGGCGTACGGTCGCTGGAACGACCAGGTGTGGGAGGCGACGTTCCTCGTCGGCGAGGACGTCACCGTCGCCGACGCGTTCGACACCGTGCTCTCGGCGTCGGTCGTCGGGTTCTACTCCCCCCGGGAGGACCGAATCGTCGTGGTGAGCGACGCCGAGACGCCGATGCTCGACAGGGCGACGCTGGCCCACGAGCTCGTCCACGCTCTCCAGGACCAGCACCTCTCGCTCGGTGACGGCGGGGGGACACAGGACGAGGACCTCGCCGAGGACGGTCTCGTCGAGGGGGACGCCAACGCCGTCGAGGCCGAGTACGAGTCCCGGTGTGACGCCGAGTGGGAGTGCATCCCCCGGCCCGAACGCTCGGGGGGTGGGGGCGGCGGGAGCGGCGGGTCGTTCGACCGGGGCGTGTTCGTCACGGTGTTCGCTCCCTACGCCGCCGGGCCGGGGTTCGTCGGGGCGCTCCGCGAGCGGGGGGGCTGGGCGGCCGTGAACGACGCCTACGACGCGTTCCCCGAGAGTACCGAGCAGGTCATCCACCCCGAGCGGTACCCCGAGGACCGACCCGTCGAGGTGACCGTCCCGGACCGGTCGGGCGGGGGCTTCGAACGGTTCGACCTGGAGCGAGAGACGGACACCGCGGGCGAGGCGACCATATATGCGACCTTCTGGGCGAACGGCGTCCTCCCCGAGGACCACCCGACCTACCGCTACGACCAGCGGCTCTCGGCGGGGTGGGGCGGGGACACGGTGGTCCCCTACCGGGGGACCGACGGCGAGGACGCCTACGTCTGGCGGACCGTCTGGGACACAGAGCGGGACGCCCGGGAGTTCCTCGAGGGCTACCGCGCGGTGCTCGACGAGCACGGGGCGGTCGAGCGCGATGACGGCGTCTACGTCGTCGAGTCCGGCCCCTACGCCGACGCCTTTCGGGTCGTCCGGCGGGGGAGGGCGGTCACGGTGGTGAACGCCCCGACGGTCGGGGAGCTCGACGCGGTCCACGCCCGGCGGTGACGGCTCGCGGCGACGGGAGCGGTTGCCCCCGAACCTCCCGACACGCGATCCGAGCCGAAACCTGTAAGACGACCCACACACAAGCGGGGGCACATGAGCGACCGCCCGCGGCTCGCCCTGCTGAACGCCTCCCACAGCGTCGACCCCACCCGCCGGAACTTCCGGCGCGAACTCGACGCCGACCTCGCCGAGTTCGTCCTCACCGAGGAGCAGTACCCCGACGGCTTCGACTACGACGGGTTCGTCGTCACCGGCTCGGCCTCGTCGGTCTACTGGGACGAGCCGTGGCTGCCCGCGACCCGCGAGTGGGTGGCCGAGGCCATCGACCGGGGTATCCCGGCGCTGGGCGTCTGTTTCGGCCACCAGCTCCTCGCGGACGTCCTCGGCGGGACCGTCGAGGACATGGGCGAGTACGAGCTCGGCTACCGGACGGTCCGGCGGACCGACGCGGGCCGCGAGGACCCGATCCACGGGGACCTCGACGACGAGTTCTTCGTCTTCACCACCCACTCGGACGCGGTGACCGAGCTCCCGCCGGGCGCGAGCCTCACGGCGGAGAACGACCACGGGATCCACGGCTTCCGACACGACCACGTCTTCGGGATGCAGTCCCACCCCGAGTACGACCTGGACACCGCCCGGTCGGTCGCCGAGGGCAAGGAGAGCGAGGCGTACGTGAGCGACGAGCAGCTCTCCGCGGTGCTCGAGGACGTCACCGAGTCGAACTTCTCGCGGGCCGCTGAGACCAAGCGGATCTTCGACGACTTCCTCGCGTACGTTCGCGAGGTACGGGCAGCCCCGGCGGCCGGGGACTGATACGGACCGGACGCTCGGTACGACACGTCACCCTCTTTTCCGTCCGCGACCACCCACCACTGATGGACGCCGCCGCGGTCCGCGAGCGTGCGGACGATCTCCCCCGCGAGCCGGGCGTCTACCAGTTCGAGGACGGCGACGGTACCGTCCTCTACGTGGGGAAGGCCGTCGACGTCCGGGACCGGGTGCGGTCGTACGCCGACCCGCGGGGCGAGCGCATCCGGCGGATGGTCGACCGGGCCGACCGGATCGACTTCTCGGTCACGGACACGGAGACGCAGGCGCTGCTGCTGGAGGCGAACCTGATAAAACGGCACCAGCCCCGCTACAACGTCCGGCTGAAGGACGACAAGTCCTATCCGATGGTCCAGCTGACAGACCACCCCGCCCCGCGCATCGAGGTGACGCGCGACCCCGAGGAGGGGGCGGCGGTGTTCGGGCCGTACACGAGCGTCTCGACGGTCGAGACGGTGGTCAAGGCGCTCCGGGAGACCTACGGGCTCCGGGGGTGCTCGGATCACAAGTACGCGGGGCGCGAGCGCCCCTGTCTCGACTACGAGATGGGGCTCTGCACCGCGCCCTGCACGGGGGAGATACGCAGTGATGAATACCTCGCGGACGTGGAGAGCGTCCGGCGATTTTTGGGAGGCGAGACGGGCGTGCTGTCCGACCCGCTCCGGCGGGAGATGGAGCGCGCGGCGCAGAACGAGGAGTTCGAGCGGGCGGCGAACCTCCGGGACCGGCTGGAGGCGGTGGAGTCGTTCCACGGGGGCGGGGCCGAGGCGGTGGTCTCCCGGGACGAGCGGGCCGTCGACGTGCTCGCGGCGGCGGTCGAGGGCGGGAACGCGACGGTGGCCCGGCTCCACAGCGCCGACGGGAAGCTGGTCGACCGCGAGCGACACCGGATGGACCTCGATGCATCGAGCACGGCCGGGGATGCTGACGGGAGAACGGACGGAGCCGACGGGACGGACGGAGCCGACGCCGATGGCGCGGACGGCGCGGGTCGGGTCGCGGAGGTGCTCTCGGCGTTCCTGACCCAGTACTACGCCGAGCGAGACCTGCCGGACGCCGTGCTCCTCGCCGAGCGGCCCGACGACCGCGAGGTGGTCGAGTGGCTCGAGGGCGAGGGGGTGGCGGTCCGGGTGCCGGGCGCGGGCCGGGAGGCGACGCTCGTCGAACTCGCACTGAAGAACGCCCGCCGGCGGACGGGCGCGGACGACGCGGCCGCCGAACTCCGGGACGCCCTCTCGCTCCCACGACGCCCCGAACGCATCGAGGGGTTCGACGTGAGCCACGCGGGCGGGCGGGCGGCCGTCGGCTCGAACGTCCGCTTCGTCGACGGCTCCACGGAGAAGAGCGGCTACCGGCGCAAGCGGCTCGCCGACGAGAACGACGACTACGCGAACACCCGCGAGCTCGTCCGGTGGCGGGCGGCACGCGCTGTCGAGGGCCGGGACGACCGGCCGGACCCGGACCTGTTGCTCGTCGACGGCGGCGAGGGCCAGCTGGGCGCCGCACGGGACGCCCTCGCCGAGGTGGGGTGGGACGTCCCCGTGGTCGCGCTCGCGAAGGAGCGGGAACTGGTCGTCGCGCCCGACGGGGTCCACGACTGGCCGGACGACGCGTCCCACCTTCACCTGCTCCAGCGGATCCGCGACGAGGCCCACCGGTTCGCGGTCGCCTACCACCAACAGGTGCGGGACGAGGTGCGGACGGCACTCGACGACGTGCCGGGGGTGGGTCCGGAGCTCCGGAAGCGACTCCTCCGGCGGTTCGGCAGCGTCGCGGGGGTCCGCGAGGCGTCCGCCGAGGAGCTGACGGGCGTCGAGGGCGTCGGCGAGGCGACGGCCGAGACGCTCCGGAGCCGTCTCGGGTAGCTCCCCGGTCGCCGGGGTCGACGGCGTCCGGGTCCCGTCGGCGTCGGCGACGACCTCGCGGGGGGCGAGAGACCCCCCGATCCGCACAAGCGTTAAGCGTCGCCTCCCCCGAGAAGGTGTATGTCAGGTCGCGACCGCGACGGCGTCTTCTACCAGCTCGGTCGCCTCGTCGAGGAACTCGAGGGCGGTGGCGGGAGCGGCGCGGTCGGTGGCGGCGGTGGCGGTGGCGAGGGCGCGGACGTCGAGGGCGACGACTCCTCGATGGCCTCCGAGGCCGAGCGCCGCTCGACGCGGAACACGCTGTTCCTGGTGCTGGGGGTCGCCGTCGTGCTCGGGTTCGCGCTCGGTCTCGTCAGTATCAACGCGGCGACGGTCGTCGGGCTGGTGCTGCTCTCGCTCGCGGTGCTCGTCGTCAGTGACAGCGTCGAGATAGTCCAGGCCTACGAGAAGCGCGCGCTGACGGTGTTCGGCGACCTCCAGGCCATCCTCGAGCCGGGTATTCACTTCATCCCGCCGTTCGTCTCGCGTACCTACCGGTACGACATGCGGACGGAGACGCTGGACGTCGACCGGCAGGAGGCCATCACGCGGGACAACTCCCCGGTGACGGCGGACGCCGTCGTCTACATCCGGGTGATGGACGCCGAGCGGGCGTTCCTCGAGGTCGACGACTACCGGCGGGCCACCCTCGCGCTCGCCCAGACGACGCTGCGGGCGGTGCTGGGCGACATGGAACTCGACGAGACGCTCTCGCGACGCGACGAGATCAACCGCCGCATCCGGACGCAGATCGACGGCCCGACCAACGAGTGGGGTGTCCGCGTCGAGAGCGTCGAGGTCCGCGAGGTCAAGCCCTCGCGGGACGTCCAGTCGGCGATGGAGCAGCAGACCGCCGCCGAGCGCCGGCGCCGCGCCATGATCCTGGAGGCACAGGGCGAGCGCCGCTCCGCCATCGAGCGCGCCCAGGGGGACAAGCAGTCGAACATCGTCCGGGCACAGGGCGAGAAGCAGTCCCAGATCCTCGAGGCGCAGGGTGACGCCGTCTCGACGGTGCTCCGGGCGCGGGCGGCCGAGTCGATGGGCGAGCGGGCGATCGTCGACAAGGGGATGGAGACGCTCAAGCGCATGGGCGAGGGGGCCTCGACGACGTTCGTCCTCCCCCAGGAGCTCACCTCCCTCGTCGGCCGCTACGGCCGGCACCTCACCGGCAGTGAGGTCCGCGTCGGCTCCCGGCCCATGGAGAGCCTCGATTTCGGCGCCGAGACCCGCGAGATGCTCGGCCTCGACGACATCGAGGAGACGCTCGCAGAGGTGAGCGCGATGGGCGACGGGACGAACGGTGCGGGCGTCCCGGAGCCCGAGCCCGAACCGGACCGGGCGGTCGACCGGGACCGCGAACCCGAGTCGGAGTAGTGCCACGCGGGGGAGAGGTCCTCGCTCCGCGGACGCGCGACGCCGGCGAGCACTACGGGCCGGGATACGCATCGCGGGTTCACTCCCTGGATCGATCCACCCGGGTGACGGGTTCGGGGGTCGTCCCCGCCGTCGAGCCGCCCCCCTCCGGCGCGTCCGGGGGGGCGACAGCCGCCTCGGCCGTGGCCGTGATGTTTCCGCCCTCGTCTATCGACAGCGTGAGGCACCGACACAGCGAGTGCCACTTTGATTCGGTCCTCACGGACGCGTCGGTGATCGTCCCCCGGGCGACGCTCGCGCCGACACCCGCTCGATCCTCATCGAAGACGTACGTTCCCGGCTGTAGGCACTCCCCGTCGATCCCGTCGAGGACGACGTACTCGTCGGCGTTCGACTCGTCCGGGGATAGCTCGAACCGGCCGTGACTCGACGGGAGGTCGACCGCCTCGCACGGCGGCGCCCAGCACCCGTCGGCGGGTGTCTCGGGGATCGGGCTGCCGTCGCCCGGCACGCAGAGCGCAGCGCTCCCGTCCCGCCGGAAGACGCCGACCTCGGCCTCGCCGTCCCGCTGTACCCCCCAGACGGCGTTGAACGGCCCGCCCTATCCGTCGGAGACGTTCCATCGAACCACCAGTGGCTCCTCGCCCTCGTTCACGAGCACGAGCCGGAGGCCAGCGGGGTGTTCGTCGGTGAACGACCGGAGTACCTCGGCGGCGAACGACACCACCGGCGCGCCGTCGAGGGCGGTCCCTGCTGGAGGGTCGGTGATCCCCTCCGGGGCGTTCGAGCGGCCGGCATCGCCGAGACAGCCGACGAGCGAGAGGACACCGGTGCCCGCGAGAACGCCGCGACGGGTCAGCCGGTCGGGCATGGGTCCGAGAAGCGTGGCCGGAGACTTACGTCCCGTGGAAGCGCAACCGGACCTTTGATACGGACGGTTGTAGTCCTTTACCGGTGATCGCCGACCCCGTCCGGGCGACCACCGGCAAATCGTTACAACCGTCCGTACGAGTCTCGGCGGTCGCCGGGGCGGGCGGGTCCGGGGTCTACCCGTCCACCCAGTCGATCGCCCCGGAGAGGTCGAACGGGACGGTCCCGACCCGGTAGCCCTCGACGGGGCCGTCGGGCCGGGCCCGGAAGACGACCGTCGGCCGGTAGCCGACGTCCGGTCGCTCGGCACGGACGGCGACCCACTCGTCGTCGCGGAACGAGGAGCAGTCGATGACGAGCGTCGTCCCCGGATGCTTGTCCAGTTGTGCCCGGGTCTTGGACCGGCCGGTCTGTCTCACGGCGGCGACGGCGGTGTCGGCTCGGGACCGCCGGGTCGGGGGGAGCGGCCGGGTCACCTCGACGAGGTGCTGGCCGTCGACGCGGAAGTCCAGCGCGTGGCCGCTGTCGAGCTCGACCTCGGGCTCGAACTCGACGCCCGCGTCGAAGAGCAGTTTGGCGACGATGAACTCGCCCATCGTCGCGGCCATCCGGGTGAGGTCGGTGCCGGCCGAGGTGCCCAGCTTCGAGGCCATCTCGTAGCGGTAGTCGTCGAGACACCCCGTCGCGAGGAGCGCGTCGACGAACGCGAGCGCCTCCTCGCTCGTCGCGTCGGGGAACCCCGCGGCGTGCTCGCGGAAGAACGCTCGCGTGGTGTCCCGTCCGTCCTTCGAGCAGAAGACGGGCAGGAAGAACCAGGCGACGTGCTCGTACTCGGTCAGCCAGGGATCGGTCGTCTCGATGCGGGCGAGCAGTTCGCGCTGTGCCCACCGGCTGACGGGGTACGGCACCTCCTCGAAGGTCTCCTTGTCGGTGCGCCAGAGGGTTTCGGGCGTCTCGGTGTTGCCCAGCCAGTAGGCGCCGTCGTCGCCCCAGCAGAACAGGGCGAAGTCGCCGTTGTGCATCTCGAACCGGACGGCCTCGTAGCCCGCAGGCGGGTCGAACCACGGCGACTCCATCGTCGCGCCGAGATTGGCGTCGAGCGGGCGGTGGAGCGTTCTGACCACGTGGTCTCGCGACCACGACCCGCGAGAGCGACGGAAACGGAGGGGACCAGCCACGGTCGCTCTACGGTTCGGGGGGGTTTACCGGTTCCGACCGGCGTTGATTCCCGTCGCCCGATCCCCGAATCCTTCCGACAGATTGATTATTGCCGTTTCGCAAGTGAGTGTGTAGTTACCATGTCAATGGGTGCCTATGACGAGGACGAGCACGAGCGCCGCGAGCGGAAGGCCAGCCAGGTCGACGCCGACTTCGACGACGAGCGGACGAACTACCGGGGGACCATCGAGTACGATTCCGGGGATTCGACCGAGGCACTTCTCGAGCAGTTCGAGCGGATCAAGTCCTCGCGCTGACCGCCGGTTCGCGCCGCCTGCGGTGTAGCAGGACGATCGAGAGTCCCGTGACGGCCGTCACGGCGAGGACGTGGCCGACCAGCGCCGCCAGCAGCACCGGGTGATCGACGAGGAAGGGGGCGAGCAGGAGCTGGACGAGGCCGAACCCCATCGTCTCGAGGTCCGCACGCCGCAGGGTCCGCACGGTTCCGGCGTCGAACCGGAACCGCGCCGAGCGCCAGAGTGCGACGACGGAGGCCCACCAGCCGGTGCCGATGCGGTAGCAGACGTCCCACAGCACGAGCAGGGCGAGGTAGACCACCGCGACCGGCGGGTCCGGGCCGAGCAGGGACTCGACGAGCGTCGGCCCGCCCGCCCGCGGGTCGAAGACGAACAGGTGGGTGACGAGTGCGACGTACGCCAGGACCGCGAGCACCACCTCGATGCTCGACCCGAACAGCAGCCGGCGGTAGGACTCGGGGGCGTCGACCGAGCGGGCGAGCGAGCCGATTCGGAGCATCTCGACGCTCCCGGCCGCCGCGACGAGGACGGCCGCGGTGCCGGCGACCGCCGCCGTCCAGAGGTCGTAGTACCACGCCAGCAGGAGGACGCCGGCCTCGAAGACGAGCAGCTGGATGCCGACCGCGACCGGCCGCGGGAGGTCGATACCCGGGAGCGCCCCGACGATGCTCTCGTACACCCACGTCTCGCCGTAGTCCGGTCGGTCGACGCGCTCGCCGTGCTCCGGGTGGTCGTCGTACTCCGTGGGCCCGCCCATCTACTGCACCTTCGCCCCGTCCCCCGAGGGCGCCGTTTCGCACTCCGCCCCTTCCTCCGCCGTGGGCTCGCTCCCCCCAGCCGCGTCCTCGCCGAGCGCCTGCCGGACCGCCTCGTCGAACGGCGTGGGTTCCACCGGAACGAGCTCCTCGATGCGGTGGTCGGTGACGACGACCGGGTTCTTCAGCCCGAGGATGAGCGGGTGGGCCACGCTCGTCGGCACCTCCGTCACCAGCCCGAGCCAGTAGGCAGAGAGCTTCGGCGTCAGCACCGGAACCGGGAGGACGTACGGCTCGCGCCGGCCGGCGATGCGGGCCGTCCGACGGATGAGCGCCTCGTAGGTGAGCACCTCCGGCCCGCCGACCTCGAAGGTGTCGTCCCGTGTCGCCTCGCTGTCGAGGACGCCCACCAGGTACGCGACGACGCCGTCGACGGCGATGGGCTGGCAGGGCGTGCGGACCCACTTCGGAGCGATCATCAGCGGGAGCCGCTTGCCGAGCTGGTGGACCACGTCGAAGGAGGCGCTACCGTCACCGATGATGACCGCCGCCCGGAGCGTCGTCAGGTCGAAGCCGTGGTTCCCGAGGACGTACTCGACCTCGCGGCGGGACCGGAGGTGTTCGGAGAGCCGGTCGCGCTCCTCGCCCAGCCCGCCGAGGTAGACCACTCGGTCGACGCCGTGCTCGTCGGCGGCCTTCGCGAAGTTGTGGGCCGCCCGGCGGTCCCGCTCGGCGTAGTCGGCGCCGGCGTGCATCGAGTGGACCAGGTAGTAGGCGGCGTCCACGCCATCGAGCGCCGCCTCGAAACTCCCGGGTTCGAGGAGGTCGCCCGACCGGACGGTCACGTCCGCGGGCGCGTCGTACCGGTCGGGGTCCCGGACGAGAGCGGCCACGTCGTGTCCCGCCTCGAGGAGCGCGGGCACGAGCCGCCCGCCGACGAACCCGGTGGCCCCGGTGACGAGAACTCGCATACAGGAGTCGAGGACTCCTCGCCGGTTAAGTCCCCTCCTTCGGGCGGCCGAGGAGGAGCCGCGGCGAGCCTCGCCGACCGTCTCCCGACCCGACGCCCCGGGAGATCACGATGTCGGAGGCGCAGAGCGCGGACGACCGTCGCCGGGTGGGAAACTTCTCTGTGTTATTTTCATGAGTTTTCTAGCTGTTCTGTGCACTCACTGGAGAACTGCGAGGTGTATTCGTTCCGTCCGCCGAGTAAGTTTTTGGTGCACGGTACCGGTGGTTTCAACTGACGAGGTGGTCCGGTGTGGCGATCAGCATCGACCCGGACGCCGCGCGTACCGACCGTCGAACGCCGTTCGGTCCCCTCCGGTCGTTCTCGCGCTACGACCTGACGCTGCTCGTCATCCTCCTGGCCTTTCTCTGCTCGTTCGTCCTCGGGACGGCGCTGCCCGTCCCGGGCGTCGCTGGTCGTGGCGTCCCTGTGCGGGGCGGCCGCCGTCACCGACGCCCTCTTCCTGAACCCGCCGACGGGCCGGTAGTCACAAGCGCTTTGCCCACGCCGGCTCACGTCCCCTCATGGCCAGCGAGCCGTGCGACGGCTGTGGTCGCTCCGTGCGGATCGCCGGCGGCATCGCCAACCTCTGGTCGTTCGACGGCGACCGGACGGGGGGGCTGACGCTCGAACTCGCGGACGGCTCGGAGCAGTTCCTGTGTTACGACTGCATCGAGCGGCTCCCCGAGGACCCCGACGAGGATGACGTGGCGGCGCTCGCGGAGGAGTAGGGAGACGCGACCGAAGGGAGCGTCTCCGATATGCGAGCGGGGAGGAGCGAGGCGTCCCGCGAGCAGCAGGGTGGTCCGAACGTAGTGGGGACCACCTTCACCCGAGCGGCGAACGGAGCGAGCCGCGAGGAGTGATCGCAACTCTTCGACTACGCTTGAGATGGGCCAA